>JANXCQ010000023.1 GCA_025060195.1 Gemmatales bacterium | reverse complement strand
TGGCCAGAACTAATTTGTGAGGTTAGACTTTTGCACCGGTTCTCGCATTAGGGTAATCCAAAGCCAGGATATTTAAGCGGGATGCGACACGACAACAATAGCCCAGAAGCTCTACACCAGCGGGCACAATCACGCTTGTTTCGCCATTTGCGGCAAAAGAAAAATATATGTGTATGTCACCAACTAGATTTCCGGGGCACAATCAGAGCCAGAGGATATATGCACCCTTATAGGCAACGAGTCTAAACTGATTCTTAGCGGACAGTTGAGCTTACTTCTTGACCTCGAAGTCGGCGTCAATGACGCCTTCGGAAGGTCCGCCCGTGGTACGGCTGCCATCGCCCGTGGTGGTGGCGCCTGCGGCACCCGTCGCGGCGCGATACAAATGCTGCGACATGGCGTGCGACGCTTGCTCCAGCTCGGAAATTGCCTGACGGATCGCGGTGATATCGTCGCTTTTCATTTTTTCCTTGAGCCGAGCAATGGCCGATTCCACTGCGGACTTGTCGGCACTGGACAACTTGGCACCGTGTTCTCGCAGCACTTTTTCCATCTGATAAATTAAGTGGTCCGCCTGGTTGCGTGTTTCGGCCAGTTCGCGGCGCCGACGGTCTTCCGCAGCGTGCGCTTCGGCGTCCTTGCGCATGCGTTCGATCTCGGACGAGGTCAGTCCACTGGAGGCCTCGATGCGGACTTTCTGCTCCTTGCCGGTGGCCAAGTCGCGCGCGGACACATGCAGAATGCCGTTATGGTCCACTTCAAACGTCACCTCGATCTGGGGCACGCCTCGAGGCGCGGGCGGGATTCCTTCGAGATTGAATTGCGCCAAGAGGCGATTGTCGGCGGCCATTTCGCGCTCCCCCTGGAACACTCGGATGGTGACGGCGGTTTGATTATCCTCGGCCGTGGAGAAAATCTGCTTACGGGATGTGGGAATCGTGGTGTTCCGTTCGATGATGCGGGTAAATACGCCACCCAAAGTTTCTACGCCTAGCGATAACGGTACCACGTCCAGGAGCAAGACTTCCGACTTGCTTCCCAACAGTAATTGATGCCCCTGAATAGCCGCACCGACGGCAACCACTTCATCAGGGTTGACGCCCTTGTGTCCTTCCTTACCGAAAATTTCGCGGACTAGCTGCTGAACCCGAGGCACGCGGGTCATACCGCCGACGAGCACAACTTCGTCAATATCGCTTGGTTTCAGCCCAGCGTCGCGTAGCGCCTGCATTACGGGTCCGCGGCAACGTTCGACCAGATGTTCGGTCAACTGCTCGAATTTTGAACGCGTGATGGTCATTTGCAGGTGTTTGGGGCCGCTGGCGTCCGCGGTGATGAACGGCAGGTTTATGTCGGTTTGCGTCTGACCCGACAGTTCCTTCTTCGCTCGCTCGGCAGCCTCTTTGAGCCGCTGCATAGCCATGTTATCTTTGCGCAGGTCGATACCTGTTTCTTTCTTGAACTCGTCGGCGATGTAGTTAATCAGCACCTCGTCCCAGTTGTCACCGCCAAGGTGTGTGTCGCCGTTCACCGCTTTAACCTCAAACACGCCGTCGCCAACTTCCAGGATTGATATGTCGAAAGTGCCTCCGCCCAAGTCGAAAACTGCGATGCGCTCGTTGCGTTTCTTTTCCAAACCATAAGCTAAAGCGGCAGCGGTAGGTTCGTTGATGATGCGCATTCTCTGGCGGATGATCTTACTCGTTTTGGGATCTTCCAATTCCCATTCGGGATCGAAGCCCGCGATAGCCGCGGCGTCAATGGTGGCTTGACGCTGCGCATCGTTGAAGTACGCGGGGACTGTGATCACCGCACGGCGCACCTTATGGCCGAGGTAGTTTTCCGCCGCTTCTTTGAGCTTCCGCAGCACCATGGCCGAAATTTCGGGCGGGGTGTAAAGCTTGTCCCCGATTTTCACAGCGGCCATGCCCTTGGCATCGGGCACGACCTCATAAGGCACCATCTTGCGTTCTTGCTCAACCTCCTCGAAGCGGCGGCCCATGAAACGCTTGATCGAGTAAATAGTCCGCTTCGGGTTGGTAATAGCTTGACGCTTGGCGGGGTCGCCTACTAAAATCTCGCCCTTGTCCGTGAAAGCTACCACGCTTGGGGTCAAACGGTTCCCCTCCTGGTTCGGGATAACCTTAACCTCGTTGCCCTCCATCACCGCAACGACGGAGTTAGTGGTGCCTAAATCAATGCCTATGATGACGTCGGTTGCCATATGCCATCTCTCCTTAGGTTCTTTCCGTTATAGTTCAAATCCTTAAAGCTCACACGGCTGGAAGGGTCGGTCATTCGAGGCGGTTGGGCCAGGTTCACGGCAGGTTCTTGCATTCCTGAATACAAAGTTATATTCAGTATAATAGAGGTCGTAACACTGACGGAAATCGTAAAGTCCAATAGGTGAGTTAGCAAAAAACGTGCCGAGTTTTTTCTCCTTGGAATGTGCATTAAATTCTTGACGCTATTGACAATCTGGTCAAGGTCTAGCGTCAGCAGGAGCCCGTGCTGGCCCACCTTGTCAGTCAGGCACCAGCTCCTAGAGTCAAATCGGCAAATATCGGCAGAATGTGCCATTATGACATGGTCGAGAAGCCTCTGGCGAGTGATGTCAATTTGACAGATAGGAATTTGGTCGAAATTGTCGCAAATTATAGCCCGACCTGTTGACATGGGAGTTGCCCAGTCATAAATTGTATTGGTGAAGCAAACTTAGGCGAGGCCAGCCATGAGCCGCAGGTCGAGCGAGGACGGGAGCGCCACTACCACGCGGTCGGCGGCACAGTTGCGATCGCTCCGCAGCCAAATTGACAAACTGGATTTGCAAATTCTGAAATTAGTCAATTCGCGTGCCGCTGTGGCTTTGAAAATCGGCCAAATGAAAAATAACCACGGCGCCGAGATTTTTAGCCCAGCGCGCGAGGAAGAAGTGTTACAAAATGTCATCGCGGCCAACAAGGGGCCTCTCTCGGAGCAAGCGGTCAGAGCCATCTTTCGCGAGTTAATCAGCGGGTCCCGGGCGTTACAAAAAGTGTTGCGCGTGGCTTATCTGGGCCCCGAGTATAGTTACAGTCATCTGGCTGCGCTCGAACGTTTCGGGCAAAGCGTGGAATACGTGCGCGTGGCCAATATCGCCACGGTGTTTGAGGACGTCGATCGTAACCAAGCCGACTACGGCGTCGTGCCCCTGGAAAATTCCACCGACGGCCGAGTTGTCGACACCTTAGAAATGTTCGTTCGCATGCCCCAAGTGAAGATTTGTGCAGAAGTCCGTTTACGCATTCATTACCATCTGATGGCCAATTGCCCGCAAAACGAGATTCGCCGCGTTTATAGTAAGACCCAGGCCTTATCGCAGTGTCGTAACTGGTTGGCGAAAAACGTGCCCCAGGCTCAGCTGGTAGAAGTGGCAAGCACAGCGACGGCCGCAGAATTAGCTCAACGCGAACCAGGAGCTGCAGCGGTCGCTAGCCGACAAGCAGCCACACGCTACGGTTTGCGAATTCTGTTTTCCAATATTGAAGACTACCCTTACAACGAAACTCGTTTCGCCGTTATCAGCACGCAATCCTCGCCTCATGAGCCTAACATCCCCGAAAAGACTGCTGTCATGTTCCAAGTGCCACATCGTCCCGGTGCATTAGTAGATGCCTTAAACGCGTTCAAGCAAAATAAAGTGAATTTGACCTGGATCGAATCGTTCCCCGCACGGTCGGGTCGGCAGGAATACGTGTTTTTCGTGGACTTCGAAGGACATCAGGAGGAGCCGAAAATCCGACGTACGCTCGAAGCTCTGAGAGAGCACTGCGAACGCATGGTTATCCTGGGTTCATTCCCGACCGCCGAACCCGCAGAAACCTGACGTTTTATGTCCCATTGGTTCACGGGGTACCCAGCGGGAAATCTAATATGCGTGTTGTGGTTATCGTTCGTCGTGAGCTTCGCCTCCATGACAACCCGCTCTGGGATGGCCACGCCGAACACGAAATTATTCCTGTTTTCATTCTCGACGAGTTCAATCAGCAAGAGCATGGTGACAACTTGAAGTCGCTATTCTTCGCGGCTGTTCACCACCTACGTGTCGCCCTATCCCGGATTGGAGGTCGTCTTTACTGCATCCACGAGAGACAACAAGAGCAGTTTTTTGCCCATGTTCGTCCTGATGTGGTGCGTTGGTGCCTGGACTGGGAACCCCATTCACGTCAGCGAGATGCTTCCTTACGGCGCTGTTTACAACGCCTCCAAATTCGCACAGAGACGCTTAGCGAGTCTTCTCTAGTGGGACTGCCCGAGAAGCCCTATTACGTCTTTACCCGCTATTTCCAATCTTACTGGAAACCGCAGTTGGCACAAGCCTCGATAACGCTAAGGCCAGCGCCGAAAGTATTGCGCACGCCGAGCATAGCGTTTCCAGAAACTGAATTGCCTCGCCCTAAAGGTCCTGCGCTACGATTCTGGCACAGCGACGAAACGCAGGTCCGCCAAAGTTGGCAAAAGTATGTCCGCCAGCACCTCCCCAGTTACGAGCAACGCCGAAATTTTCTTCATCTCGGGGATTCGTCCCAGATGAGCCCGTATGTACGCTGCGGATTGATCTCCATACGCCAGTTATACCGCGACGCCCAGGACGTGAGCCCGACGTACATCCAGGAGCTAGCTTGGCGCGACTTCCATATCCAGTTGCTCTTCCATCACCCTGAAATCACCGAACTGGAACTACGCCGGGACTGGCGGGGATTTCCGTGGTTGCGTGACGAGCAGGTGTTCCAATGCTGGCGTACAGGCCAAACGGGTATTCCCATCGTGGACGCGGGCATGCGCCAACTTCTGAGCGAAGGTTGGTTGCCTAATCGAGTTCGGATGATCGTCGCCAGTTTCCTGACGAAACAACTTGGTCTCGACTGGCGTTGCGGTGAACGCCATTTTTACCAGCATCTGGTGGACGCCGATTTAGCTCAGAATGTCGCCAACTGGCAATGGTGTGCGGGCTGCGGGGCAGACGCAGCTCCTTACTTCCGCATCTTCAATCCTTGGTTACAAGCGAAGAAGTTTGACCCCGATGGCAGCTATATACGCCGATATGTTCCAGAATTGCGACAGGTGCCCACCGCTGCCCTCTCTGACCCGCAGCGACTACGGGAGTACCGAGTGGATTATCCACCTCCGATCGTAGACGTTAACCAAGCACGGAAGGAATATTTGGGTCGCGTCAAGCGTTTCCTTGGGCGAGCCTAGCTAATTGAGCCACCATATTGACGCTGGGCCAGTTCGCATTAGTCTGAAGCCAGAGAGCAAATCGGAGAAAAATCGCTGGAGAGATAGCTATGCGCATGCTCGTGGGAGGGGAATGGCGCGATAAGCCTAGCAAGATGCCAATCATACATCCGTATGACGGCCATGTCGTGGATGAAGTGCCCCGGGCAGACACTGACGATGTGGAATTAGCCCTACGCACGGCCGAGCGCGGTGCTCAGCTCATGCGAAAAATGCCCGCCTTGGAGCGGTTTGAAAAGCTCCAGCGGGCCGTGGAACTGATGAAGCAACGTCAGGAGGAATTGGCACGGACCATCACGCTGGAAGAGGGGAAACCCATCCAAGAAGCGCGGTTTGAAGTCACGCGGTCCATTCAGACCATGCAGCTTTCCGCCGAGGAGGCCAAACGGCTTTATGGGGAAGTGTTGCCTTTGGACGCTGCTCCCGGCGGAGCGGGCAAATTTGGATTCACGCTCCGCGTTCCCTGCGGCATCGTGGTAGCGATCACCCCGTTCAATTTTCCGCTCATGCTAGTGTGCCACAAGGTCGGCCCCGCGTTAGCCGCAGGCAACGCACTCATCTTGAAACCCGCCAGTGACACACCGCTCGCTAGTTTGAAACTATGCGAAATTCTGCTGCAAGCGGGATTTCCCCCGGAAGCGGTCCAATGTCTCACCGGACCAGGCGGACAGTTGGGCGAAATGCTGTGCCGCGATCGTCGCGTTCGGAAAATCAGCTTCACGGGCAGTCGCGAAGTGGGTGAGCGGATTTGCCATATTGCGGGAATTAAACGAGTCACCATGGAACTCGGTTCCAATTCGCCACTCATTGTTATGGACGACGCCGACCTGGACAAAGTGGTGCGCGCTACGGTGGCCACTGGATACAGCAACGCGGGCCAAGTCTGCATCTCAACGCAACGGGTCCTAGCTGATCGGAAAATCTACCGCGACTATCTGGATGCCTTGCGACCCGCCGTGGAAGCGATTCGGGTGGGTGACCCGTTGAAAGAAGAAACTCAAATGGGGCCGATGGTGCGGGAACGCGATGCTATCCGCGTCGAACAGTGGATACGCGAGGCTGTCGAGGGAGGCGCTCGCCTGATCACAGGGGGTGAACGTCGCGGTGCTATCGTTGCCCCCACGATCGTGGCCGATGTCCGTCCCGAAATGCGCATCTCGTGCGAGGAACTTTTCGGGCCGGCAGTGGCCGTTACCGCAGTGGCGGACCTCGATGAAGCCATCCGCCTCGCCAATGACACGGTGTACGGACTCAGTGCCGCCATCTTCACTCAAAATATTGACCGCGCCTTACGTTTCGCGCGTGAAGTCGAATCGGGTAACATTCACATCAACTGGGGGCCGCAGTGGCGCGCCGACCTGATGCCTTACGGCGGACTCAAAGAAAGCGGCGTGGGCAAGGAAGGTCCCCGTTACGCCATTTTGGAAATGACGGAAGTGAAGACCGTCATCGTGCACTAAGCTCGCAGCTCGGACAGAGCAACCTCAGACGCATGCCCGCGGAGCGACTTGTCTATGAGCGGACTAGGTGGTGTATCCATTACTGAATGAATCTTCGCTTAGCTTGTTGGACAGACGCTTAAATTGCTCGCCAAGGCTGTCTAAGAACCTCCCAATGGCCTTTACGCAACCGTCTGTGGTCTGGGCTTCTAAATCACTAAGTCGTCGACGGACAGCTAGAGTGGTTCTTACCGCTTACTAATTCCCCCAGCGTATGTTGGTTCTTCATGCGTGCCACCTTATTGGTTGCTTAGAAGTCAGACCGCCGACTACCCAGATCAATGTGAAAGGATGAAGCAGGATGCTGCATCCATGACAGTGCTCCACTGAAGCTGGCCGAGGACGTGCGGTTGCGTGAGTCGCTACAACGCTCAGCCGTGCGGTGGCTTTGGTCGGCTGGTCAGTCACCTTCGTCAATCTGCGCGATTTATGGTTTCAAGTATCAAGTCAACACTTTTGCAGCGGACGAAAAAACACTAGTAGGGTTGCTCTCTACGTAATCTGTGGTTTCAAGCATCGAGGCGACATGGGCAGCTATTACACGCTCTTCACCGCCGGCACTGGATGGAAAGTTATGCCGTTCTCTTTTCGTGCCATATGATGATTTGCTGGATGGTAAGCCGCGGACTCCGCAGATGAAGCCAGGGGAAGAAATTGTGTGCTGACCATTGATGGTTTTTTCCAGAGTAAAAAGCCCTAACTAAGCACCCCGGATGAAACCGTGGGCATAAATCTCTGGCTAAGTCCCTTGGGATGACGCTTGCCGAACGTAGCAGAAATTATTCAACGGACAATTCGAACAATAAATGGATACCAGTATTTTTTGCCGTTATAGGCTTCAATGCCGCCGACAATGGAGAGCACAAGGTTGAGAATTAGTAGCGCACTGAACCAGGGCAGATTGTGCCATTGGAGAATGTCGAAGGGTCGGAAGAGGCTACCGCGCAGAAGCGAAAGAACCAGATATAACGCCAGTCCCAACAGCAACATGTTCAGTTGGAAATTGAGGGCCTCTTTGCCGTGGTGATCGACATGAAGCGATTCCTCGCGTTTCATGAGCCAAATAATCAAGGGTACGAGGAATCCCAGGTTAGCGAACAGGATCGCCCCAAGGGCGCCACCGAGATGACAGGTGAAAGCTAGCCATTTTTCCTGTTCGGAAGTCATGAGTGAGTCCCACGACAAAAGGATTTCGCTGCTCTAGGGCCGTGAGAAAGCACCGATGAAATACGGGCTCGAGCACGGATAATGCACATGATTATGCAAGGCCTGGTGATTTCATATTCACATTTGTATCGTGAACATGTGCCGCAAGACAATATCGAAATGACAGCCGGCCGTGAAAGCAAATATTGGGCATTCAAGTCGCATCAGGTTGCGGTTGGCCATCAATGACGCGTCGGCACGGAGGCAGGGCCTCGAGGAATCGTTGGCCGTAGGGCTTCGTCAAGATCCGAGGGTCGAGGATCACGACGCGGCCCGTGTCAGTTTTGCAGCGAATGAGCCGACCAAACCCCTGTTTGAGCTTAATGACCGCTAAAGGTATCTGGTACTCATAAAACGGTTGGCCGCCTGCCTCGCGAATCGCCTCGATGCGGGCTTCGATCAGCGGGCGGTCGGGCACGGCAAAGGGTAGCCGGGTGATGATCACCGTCTGGAGCGCCTCGCCCGGCACGTCCACGCCTTGCCAGAAGCTGTCCACGCCGAAGAGCACGGCGTTGCCTGCTTCTCGGAAACGCTGCACCATCTGCTGGCGGGGCAGGCTCTCGCCTTGACAGTAGAAGGGATAGCCCTGCTCGGCGAACCAGTCGCGCAGTTGCGCGGCAAGTCGTTGCATTTGTTCGGTGTTCGTGAACAAAACGAAGGTGCGGCCCCCGCTAGCGGCCACGTATTGTTGAATGTAGCGACGGAGCGCTTGTTCGTGCTGCTCAGGTTCCACAGCCGGGTCGGGCAAGTGTCGGAATAAATGCAATTCGGCTTGGCGGCGATAGTCGAAGGGACTGCCGAGTTGTAGCGTTTTCCCTCCTGTGAAACCAAGACGGTCGGTAAAAAAGGCAAAACCGTCCTCGCCACGGCCCGTGCTCAGGGTGGCACTGGTCAAAACCACTGTGGGGATGCGGTCGAAAACATATTCTCGGAGTGCGGCGCCCACATGAATGGGCGAGGAAGCTAAGGTGATGCGAGGCTGATTGCGCATAAGGCTGCGTTCCAGCCAATACACCTGATCTTCGAGCCGCTGATCGAGCCAGGTCGAGATCAAGTCGGCAAAGTCGTGGCAACGTTTCGCGGCTGCTTGGAGTTCGATGCGTACTTCATCGCCCGAAGTACGGCTCGCCAGATTTTGCAGCTTTCCTGCCAACACGCGTAGTTCCAGCGCTAAATTGCTGCGAACCCGAACGGGTTCACGCACACGAAGCATTTCACTAGCGCTAGCGGCGCGTCCAACTTGGCGTGGTGTAGCACCGTTGGTTTTTTCGACCCCCTGGGGTTGCCAATGTGCTAACTCTTGAAAAAATTCGTCGGCAGCGCGGCGAACAACGGCTAGTCGATCTCGGCTTTCAGTGTCACCCCAGGCAGTCAATAGGCCGCGTCCCGATTTGGGCGAAAAGAGCCGATTGAGCAGGAAGGTGATTTGCCCACTGGTCAGGCTCATGCCGAAATGTTCCGCAGCGACGTCTTCCAACGTGTGGGCTTCGTCGAAGATGACGGCATCATAGTCGGGTAACAACGATGCTCCTTCGCTAGCGCGACGCAGAGCAAGGTCGGAAAAGAACAAGGCGTGGTTGATCACTAGAATCTGCGCTTGACGAGCAAGCTGGCGGGAGCGGAAATAAAAGCATGAGTCGAAATGGGGACAGCGTCGAGCCAGACAATTGTCGCTGTCGCTAGCCACCTGGTCCCAGACGCTGCTGGATGGTTGAAAGTCAAGGTCGCTCAACGTTCCGTCTTCCGTGCTTTGCAGCCACCTAACCAGTCGGGCCATTTGGGCCAAATCTTCCGATTTGTCAAAAATCAAGCCGGCACGCGGTGCAGCAACGAGTAAGCGCCGTCGGCTCAGGTAATTGGAGCGGCCTTTTAGTAACACGGCCACGAACGGTTCGGGCAGCGCACGGCGCAATACCGGGATGTCCTTTTGAACTAACTGCTCTTGCAGGCTAATAGTGTGTGTGGACACCAGGATGCGGCAATCGTCGTGGGTTTGGGCGTAGGCAATGGCGGGAACCAGGTAAGCGAAACTCTTCCCTACGCCGGTGCCTGCTTCGACCATAAGATGACGGCGGTGCCGCAGCGCATCGGCGACAGCTTCGGCCATAGCCAACTGTTGCGGCCGCGTTTCGTAATTACTGAGTACCCTCGCAATGTAGCCTCCGGGGCCGAGCACTTCCCGAACGTCCCAGGCCATGACGTTCCTCAAGATGAAGCAAGCTATCCCTAAGCGGACTTTACCTATATGATACCGCCTAAACGCTGGATGTTGCGACAAGCGGGCACTGCTAGCTGCCGGCACAGAATGGATGTGTCCTATGGCTCGTGTCTTTGGCTACGGAACTCGTCGTTGCAATGAGTCATGACTGGGTTGCGATTAGCTGTCCACCTAAATTAGTAATCCATAACATGTCAAATACAGTGCGAAACTCATAGGTCAGTCTTGGGGTATTGGTAGATGGACATGGCCCAGAACACGGCGTGGCAGGACGAACGAGCCTTAGTGCGAGCATGTTTGAAGGGAGACCCGCAGGCGACGCAGCGTCTGGTGGCGCGATTCCAGCGGGACGTGTACGCAGTGTGCCTGCGCCTGCTCGGCCATGTTCACGACGCGGAGGACGTCACGCAAGAGGTCTTTTTGCGCGTCTTCCGCAGCCTGCATTGCTGGGATAAGTCGCGACCGCTGCGGCCGTGGATTCTGGCCATTGCGGTCAATCGCTGCCGGACGTGGCTGCGGCAACGCTCGTGGAACTCGTCTTTGCATGACGGGCTGCACGATCGGCAGGTTCGGCCCGACCCTAACGAGCTGTGGGAACTGCAGGAAACTTTGCAGGAGGCATTAGGTCAGTTGCGCGAGGAATATCGGCTCGTCTTTGTCCTTTACCACGATCGGCATCTGCCTTATGAGGAGATTGCGGAGATTTTGGGCCGACCTGTCGGCACGATCAAAACCTGGCTGCACCGTGCTCGCTTAGAGCTGATAGATTACTTACGGCAGCGTGGATGGAGTGAGGGGCTACCAACTCATGTGCCGAGTTTGTCAACTTTGGACTCCGCTGATTCTTGACGACCCTGAAATTGAACTGCCCGCCGAAGTCAGACGGCACATGGAGTTGTGTGGAGAATGCCGAGCTAGTTTGACGGTGGCTCGGAGACTCGCGGTGGCATTGCGGGTTTGGCCCGAACCGGAGCCTGGGGGCTCTCCGAAAGCCATTGCCGAGAAAGTATTAGCCGACCGCCGCGAACGTCAACAAGCCCAGATGCGCCATATGATGGCGGCCAGCCTCGTTTTGGCCGTGTTAGCATGGTTTGGCTTGACCGCTCTGGAGGAGCCGCAACCGGACATATCATCGTATCGTGTGGCGGCACAAGTTACCCAGACCGCCAGCTCGACGGAAGTCATTGCGGCGAGCCAGCCTGCTATTAGTCATTCGGAGCATGGTTTTACTGATGTTCAGATAGCTCGGGCGCAACCGAGCGAGGCGATTTCGGATTCCACGAGGTACTCAGTTCAGGAATTGGCTTACTGGTTTATTCCGGATTCCCTGCGGCGCAGCGTAGAAGGTATGGTAGAAGTTGTTTCGCCGGTGCTCAATAATGGGACAGAGTCCGACTCCGCTCTGTCGTTGGGCGACGTATTGCCCGTGAACTGGACGAGTCTCGAGCAACTGTGGCATCCTTTGCGGGACGCGGGCCAGAACAGTCTCCGGCTCTTCCGATCTTTGCTGACCAATGTGAGCCAAGATTCCAAATCCTAGACGGCGTCTCCCCCTCGCACACGTCAGGAACGCCATTATAACAGACTCACCGTTGTGAGAGTGAGGCACTTGCCCCATGAGGGAAATTGACTATAAGTAAACCTGATGATTACGGGTACTTGCAAGCATTGTCATCGGCGTAGTAAACAAGCTTGCCACCGAATAACTAGCACAACTCTCGTGCTATGGGGCGCGAGGTAGCTTTCATGTCGTAGTAATTAGGGAGGCTCAATCATGAGCGGGCAGTCGTACCGTATGCGTGGCTTTACCCTGATCGAATTACTCGTGGTCATCGCGATCATCGGCTTGCTCATGGCCTTATTGTTACCTGCGATCCAACGGGTACGTGAGGCGGCTAATCGGATGAGATGCAGTAACAACTTGCGGCAAATTCTCATCGCGACCCATAATCTCCACAACGACTATCAAGTGCTGCCACCATTTAGCGCGCCTTGTGCTGAATGGGTGAATGTGAGCCCGCATTGTGCCATTACACTTACGGGCCCGTATCAGGGTTTTAATTACACGCCGCACATGTTTTTATTGCCCTACATTGAGATGGATAACTTATACAAACTAATGTCGCCGAACCTTTATGGCGGTGGCTACTACGGTGAAGTGATCCGCGTCTATTTGTGTCCCTCGGATCCTTCGGTGGCCAACGGCCGATGCATGACGACCAACGGCGGAGCCAACCACTGGGGAGCGGCGTCGTATGGGGCGAACTATAACGTATTTGGCTGGCATAACAATACAGGTATCCCCCGGGCCACCTCAATTCCTGCTAACATTCCCGATGGCACATCGAATACGATGTTTTTCACCGAAATGTATGGCACGTGCGGTTTCGGCGGCGTGTTGAACAGTGCGAGCACTTACGGGAGTCTCTGGGCGGACGCTAACTCCATTTGGCGGCCGGTTGTCTGCACCAATGTTTCAAGTAAGAATCCTGCCAGTGGCTACACCAATTGCTTGCTGTTCCAGGTGCGGCCTCACTATGTTAATAACTGCGACCCTGCACGGGCACAGTCGCCTCACACGGGCGGCATCAACGCAGCCATGGGCGATCATTCGGTGCGCTTCGTTTCGGCAAGTGTTAGCGCGACCACTTGGGCGAACGCCTGTCACCCAGCCGACGGTAATCCGCTGGGGTCCGATTGGTAAAACCCTCAGTGGTTTGCGCCCGTCGACGGTCTCGGCTCCGTGGCACTCCTTGAGGGTACTGCAATGCGCTGCAATTGGCTCAGAGGTAGTGTGATTTTTTTACTCATGCCGTTAGCCTGTCAGCGTGTGGTTTATTTACCGCAGACCCAAGAAATGCGGGGTTACGTGTCATATTCAGACGGTCGGCCCCTGACAGGTGGGGCTGTAGAGTTTCGCAATTTGCGGGATCCGACCATTCGCGCTGTCGCGGAGATACAGCGGGATGGTAGTTTCGATCTGAACACTTTAGCGGCGGATCGGAAACTGCAGGGAATCCCGCCAGGTCGCTACGAAGTAATCATTTCCCCTCCTCTCGAGACCAGTCAAACTATCTCCCCGTACAAACTCCCTCAGCCCGTGGAAATTGCCCAGAATCAGAATGAAGTCCGCCTGGTCATCGAGGGATTTCCCTCGAACAGCGGTGGTCCCCCCGGTCGGCCCTGATCCAGTTCATCCGTTCGGTTCATAAAATCTGCCGGTAACGCTGAGCCAGAAATTCGCAGAGCACTGCTTACGGCTGATACTTGCTACTATTGCCCAGAGATCATGGTCGATCAGCAATTAGCAGCAGCCCCGGGAAGTCTTGTAGTAGCGCGTCTACGAGCTATCGTTGCGGTAGCGGAAGTAGCATTGCGGTTGATGTTTCGGCGACGGATATTCTGGGCGTTTTATGCGCTGGCAGCGTTCCATTTCCTCTCGTATTTCTTCGGCATATATCTGACGGTGCAAATTAAGGAAGCAGTACGTCAACAGCAAGAACAAATGCGGTTGCTGCCGTTTGCCAAGGCCGTCAATCCCGAACGGATGTGGCAGTTTTTCGCAGATCGGCTCGGCCTGGGCGGTGAGCCAAATATGTATCGTAATTACATCTGGATGCAGGGTTGGATCATCGTGGTCATGTTAGCTCTAGCAGGCTCTTTATTGATCGGCCAAGACTATGCGACCGGTGGTGTCGCGTTTTATTTGTCCAAGGTGATTACCCCCGTGGATTATTTGTTGGGTAAATTTCTGGCCGTGGCCGTGCTTATTTTGCTGACGCTAACCGTGCCCGCATGGGCGCTGTATGTGCAATATGGTCTGCTCGAAGGATGGGATTACTTTCTCCACCACAGCCGCGTTCCGCTCGGGATTCTAGGTTATAGTCTTGTTATGATCGTGGTATTAGGCTCGTTAGTGTTGGCGACGGCCATGTGGTTACGTAAGACGGTGCCAATGGTGTTAGTTTGGCTCGGCGTGATGCTATTCAGCAGGTCGCTCAGTCGGTTGCTCGTAGATGTGGTCGGACTGTCGCCGCGCTGGCGCTTGCTGGATTTGTGGAACGATGTCTATCAGGTAGGTTCCCGCTATTTAGGTGTGCCAGCCACGCTAGTAGGACGCAGACGGGGTCATCCCGCTTTACAGCCTGACTGGCAAGAAGCCGCGGCGGTTTTACTTGTGGTGTGTGTGCTGTGCTGGTGGTACCTGCATAAACGACTGCGGGCGGTCGAGATTGTCGCGTAGCATCCGATCACCAGCGCTTCACCTCGAGAGCTAAGCCTATGACGGCGAGGTTGGAATTTCGAGACGTCAGCAAATGGTACGGCCCGGTAAGGGCGTTGGATGGCGTGAACCTGCGTTTGGAGCAAGGCATTACCGGGTTGGTTGGGCCGAATGGCTCCGGAAAGACGACGTTGTTACGATTAGCAGCGGGGTTGACACGTCCCAGTAGTGGCACGGTATTGATCGGCGGCCAACCAGCGCAGGCAGCGCGAACGCGGAGCCAACTGGGCTATGTACCGGAGACCGATCGCTTTCCCGAAGATTGGACGGGCGGCGATTTCCTTTCCGTTCTGGCACGATTTCACGGAGAAATTCGTCGGCAACAGGTGGAGCGCTGTTTGCACCGCGTCGGTTTGGCCCACGTAGCAGGGCGGCCCATTGGCAGCTACTCCAAAGGCATGAAACAGCGGTTGAAACTGGCCCAGGCCCTGCTCCACCAGCCGAACGTGCTGCTGTGCGATGAGCCGTTCAATGGCGTCGATCCCGCGGGCCGCGCGGAATTTGCTCGCTTACTGGCTGAGTTGGCCCAAGCAGGCATGGTCATCCTGGTATCCAGCCATCAGCTGGAGGAACTGGAACAATTGGCAGATCAGTTTGTCGTGTTGGCGCGGGGTCGAGTCCTGGCGCAGGGCACGCTCGATCAGACCCGCCAGCAGCTGGAGAATTATCCTTCGCTGATTTGCGTCGAGACATCCCAGCCGCGTCAGCTGGCCGGTTGGCTACTGCAGTGGCCCATGGTGCTAGGCGTCGAATTGGCGGGGCCCCAGGCAATTCAGATGCGGGTGCGTCAGCCACACGAGTTCTTCACCGCCTTCCAACGGTTTGTGGTAGAGCAACACTGGGACGTGTATCGTCTGGAAATGCTCGATGCTTCCGCCGAGGCCGTACTACAGTATCTGCTCGCGCAACGCCAGCCGGTCCCTTGGTAACTCACGCGTCTCTGCTTGTGCTCCTCGGCCAGTTTTTCAGGGAACTGACGTGGAGACAGGTTGACAGGAGCATAGCTCCTGTGCTGGTTTTTCACCCCAACGATACAAGGCTAACCAAAACAGCACTGCGGTGATGAGTATGGCGACACTGACCAATTGCGAGAAGGTCATTCCCGCCCAGAGACGTGGTGTGTCGCTGCGGATCTGTTCAATGAAAAATCGGCTCACGGCGTAGGTTGCCAAGAACGCGGCGAAAATTTCCCCGTAGCGCCGCCGCAAGGGATAGTACAAGGTCAACAGCCCGTATAAGACCAACCCGTCCAGTGCACTGATGAGTTGCGTGGGGTACAATGGCAAGCTCCAGGGGGGACGAAACGGAGCGACCCCGTCCGTGGAATCGGGGCGTAAGACGGAACCTTGCCGCATTACGGTCAATGCCAGGTGTAAATCGGGAATCGCAGCGTGGGGCCCCGAGGCCTGAAGTCGCAACTGGTTGAGATGTTGGCGCAGAACATCGCCGTTGTCGATTGGTTGGCCGTTTACCTCAAGGATGACGTCGCCGGCTTGTAAACCAGCCTTAGCTGCCGGGCTGTCGGGTTCGACTAAGACTACGGTCCGCGCGTCGCGCTGCGTGTCTTGCGGCGAAGCGAGTGCGAACCCGAACAACGTTTGATAACCGCGTTCTGCCAAAGCGCGGTGGGGCATGCTCAAAGGCGGGAAGCGCACGGTGAGCCAGGCAGGGACAGAAGGGTCGGCCACATTACCGAAGCAGCAACCGTTTAGGAAACAGCCTATGCGGCCGAAGCAGATGCCTAGCGCAAGGGACGGCGTGATCAAGTCTGCAACTTGCCATGTCCTAATGCCCAAGCGGCGCATGATTGCCATGTGTGCCAGGATGAAACCGATGCCCCCGCCGATGAGCGAGCCGTAAAACACGAGCCCGCCCTCCCAAATTTTGACGAAGCGCACCATCTGCTGCCAGAGATTTCCTGGTTGCGGAAACAGGATCATATGCAAGATACGCGCGCCGACGACGCCGCCGAAAAACACATAGATGGCGATATCCCACATGGCTTCAGGAGGAACGCCTTCGCGGCGCGCCCGTCGGGCTGCTAACCACGTCCCAATCAAAAAAGCTAACACTAACATGATACCGAACGAGAAAATCGGCACATCTCCCCATGGCGTTGGAATGCGTAGTAGTACTGGTCGCATGGCCCGTGGCTCAGTTTGTTAGTTCTGTTTACCTGATTTGTCTGCGTGAATTCATGATGGCAAGCACCTTTCCATATAATCAGAAGCCGAAGCTGCGATGCTCCGAGGCCAGGCCGCCCTCACGTGGTGATGCCCAACCTTCGGACGACACGTCGGTTGGCAACATCCTAACCGGAATCGCCTTATTTTACTAGTGCTTTACATCCTCTAATGTTCAGCTGTTGATTGCCAACATATCGTTCGCAGTGTTCAACATCGCGCGTTGAGACTTTGGCGCACCCTAGTATCGTTGGCAAACTAATCGCATTCAACGATTGGAATAACGTCCCGTCGAAATCTTGGGTGGAAAAGAAGTCTGGCTCGCCGGTGTCGGTTTACATTCCGACGTCGGTCAACAAATTATCATGCTACAAAGAAATCTAGCCTGCAGAGTCCGCAGCGCGGCGGTCGCTATGGAGCAGACCATATTTCTCTAGTTTGCTCAAAAAAGTACTTCGGGGCATCCGCAGCAACCGAGCGGCGCGCGATTTGTTGCCGCCGCAAAGATGTAAAGCGCGTAACAAACGTTCGCGTTCTTGGATCGCTTGCAAGGTCTGCCATTCGGGCTGGGGTAAGGTAGGATGACTCCGCCATGACGGTCTATCCTCAGCCATGGGACGTAGTCTCGGATCAATCGAATTAGAGGAACTAGCGGTCATCAACGCGTTTTCCGCTGCGAAGACCAGTTCGGCAGGTAGGTCGCGCACCGTAAGGGATGTGCCTTCCGCCAAAATCACGGCACGCTCGATAACGTGCTCTAATTCGCGAACGTTGCCAGGCCAATCATACGCTTTGAAGATTTCCAGCACTTCGTCTTCAATGTGCGTAATGCTCTTATGGCACTTCGCGTTATAGATCCGTAAGAAATGCAATGCTAACTCGTAAATGTCCTCACGGTGTTCGCGTAGAGCCGGAGTGCGGATGGTAACCACATTCAATCGGTAAAACAGGTCTTCTCGAAACCGACCCTCGCGCATCAGGCGTTCCAGGTCTTGGTGAGTGGCGGCGACAATACGGACATCTACGCAGATCGGCTCGCAGGAACCGACTCGCTCAAAGGTCATTTCTTGCAGAACCCGCAGCAACTTGGTTTGGACCTCGGGAGAGATGTCCCCGATTTCATCCAGGAAGAGAGTTCCCCCATGAGCGAGTTCAAACCGTCCCACCTTGTCGCGATGGGCTCCGGTAAAGGCCCCCTTGACATGGCCGAATAGTTCGCTTTCCAACAGCGTCGGCGCCAGCGCGGCGCAATGCACCTTAATGAATGGTTTGTCGCGACGAGGACTCAGTTGATGAATGGCCCGTGCGACTAATTCTTTGCCAGTGCCACTTTCGCCACGGATTAACACAGCAGCTGAACTGGCAGCCACTTTGCGGATCAGTGCGTTCAGTTCCTGGATACGTGGACTTGATCCCACCAGTATGGGATGATTTTCCGAATCGGCGGAGGAATTGGCGGCGCGAGTGGGGGTGAGCGCTATCCCTTCGCGTTCCCCAGGCAGCGACGGTGGAGGCGCTGAGGCAGGCACTTCCCCCTGACGCAGTAACTGGTTTTGGAGCGCGTGGATTCGCCTTTGCTGTTCCGAAATTTTCTCGACCTTGAGTTGCAAGTCACGGTTCAGCCGTTCGATCCGTTCATGGGTCTGGGCACTGTGCAGGGCCAAGGCGGCCATTTGCGCGAAAGCCCGCAACAAATGCCCATGTTCGGGGTCATAATAAGGTTCCGCATACCCAACCAGAACAACCGCCTGTACTGTACCCTCATACAGTAAAGGCAAAGCCAGATGGGCCTGCCATTGTTCCAATTGCCGTTGTGCCCCACTCAAGACGCGGAAAGGTCCCCACGGGACGTACAACGGGCACTCCTGTTGAACGGCTTGGACTACCGGGGCATCTGCGGAAATAGTTTCAGGGGGCTGCCAATCCCCCTGCTTGACCGTCATCCGCAACTCGCCAGCGTGGCCGTCGCGCAAGTATAAGGCGGCGCGACGCGCGTCCAAACCTTCCACTAGAACTTGGAGCAACTGACGACACAACGTGGGCACATCCACCAGTTGCGCCACCGCCTGGCTGAGCCGTTGCAGCGTGCGGTCGAGCTGCGATTTCTCGCGGTAGAGCCGAAGATTGATTGCCTGACGCAAACGCCAACGCACCCAATCCATGACCGTGAGCAATAACCAAGCCGTCAAGCTCACGAGCACGGCTTGGCGAAATGGCGAATGGCTGTCGCCTCGCGTGCCGATCATGAGCGTTACTACGAACACTAGTCCCGTATAAACCAAACCTGCCAACGCGCCGAGCAATAACCGGGCTAAGCCCCAGTGGAGGACTTGCCCGACTTCCATCATACCATAGCGGGAAATACTGATGCCGTAGGCCAAGGTGAAACATAACGACGCCAGAAACATCGGCCAGGTGGCGCCACCGAGGCTAAACTGTTCTGCGTTGGTAATGGCTAGGGCCACGGTGTAAGCAACCAGGATGAGGGCCACTATCGCTCCCGCTAGGATCCACTGCAGTTGCTTACGTTCACGACTATTAGGCTGGCTGCTCCAAAAACTATGTGCCAAACTGGCCACGCATCCGAGAAACAAACTCGCTGAGACGAACACGCTGGCATAGATCTCGGTCATAAGCCAGCCCAAGATAGTCTGCACACGCGCCACTTTATCGGACATGGTGCCGAAGCGATAGGTATAAACTAGCCACAAATAAGTCGACAGTTTGGCTGCCAGCAGCGCTAACGGCACGCCGTAAAGCACGCCGAGGATAGTTCGGGGCCAACGCTGCAGCCACGCCTTCGGCCTGGGGAAAGTGAGGTAAAAATGGAGGCTGACCACAGGTAACAACGCGGCACAAATCATAAACACAATGACCAGCGGTGGGCTGCTGGCAATGCGATACCAGTGATAGCCTCCCATGAACGCGCCAATGGTCACCACGCACAATATGTAAAACCGACGCACGGCATCATCGTGCGGCCTTCGCCACATCACCAGCGCTACTAAGCCAAAGAGTCCTAACTTGACCACGAACCAGAGCAACGAATGAGTAAACTCCTCCGGGGCAGTGGTGCCAACCACGCACCAAATAGCCGCAACGCGACCGTCTGCCTTGCGATATTGCACCCGCACCCATTCCTCATCTCCGTAAACGAGAATGTGGCTATCCTTCTGGGGCAGGATTTCCAGGGCCTCGTGGGTCAGCTTGTCGGGCGATACGACCAAGCGCGGGAACTCGCGCTCGTTGCGGATGTCCGCCAAGGCGCGGATAAAATCAGAGAAAGTCTCGATGCGATACGGCCCGACCGAGAGGATCTGATCGCCCACTTCGGGCGGGGGATTGACCTCGTCCCGCAGGTAACTGTAGTTGATCTTGTGAATGCGGGTGCCAAACGCTGCTTGCAAGCCGATTTCTGTGGCCTGGGCTGCATACCAAACCACGATCACGCCATAACAGCACACACCTAGTCCCACGGCGAGAAGAAAGCTGCGTTGTCCCAGCATGCTCCCTCCTGGTTGTCCGACCCCATCGGTGCCGCTTACGCCTACTAGAGCATGACAGTTCTTAGCCGTTCGAGAGGCACACTAGACCTGCACCCAGGGCGTCGTCGAACAGGGATGAAGCAAGGCACCAACTTCGCAGGACATGATCTTAGGCTACCGCGGCAATATTTATCCCCACTGCGCGTGCCAGCGCCGCTGCCTTATCCGTGCGTTCCCATGTAAAATCGGGTAATTCACGCCCAAAATGGCCGTGCACCGCAGTTTGACGATAAATGGGCCGACGCAATTGTAAGGCCTCGATAATGCCGCGCGGCGTCAAGGGGAAATGTTCGCGAATCAGGTCTATTAGTTGCTCGTCAGTTACGCCCTTTCGCGCGGTACCAAACGTGGTTACCCAAATACTCAATGGCTCGGCCCGCCCGATCGCGTACGAGAGTTGAACTTCGCATTGATCAGCCAAACCCGCGGCCACGATGTTCTTGGCTATGTGTCGGGCCATGTATGCCGCTGAGCGGTCCACTTTCGTGGGGTCCTTGCCACTAAAAGCTCCTCCTCCGTGCCGACCTCGACCACCGTAAGTATCCACGATAATTTTGCGTCCTGTCAGTCCTGTATCCGCTGCTGGACCACCTTCTAAAAAGCAACCCGTCGGATTGATATGGAAAATGATGTCATCGTCCACCAAATCAGGACGCTCGGCTCGTAAGGTCGGCAGAATGAGCCGCTCGATAATCAAGCGCTTAGCCTTTTCGGAAAACAGACGCTTTCCGTCGCGCATCTCCACTACACTTTCGTCGTGCTGGGTGGATAGCACGACCGTATGAATTCGCGCCGGCGTACCATCGACGCGATACTCGACTGTGACCTGGCTCTTAGCGTCAGGACGCAAAAAAGGTAACTCACCGCTCCGCCGAAGCTGCGCTTGTTTCTCGACTAAGCGATGGGCCAGATAAATCGGTAGGGGCATGAGCGTCTTGGTTTCGCGGCAGGCATGGCCAAACATCATGCCCTGATCCCCGGCCCCGCCTGTATCCACGCCCATAGCAATATCTGGCGATTGCCGATGCAGACAAATATCTACCTGAACTGTATCGCAGGAAAAACCTATGCTCGGATCTGTGTAGCCAATTTCCCGAATCGTATCCCGAACTAAGCGATCCACCAGCGCACGGGTCAACGGGGCCTTGGTAGTAATCTCACCCGCTACCACTACTAAGTCAGTAGTGACTAGCACCTCGCAGGCGACGCGACTGTAGGGATCATGTTGGAGGCAAAAGTCCAGGATCGTGTCGCTAATCTGGTCGGCCACCTTGTCCGGGTGGCCCATGCTTACCGATTCGCTGGTAAAAAGATAGTTCCCCCCGGCCACAGCTCAACTCCTCCGCGCCGCGGAGCACCGGTTTAGCCCGAGCTAAGCGAGCATGTTGCGCTCATCCCACATAGGGCAGGCTTTTGCATCAGAAGTCGGCTTCGCGGCTCTGGTAAGCCCCAAGGCTGCGTTTGGCCATTCCCACCGAGACACGTAACTTCCGGATGGTTTGGCCACATGCCAATTGAGCATTATAGGAACCTAACGCGCTTCCACAAGCACAATGCCCCAGGGCAAGATCACTCTTTTTCAGCGAGGCACGCAAGTACGTGATTCGGGATGCGACCTTTTCCGACGACAGTTGATGCGCCACAACGCTTCAACAGCGGGATACGTACAATTAGTAGAGGGTGAGTGGGCGCGAAGCGTAGTTCGCAGAGCAGCACTGGCTAACGCAGTGACCCTCGGCTGAAAACTGGGTGGATTCCAGTTTTGGCCCCTGGAGACGTATTGACCAGCTTGCCTTAGGAGCGTAGATTGGCCGCGGGTTTGTACCTTCATCCGAAACCACACACTTGGATAAGTGCCGGAATATGACCATGGGGCAGAAATCAACCTTCGTCAGGGACGAAACATTACCTCAAGACCTCAGCATTTGGGAAAAAATCAGCGATGCCCTAAGTGCTTTTTCCGAGTGGCTCGTGCGAGTCTTGACGCTACTGTTGGGCTCGAGCAACGACCGCGCTTTGCGCGCCTTGGGCTATCGTAAGACTGGGAATCCCGAAAAGCCTTACGAGGTAGTTCCAGGTTCCCTGTTAGCTCGCATCAACGATCTCGAGCCGAAGATGCGGGAATTATCTAATGAGGAATTACGTAGCCTTGGCAGCCACTGGAAACAACGTGTAGCGAATGGCGAGCCTCTGGACAATCTGCTGGTCGAAGTTTTCGCGGCGGTGCGCGAATCAGCCCGCCGTTACAAAGACATGCGGCATTTCGACGTTCAGATACTCGGTGGCATCGTGTTGCACCAAGGCAAGATCGCGGAAATGGCCACGGGTGAAGGTAAAACATTGGTGGCCACGCTCCCGGCCGTGCTCAACTCCCTGACTGGCGATGGCGTGCACATCGTTACTGTCAACGATTACCTAGCACGCCGCGATTGTGAGTGGATGATGCCGATCTATCAGGGCGTGGGCATCACTGCGGGGTACATCCAGTCGGACATGGATTCGCCCCAGCGACGCCGCGCCTACGAATGCGACATTACTTACGGAACTAACAGCGAGTTCGGTTTCGACTATCTCCGAGATAACATGAAACCCGCTCGCTGGGGCGATCCCCGCTATCCGCCTTACTTACAGCAATGCCAGCGCGGGCTGAATTATGCCATCATTGACGAGGTGGACAACATCCTCATAGACGAGGCCCGCACGCCGTTGATCATCTCAGGTCCCGCCTTTGGCGACATCGAACGATTCCGCCTTGCCGACCGAGTAGCACGTCAACTCAAGCCAGGCATTCACTTTGAGATCAAGGAGAAAGAGCACGCTTGCCCGCTCACCGAAGAAGGCATCCGCGAAGCAGAACGACTGGTGGGCGTGGAGAGTTTCTATACCGCGGGCAACATGGAATGGCCCCACCTGATCGATAATGCGCTGAAGGCGCACCACCTGTACAAACGCGATAAGCATTATGTGGTTATGCCGCACCCAGAAACGGGCGAGATGAGCGTTATTATCGTGGATGAATTTACGGGTCGTCTCATGATCGGTCGGCAATGGAGCGACGGCCTACACCAGGCCATTGAGGCTAAGGAAGGCGTGCCCATCAAACAGGAAACTCAGACCTTGGCCACGATCACGTTGCAAAACTTCTTCCGGTTGTACAAGAAAATTGCGGGAATGACGGGCACGGCCATGACCGAGGCCGATGAGTTCTGGAAAATCTACAAGCTCGAGGTGGTCGCCATCCCCACCAATAAACCGCTACGCCGCATCGATTATCCCGATGTTATTTTTCGCACCGAACGAGAGAAGTGGAATGCCGTGGTCCAGGAAATCGTCGAAGTGCATAAGACGGGTCGGCCCATCTTGGTAGGCACAGTCTCGGTAGAGAAATCCGAGCGGCTCGGCGAGATGTTGAAGCGGCGGGGCATCAAGTTTGAATTGCTCAATGCCAAACCTGAGAACGCGGCGCGCGAGGCCGAGATCATTGCCCAAGCGGGCCGCATCGGCGCTGTTACCATCGCCACCAACATGGCAGGGCGAGGTACCGACATTATTCTCGGCGGCAATCCCGAGTTCCTCGCCTGGGCCAAGCTGCGACACCAGTATCCGACGCGCCTCGATGTTCCCCCAGACATCTGGAAGAAAACCGTAGATGAGATCGAGGCGAAGGAGAAAATGAAGGAGGAAGGACGGCGCGTGGCTGAACTGGGGGGATTGCATGTCATCGGAACCGAACGGCATGAAGCGCGCCGCATTGACAACCAGTTGCGTGGTCGTGCGGGTCGGCAAGGCGATCCGGGTTCCAGTCGCTTCTTCCTTTCCCTCGAAGACGACCTTCTGCGCATCTTCGCGGGGGACTGGGTCAAGAAAGTGCTTACCGCCCTGGGCATGAAGGAAGGCGAGTGTATCGAAAGCCCCATGGTGAGCCGACAGATCGCCAAGGCCCAGAAACGCGTCGAGGAGCGAAACTTCGACATCCGCAAACACTTGTTGGAATACGACGAGGTCATGGATCTCCAGCGGCGCCGTGTCTATGGTTACCGTCAGGAATTGCTCGAGGGAGCTAACGGCCGACTCCGCATTTTGCAAATGATCCGTCAGCAGCTTGAGAAAGCGGTGCGACGTTACTTGGACGAAAACTATCCGGCCGAGTGTTTCGCCGCTTTTGCCAGTCGCCGACTTGGTGTGGAACTGGAAGCGGAAGAGTTTCGTCGCTGCACCTTCGAGGAAGCTACGCGGATCGCTCGCGAGCGTGCCCAGACGCTTGCTACTAGCCTACTCCATGACCAGATCGATGAGTGTTTCAATCCTGCCGAGGACCCGACCGATTGGAAATACGACGCATTTCGCAAGTTTCTCTTGTCACGTTGGAATATTGATTGGAGTATCCGCAAGCTGCAGCAGACCGAGCGCGAACAACTGGTTGAGAAACTATTGCCAGAAATCGAAGGCTTTATCGAACGTCTCGATTTGCAAGAAGGCGCGAGCTTTTTCGAGCCCGACTTTGGCTTGAAAAGTTTATGCGATTGGGCCAATCGTAAGTTCATTCTCGGATTGCACCTCGACGAACTCCGCCAGAAAGACGCCGAACAGCTAGTCGAGTTCCTCTATCAGCGCTGCCTGGAGATGTACCTTCGCCGCGATGTGGAATTTCCCGTACTGGTGGGCTTGGCTCGCTTTCTACCGGAACGGCCTGTTGGCCCCTTACTTCCGAACAACCGCGCCGGTTTACTCGCCTGGGCCCGCCAACGATTCGCTCCTGCGGCCGAATTACTCCGCGAATCAGATTTCGAGAGCCTCTCCCGTCAAGAACTGCAAGCCATCCTTTACCAGGCCAGCCGACGATCTTATCCCAGCGACGGGTTAGAACGCATTGAGCGGAAAATCGACGAAATCCTGGGCGAAAAAGACACGCTCAGTCCAGCGCAAGCCGAGCAATTGGCTACATGGGCGCAACAAACTCTGCAATTGACGGTGTCTCCCGACCAGTTACAGCAACTGAGCCGACGCAAAGCCCTTCAGGTTTTGAGCAATGCCTTTGACGATCGCTATCGTCCCGAAATGCGCACCATGGAGCGTAGTCTGCTGCTGAATGTCCTGGATGCGGCTTGGAAAGACCACTTGTACGCCATGGACTACCTCCGCGCAGGCGTTGGTTTGGTCGGTTATGCTCAGATTGATCCGAAAAGCGAGTATAAGCGACAAGGAATGAAGCAGTTTGAGGTAATGTGGGAGAACGTGGCCGACCGCGTGACCGATTTGATTTTCCGCATGGAGGAAGCGGGCTATGAGGTGATGGAAACGGTCTGGCAAATTACTGCGGCGGTGCACGAGGCACCACCGTCCGCATTCTCCCAAGACGGTATTCGCACGCAACAAGAGCAAGCTCTGCGCAATTCGCAACAGGGGGAAGCGAAACGCATTGAACCGATCCGCAACAGCGCACCGCGGGTTGGGCGCAACGATCCATGTCCGTGCGGTAGTGGGAAAAAATACAAGCATTGTTGCATGAAACTTCGCCGCTAATGACACGGAAGTCTTGAGCATGCCCAATCTGCTCGACGCGCTTTATACCTTCGGTCTTGCGGGGGCCCTGCCTTACTTCATCTGGCAGCGTTGGCGCCACGGTAAGTATCGCGCAGGCTGGTGGGACAAACTCACGGGCTTATTGCCCCAGCGAACGTCAACTCGTCCTGCGGCCTGGATTCACGCCGTCAGCGTCGGCGAAGTACTCCTTTTACGACCTTTCATCACTCAAATGCGTCAGCAGTACCCTCTTTGGGAATTGGTGATTACCGTCGGAACCGAAACGGGCTATGACGTGGCGCGACGCAATTTTCCGGAAACGATAGTGCGGTTTGCCCCTTGGGATTTCACCTGGGCCGTAGCTAATGCCTTCCAGCGAATCCGACCAAATCTGCTTATCTTGGTCGAACTGGAGTTATGGCCAAACTGGCTTGCCGAAGCGCACCGTCGCCAAGTTCCCGTGGTGGTGATTAATGCACGCCTCAGTCAACGGAGCTATCGAGGTTACCGCCGGCTTGGCCCTTGGTTCGCGCGTTACTTGCGCACGATTCGACTTTGGGCGGTGCAAAATGCGACCTATGCTGAGCGATTGCGACATCTGGGCGTCGCCCCCTCCCGTATTGTCGTTACTGGTTCCCTCAAGTTTGACGGTGCTATCACGGAACCGTGCGCCGCCCGTAGCCAAGAATTGGCTCGTTTATTCGGACTTAGCTCGACCCGGGGTCAAGAAAGGCGCGAGTTAGTCTGGGTCGCAGGTAGCACTCAGGAGCCCGAGGAAGAGATCGTGCTTAGGACTTATGCCCAACTTCAATCGCGTTGGCCTCAACTTCGTCTGATCTTGGTGCCGCGTCATCGTGAACGTTTCGACCAAGTGGCGCGGCTCATTGAAGCGCACGGCTGGCCCGTGCTTCGCCGCAGCCAGCTTGCTCCCCGAGCTGCTGATTCGGCCGAGCGGCAGCCCTGGGATTCCAGTGAGACGGATACCAGCCACGCCGCAGCATCAGGCCCACGATTGAGTGGTAAGATGCCCGTGATTCTCGTGGACACGATTGGCGAGTTGGCACAGGTCTGGAGCTTAGCTGATGTGGCCTTTGTTGGTGGAAGTTTCAGCCGGCGTGGCGGCCAAAATATGCTGGAACCAGCTGCTCTAGGCATACCCGTCGTATTCGGGCCCCATGTATGGAATTTTCAGGAGATCGCAGACGCCTTGCGCCACGCCCAAGCAGCTGTCCAAGTTCAAACTTCCGAGCAACTCGCTGCCACCCTGGCCGACCTGTTGGAGCACCGAGGACGGCGTGAGCAACTCGGGCAACGGGCTCGTTCTTTCGTGTTATCTCACCAAGGGGCGGTAACGCGGACGCTCAAGGCGCTGGCACCGTGGCTCGGTCCAGCGATTCGGCAGGCTGCGGCTTAATCATGGGGCGCATGCCCCACAAGCATTACGTTGAGCTTTTTTAGTTCATTTGGAACCTAAGCACTTACTCCCGCCGAAAAATTATGACTTTGCCCGCAGGGCCATTGGTCACTGCAGCCGAAATATCTTGTGCCAGACAAATGAGCTTTCCGTCATAGTGCCGGGACTTTTCGGAAGCTCACTTGTCTGGCTTGGCGGGCAAACTGATCCACACTTGATCCCTTTACGAGGAGTAGAACCATGCGCAAGCTTTGGCTCACCCTAGCGGTCTTCGGGTGTTGGGGCTGGTGGGGCCCTCAAGCTTCCCAGGCACAACAACTTATGCCAAATCTGCAACCCGAAATCGTGGTAATTGACTATCAGACACCCGAAGCGAAGCCTGCCGAAGCGAAACCGGCCGCACCCGCTACCTACTGTGCTGCTCCCTGTTCATCCCAGCCCTCGCTCTGTCTGCCTCGCTTTTCGCTCCACAGCTCATGGTGTCGCTGTGCACAACCATGTCCTACACCTTGTCATGTGCATCCGGTTCGTCCGCTCTTCTGCCGGGAAGCAGCTGCTTGTCCGAGCCACATCGGCCTGTGCCGCGTTAGCTGCGCTCCTTGCCCGGCAAATTGCCACGACGCATGCCGGCCAAGCCTGCTTGACCGTCTGCATGGCTTGTTCCACCGCGATTGCTGTGCATCTGCTTGTATAGTGACTCATACCCCGGCTGCTCCGCAACCGACGCCTGAGAAGGCCCCGCTTCCTAAACCCGTTGATTAAGCCTCCGAGGTCTCAACTCTCTAGTAAAAGAACGTCGGTTCCTCCGTCTATATCATGCGCCGGCGATTCACAAATTTCCTCGCCTAAGATGCAGGCAAGTCAAGTCGATAATTTCCCATCGGGCCGAATTGTCCATGGCCCGCGTTGTTTTTCTTCGGCGAATAACCGAGTTGTTGACCCTACCGCGTCATCTCCTCGCGCTAAGCGAAAATCGCCTTGAAAAGCCGGAGAAGCTTAGCTGGCGGCTTTCTAAGTAATTGGCTAACATGTCCCTGATTGGTGCCATTCTCTTACCCTAAGTCATGCTCAAAGTCCGGAGATGCGTTCCCGAATCAGATCGTAAAGCCAGACTGGGCACAGATGGCGGGAGATTTTATAATTGGCTTTCGCGTATTTCCTGAAAAAGTACCTCGAGAAAGTGCCGCTTTAGCTACCAGTTGACGCTGACCCATAGGCCATGTGGCGTATCAACCTAGGCAACTAACTATGCCCCGTAGGCGAAAAAAGGAACGAAACGACATCGCGCTGATCGGCGAGGTGGAAGATTGGGAAGCGGACGTAATTAATTTCTTGCTCGAATTACCCCAGGGAAGCGAATGTACCTTATATATGGATTCACCTGGCGGTTCCGTCTATGGTGCCCTAGCAGTATTGTCGTTACTGAAACTGCAGCAACTTCGTGGCACAATAGTGGTATTAGGAGAATGTTCCTCGGCATGTTTACTGATATTCGGCGCATGCGCGAAACGCTTAGTAACGCCTCATAGCGTGTTTTTCTTTCATCGCATGCGCTGGCAGAGCGATCGACGCATTATGGCCGATGAGGCGCGACAATGGGCACAACACTTTGTACGCATGGAAGAAGATATGGACGGCTTACTGACGCGGTTATTTGAGCCTCATCATGAAAAGGTCCGTGAATGGGTGCGAAATGGTCAATTTCTATTTGGCCGGGAACTGGCACGCATTGGCATCGCTGAACTTGTTGACTTGCTCTGACTCAGGCTAACCTCGCTAATGCCCTTGCTTTCACGATAATATTGCGTATCATGCTCGTAGACATACTGATACTGCGCCCAATTTGCTCCTGGATGGCTTTAGCCTGAGGACAGTCCTGTTGCCACGGGGGAGAGTATTTATGAGCGCTGGGACTCTGACTGTGCCCGAAAAAAAGACGAAAGAGCGAGCCAAAGAAGAAGTGAAAAAACAGCCGCCGTATCATGTCATACTACTGAACGATGATGATCACACGTTCGACTACGTGATCCACATGATGCAGACCCTGTTTGGTTATCCACGAGAGAAAGGCTACCAAATTGCCTTGGAGGTGCACACAAAGGGTCGAGCAATTGTGTTGACTACCACGAAGGAACACGCGGAGTTGAAGCGCGACCAAATTCACGCGTTTGGCCCGGACCCATGGTTGCCCCGTTCGAAGGGTTCGATGTCGGCTATCATTGAGCCTGCGGAATAAAAATCCTCCCCTAAGTCAATCCCACGTTGGTGGTGGACTTGTTGACTTTGAGTCGACATGGCAGGAGCGCCTAGTCAAGAGATGTATTTGGACGGCGTAGGACCGTTGGCCGTCGAAAGACCAGAGCATCCTGATCAGGTGAGCGAGCTGGTGCGGGAAGCTGCGGCGCGCCATGCGAGTGTATTTCCCCTTGGTGGAGGTACGCTGCTTGACTACGGACTGCCGCCCGTATGCACGGGCTATATCTGCGACTTGACCGGTCTGAATCGTCTCGTGGAATATCCCGCAGCAGACATGACCGTCACTGTGCAAGCAGGCCGGACCCTGGCGCAGTTACAGGAGATCTTGCAGGAAAGGGGACAATGGTTGCCCATCGATGTGCCTCTGCCTCAGCGCACCACTCTGGGCGGCGCTTTGGCCACGAATCTTCCAGGCCCGCGTCGTTATGGTTATGGCACGTGGCGCGACTATGTGCTGGGCATGGTGGTCGTGAACGATAGAGGGGAACTAACCCGCTCGGGTGGGCGGGTGGTCAAAAATGTAGCAGGCTACGACCTACATAAACTGCACATTGGCGCACTAGGAACATTAGGCGTGATAGTCGAAGTGACCCTCAAGGTGCGACCTTTGCCGCAACATAATGCCTTATTGTGTTGGCGTTGTTCGGAAAGAACCTTGGCCAACTTCCTGGACACAGTGCACCGCTCGCAGACCCGGCCAGTAACGGTAACTGTGATCAACAAAACAGCGGCGCATTGGTGCCAAGCTGCCCCACTCTGGCCAGAGTCCGACCAGTATCTGGTGTTCATCGGCTTTGAAGAGAAAACCAGCAGCGTTGCTTGGCAACGTGAGCAAATTTGTCGTGAACTGGCTCAAGTCCCTGAAAGTGAATTGGTTCACGAGTGGACCGCCGCGGCGGGCTCAGCACTATGGCAATGGTTCGCTGATTTTCCGGTCTTGCCCTCAGCCAAGGTTTCATTCCGAGCCAATGTACTCCCCAGTCAGACTTCATTTATGCTACAATCCTGTAGGCACTTGGGTGAAATCGGGGTCGTTGCCCATGCGGGAACGGGTACGATTTACGGGCACTGGTTAGACGTGACTGAATCGGCTCTCGTGGAGCAGGTACGGAAATTGCGTGATACCCTCTCAGCACTCAACCGGGTGTCGGCAGAAGCAGCGCCGGCTTCAGGTCGCCTGATCCTGCTGCGCTGTCCCAGAGCTTGGAAAACGCCCCAACTAGTCTGGGGCGAACCTGCAGCTGACCAGTTGCTGCAACATAAAGTGAAGCAGGCCTTCGACCCGCAAAACCGATTCAATGCTGGGAGATTTCCTGCCGGTTGGTGACAGGGAGTAGGAACTCCGATTGCAGGCCGGGCTGGAGTGACCCTATCCTAACGAAAGCCGCGACAGCTCTACTTAGAACCTTCTCTGCAGATTGCTTTTGACTGACGGTCTTTGAGTCATTCACTGAAAAAGCAGGCAACGGGAGACAAATTGGGATCGGCAGGAGTCAAGATGGGTGATTACCTGGAGGTGGTCGCACAAGTTTATGCCGAAGCGGCGCGCCAACCTGATCCGGGACTATGTTGTGTGCCGTTAGCGGTTTGGGAACTACCGGGGTTACGCTATCCTAGCCGCATGCTTGAAATGAATTACGGTTGTGGGAGCACAGTAGATCCGCGGGAGATATGCGAGACAGACACGGTGCTTTACATCGGCGTGGGAGGCGGACTGGAACTGTTACAATTTGCCTATTTAGTGCGTCGTCGGGGAGGCGTGATTGGGATTGATCCGGTAGCGGAGATGCGTGAGGCGGCGTGGGCAAACTTACTGGAAGCTGAGAATCTCAATCCTTGGTTCTGTCGCGACTTCGTGGAGATACGCGACGGCGACGCCCTGCATTTGCCGTTATGTGCAGAATCGGTGACTGTAGTGGCGCAAAATTGCCTGTTTAATGTTTTTCGTGAAGAAGAACTGCAGCGTGCTTTATCTGAGGTCTATCGGGTGCTCCAGCCGCAAGGACGATTTTACACCAGTGACCCAATAGCGCAACAGCCTTTGCCGCGGGCGCTGCGTGAGGATGCCCGTTTACGCGCGCGGTGTATCGGGGGCTGTTTGAGCTTGGAAGAGTATCTCACGCACTTGGCGAAAGCGGGCTTTGGTCGCATCGAGGTCCGCGCGCGCTTCCCTTACCGCGTACTAGCGCCAACTGAGTTTCCCGATCTGGCAACGCCCATGTTGCTGGAAACTATCGAAATTACGGCGTACAAAATGGAGGCTGGCCCTGACGGTCCAGCGATCTTCGTTGGCGAAACAGTGACCTATATCGGTACTGAACACGGCTGGAAGGACGAGGTGAGCGGAACTTATTTGCCGCGGGGTGTCCCCATGCCTGTATCCAGGAAAGCGGCTGAGCGATTACGTCGTTTGCCGTTTATTTGGTATACACCACCCACCTGGCACGCGCGGCCTAATGGTTGTTGTTGACGTGTCTTTAGATCCCCGATGAAGAAGCCGTAATGAAGCTATGAACCATCTCCCGGCTTCACTGCAGGTTGACCTTGACCCTTAGAACTTTCCAAGCGCTTGAGCCAGTCTGCCTCCCGTTTAGACCGGTCGCGATCCGCCATGTCGCGCTGGGCGCTGCGGGCGATCAGTCGGCCATCTTCGGTCAGAATCAGGACTTCCTGGGGCGTCAAATCCTGCGGCGCAGATAAAGTACCACCGAGTTTATTGCGCACCAGTTCGTTCCACGTAGTGCGGTTCTCGAAGTCCACCAAGATGGAGCGGGTGCTGAATGCTGTGGTAACCACGTCCGGCTTATACACAAAGCGGCCAAATCGGCGTGTCACAGCGGCAGCAACTCCTCCCTCGCCGGCGGCAGGCATATCTACCGGGAGATGAGGTGCCCACACGGCCGCTGGCAATTTGGTAAAGCCACCAACAAATTCACCACGACCGACCCAGGTGGTTCCTACCACCATATCCCCTATTGCCAGGATTTGCCGTTGTTGTTCATTGCTGACATCGAGTATCAAACCCAGCCAACGATGGACTTGGACGGGCACGATTTCGTTAGGTCGCTCTGCCAAAATGGGCTTGGGCAGAGTCTCGCGTGGTGCCTCAGCGTAAAGAAAAGTCTGTTCTAGCAGGGGTAGCATGTCCGATGGCGGGCTCCACGGTCCTTCTAAGTTTTCTTTCGCCGCCATCTCGGGACGCTGCACTTCCCTCGTCTTTCCGAAGTTGGGATTGTGCAGCACGATTCGAATGCGGTACTGCACGCCAACTGGCCGTCCTCCCGTATTCAAGGGATCAAAACGGGGATCCTCTTGTCTATTGAAAACATCGAGGAAGCGAATCAGGCCGTAGTCGGGGAACTCATTAAAGATGACTGGGGCCGGATCCGCGGGTGGATTGCCGCCCTCCACTACAGGACCCCGCGGCCCTGACGCGCCCGAGCCAGGCGGTCCCCCTAATTTCGGTGCCATTGGGGCGGGCGCCGGGCCACTGCCGAGACCTCCCCCCGGCGGCCTGCCAACATCGCCTCCCTCGCTACCGCCCATCGGGCCACCTCCTCGCGGTGCGAAATTCGTACCCTCAAAAGCATCCTGCACATTTGGCTGAAGGCGTTCATCTACTGGAGGAGGCTTTTCGAACAACTTCTGGTTTTGTCGAATCTTATCCAGCGTCTCTTTGATTTCCCGATAACCCAGGGCTAGATCTTTCCAAGGATAGCTGCCTGATCCCAACATTTTCGGCAAACGCATAAGCAAGTTTCGCGAGTGACGCACGAGAATTTCCCAAAGGGGATCTGTCTCCAACTCGAATTCCAAAGCACTGGCCACGCGTAACGCCGACGCTTGCACGTTGACGGGCAACCAACCTAGTTCGTCCTTGTTAGGCAGATCGGGCGTGTAAGCGACACGGCGAATTTGATTGGTTTGCCGATCCCAAATAACTAATTCATCAGGAATGCCCCGCAGGCGATCCCCCAAAGCGAAGACTCTCTTCTCCACTTCAAAGCCCTTGAACAGCCACGGTACCTGCTGGCGATCGATAAGGAGAGCGTCGGCGATTTCCTGCATTTGATCAGCGTAGCGGAAAGCAGAAACCACCAAGATAGCCTCTGAGCAATACAAGAAAGGAGCTAAGTCATATTTAGCAGATTCCGTAACTGGAATCCGAAGAATCTCAAATTGGGTTTCGACCGCCGGCAACTGATTGGGGGCAAATGGCGCACCTCCGGGAGCGCTTCCTTCGCCGCCAGCTCCAGCACCCGGGCCAGGGATCGGACCGGGCCCCACCGGCCCACCGCCCGGGCCCAAAGGCCCAGCCGGGCCAAGCATGCCCGACAAATTGTTCCTGGGTTGAAACGCTCTTAGGCGGGCTTCCAAAGCTTGGCGCCACGGGTCATTCGGCTTGCCGATCGCCTTTAACTCTGGAGGCACTTTCACCCCAGGTTTTGGCTTCACCACATAGGTAAAACACTCCTCTCGATTGTTCCGTCGTTCGCATTCCACGACAAACTGCGTATAGACAACGTTCACAGCCGCGGTCCGCGGTGCTAGAGGCGCAAAAACTTGGGGATTGCGCCGAAACACACCTGCCACTGCGGTCTGCGAGCCGATTCGTCCCTCTGCTTGTAGGGCTTTCGTAGGGATTCGCGTAGCTACGTTTTCTAAATTCCTCTGCAATTGAGCCGCGGTCAAGGGCAGGAAACGCTCTAAGTCGCTCTCCGAAACGTTCCCATGGTTCATCACCCTTTCCCTCTCGGAAACGGCCTTCGAGATATCATCGGGTTTGATATCAGGTCCGCCGCTAAACAAGCCCCATAGAGCCAAAACCAGCATAACAACAAGGGCAACTCCCAAAGCGATGCGTTCGCCGTACTGTGCAAACCACTTACCCAAGCCTAATTGCTTCATAGCTCACTCCCGCCTGCCGAATAACCAGCGCCAGAGCTCAGCTCTGCGTGTGTCGGACTTGTTTCCCGTAGTCATTATGCAGCTTTCATTGGTTAGATTCAAGAAGTGCCTCCAAGGAAGCTCGGCGATGAAGCGCCCGAGTGTTGGCGGCTTTGAGGAAACAAGCAATGTCTAGCGCCGGCCGCGGCCGCTTCCCCGACGTCCTGGGCCGAAGCTCGGGCCGCGTCCTCGATTGTCCTGCATGGGTCGGAATTTTACGGGTATAGACCCTCCTGGCGGCGGGCCATACTGCGAGCCCGGCCCGCCGCCGCCCGGGGCAGTAGTGCTCTGCCATCTATGACTTAAATATGGATTTTCGTAGATGGAAGCCACGCCGAACACTTGCAGTTCGACCAACGCATGCTCGGCGGATTCGCTTCCGATCGCGTCGCCGGCTGAGCCGGGGTTCGGTGGCGCTACCTCGCTGACGCCTCCTAGAGGTTTCCCACCCGCCGGAGCTGGCGGCGGACCTAGCGGCGGGTATCGAGAAAAGACTGCTTGGGTGACCTGAATCCGTAACGGAGAGTTAGCTAAGGACACAAGGATGTCTGGAATGGCAGAATAATCCACAATCAGCACCAGAGCCACGGGCAGGCGCCGTACTTCGGGAATGGAGTTGGGTAGGAGATTGGTGTCGCTCGGGTTGGCGGGAAGATACCGCCGTAAGGGGATGTTATTTCGAGAAACGAAGCCTGCGCCTGGTTGTTGCTGACCGGCCCCCACCGAGACATCCATGCCTCCGGGCGCACTACCCCCGCCCGCCGATTGGCCGCCTGGATTTCCTGGAGGGGCGCCTCCGGGTGGCAGGCCTGTGCCACCGAATCCACCAACTGAACCACCCATCAGCGCCCTGATCGGGGGACTGAAATCCAGAATATCACTGCGATTTTGCGCTTTGAGATGAAACGGGTAAATAATAAGCGGCATAGTCCAAAGTCTGTCCGCCTGCGCCAGTGCCCGCTCTCCGAGACACAATACGTCAAGGCGCTTTATAGGGGTTGTTTGCCAATCTAAGATTTGCTTGACCGCCCCCAGCTGCCAAGCCTCGTTGGCCAATATGCCTAACCCCTCCTCAAACTTTTCTGCATGAAAAGCATCAACCGGTTTCTTTATTGGTCGAAATTCCCTACGCATCTCTTGGCTTTCGCCTCGGCCGCTATCAGACCACAACACTACCTCGAAAGCGGGAGGAACCTGCCGGCGACCGCTGCGATTATAGATTTGTCCGGCTAATTCATATCCGATGCCCGTGCGCGCACGCTGCACCTGGATGTCCATCACCCAATGATCATTGGCGAAGCGTTGATAATCCAGCACTTGTTTACCGCTCAGCATACGCTGGACGCCGAGAATGGCATCCACAGAGTCAGGCTCTTTTGCCTCAGCTCCGTCCACCGCGGGTAATCTAATGGGGATTGGTTCCACCACGCGCTCGCTCGGCTTAGGCACTGAGGGCACTACGGTGGTCGGGCCTACCGGTTTATGTTCTGCCTTGCCTGGTTCTAACGGTGCTTTCGGCACGCTGCCGGCATCGGGCACGTCAACGGCGATGCGCTTACCGCCCGTAGTCTCCAGCCACACACGCACGGGCATCTTGGGAATGTCGTAACGGGGCGAGTAATTCTGACTAACGATCTCCAAAAAGTACTGTTTCGGTTTGTTATCCGCGCTTAGCTCTGCGGTTACGCGCACGTCCAACAGCCAACCTTCATTCCGGTCTAACACAGGTAAGGGCTTCTGGACATCAGCCTCAGTGAGGTCTGCTGCCAAAATCTCATAATGCCAAACCGTATTATAAAATCGCTGTTGCACTATCAGTTGCCGCGGTGCAGTCTTTGCAGGCTCAGACTTTTCCGATATGTGCCCTGGCTTCTCTGGACTAATCTTTCTGTCTGGAACAGTAATATCTGACTGATTCGGCTTACTGGATTCTTGCGGCGGAGCAGTTTTCTGGGCTGTTTTGACCTCGGGCGAAGTTAGCTTCTCCGAAGAGGAAACAGGCCCGGTATCCATGGGTCGAACTTTCGCCGGACCAGTCGCAGGAGCAACTCCGCCGGGTTTGAGCAAATTAGGCTTGGTTGGTGATTTCTCCGAAGTTCCATCATCAGACGCACCCAGTTCGGCTACAGCTAAAGGTAAAAACTCTGGTTTGAGTATGGCAAACTCATCCAGCACCTCACGTAGTGCTTCCAATAACAACCACTTCACCGATACTTCCTCCAAAGCATACCAAATCTCGTCAACGGTGAGGTTACCCTCTCCGAACGTGATAGGCTCTAGAAGCTCCAACATCATTTGCCGTGTGCTTCTGCCAATACCCGCTGCATGGGCTGCGAAACCTGGCCCGCTTGAATCTCCCTGATCCCCGCCAGGTCCAGGGGCCGCTCGTGCTATTACCGGCGCCACGCGCACTGCACCACGTCCCGTTTTTTCGTCATAAAGTGGCAAAATGTTGAGCAAACTCTCATAAAGCCGCGGAAAATGACTGCGAAAATCGTTATGCGGAAACTCTTCACGGGCAAAGGGCTCACCAAAATCTCGGTTACTGAATAGTTCCGCTAGCGGCTCCGGGACGCGAATCCAGTAACGTCGGATCACGTTATGCCCATCCTCGACTACAACGTCGTTTTGCATGTTGAACATGAGCGTCCACATAGACCAACGCAGCTCGCGGGCTTTTTCATGTTCTTTTCGGAGCAGTTCGAGCAGTTTCTGCGTAACTGGAACCCCACCCCCTTTGGTAATTTGGTCGTACTGTTTCTTCACTTCCTCATTCATCTGATCAGCCTGGCTGCTAAGGCTCCAGACTGAACCTAGGGCCAGGAAGATTAGCACGAGGATCAACGGGAGTAAGAACCAGAAGCGCTGCTTGAGCACAGTGTCTTTATCGAGTTTCATCTTTTAACCTCACGCAAAGAGATTGCTCATCCCTAAGTGATGCCCAGGGAACACAGGTCCTAGCGGGCCAATGACTCGCTCCAGCATCTGCCGTTTGCTGTATTGGTTAATCATCAATGGGGAGCCTACCGCCACCGGGCTTGGGCGATGGAGGAGGTGGCGGAGGAGGCGGAGGTGCGCCACCAGGCACCGGTCCTGGTGCACCCTGCGGCATAGCTGGACCGAACCCAGCCCCAGGCTTCGCCGGCACGAACCCCGGAGATTGTCCCTGGACTGATACCTCCGTAGGCCGCGGCTCGTGCCAATAAAAGATGATGACTGCTTCGGTGCGCCGCAGCTCGCCGGGACGAAGTTCGCGTGTAGCTGCGTCTTTTTCTGGGGCAGGTTCTCCTCCGACCCCCGGTCGCGCTGGTCCGCCAAGGTCACCCATTCCCCCAGCGACGGCCCAACCAATAGGTCGGCCTAAGCCGACCCAGTCTTGCCCACGTCGGCTCCAACCGTCTCCCGACCCCTGGGGCATGCCAACATCGCTACCCGGCGCGCTGCCAGCACCACCAGTAAACGGCTGGCCACCTAGTGGGGTCCTCTCGCCGCTACTCCGCAGCAAGCCATTCAGCCAAATCTGCCGACCAATCTTATAAAAAGGCTTGTTTTGGTGCTGGGCTACGATGTCCACACGATGCTGGAACAACGCCACATAGCCTACTTCTAGCTGGGGAGTAGTCGGACCACTTGCAGGGCTTGAGCCGGTACTTTCTGAGCCAAGTGGCTTCGCCGGTGGCTTTTCCCAACTTCCTCCCGGCGGGTTCGGCGCACCAGGCGTCAGCCCGAAAATGCTACCAGGCTTCGCGTCTCGGATATGCTCCACGCTCATCATGCTTTCCAGTAACTTCGCTGTTTCAACACCGTCGCGCGGCAACTGGATGCGCCGCTTTGACTGATCCCGTAGGTTATAGACCAACGTATCTAAGATAAACTCAATGCCTTTGTCATGATAGGTGAACGCGTGCAATTCTATGAGCCAGCCATCTTTTTTGGGCGGATTGCTGAGACGCGGAGGATTGGTTTGGGTGGCCTGCCAGTCAGGCTGATTGCGAAACTGATCCGACCCATAAGTATTTTCATGATAAATGCGGTTCAAGACCGTCTCAGCCTCTTGAGGCGAAACATATCGGCAGAACATACCTTGCAGGTTTATTTCCAGAAGATAGCGCCGGTCTAATCGATAGCGCTGATCGCGCTCCTCAAGTTGGCGTTGCCGCAGGTAAGCAATTTGTGCCTCCCGCCGCGGCGTGTCCCAGTATTTGGTCAAGAACTGAGAAGGAATGTTCTGGCCGTTAGGTTGCGGTAAACATTGATTGACAAAAAGGTGCAACAAAACCCAGTTAGCCCGTTCACGATTTCCTCGGATGATCGCTTCGGTACGACGGAGTTCCGACAAGGTTTGCTCGCGCTCCAGTTCAGCCAGGCGCGTGAGTTCCTGCGATTTTCTCAAAACGTTCGCTATTTCTTGCTCGCGTGCTTTCAAAGCCTGGGCCTTGGCCAATTTGTCTGCCGCCGAAAGAGCGTAAGCTGTTACGCCCACCAGAAGCGCCGCGGACGCAGCCGCGAGCCAAGGCTTCTTCGCGCGAATGAATCGCTCACGGTGCAGCTCGGGCGGCAACAGATTTGTGCGGATTTTTGCCAGTTCTAAACCTTGTAACGCTAAACCATAAGCCACCCCGAAGGTGAGTATATTCTCGTGGAACGTGGGAGCCTTGATGACTTCGTCTCCCTTTAGCCTCTCGAATTCCGCCAACCGTTCGACGCGTATTTCCAAGGTCTGCTCTAGGAACTTCTGCATCCCAGGCAGCCGAAAACCGTTGCCCAAGCCCACGATCCGCTCAACCTTGGCATCCCGGTAGTGGCTGGAAAAGTAACCTAGAGAGCGACTTACTTCCCCAGCGAAATCGGTGAACACGGCACGCAAACTCTGGAACACTTTCCGAGGATCCTCGGCCTTGGTGGCATTGCGCTTGAGATGTTCCGCCTTGGCAAACGTCAACTTGAAATCCTTACTCAGCACGCGGGTGAAATGATTACCCCCAATCGGCACGGGACGCTGCCAAATGATGCGGTATCCGTCAGTAATCACTAGGTTGCTGCTATCGGTGCCCACATCGAGCACCACCAAACAAGGCACTTTGCCGTCCCGATCAGGCTCGGGCGGAGATTCCTCGGCACCGCCACTACGGCCCAGAAAGTCATACACCGCCAAGTTCAGCAAGGCTAACGGGGTCATTTGGACGATGTGGACCTCCACTTTCAAATCGCGGAACACTTGCAACGCCTTCAAGACAACGTCGCGTTTCAAGGCGAATAGTCCGATCTCGTTTTCAACAAAACCCTCTGCTATTTCTGAGCGCCGCGTCGTCTGCCAGTCCCATACCACTTCATCCAAGGGGAAGAGGATTTGCTGCTTGGCTTCATACCGCACGATGTCAGGAATTTTCTTTTCCTCGACAGGTGGCAATTTGACAAACCGGGCCAAACCGGTTTGTCCCGGGACAGCTAAAGCCACCAGATCGCCCTTCAACTTATTGCGCGACAAAAAACGCTCTAAGGCTTCGCGAACCAGCGCATCCGGGTCAGCGTCGGGCTGACTGAGCATTTTCGGATATTCGATAATGTCAAACGCAGTCGCAACGACCTCCCCGTCCCGGTTCTCTAGGCGCAGCGCTTTGAAACTGCACTGACCAACGTCTATGCCCCAGACTCCAGTTGGTTTCGCTGGCATGGGACCGCCACTCCTTAGAGATGCGCCCTGAGGGACAGTCTTACCCCGCTGGCTCCATCATCATTCTATCCGCCGCACCGGAAAGAATCTCGCATCGCAGCGCTATTCTAGTTCAAACTAGCAGATGGCCCTGGCCAGCGTCAACTCCTTAGTTCAGGCCATTGTAATCGAGCGAATCCTTGTGGCAAACTGGTCTCCTGCCAGTCCCAGGTGGCACAACTTGGCCGTCACTAAACCGACGACGATGTGTGCGCCACTCAAATGGCACCCAGCCCTCTTTGAGAAATACCGCAACGTCAGCGTCCCACGGTTTGAGCCGCTCGTGCTTCGGACATGGAATCGCGAATTCAATCGTCCACATTCGACCGTGGCGAAGATCGCGAGCCTGACAACCAAGTATCCTACCCTCATGATGATTTCCTGCTGTCCCTGAGGTTCCTGGCTTATCCAGCGTAACCCGTCATCTTTCCACTATCATAAAGTTCCAGACCCCCATGAGTTTCTTGTAGCACGCGGGGAATCTCGTCTTGCTGCCTCTTTGATTGGGCTACTAGGATTCGCTGCGCTAGGAACCCGAACGAGAAAGAAACAATAACGCTCATTACAGGCGATGTGTACTTCAGGGGACTCTCTAACGCGATTAGGACTATGGGTTCGCTGTCCGCGAGCTGAGCCTCCCCTGCGTGTCAGCCGCTTGCAGTTTGACGAGCGACTGGAGGAGATGAAAATGGTGCCACCGTGTGCGATCGGCTGGATCGGTTCGGAGCACTAGAGCCGACCCACGGCAGCCAGAGCTTAGGGGCCTGGTGCCACGGAACCTAACTCCTCGCTCTCGCCATACTGGACCAGTCCAGGCAATTCCCGCCTGGTCTTCCAGAAAATCGAACTTGGCATGTAACGGGGAATATTTCACACACGGTTCCACGTGAAACCAAAGATGTGCAGGTCGATGCGCTATTTCGGATAACGGTGAAGTCACAGCGGTCCCTGTAATATGAGGCTCGTTCCGGACGCCCTTTGCTATCCTGAAGGACTGCATGCCAGAGGCATATATGTTGCCTGATACAAGTGCCAACAGAGCGCTATTGTGGCTATCGTTAGTGGTAGAATGACCGATATGGTCAACAGCGTTTGTCTTAGTCTTTTGCCAATAGATAATTCCTCCAACCCAGAAAATTTCTTGGATGAGTGGGTTTTTGGTTATAGCTTCTCAATATTAGTTAGGATGGCGTTAGTGGGAAGCATCAGGTTGTCATCCTTCCACGATCTCAGTTACCTATCGCTAAGTCCTGACAATTCGCATTGATTTAGTTAGCTAGTTTGTGCTATAGGGCTGTCGGCAGGGGCCACTTCCTAAGGCGAAATGCAGAACGCTTCACTTACATTGAACTACCAGGCCCCGATCAGCGGTTAGTCCTCAGTGCCTCGCCGACCGGGGAGGGCTGTCGTGAACGACAAAAAGCGATTAGGGAAAGGTCTTGAAGCGCTATTGGGCGCGGTGGAAAAACATGAAGCAGAACAGCCGGCCCAATCTATCCTCTGCGTCCCCATCGAACAGATCGAGGCCAACCCATTCCAGCCCCGCAAAGATGTCGATCCCCAAGCGCTTCAGGCTCTGAAACAGAGTCTCGAGACCCACGGCTTGCTTCAGCCCATTCTCGTGCGTCCCACCAACCGTGGCTATCAAGTAGTGGTCGGCGAACGACGGTTGCGCGCTGCACGCGAAGCGGGATGGAAAGAAATTCCCGTTCGCATTGTCGATTTCAACGACCAGCTGGTCTTCGAGGCTGCGCTCATTGAAAACCTCCACCGCACCGACCTGAATCCCCTTGAAAAGGCCCAGGGGTTCGCCGAATATTGTCAGCGCTACGGTGTTACTCACGAAGAATTAGCACGCCGGCTCGGCATGGATCGGTCCACTGTCACCAACTTTATCCGGCTCCTGGACTTGCCTCCGGCCGTGCAAGAAGCCCTCCGCATGGGTCAAATCAGTTTCGGGCATGCTCGTGCCTTACTAGGCTTGCACGACCCACAACGTCAGGAAGAACTGTGTCGGCAAATTATTGCCAACGGCCTGTCAGTGCGTGCGGTTGAGCACCTGGTTCGGCAAGAAGCAGAGAGCACTGCTTCCCCATCCAGACCTGCCACGGAAAGCCAAACATCGTCTTACAAAACGCCCCATGTGCAAGCCATCGAAAACGAGCTCCGCCAACGCCTGGCCACACGCGTGGACATTCGACTCCGTGGCAAGGAGAAAGGCCAAATCGTGCTTCATTTCCAAAATAACGAGGATTTCGAGCGGTTACTCGACTTACTTCGCCGCTAAGCAACTCGGCACATCGTCAATGGGAGCGTCGCCGAGTTAATCAACTTCTGCCTCGTATCCGTTTGGTCCAGTTGTCTTTTGCCTAAGTCCATGCACTAGCAGTGCGGTTGCCCCGCCGCATGGGCTCGTTCATGCTTTCCATACAACTCTGTAAGGTGATGCATTTTCTGCTGAGATCAGTTCTGTCGCGGATGGGCACCACAACTTCACGAAAGCGTTTTTAGTAATATCGGTTGCGACTAGTTATCGTCACTTTGGCCGAGCACGCGAGCACTTTGTGCAACTTTGCATGTTGAACTTTACGGCAAAATCGCGATCTTGCCCGATCGCAACGGACGTTTTGCCTATGTCCCATAAAAAACTTCAGAAAGAGCTTAATTCAAGAAGGGCAACACTTCTGCCCATGAGCCTACTTGGCGAGTTTAAAGACATCCTTGGAAGCGCAACATGATAATATTTTCAGGCGTGTTCGGGAACCAAGTGTTATTATCCTCCATTATAGCCTACATGTCGAAGGGATTTCCCATGGACGTTGATGTCCGACCTCGATGCAGCTGTTTATGCCGCCGATGACAGCCTCGGAATTTAAGGGATGGCAAGTACGTTAGCGTCAAGGTCCTCGCGTATAGGTCGGTTCGCCTTAACGTCAGCAAACGAACGTCAATTGGTATCGAGAGTAATTGGGCTTCGTGGGTGGAAGCCGATTATTGACGCATCTATGCGAAAGCAACCTAAGCAGATCGGTCCGAACCAACTGCTAAACTAATATTATTTACTTCTTGCTTCGGCGTACTGTTTGGTTCCTGTTGTCAAACCGGCTAGGATGAGACACGATTCTGCTTTATGTGCCGGAGGTCGCTGAGAAAGGAATCGGCCATTAGCTGATCGTTGGACGCGCGTTAGAGGCCGGGGCGATGGGTTTAAACGTTAAGACATGCTGGTTGGCTGTGGTGCAGAAGCCATTAACGCGCAGGAAATCGGCCGAATTGGTGAAGGCCGTGAAGAAAATGGGCTTACCCGAGAACGCGAGTGGAGAGACCGGGCCGACCGCCATGAACGGGAACTCTTGCAGGTCGCGGCGCGGAAAGCTCTGCGGGTCGCGGAACGACTGATAGAGTTCGAGCGCTCTCTTATCGCCGCCCGCGAAGTCACGCAGCCGATCCAACTCGCTACTCAATGCCAGTTCCAAGCCCTAGACTAAATTCGGCAACTGCTGGAGAATCCGAGAATAGTAGCCGTCCAGGGTTTTAACTGCTGAGAAACAACCGATGCCACACCTCGGGCTGCGGCGCACAGCACTTGGGAAACTCAGTTGCCTACTGAAAAGGGCGTTCAGAAGTACTGCGGTGCGCGCTTCCTTGGCCGTGGCTAATAGGTCATACGCCAAATAACGCTAGTTGTGAAATTGTTAGCAGATAAGCTGATACCCTAAGCGTATCCATAATCGCCCGGTTCGTCAAGTAACGTGCCTGGGACAAAGTCGTAACGCAAACAAGCGATGCTCTCTAAAGTCACCACATAGCTTGTGGTCGCGCTGAAACCGTTTTCGGCAAAGAATCTGTATCGCACTCCGACCGCGAGGGCTTCCCGAATGTGCCAAGAGCGGTATCTGTCAGAGCTACGTTGCTTGGCTAATTGCCGATTGAACCTGTGATCGAATACGTCTGGGGTCAATGCCCGATTTGAAAGGTGCTAGACTTGTTACGGCTGACCAACTAATTTATTATAAAGGCTCGATTTTGCCGAACCATATAAAATACGCGCAGGAAACCTCTGCCTCGGACGCACCGAATCGTGTTCTCCGATGGGCTCGCATGACGCCGAAAACAGCGTGAGTTCACCCAGCACTAGTGTACTACTGCCCGATATCGGACAATAGTTAGGCCTAAATAGGATTACGGACTCGTAGTGTAGGACACAGGATGTCCAGGGCTGGTGTCTTGGACAGTTCCGCTAAGGGATGTGGCGCGACAAGTGGGGCGAGAGGAGCGGTTATGGGCGGCCGACAAATTGGGGGCTGGGTAAATCTTCAGTGGCGTTTTGCAGCACTTCCAATTGCTGGACGCTGCGGAGATGTTCCTTGGCTAGCCAATCGCGGCTCATCTTCACCAGAATATGGTCCCAGGGAAGAATCTCCGACACGGGACGTTGACGGTGCACGTAAAAGGCGAAGTCAATGCCGAGGTCCTGCACTACGCGCCACCAGATTTGCGGTTTGAAACATTCGTCCCAGGCGTCTAGACGTGCCCCGCGCCGCCAGGCTTGTTCAATCACTGGTGCAATACGTCGGTCGCCTCGCGTAAGGAGTCCTTCGAGGAGACTGCGTTCGATGTCGTGTTGCTTAATCCGGACACTGCGGAGGCGTTTTCGGCTTTGCAGATATTCCCCGGCCCACTCGAGGTATTCGCGACTGGCCATCCCGTTCCATTGGTAAGGCGTATGCGGTTTGGGGACGAAGTTCGATACGCTAGCGGTCACTTCAGCGTAGCGGCCCATCACTTCCTTGCCGATACGGGCAATGGTCTCGGCCATCTCGACAATCCCGTCGAGGTCCACGCGGCGTTCGCCGGGCAGTCCGCACATGAAGTACAGTTTGACCCGCCGCCAACCGTTGGCGAAGGCTTGTCGGCAACCTTCGTAGAGGTCTTCGTTACGGACCGGTTTGCGAATCTGCTCACGCATGTCGTTTCGGGCTACTTCGGGCGCTAACGTTAGGCCGTGATTCCGTACGCCTTTGACCAGTTTCGGTAAGCTGCGGAGCTGGTGATTCACGCGCAGGCTCGGCAAGGAAACGTTGACGCCCAGCGGCGTGAACACTTCGTGCATCCGCTTGACTAACTCTTCGAAGTACGGGTAATCGCTGGAACTCAGGCTGAGCAAACTGATTTCGTTGTAGCCCGTGTTACGATACGCTTCCAGGGCCGAGCGGACGATGCATTCGACGGAGCGGATGCGGATCGGCCTTTTGATGACCGTGGATTGACAGAATCGGCACTGCCAGGGACAACCCCGCATGATTTCGATGGGGATGCGGTCGTGAGTCGTTTCGACGTTCGAGACGATCGGTCGCGCGGGGAGCGGAACTTCGTCGAAATCCTTCCGGAGGATGCAGGCGTAGATTTGCTCCGGGACGTCGGCGCGCGTGCGACGCAGCCGCCGGATGGTGCCGTCGGGGTTATAGTCGAATTCGTAAAACATCGGGGCATAAGCCCAGGGGGGCCAACCACCTTCGGGCACCGAGGCGACGAGTTCGGCTATCAGTTCGCGCCGCACTTGTTGCGATTGCTCCGTGGACATGCGGCCATAGCGGCTACGGGCCCGCTCTTTCAGGGTCATCCAGCGGTCCATGAGCCAGGGCAGACTTTCCTCGCCATCGCCCAGGACGAAGACGTCAACAAAGGGTGCTAATAGTTCGGGGTTCTGGGCGCCAGGCCCACCGCAGATGACCAGCGGGTCATCCATGGTGCGTTCATTGCTGTGCAAGGGCACGCCACCCAGATCGAGCATGGTGAGGATGTTCGTGTAGCATACTTCGTATTGCAGGCTGAAGCCGAGTAAGTCGAATTCGCGGAGCGGCGTGAATGTCTCCAGACTGTAGAGCGGCAGGCCGCGTTGCCGCAGTTCGCTTTCAAAATCGAGCCAGGGAGTAAAGGCGCGTTCGCAGGCCCATTGGGGATCATTGTTCATGATGGTGTAGAGCACCTGCAAACCATGGTGGCTCATGCCCAAGATGTACGTGTCGGCAAAGGACAAACAGAGCTTGCCACGGACTTGCCGATGGTCTTTGACCACGCTATTCCATTCGCCGCCCAAGTACTGGGCGGGTTTCTGCACACGATGCAGGAACCGAGTTACTGCCTCTTTCAGGGCCGTGTTGAGCATGATATACTGCCCTCCGCCTGTGGGGACGGGCTACCCTCTTGATGCTTACTCATCGCTCCAGACCGTGGCATCGTGCCGCTAAGTCCAGTCCATTAGGTAATTATTAGCTTGAAGCACGCCAGCTGGAATCCTACTTCGACGCGCTTTTCAGCAACTTGACAAACGGCGTCCTTGGCGGGCATGCTAAGTCCGCGCCTGTGTGCGTTCCTCGGCGTCATCTTCAGTTTATTCTTGGCGCCAGCGAAAACCTGTGCAACGGGCCCCCATTTCGCTACCGATTCCGCCTAGCTGTTAGCTCTGCGTTCATCTGCGTCATCTGCGGCTTAATCTAGCTTGGCCAAAGCGAGGACGGCGAGCGAGCACTCCGGCTTATTAAAACGCGCAGGAATGGGTCTTGTGCGCTCGCAACGGTGTTAGTAACTTACTGGACAGGAGGCAGGCGTATGTTAGCCGCTAAACTGCGGATCCTGGGAGCGGTCTTGGTGGCGCTGGTGGTGTTTGCTCTGATAGCGGACTTGCCGCGACGCTGGGGTTCGTTGGCGATTTCGGAGGATGATCCCCTGGCACGCATGCGGGAGTTTCGTGAGGCAGTACTTCAGGAAAACCGCATGGCTTTCCTAGCACTGTTGGATGCACCGTTGCGCGAGCGAGGCGATGCGCTGTTATACGGTGTACGCAGGCGTTTGCTTCAGGCAGTGAGTTGGGTTATCGTCGAACAGCAGGTCGAGTCTGACACAGCGCGGTTCGTGGTGCACGAACAGGGCCGGGATGGCTGGATTTATCCCGTGCGCTACGATTGGGTGCGACGTGGCAGAGCGTGGCATTTGGTGCAGGTGACTGAACTACCGCCGGAACGAGCCGTGATCGCGCCGGGGACGCGGATCGGGGAGGAAGCAGACCTGAGTCGTGGTCGCGAAAATGAATCAACTCGGACCGCTGGTGGGAGTGGGCGGGTCGAAGACCAGGATGCGGACGAGGAGGAAGTTCCATGAGTCAAGCGGGGCGTCGCTGGGTTGTATTGGCAGGAGTGGTCGGCGTCTTCGGTTTGGTCTTCGTGCTGCAGGGAATTTGGCAGCATGGTGCATCGAGTCAGGCACCCCGTCCTGCGCGGCCTGCGCCGTCAGCGGTGCCGATGACTCCGACGATGACGGCCGTTCAGATCGAACTTGGTCTCAAGGACGAACAGCCCACGCGCTGGGACGGCGAGGTGCACCTCAGCGAGGGAAAACTCCTCGACATGCAGGTCAGCTTCGGTGGTCCGATGGCCCGCGTGGACGGCCAGCGTTTCATTGCGCGTAGTACACTGGATAAGAAAAAGAAAAAAGACGGCGGGATAGTGCGGCCGAGTTTGTTGATACTGGTGGATGCGCCTGCCACGGCTCAAATCCAGGTCAAGACCGAGCAAGGTGCGTTCAGTTTCCGTCTGGGCGATGTGCCTGTGGATAAGCCGATGGTGCTGTTAGAGGGGCGAGTGGCGGTGCAGCGTCAGGCCGGCGGCGTGCGCCTCACCGGTCGGCAAACGGAGGATGATTTTCCGGCGTTGGCTCGTGGTGCCGATGGAACGGTTTGGTTGGCTTACGTCGAATATTTGCCCGGTCGACCATACGTGTTAGAACGCATCCTCGCGGGAAATTTCGAGGAACTGGAGCCGCAAGGGAACGGCGATTTGGTTCGCCTGGCGAAATTCGATGGCCAGGCGTGGTCGCCCGGCTTACCCGTCAGCGACGATCCTGCCGACGTTTGGCGTCCGACCGTGGCGGTTGATGGTCGCGGTCAAGTTTACGTCGCCTGGGCTGAGCAACGGGAAGGAAATTGGGATATTTATTATCGCGTTTATACTCCTTCCGCAGGGACATGGTCGCCGATCCAACGCTTGACCACAGCCGCAGGCACGGACTTTAACGTCGTAGCTACGAACGATGCGGCGGGACGGGTCTGGTTAGCCTGGCAAAGTTGGCGTCAGGGACAGTTCGATATTCTGGCCACCGTGCTGGAAAACGGTCGACCGCGGAGTGATCCGGTGGTCATCTCAGACAGCGACGCCAACGATTGGAGTCCGAGCCTGACGGCCGACCGCCGCGGACGCGTGTACCTCGCCTGGGATACTTACGCACATGGGAATTATGATGTCCGTCTGGTTGTGCTGGACGCGCAGACCGGCCAGCGCTTAGGCGAAGCGCTGGCGATCGCGGCCACTCCCGCCTTTGAAGCACGGCCCCATATCGTCTGCGATGCTCAGGATCGCGTCTGGATCGCTTATGAGCAGGGCGATGAGCTTTGGGGCAAAGATTTTGCCACTGAGCAGTTCAAGCGAATTCCGCTCACGGGCAATCTTGGGGCACCTCTGTACCGCAATCGCACGGTCCAGGTGAAATGTCTGGCTAACAGCAAGCTACACCGTCCTGCGGCGGATCTGCAGGGTTACCTGAAAAAATCGGCGGTCCGCAACCGCAGCCTGCCGCAATTGGTCGTGGATCGCGCTGGGGGCGTGTGGCTATTCTTCCGCATGCACCCGCTACCAGGCGGCGCGGGGGAAGTGTGGTATAGCTATGCGACCCGCTATGATGGCCAAAGTTGGGGGCCGCTGCGCCGATTGGCACAGTCCGCGGGACTGTTAGATAACCGACTGGGACTGGTCGCTTATGAAGATGGAGTTTTGTGCGTTTACAGCGGTGATGGTCGCTTGCGCACGCAAAATCGGCAGCAAGCCGACCTGTTCGCGGCCACATTGCATGCCGCCGGACCAACGCATCCGCCGCAGTTGGTGCCCGACGATTCCCCTGTGAATTCCGCTCCGACTGCCGAGTACCAGCGGGAACTGCAGGACGTTCGCCGACTGCGTGAGTTTCAGTTGCAGCTGGGTCAGCGGAAATATGCGCTGTATCGCGGCGAATTTCATCGGCACACGGAAGTCAGCGCTCACCGCGACGGCGACGGTTCTCTCGAGGACTCATGGCGTTACGCTCTGGATGCAGGACGCCTCGATTGGATGGGGAATGGCGATCATGACAACGGTTTTCACCATGAGTATATGTGGTGGCGGATTCAGAAGACGGCCGACCTGTTTCATTTGCCGCCGTACTTCGTCTCGGTGCACTCCTATGAACGCAGTTGCGTTTATCCCAACGGCCACCGCAACGTGATTCTACCTCGTCGGGGTATTCGTCCGCTACCACGGGGCAACTTGGCGGGCAGCCCGGAGAAAGGCGCGCCGGATACCAAATTGCTCTACGCTTATTTGAAACACTTCGGCGGACTCTGTGCTTCTCATACCAGCGCTACTGACATGGGTACCGACTGGCGTGATAATGATCCCTGGGCCGAACCTGTTGTTGAAATTTATCAAGGACATCGCCACAATTATGAGCATCCCGGTGCACCGCGTTCGCCCACGGCGGAGACCCAGATCGGCGGTTTCCGTCCAGCGGGTTTTGTTTGGAATGCGCTGGAAAAAGGCTATCGCTTAGGGTTTCAAAGCTCGAGCGACCACGTCAGCACCCATATGAGCTATGGCATTCTGTTTGTTACGGAAAAATCGCGGCAGGGAATTATCGAGGCGTTTCGCCAGCGCCACTGCTACGCCGCGACCGATAACATTCTGCTCGTGGTGCGTAGTGGCTCGCATCTGATGGGCGATATTTTCGAGAGCGCCGAGCGACCCACCTTGGAGATTCACGCGGTGGGCACGGCTGACATCGCCCAGGTTCACATCATCCGTAACAATCGCTACGTGTATTCGGCGCAGCCGAAGCAGCGGGAAATACGCCTGACCTATACAGACCTGCAAGCCGAGCCGGGCAACACGTACTATTACTACGTCCGCATTGAACAGGCCGATGGGAACCTCGCCTGGGCCTCGCCGCTCTGGATCACCTATCGTCCGAAGTAGCGCGGCTAGTTAACGGCATCGGGCGAATAAGCGACGAAGCATACTTTCTCGGCAGTGCTCTGCCGGTGTTTTCGTAGCGGCAGCCAAGTGACAGTGGCGCGGAAGCGTTTTGTACCGGGTCGGCGGGTCCCAGCACGCCGCTGAAGAACTGAGCGGCGTCAATGAGGTAGTGCGCGGGACATTTACGCACCGGGTCGGCGGGCGCGGCAAATAAGTTCTTTCATTTCGCGGACCGCCTGGCGCATGCCGACGAAAATGGCCCGCGCCACGATGCTGTGGCCGATATTGAGTTCTTCTACTTGGGGAATTGCCGCGATGGCGCAGACGTTAGCGTAATTCAGCCCATGCCCCATGTGCACGTGTAAGCCGGCTTCGTGGGCGTAGCGAGCTGCCTCGATGAGCATTTCCAATTCTCGTTGCCGTTCCTCCGGATTAGACGCGTGAGCATAGCGGCCTGTGTGAAATTCCACGGCTTGGGCTCCCACCAGTCGGGCGCATTCGATCTGCCGCACGTCCGGCTCGATAAAGAGCGAAACCAGAATGCCGCGCTCACGTAAACGTTTGACGACTTGTTGTACCCGGTCTTCATGACCTACCACGTCCAGGCCACCTTCCGTGGTCAACTCCTGGCGCCGTTCAGGAACGATGGTGGCTTCGTCGGGGCACACCTCGCACGCAAATCGCACTATGTCCTCGGCCAGGCTCATTTCCAGGTTGAGTCGCACTGCAACCAGTTCCCGCAGCAAGCGCACATCGCGTTCCTGAATGTGTCGGCGATCCTCGCGGAGATGCACGGTAATGCCGTCGGCTCCTCCGAGCTGCGCCTCCATAGCAGCCCACACGGGGTCGGGTTCACGTGCCCGCCGTGCTTGACGCACCGTTGCCACGTGGTCAACATTGACTCCTAAGCGAATCATCTCGGTCCTCGTTCTCGCACAAAATCCTCATAGCGACGAAGTTCTCGGCTCAGCGCTTTTAGGCCGAGGTACGCCACCACCAGATTATCTACATAACTGATTATCGGAATAGACCAACCCCAACCAAGCCAGGAACGCACCGCAGGCCAGATCGTTAGATAGACCAGCGCCACCAATCCGAGGACGATCGTTGTCCAACTCACCTGATACCGGACGTCACGGAACATGTGCCAAGTCCACACCAAGTCGCGTCCGATTTCCACGACGAGCCACGAGGAATGCGATAATGGACGTGGCTCGTTCGTGGTCTTCGGCCGTTTTTGGGCCATTTCCTGCAACATCTTGTGAGTTTTGTCGAACTGCGACTCTAAGCGCAAGAGGCGTTGGCCTAATTCCTCGCACACATCCTCGAGCCGACTGACGCGCTCTTCCAGCGTGAAGTGCGACATATCCTCGGAGACGCCCTCTTCCGATTCGCTCGCGCCCTGCGGCGCTTCTTCCCGAATTCTGTAAACGTCGGTAATAACGATGTCGTCCACAGGGGTTTCAGATTCCGGAACAAGTGGCAGCTCGACGCGATTGTTCTGGATTTGGCTCATAGGCACCCTCCCAGGAAGGAACGAGAGAATCGCGGGGAACCTTGCCTGACCTCCGGCTCGCCTCTCGTCATTTTACGATTATGTTTCCAAGCGGGTGACAGAAAACCCTACGCCGGTTTATTCTCCAAATGCCAAGTGGAGAGCTATCGAGGAACTGACAGTGGCTACATTGACCCTGTCATAAGCTGCGGTATCTTAGAATACACATGCAGACCCGATGGCCGTCCGAGGGAGGAAGTGAGGCTATGTCAATTGTGCGAGTGGGTTTGTCGGAAAATCGCAAATTTGCTGAGGGATGGGAGGCTATCTTCGGCAAAAAGAAGAGCGGCAAATCGTCCTCCCGCAACTCGAGCAACGCTTCCGCTAAGAAGACGAAGAAGGCCGCAACCAAGAAGAGCAAGAAATAGCGTAGCACGGTGCGGGCTAGGTAACAGCCCGAGCGATTCGGAGAACTAACATTTGGTTAGGGGGAAGCGGGGGAGCCAGGAATGGTTGATGTCGCGAACGGAAGCGCCCGCGAGCTTCTCCCCGTCGGGTTTTATTAGTGCTGTCTGGCAGCTCACCTGGGGTAAGCCGGTTTGGACGTGGCAGACGGTCGTAGTCCTGCTTCTGTTGGGCTTGGCTGTGTGTGGCGTGGCGGCGCATCGTTGGCTGAGTGGCCCCTGGCCGGCGGACGACTTCATCGCCGAAGTGTTGGTGCCTGCCTACCTCGGCTTCCTGATGCCTATGGTTTGCCTGAGTTCGGGGGCTCAAGTACTGGGCGGCGCCTGGGAAGAAGGCTGGTTGTTATGGCTGCTGTTACGGCCTGTGCCTCGCAGCGCCGTTTATCTCATCTTCCTGATGGCGGCGGTACCGTGGACGCTTCTAATGAGTCTGGGCGGAGCGATTGCTCTGGCCAGCGTTGCCGGTGACGACGCCCTGCGGGCCACCGTCTCCGTGCTTGTCGCAATAGCCTTGGGCAGCCTCGCTTATCTGAGTTTGTTCGTGTTTTTCAGCGTCGTATTCCGTCGCGCCGCCCTGGTCAGCATCGCTTACGTCTTCGTGGTCGAAAACTTCATCGGCTACATGCCGGGATTAATCAGTCGCGCCAGCATCAGCTTTTACCTGCGCTCGCTCCTGGCTGAGGCAGGTTGGCTGATACCGAATAGCATTGACACGCTTTTCCCGTTTCAGGCGACCAGTGGCAGTGTGGCACGAGGCGTGCTCCTGGGCAGTATCGCAGTTTGGACAGTGCTAGGTGCTTGGCTCTTTGCCCGTCGCGAATATGCTGATCCAAACCTGTGAGCGAATCTCAGAGGCCCAGGCGCTCAGCAAGGACAGGAGGTGCCCGTGAGCGAACGATCGACCGCTGGCCTAACACCCTCACTTTTTTCAGAGGACACCAGTTTCGTCGAACAAATCCGCGCGGCTCAAGGACGGCTTCAGGAATGGGCTGAGCAAGGTTACACGCCGTCGCACCTGACCGTATGCCTGAGCCGTGAAACCGGCAGCCGCGGGGCTACAATTGCCCGTAAAGTGGCGCAGCTCCTAAATTGGGACTTTTACGACCAGGAAAAGCTCGAATATCTCGCTCAGGAAGCGCATCTCGAACAGGAACTATGGCCGGGCTTACCCGAAGTGGCACGCACCTGGGCCGAAAACCACCTGCAACAGCTGATAGCAAAACGGCAACTGAGCGATCATCCTTCGATTCGGCGGCTCGCACAGGCGCTTGTAGCCATCGGCTGTCGTGGGCGCGCGGTGATTCTGGGACGCGGCGCGGGTTACCTGTTGCCGGTGCGGAGCACCCTGTTAGTGCGCGTGGTCGCGCCTTTGGCCGACCGCATCCGCTATATGAGCGAATTTCTCCGCCTCACGGAAGATCAAGCCCGGGACTATGTCCACAAAACCGACCAGCAAAGGATGGAATTTGTGATCACTCACTTTGGCGCCGACCCGAATGACGTTCACCAGTACGATCTAGTGATCAACTCGAGCTTCCTTGGCGTCGAAGCTGCGGCCCAGGTGATTGTCACTGCCGCCCGGTATAAGGATGCCCAACTGCGGCCCGAGGAAGAAGATGTCGGCGAGGCGTAACGCATAACTATGTTGGAAAGTCCCTGGCCCCTAGCCTCGTCCTGGCTAGCACGCTTACGCCTTTGGGCGCCGGAAGTCGCCATCATTCTCGGTTCGGGCCTGAGCACCGTCAGCCAGACGGTGCTCCCCAGTTTTTCCTTTCCCATGAGCGAACTGGCTAACGGCCAGAAACCCACAACCCCGGGACACACGGGTCTGGTCATATGCGGCCGATGGGCCAACCGGCGCGTGGTTGTATTTCAGGGGCGTTACCATCCTTACGAGGGATATGACTTAGCTAAAATCTGTTGCCAATTGAGTCATGCTGCCCAAGCCGGGGTGCGCTTAATGATTTTGACCAACGCGGCAGGCGGGATTCGAGACGATTTGCGGCCTGGTTCGCTGATGTTGGTAACGGGTTGGCTCAGCTGGCACGGCCGCCACTGGCATGATCGACCCAGCTATAGTGTGCGTGTCGAGAATGAGCCGGCCCATTCCTGGGCATCGGCTTCCCATGAGGAGGTATCGCCTTCACATACGCCGTCATGGGCGCACATCTATAAGCTGCCGCCTAACCCCGCGCAGCAAATACTCAGCGAAGCAGCGCGGCAAATGGGTTTGCCATGGAACGAAGGAGTGTTGGCGGGCGTTCTCGGCCCCAACTACGAAACGCCGGCGGAGATTCGCGCCCTGCGTGCGCTGGGCGCCGATGCCGTGGGCATGTCCACCGTCCTGGAATTGAGTTACGCCACCAAACTGCGGCTGCCCGTCGTGGCTATCTCGTGTATCACTAATCGTGCCGCCGGCCTGACATCCAACCGACTTTCCCACCACGAGGTGCTTGAACAAGCTGGCCGCTGTGTGACGAGGTTTTCCGAACTGTTCACGGCGTTCCTGCGTCAATGGCCGTGAACGAGCATTTCTCACGACCGGCATCGCGATGGTATAATGAAACACGCCTTCTGCGCAGGGATAGTAGATGACCCAGGGAGCGAATACTCGTGGCTGAGGTAGCCGCAGTTTACCGCGTAAGCAGTCGGGAAGTTGGTCGGACACTGGCGGCAGCGTTGCGTGTGTGGCAACCGACGCTCTCCTGGTCGCGGGCCAAAACCTTAATCGAGAGCGGTCGCGTTCTGGTTAACGGGGCCGTTTGCCGCAACGTGGCCCACCGCGTCGTGCCCGGTGACGTCGTCAAGGTGTTGCCGCACGCACCGAAAATTACTAAGCCGCGGCCTAATGTCGTCATTCGTCACCTTGACGCAGACATCGTCGTCGTGGAAAAGCCGCCCGGGACTAACGCCGTGCGCCACCCTGAGGAAGAACGGCTTTATGAACCGACTGTGGCCGAGTTACTGCCGCGCCTGATTGCTGAATACGAAGGCCGACCTGCTTCTGGGCGGCTGCCGGCAGTCCGCGCCGTGCATCGGCTCGACCGCGACACCAGTGGCCTGATGGTCTTCGCTCGCACGTCCCAGGCTGAACGTCATCTCGGCCTGCAGTTCCGTAAGCATACGATTCACCGCGTTTATCTCGCCATCGCTCGAGGCCGAGTCGAAGAACGCACCATCGTTTCGCGCCTGGTGCGCGACCGTGGTGACGGCCGGCGCGGCAGCACTCCGTTACCGAACGTAGGAAAATTAGCTATCACTCTCGTGCGACCGCTGGAATACCTGGGCGAATATACGCTCGTGGAGTGCCGATTGAAAACTGGCCGCACCCACCAGATTCGCATTCATCTTGCTGAGCAGGGCCATCCGCTCTGCGGCGAAACGGTTTACAATAAGCCAATTGACGGCCCGCGCATCCCCGACAAAAGCGGCGCCCCACGACTGGCTTTACACGCTGCCGAGCTGGGCTTCAGGCATCCGACGCTCGATGTCTGGATGGAATTTCGCTCCGAGCTGCCCAAAGACCTCCGCCAGTTTCTCGAAAAACTGCGGCGAAGGGCCAATAACAACAATACCCGCCCATAATCACGTACCTGCCATCGGCAAATCACCTCATGTCAGGTTAGGTCCACTTCACAGCGAAATGGAACGTGTCAGATACTTCTAGCCGGCCATCTGAAACGAGCCTTTATCCGAAAGCGTTACATTTCTGCTGAGTTACACAAGACTAGGAAAACGGTCATTTCGCTCCCTTCTCATCACACATCGTTCACTCCCTCCGACCGATTATTTTGCCCGCCGATTCACGCAACCACCGCTACGGAAACCCGGGTCCATCGGCTTCTCCTGCGATTGCGACGGGTTCGCCAATGACCGCAGCGTTGTTGCATCAGCTTGACCACCGTTTATCACTTGTTCGCGCATCATCACATAATTAGTGCGCTAGATGATGTAATCTCCCGGTTCCCTGGGCTTGTTACGCACTCCCTTAGGCGATGTATCGCAGGCCCAGTTTCGTTAGTAACTTGCTTCTCCGCGTAGGAGATTTCCAGTCTTACCCCCCGACCCATGCATAGCATTCTTACGTGGCCAAACGATAAATTGTGGTTCTGACTTGTCAGTTTTTTGCCATACTCTAGGTGCTGTCAGGGCTAAAGGGCGGCCCGCTTAGAACCCTGACACATTTACGCATCTTATGCTGGGAAACATTGAGCCCTAGTCGTCCTCATTGTCGCTCTTTTTCTTTGGCTTGCCTGGTCGCTTCTTCTCCTCGCTATCTGGAGCCTTGCTCTTGGATAACTCCGTTTCCAATCGTTTCCGCAAATCCGGCGTCAGTTGATTCAAGTCCACCTGAACAATGTTCGGTTTCTTGGCCGTGGGCTTGTCGGGCTTGGCAGGCTTTTTTGGCTGGTCTTCGCTTGACACTTTGGGTTTGCCTTCGGGCTTCTTCGCAGGGGATGGCTCGGCGTACTGAAGGAGTTGCTTGAGCAATCCCGGCGGCAGTTTGCTCGCATCAATCTGGATGACGATCTGCGTGGCCTTGGGCGTTTCCGCCGACTTCTTATCGTCGGCTCCTGCAGGGCTGACGAGACTGGCACACACCAGCGCTGCCAGCAGCCATTTCAGGACACTGCTCCGCTTCATGACCTTACCTCCTCAGAGCTTGGCGGTGATGAGCCGGCCGAACTTGGCGCTGCCGTCGCAAGGGTAATCCAAGCCGACGCGGCTCAGGTTTTCTTCTCCTCAGGGCTTTTTGGACGAGGCTTCAGTTTGACGCACACTACGCATTCATCCTTCGGCGAAAGCTCCACCTCCACGTGCATACCGCAAGTCAGCAGCAGAATGTCATTTGGTTTGCCTTTATTGACAACGAAACGCGTGGCGCGGCTGAAGCGGAAGGTATGGGCCCGCCAAGCGCTGGCTTGAACCGGCTGAAGCGTGAAGGTTCCCTTGAGCCAATTAATGTCGCTGACCACACCCTCGATCTTGCGTTTGTCGTCCTCATCTTCCTTTTCTTTGTCGGGAGGTTTCTTGCGGGGCGGGTCTTTTGCCTTTGGCGCGTCGGGCTTTTTCACCATGATTTCGGGTTTGGATTTGTTGAGCCTGGGCCACTTTTCTTCCGGCCGGTCGCCGATCCGTTCGGGGGGATGCTCTGGGAGGATCGGCGGAGGATCAGTTTTCGCCGGCCGTTCACGGTCGGGCCAGCGAGGCATCACCTGCGGCGGGGCCACGTCTGTCGTCTGCTCCGTGCTGACAGAGCTCGGGGGCACGGATTCATGCTCCGCAACGCTCGTGGCAACGCTCTCTTGCCAGGGAGCACCGTGGCTTCGCAGGGGCAACCAACTGTAGGTCATGCTCCAGGCCAAGACCGTGGCAACCACGGCGATGCTCCCGCCCAGGAACAAGGTCGCCTGGGCTGTCGTGAAGCTGCGGAGCACGGCACTGACCAGCATCGCCACCTTGACGGAAACCACCTCAGTCAAACTTTGCCCCGCCTGGAGCAAACCGACGGCGCGCACCGTGTGCCACATGGGCGCAAACGGAGTGGCCATGGCGCTACGTCCAAATAACATCGCCACGCCAGCCACCGATAACGTCCAACCCCGCTGGGCCAACCGCTGGCTCAGCAGCTTCCGAGCTCGAGCAAGCCAGCCGGCCACCGTCCCTTCCGGAACCTTGAGCAACCGTGCGGCTTCTTTGCGCGAATGCCCTTCCAGATCGCACAGCAACACCACGGTGCGAAACTTGTCCGGCAAATGGGCCAACTCATCGTACAAAGCGTCGAGCAATTCGTCGTCGCTGGTGGATGGGCCGGCCTGGGAAACTTCTCTTTCCGGGGCGCGGATCTGCGGCTTGAGCTTTTTGGCGGACATGTATCGGGCCTTTTGTGCGGTATGTCGAGCTACGCCGTACAGCCAGGGAGCCAGCATTTCCGCAGGCTTGACCTCGGCGGCGCGTTTGGCGAGTACCAGGAAGGTCGCCTGGAAGGCATCTTCCGCATCGTGGTAGTTGCGGACCAGGCGCCGGCAGACATTCCAGACCATGGTGCCGTGCCGCTGTACCAGGGCTGCAAACGCCAGCTCATTGCCGGTGCGCACGTAGTCCGACAGCAATTCGCTGTCCGTGCGTGCCGTCCATTCCGGTAAGGACGAGCCTTGCAGCAGCAAGTACGGCAGAATACGCGATTCTTTGGTTTGGCGCATGTACGGATGCCCTTGTTGAATTTCTTTGCTTGACATAGTTATATTTCCGGCGATTTGCACGAACGGATACATTTTCTCGTTGCGACCTTTCTAACGCTCACTGTATTCCCTAGTCCTTTGAATCGAGTTGGGAGTTGTTCCCGAACGGAGTCTAACTAGGAAATGCCGTCAGCACCATCAAGCTCCGACCGGGCCTTGAATTCATAGCCACCGTCGGCAATGAAGTACGAATAGCGCGACAACGATGATAGTTCCGGACCAAGATAAGGCAATCGTGTACGTCCCGTTACTGTCCTGCGGCTTCAGCTGGGGCCTTGAGAAATTCTGCTCCACCTGCGTAGGGATGCGATGCGGGCGGGAGAAAGGGGGCGAAACGGTGCGCAATGGTAAGCATCCTGTGGACAACGCGGCAACCCCGAGGATACGCATCATCGGAAACGACCTCACCTACCAACGCGTTGACCATGGGTGGGTTCCCTGCTTACCCGAAGCTGAAAAGAAATCACGTGAGCCCCCTTTACTGATGGCGGATGTCCGAAGTCTGACAAGCAGGTTCAGTCAGTAAGCTTTGAGCCGGTCAAGTACGCGGCAGCGTGTTCGGGAGGAGCGCGCCAAGCTCTCGGCACCGTGATCCAAAGGCTGTTGGTTTCGTGAATGTCCGCCTATTCATTGACTTTCACAACGATTGCGCCGACGCAAATCGAAGTGGCATAGGCACAGGCGGTTGTGTTATGGTCAACGAGACTACGCGATTCGGCCTGAACCGGCCTACGTGGCTTGGAAATGATAAGACGGTTAGGGAGACCAGACATGCGTTCTGGACTACTCGAAGCGGCCTAGCGCACCAATGAACCTTTCCAAGACCCTGAGGCTATATGTTTTTTCACAGGCTTTCCTAAACATCGCGTTTTGAGCCTGAAGTCGGCCCGGCTCACACTTTTATAAGCGGTCCCAGGTTCCCAGGCCATACTCCCAGGAACGCGGTCGACCCAACCAGAATGGACGGTAAAAAATAGGCAGGTCTATCGCAGTGTATCTTGTCTGTCAATCACGGCGATAGATTAAGGGGCGCTGGGGGCGGTCAGTATCGGCCAGTAAAGGGACAACGTTGCTGGCCAGCTCATCTACCCGCAGGGGAATAACTCGATTGATTTCACGAATGCCTGTCAATTGCTTGGCTAATAAAGATGCTGCTCCCGTAGTTCGAAGGAGGGTGCCCCCAGCGTTACTGCTACCGAAGTTGCCTCGCGGACCTAGCAACGGGCTGGGAGGTCTGTAGGGGTCCGCCGCAGCAAGGTTGACGACGTACCCCAAGTCTGCCATGGAGCCGACACTAATTCGGCTCAAGGGCATCCGTACTCCCGGTGGCTCACTCCAACCAGTCATTAGTTCCGTTCGAAAGACGCTTTCACGCCAATGGCTGTCCCGTGTACCTGGGCCACCCCCAGCTTCCACAGGGACGCTCGTTTGGGTCGTATTAAAAATTGCTTGGTACTGCCGAACTGCTTCCGTGCCAACAAAGCGCGGGTCTGAAGTGCCGGGCCCGCTCAATAGCCCTCGTAAGTCCCATATAGTGCCGAATCCCAGAACGTGGGCCATTTCATGCAAGATAAGATCTCTAAGCTGCCCATCTTGCTGCATTCTGGACACATCCGCCGTGTCAAACTCCATGATGCCAAAAATCGGCAGGAAGGAGGGCAAGCGTAAGGCTGTCGGCCCGGCTTGTCCTAGAGTCCCGAACGGTCCATCAATTGGCACTACCGACACGTCTATAACGACGTCGTCCACCGTTTCACCTTGGTACACCACATCAGGTAAATCGCCGATGATAATTTGCTCCCAACGTTGTTCGGCTTGTCGAAAGATTCGTTGTTGGGCCGGGCTAATCCCTGGACCAAAACGAAGGACAATGTCGAACTGACTGGTGGGAGAACCTCCGCTCCCACCACCTTCGACTCCACCACCTCCTTGCTGGACTAATCGGATGGTCAAGGTGTACGGCCCTGTGCTACCTTCGACGTCCCCCGTACCTCGAACGGGATCGTAATTAAAGTTGGGGAAACCTGACACGCCTACGTAATAAGTCCCTTGCGCGGAAAACTGGAATTGCAAATAGGAGCTGAGGCCAGGAGGGCTGTTCGGAACCGGACCGTCGTCGTTGAAAGCGAGTTCCTTACCCTGATGGTCGAAGAGTCGAAGGAATGGGTCGGTAAACTCACGGGCTTGGACAGTAATTTCTACGGTGCTTCCTGCAGTTACAGTGAAGCGATACATGTCCACATCCGTGGCGAATCCAATCGCCGCACTACGTCGCACCAAGCGGTTACTCGTCATACTTCCGACAGGAATAGCTTCACTCAGCGTGTCATCGAGATCGTTAACCGGTGTGCCAAGCCCAGTGGGCATACATCGGGATTCCAACTCCTCGAGACTCAGTGAAAGCCAGGGCGTGCTGCGCGGCACAGATCTCCCGCATCCCCGAATCCCAGTAAGGCGTTGGCTTCGTTTGGTAGCCCTCGCTCTTCGGGCACCGTAGAGCCACTTTGCCAGCAGCGACCGTAAGCTTTTCATGGGCACGACCCTAGAACCGGCGCGCTTTCCCATTTTTCTAGGCTTTATCATCAGTCTACTACGCTATGACGCTACAAGCAACGGAAGGGTTTCGGTGCCCGGTCGCTTTTCAACAGGTGTTGTCTTCCCTCCCATCTGCCAAGCAGTAACGGACGCCGACAGGGAGCTCCCCATTACTCTCGTCAAACAAAAGTTGGATATCCACCGCGGAGCCGACTTGCCTTTGTTCATAAGCATCAGGCTCAAGTTCCTGGCCTTGATCGAAAAGGGTTAACTTCCGTCCCTTGGCTCCATAACAAGCGATGAACTGTTTAGCGGGAATATTGAGCTACCGCGCCCTTGATTGTTCATACACTTCGACTGTGTCGCAAAGCTCCTTAGTTTTACTGTCGTTCATACAATGGAAAAGAACGACTAGCTAGGCAAACGGGCAGACGCACGCGCATCCTCACCGGACTACGCCGCCGGAACGGCCCTGCGCGGGCAAATGTCAACTTGATGGAGATTCGCACCGGGTCGAGGGAGAGTCTGCCCGCGAGGCGAAACTTATGACCGTGCTAGAATGCTATGGGCTCAGCTAGGCGGTTCAGCGTTTTGGAGTAGTGTGCGGAATCCTCTCACACCTTTGAAGACTCAGTTTGTTCCTACTCGTGGGACGAGCTGCCATGCTTTGTGTCAGTATTGGACGTACGCGGCACAAAATGATGATTGCGGAGATCCAAGAAGCAGCGCGTCGAGGGGCGCGTTTTTTGGAGCTACGCCTCGATTTTCTAGCCAAAGCGCCGGATTTGCAGCGGCTCCTCGCCTACAAGCCGTGCCCGCTGGTGGCCACGGTTCGTCGGCAGGAAGACGGCGGACGCTGGACTCGTAACGAGCAGGAACGCCAGACCTTACTGCGATTGTGCATAGCTTCAGGGCATTTCGATTGGGTGGACTTAGAGACCGACATCGCCGACAAGATTCCTCGTTTTGGCAAAGTCAAGCGTATCGTCAGTTATCACAATCCCCGCGAGTTTCCGAAAGATTTAGAAGCGATTCTCCAGAGAATGAACCAACAGGATGCGGACGTGCTGAAGATCGCAGTGCGGGCGGAACATCCTGCGGACAATGTGCGGCTTCTTTCCCTGCCGGCCAAATCGCGGAAACCTCTAATTCCCATATGTTTGGGGGATTTGGGGATTCCCAGTCGGATTCTAGCAGGCAAGTTCGGTGCACCGTTTACCTACTGTGCCTTCAACAAAGAGCGGGGCCTGGCACCAGGCATCCTGTCTATGGAGGAGATGATCAAGGTTTATGGGTACGAACGCATCGGCAAGGATACCCAAGTGTTCGCAGTCGTCGGCGATCCCATCGAACATAGCATAAGTCCCGTCGTTCACAATGCGGCCTTCCAAGCTTTGGGTTTGGATTGCGTGTACATTCCCATCCGCGTTCCGAAGGACCAATTGGCGAACACTCTGCAAGCCTTTGATCAAATCCCCATCCTTGGCTACAGCGTGACCCTGCCGCATAAAGAAACGGCAGCGCGGTTGGCCAAAGAAAAGGACGAACTCACGCAACTTGCAGGCAGCACCAACACCTTAGTGCGGTTACCAGATGGAGGCTTTCGCGCCGTCAACACCGATGCCCCTGCAGCGCTGGAAGCCTTGCAGGACAAATTGAAAAGCCTTCCTGGCGGCCTCCAGTTGCAGGATCTCCATATCTTGGTGCTCGGAGCGGGCGGAGTGGCCCGCGCTTTGGTGTTTGCCCTAGTTCGCGCTGGTGCTCACGTGGTGGTCGCTAACCGCACTTTGGCCCGCGCCGAGAAATTGGCACAAGATAGTGGCTGTCGTTTCGTGGACTGGAATGGCCGATATCAGACGAAGTTCGACGTGTTGATCAACTGCACTTCCGTAGGGATGTTTCCCCAAGTGGACGAAACGCCCATGCACCACAGTGCCTTGCAACCAGGGCAGATCGTTTTCGACCTGGTGTATAACCCGGAAACAACTTTGCTCCTTCGCGAAGCGCGCCAACGAGGTTGCCACGTCATTACTGGCGTAGAGATGTTTGTGCGCCAAGCCGCTCTGCAGTTCCGTCTTTTTACTGGAAAACAACCGCCATTAGAATTGATGGATAAGGCGGCACGACGAGCGCTTTCCCCCATTCGCCTTACCGAAGAAGAGGACCTGCCAGAAGTAGGCACCTCGTGAACATTTACAGGAGCGCTGCCCCGCGTACGATTCGAGCGGACCCAACTAGCAGGCGACCGGCTCGAAAGTCTCTTCCTGGTTAATCATGCCCACGCAAACCTTGGTCTAAAGATTAGTCAACATAGTCAATAAAAGGGAACTGTGCATGCGTATTGGCTTTGGCTACGACATTCATCGACTCGAGCCTGGACGCCAGCTGAAATTAGGAGGCGTAGCAATCGCCGCGGACTTTGGAGCGGTCGGCCATAGCGACGCGGACGTGGTGCTTCACGCGCTGGTAGATGCGCTGTTAGGCGCGGCTGGGCTAGGCGATATAGGGGATTGGTTCCCCGATAATGACCCGCAGTGGCGCGGTGCCGATTCTACGGTCTTCCTTCGCGAAACCCTTCAGCGCCTACACGAAAAGGGCTTCCAAGTGTGCCAGGCCGACATTATTATTGTGGCAGAAAGACCCAGGCTCGGATCCGAAAAGGAACGCATTCGCCAGCGGTTGGCTGAGCTTTTAGCTTTGCCCACTGACCGGGTCAATGTCAAAGCGAAGACCAATGAGGGTCTGGATGCTCTTGGTCGCGGGGAAGCAATTGCTTGTCATGCGGTCGCCGTACTTCGCGGACCCAAAGAAGGCTAAAGGCTTTTTCGATATAGTGTACATTTGAATCCTATGCGAGTATGAGTCTGAGAATCTACAACACGCTGACCCGTCAGAAGGAGCCATTTGTTCCTGTCGAGTCAGGCAAGGTGAAAATGTACACCTGCGGGCCAACGGTCTATAAGCCCGCCCATATTGGACACATGGTTGGGCCAGTCATTTTTGATACAGTGCGACGCTATTTGGAATATCTTGGCTACGAGGTGATCTGGGTGCTGAACATCACCGATGTGGATGACAAATTGATCGCGCGTGCCCGCGAGGAAAATACAACCGTGCGGGAATTAGCCGAACGCCACACGCTGGATTACCTCGAATGTTTGCGGGCCCTTCAGGTGCAAGGCATTCGTTTTATGCCAAGAGCCACCGAGCATATCCCGGATATGATCCGCATCATTGAAGGTCTCATCGCTCGGGGCCATGCTTACGTCGCCGACGGCGACGTTTATTTCGACGTAACAAGTGATCCCGATTATGGCAAATTATGCCATCGAGACCCCGAGCAGATGGCCGCGGGCGCTCGTATTGAGGTCAGCGAAAAGAAGCGTCACCCGGGAGATTTCGCTCTTTGGAAGTCCGCTAAGCCAGGCGAACCAAGTTGGGAGAGTCCCTGGGGACTTGGCCGGCCAGGCTGGCACATCGAATGCTCGGCCATGAGCATGCGCTATCTCGGCGAAACTCTCGATATTCACGGGGGCGGACTTGATTTACAGTTTCCCCATCATGAAAATGAACTCGCCCAGTCGGAGTGCTTCACTGGTAAGCCCTTCGTCCGTTATTGGATGCACAACGGCCTATTGAAATTTGGTCAGACAAAGATGGCTGGTTCCTTGGGAAATGTTGTGAACGTACACGACCTGTTGCAACGCTATCCGGGCGAGACGCTGCGGTTTTTCCTGCTCAGCACCCATTACCGCAGTCCCATCGAATTTTCCGAGGAACGGCTGGAGGCCTTACACAAGAGCCTCGGGGCCTTTTATCGCTTCTTCGAGCGTTATCAGCGGATTACGGGGAAGAGCTTTTATGATGTTTCCGCACCAACACGCTATCAAGAGCTGGCACTGGTGAACGGTAGCTTTGCCAAGGAAATTCAGCAGCTCCGTCAAAGGTTTCTCCAGGAAATGGATGACGACTTTAACACTCAGGGAGCGATAGGCGTATTATTCGGACTGCTCACCGCGCTGAACCGTTTTGCTGACGAACACCATCTGGAAGATGCAGCGCATCGGGAGGCCGCCCCATTAGCTCGTTTCGAACAGGCAGTCGTAGTGCTGCGCGAATTAACCCAGATTTTAGGACTGTTCCTGAGTCCGCTCGCTGTTTCGGTGTCGGCCCGTGATCGACTAGTGTCCGATCTGGTGCAGATACTTTTGGATGTGCGCAACGAATGCCGTAAGCAGAAGCAGTTTGCCTTAGCGGATATGATTCGCAGTCGGCTTACGGAATTGGGTATTGTTGTGGAAGATCGGCCTGGCGGCACCACTTGGCGTTGGCAGCAATAGCTGTCCCTGCTCGGTTGTAGCCACGGTTGTTGATAAGCGAGAGCTAGAGAGCCGCCACTTAACAAGGGAAGACTCTGGTTTTTAGTATCATAACATGCAAAACGGAGAAGTGGAACCATGCAGTATCTAAGGATCCGTATTGACCGAGTGGTTACAGAGTATGAGAGCTATCGGTATCGCACGCCGATTAAATTCGGCGGTGTGGCGTTTGACCGCGCCACGATTCTCAACGTATGGATGCAAGTGTCCGATACACAAGGTCGGCGGATGATCGGTTTCGGCTCCATGCCTTTGGGGAATGTTTGGGCGTTTCCATCGCGTCGGCTCACCTATGAGGAGACACTGTCGGCCATGCGACAATTAGCTGAACGTTTCCGAGAGGAAGCCCCACGTCTCGGGGAATACGGCCATCCAATAGAACTAGGGCTATTGCTCGAAGAGAGCTTTCTGCGGGCCGCATCGGAAGTCGCGGCACAATTGCAACTGATCGAACCGATCCCGAAGTTGGCAGTTTTGGTCGTGGGTAGCGCCTTTGATGCCGCTGTACACGATGCGTATGGCAAGCTCCTGGGTCGTAGTGTGTACCACTGTTATGGGCCGGATTGCCTGCCCGGCGATCTCTCGCGTTGGCTCGGCAGTGATTTTCGTGGCCAGACACTGGAGCAATATATTTCGCGGGAACCGAAACCGAAATTGCCCCTCTACCATCTGGTTGGCGCCCTGGATCCGCTGGAGGCCGAAGACGTAGCCCAGCCCGTGGGCGACGGCTTACCCGAAACTTTAGGCGAATGGATTACATACAACGGACTGACTCATCTGAAGATTAAATTGAACGGCGACGACTTAGCCTGGGATGTGGAACGCGTGATACGGGTTGACCGGGTGGCCGAGCGAGTGCAGAGTCAACGCGGGGTGGCGCAATGGTGCTATTCCCTTGATTTCAATGAACGCTGCGGCACCGTCGACTATTTACTGGAATTCATGGAGCGCCTGCAGGAATGCGCTCCGCGTGCCTGGCAACGCGTCCAATACATTGAGCAACCGACGCATCGGGACCTTAAGACGCAGGGTCGAGTTGATCTGCATGCTGCCTCGCGATGGAAACCGATAGTCGCCGACGAAGCGCTGACAGACTTGGAAAGCGTCTGCTTAGCCCGCGACTTGGGGTACACGGGCGTGGCTCTGAAGGCGTGCAAGGGCCAGACCCAATCGTTGCTAGTGGCAGCCGCGGCTCAGAAACTCGGCATGTTCGTGTGTGTGCAAGACTTGACATGCCCCGGAGCGTCGCTCATACACTCCGCAGGTCTGGCCGCTCACGTGCCTCCCGTGGCTGCGATTGAAGCTAACGCGCGCCAATATATGCCCCAAGCCAATCAGGCATGGGAAGAGCGATTTCCGGGAATCTTTCGTATTACTGACGGCTATATGCGCACTGGCGAGATTACTGGCCCTGGCTTGGGTGCAGTTCCGTCTGAAGTACCAGGGGGTTCACAACCCGTATTGGAGAACCCGACGTAATCGCAAGCTATTGAGAACGACTGATAAGCTGCTAAGCGACATCGCCGCTGCAGCCATCATTGGATGTAACCAACCTAAAGCTGCCGCGGGTACGGCTAGTACGTTGTAAAGAAAAGCCCAGAACAAGTTCCCGTAAATGATGCGTCGGGTACGTCGAGCTAGCTCTAAAGCCGCAGGGACTGCAAGGGGGTCGTCGTTCAGAATAATCACATGTCCTGCTTCGATGGCAACATCAGCTCCGCTGCCGAAGGCAATGCCGACGTCGGCCTGGGCCAGGGCGGGCGCATCGTTGATACCGTCTCCGACAAACGCCACTACCCAGCCAGAACGCTGCAAATCGGCAACGATTCGCGCTTTCTGATCGGGCTTCACTCCCGCATACACCTGACGGATACCCAACTGAGCGGCGACGGCATCGGCCACGTGAGAATGATCGCCAGTCACTAGGTACGGTTCAACACCGAGGTCGCGCAGACGGTCTATTGCCGCACCCGAGCGAGCACGCAGTTTGTCGGCCACCGCAAGAATCCCTAAGATTCGAACCTCGCCCGTACGAAATCCTCGTATAGAAGTTTGTGTCGAGCCGCCTGTCGCTACTGCGTGAGCCGACTTGGGCGCCACCGCAACCAGAATCGGTGTCATGCCCTTGACAGCCAACTCCTCGGCTCGAAGTTCGGCCAAACGGGGTAATGCCACGCCCAGTTCCAAGAATAAATCGCGGTTGCCGATTAGCACAAGCTGCCGCTCCACTTCGGCTTGTACACCACGGCCTGGATAGGAGCGAAAATGTGTCGCCGGGATTGGCTGAAGTTTCTGGGCTCGAGCAAATTGAATGATAGTCTCCGCCAGGTGATGCTCGGAATTTTGTTCCGCACTAGCCGCCAGGCTCACAATATCTGCCTCGGCCGCGTGGGGATCGAGCGTCAGGGCTTGCCGCACTTCGGGACGACCCTCGGTGAGCGTTCCCGTCTTATCAAACAGCACGACCCCCACCTGAGCGGCGCGTTCCAACACTGCGGCATCGCGGAATAAAATCCCCAGTTCGGCCGCCCGACCCGTGGCCACCACGAGCGCGACAGGCGTAGCCAGACCCAATGCGCAGGGACACGCGATGATCAGCGTAGCCACTGCCGCTTGTAATGCCGCCGTTGTCGCATTTGACCAACTCGCTGGACCTAGCCAAACGAGCCAGCCCACCGCTGCAACTAACGCCATCGACAAAACCACAGGCACGAAGATTGCTGCAATGCGGTCGGCCGTTTTCTGAATGGGCACGCGACTCAACTGGGCGCGTTCGACCAGAGCTACGATTTTGGCCAGTGTTGTGCCGCTGCCGACTGCCGTCACGCGAACCCGCAGCGCCCCCGTGGTATTTAGGGTACCCGCGAATACTGAATCGCCAGCTTTCTTCGGCACAGGCTGAGCCTCACCTGTGAGCATGCTTTCGTTGATCGCCGACTCGCCCTCGAGCACCTCGCCGTCCGCGGGCACCCGGTCCCCGGGCCGCAAGATCACGATGTCTCCCGGCTGCAAGTCGCTGATGGGCACTTCGACTTCTTCCCCCTCGCGCAGCACATGCGCACGTGCTGGCTGTAGCGACCAGAGACGCTCCAATGCGGAAGTTGCACGTACTCGAGCACGTGCCTCCAGAAATTGCCCTAGCAAAACCAGCAGAATAATGCCCGCCTGAGCCTCAAAATAGACTTCGCCCCCAGAGAAACCGAACCAATTCAGAATCATGACCACCGTTCCTTGCCCGTAGGCGGTTAGCGTGCTGAGGGCGATGAGCGTATCCATGTCAGCTTTGCGTCGTTTCAATGCCGCCCAAGCTCCGCCAAGGAACGCTAAACCACACCAAAATTGCAACGGAGTACACAACGCCCAAAGTAGCTCGTTTCGACCAGGAAAATGCATGTGGAGCATGCTGATGCCCAACACGGGTAACGCCAAGATTGTCGCTACGATTAAGCGCTTTACGTCAAATTGCAGCGACGCACGCCCGTTCCTCGAGGTATCCGACCGCGTTGTCTCCTCGGCGTCAGAGAGCACAGTCGCTCGATATCCGACCTCTGCTACCGCTCGTTCGAGCAGGGTGTCGTCAACGTCGGGCTTCTCAAGAACAACTACTGCTTCTCCTAAGGCCAAGTGGACATTCGCCTGTTTTACCCCTGATATGCGTCGCAGCGCTTCTTCAATCCGCTGCACGCAGTTCGCACAATGCATTCCATGAATGCGTAAACGTTTCTCCATATGATCATTCCATCAGCTACACAGGTTATCGGTTGTCGCTGTTGGCCTGAGCCAAGGTCATCTAGAAATTTTGCCTGAGAACATCATAACGTCGGGACGCGAACGAACCTCTGGTGAAAAGCGTTCTTTATTGAACCCGACATGAGCGGACAGCTTTGGCATACTCAGGGGGGACGTAAGCATAACCTATCGGATCGCATTCCTCCGCTTCAAGAAAACCTTTTAGGCGAAGTTGGCAGCTATCGCATCGGCCGCAGGCCAGATTGTCGGGAGTCGGATCGTAGCAGCTATGTGTCAGGCGAAAATCTACCCCCAAACGCTTCCCCTCTCGAATGATTTGCGCTTTGCTCATATACAACAACGGAGCATGCACGCGGAACACACCCCGCCCTTGCACGCCGGCTCTCGTGGCCACGTTGGCTAACGCTTCGAATTGCCGCAGAAACTCAGGTCGGCAATCCGGATAGCCGCTATAGTCAATCGCATTGCAACCGATGAACAGGTCGAAAGCTCCAATTACCTCGGCATAGCCTAGGGCCAGGGCTAGAAACACAGTATTCCGCGCCGGCACGTACGTGATCGGAATGCCTTGGCCAATTTCGTCCACGGAGCGATCTTTGGGCACGGCGATCTCGTCGGTCAAGGCCGACCCGCCAAGGGTCCGCAGATCTACACGCACAAAACGGTGTTCCACTACATCCAAACTCTCGGCGATCCGTTGCGCTGCCTCCAGTTCTCGCCGGTGACGCTGACCGTAGTCCACCGTCAGGGCGTAAGCTGCGTAGCCTTGGGTTCGGGCGACCGCCAAGGTCGTCGCACTATCTAATCCGCCGCTCACTAAAACCACTGCTTTTGTCTGCATCGCCAGCCTCAGGCCAGCAGGAAACTCTATGATATCTTACGAGACCTCCGCAGCATGATTTTACGCCAGCTCGAGCTAGGAGAGCGCCAACCTTTCCACGAGTCTGTGCGTAGGTCAGGTCAGACGATTCAGAACCTGTGGGGGAAATACTAGGATTCTCATAACGAGGATCACCCATGCCGGTGACGTCTTCTGCGAAACCCGCCTTAGATCAGCAGCCCAGTGCTGATCAATTAGAGACTTTTCCCAACGAGTATCCCGACCGCGATTACGTCATCGAGATCGAGTGCCCCGAATTTACCAGTGTTTGTCCACGTACAGGACAACCCGACTTCGGCACGATTACTTTCCGCTACATTCCGGACAAGCTCTGCGTCGAACTCAAGTCGCTCAAGCTTTATTTGCAACGTTACCGCAATGTTGGCATCTTCTACGAGATGCTGGTGAACCGTCTGCTGGATGATTTCGTTGCTGCCTGCAAGCCGCGCCATTGTGAGGTAATTGCGGAATTCAACCCTCGCGGCGGTATGACCACAACGGTAACTGCCGTTTACGTCGCTTCGACTGACGAGGACGAGGAAGAATCTTGCGAGGAATGTGAGAGCAAACCGCGCAGTCGGCGTAGTCGGAAACGCTGAGCTGGCGCAGGCGCTGGTACAAGCGTATCATGGCGGAAATCGTTCCGACTGTGTTCCTATTCCGCTTTACCTTTCCATGCCGTTATCTGGCCCAGATGCCGAGGGAGGGACATGAGCGGATTTTGGATCTCGATTCGACATACCGGTTACCGCATTTGGCCGAACTGAATGGTCAAAAGACCTTCGGTGACGTTAGGGTGGCTTGGAACGAGTTGGGACTGGGGATTCAGGTGGAAGTGCGCGGGAAAGACCGCCCGCCGCTCGGTGATGCCTCCCGACCACGCAGTTCCGATGGCCTTCACGTTTGGATCAGCACGCGCGATGTTCGGGCTATTCACCGTGCCGATCGCTATTGCCACTACTTTTACTTTCTCCCCGCAGGCGGCGGCGAAGACCGTGAAGCGCCCGTGGCAGGCCAACTGACCATACCCCGCGCCTCGGAAAACGCGCCGATCGTTTCGCCTTCCGACCTGGTTTTCCAGGCACACCGTCGCCGTAGTGGCTACATACTCGAAGCCTTCCTGCCCGCCCATGTGCTTCACGGTTACGACCCCGAAAACCATCCTCGCTTGGGTTGGTACTACTGGTTGCGCGATCTCGAACTAGGCGATCAAACGCCCACCGTTGGCCCTGATTTCCCGTTCTGGGAAGACCCCAGCCTCTGGTGCGCCTTACAGCTGCAGCGTTAGTATGCAAATGTCAAATGGTCCGAGCTTGTCAGGTCCAGTGCTAGACATGCTGGATTCTAACCACGGCGCAATCGAGGCCAGGCGGCTTACTTGATGCAATCGCAGCGTACTCAAGCGTGCTATGGCGAGTTTTTGAGCGATTTCAGGTTAGCGTACCGTCTATACAAGTGGCTTAAAATGGGTAAGCCTTACTTATAGTATCGGAAGGTTCGGCGCGCTGGCTGTTGGCTAAAACTAATCGAGCCTCCTTCTTTTTCGTCGCAGATGTTTGCCTGCCGATAAGGCCTATCGGTCTGAAGTAGTCCCCTGCGAGCCATATAGTCCCATTCTTCAGCGGCCCGATAGGCATCTCTTTGGTGTACCATGCCAGACGTATGTCTGAGGCCCAGATTTACCGGTGCTGTCGCGCCACGCGAGCCTATGATTGCGCGTAAATGTGTCTGTCCGTGCGCGTGTCCAAGCGAACGCACTACGGGGCCGCTTATTGCGTTCGGGCCTATGCTGAGTTTCCTCGTATTACTCGGAATGAATTGCACCCCTGCACCATTGCCGGGCCAGACGCACGATTGGCCGTGGCAGGCGCAGTCGGGACCGTTTCTGGTCTGCGCCGATGGCCCGGTGCGGCACCTCGACGCGCTGGCCCAAGAGTTGCTGGAACTGGGTGAACGCATGCAAACCGAATTGGGCGTGCCTTTGCGCATTGAGCGAATCCGTCTGTATCTGTTCCACGACCGCGAAATGTATGAGCAGTTCTTATTGCAGAATGTGCCGCACCTGACCCAGCGCGATATCAACCGTCAAGGCCTCTTTTTCGTGCATGGCAAGACACCCGTCATCGTGGCCGTGATCGGCCCCGATCTTCGGCGAACATTGCGGCATGAGTTCGTTCATGCGGTGCTCAATCCTTCCCTGCCAGGGTTGCCGCTATGGCTCGATGAGGGATTGGCCATGTACTACGAGGTACCCGAAGGACACGGTTGGCAGGAACGCTTGGCCGAGCAACTCGAGCGCCAGACGCGCCAGGGTTGGCAAGCGAACCTGACCCGATTAGAACGTTTGACACGCATGCAGCAGATGGGCGTGCTGGAATATGCAGAGGCCTGGTCATGGACGTTTCTGCTCTTGCGAGCCGGGCCGCAGCATCGCACCTGCCTGCAAGGTTTCCTTGCCGATCTTCAACGGGGCGCTGCTGTCCCGCCGTTATCGGAACGGTGGCGGATTATGGGCCAAACGCCGGAACAAGCCTGGTCAATCTTCTACGGATGGCAGCCGCACCGACGGGCCTCCCCCTGGAGCCATTTGCGTCAATGGCTGACCCAATGACCTTTCATCGTAACTGTCGCGGCTGGGGCAATGGAAAAAAGTTTTCCACAGGCTCTGCATAGTTCTCAGCAGGATCGACGACCACCAGGTATAAGAGGCGACAGTGCGGATGTTGCTTTTGCCAGCGCGCCATAGCTGCGGTACTGACCCGACTACCCCGCACGTCGAGCTTTGCCAAATAGCTCAGTTGGCCCAGGAGTTCTACCCCTTCATCAGAGATAGAGGTGCGTGCTAGACCTAATTCCTCTAGGTGGGAACACTTGACCAGGGCCGCGATCACTTCGTCGTCCAGCGGGATGCCATTCAACCAGAGCCGCCGTAAGTTCGGTAAAGCAGCCAGACGATTCACGCTCGTGCCCCGCAGGGCTGTGTCGCTGAGGTCTAGTTCTTCCAAGGTCGAAAGCGACGCCAGCACGGGTACAGCCTCATCGGTGATGGCGGTTTGTCGCAACCCGAGCCTTCGCAGACGCCCGCAGGAAACAAGATTGGCTAATCCGCGGTCTGTAATCAGGGTGCCATGAAGATGGAGTTCCTCTAACCCAGGCCAAGTGGTCAATTCGGCCAAGGCGCAGTCGGTTACCTGCGTATAAGAAAGCGCCAATTCGCGAAGGCACGCATATTTCTGGATGTGCCTCAAACCAGCATCGGTAATGGCGTTGCCCGTCAACACCAAACGTTTCAAGTTGGGCCACTCAGGTAAGTGCCCTAGCTCGGCGTCGCTCAGACCGTTACGTACCAGCACCAGGCTCTGCAGGTTCATGAACTGGGCTAAGTCTTCCCACCAGCGTGGCGACCACGGCACATCGGAGAATTCCACACCGAGCACTTCTCCTGAGAACTGGTCTCGTTCCAGGCGGGCTCCAGCGAATTCCAACCGGCGCGCCGCACGCTCACTATCTGAGTAATCCATACATCCAAGGCTCGCGAGACTCCAAAACGTCACGGTCAACAGCAAAAACTGGCCGTTTTTACCAAGTGAGTGAGACTTCCGTGCTAACCGCCCAGAGGTACCCGCTAAGATCACCGGGCTACCAGCTCGCGCACACGGCGCCGTTTGCGCTTGGGAAGAGGCAATTCGGCTTCCTCGCTGAGGTGCGGCTTGGTCGGGTCGGGCATGCCTTCGGGCCAAATGTGGAATCCGCCCCGCGAAGGTACCACCTCGCCGATGATTTCCCAGGTGCCCCAGATTCCTTTGCCTTCGTTGAAGCCGCGATAATGCACTGCATGGCGACCGATGTATTGCTTGATCCATTCACACCTTCCGCCGGCCAGTTCATACGTGCCGCGCACATGAAATCTGCCCACACAATCGCGACCCTCACCTGTAAGCTGACCCTGGCGGAAGGTCAAGAGCAATTCCATCTCATGCCGACCCGGCGGCAGGGCTGGCTGCAGGAAAAAGCCGAGCCATTTGCCGCTGGGAAAACGCGGATCAGTTTCCAGGTCGCTAGGCGTCGGTGTATCGGCCATAAGCTCCTTCCCTCGGATACTTCCCCGCCCGTGTTCCTGTTTAGATTATAATCCAGCATGCATAACCCGGAGCTGGGCGACATGAGCGAGGAAACAATTATTCCAGCTCGACAGGAAGGGCGGGAATGGTTGTGTTTGATCCAGGCACAGTATGGCGGCCCGGCATTCGTGCGTCGTGGCAAACGCCTCGCCGACGCGGTGGCACAACTGTATGAATCCCTGGCCCGTCTGCGCCAACCTGATAGTGAAGACGATTGGCTCGCTATGGTGCGTTTACGGCTCGGTCAGCTTAAATGCCTAGCCGGTGATTGGACGCAGTTGAAATTCTGCCTGCAACCAGGCTCACTTTCGATTTTGGAGCATCTCGAGAAGCAATTAGCCCCGCGGTTGCGCTTACCTCTGCCTCCTGACCCCCGTCGTCATGTTCTGGTAACCACCCTCCACGAACTCATCGACTCCATCCGCCGATTTAATCAGCGCTGGCTACGCCACGTGCAGAGCTTGGATTTGAGTTCGATCCAACGGCTCATTGAGGAATATAACCGTTATTACGTGCTGGAAAAGGAGTGTTTTCTGCAATCGCCGCGCTTAGCCCGTCTCGGTTTCCAACCGATGCCACTGCTCACTTGGCAGGATTTACTGCGTGAGTTTCCCCTGCTCCCCGAACCAGAGCTTCATCCGAATTATCGGACTTCGTGAACCCTCGAAGACCAACAACTAACGCGACAGACCGCATGCCAATCACAGCGACGTAAATATTCTTGGGACATCATGACTCACAGGTGAGTGGTGCCAACGCGGAAACGCATGGTCGGGAATCCGCTACGACATAGAACAACTTCCATTGGCGACAACAGTGGAGTCATGACCGAAATTCGCTGCCTGCTGGGCATCACTCAACTCAGTGGCATCCATAATTCGCGCGGGATACGGGTCGGCACAAAAAGGCAACATGGTAGGCGGCGGTAGCCTACGTAAAACCCAAGATTTCGCTCGCCTTCGCCTGGCGACCTGCAAGGACCTGGTTAATCTGACGATCAGGTCATCTGACAATTGTCCGGAAGATACATGAGTCAGGCCAATCCCGGGCAGAGCCATCGGCAATCGGTACAACCGCGGGATAAGCCGATGAACGCGAGGAAACTAAGTGAGCGATGACGAGCGAATACGAGGCCGAGCACTCAGGTCGGCTGCGGGCACTCCCACACTCTTAGCCCTTCTAGCCGATGGTATCAGACATAATAGGAGACGAGTTGCGGGACTCCGGGTTCGTACTGACTTCATCACGATGTCGGACATTTATGCGCCCGTGGATAACCTAGAAAAGCGACCGTATAACTAATTTGACGCCATTGAGATTTCCCGGCATTGAGATGGAGGCAGAACTAATTCTGTATCCGATGCGCTATTCTGTGCTACGTGCCATTACATTAATGACTCCCGTGTTTGCGAGCGCAATCTCCCTGAATTGTTCTCGGGTGCTCGAAAATACCTAAGAGAACGAGAACCGTACATACCTAGAGAAACGCTGATAGCCCGGGGTAGGCAATTCTCTTCGCCCAACCATTCGTGAAGGTCTACGATGGACACCCATCGGAGACTGACTGCGGATCGGCATTAGCTAGCCTCAACGATGAGCGCTGGGTCTCCTAGTCTATCCTCTGCGATGATCTCTGTCATTCGCAGTTCCACTTTCGCCAAAGCGAAACTCCGAGCGGTAAGTTTACGTTTCACTGAACTATCCCCTACCCGTGCGTGAAATGATTTACAAATCGGAGTAAAGAATGAAAGACAATCAGCGTGGCTGGTCTCGGACTGACCATGGACATGAAGCTGTGACCTAGCTTTTTCGTATCCTGCACTCAAAAAAGTTCAAAAGAATTCCCTTACGGATGTAAGTAAGCCGCGAGCCGCCTTAGTTTTCTTCCTTGGCGGAGCAGCGCTCATTGGCGTAGCCTTGTACTGGCCTAGACGCAGAGAAATGCACCATGCGTGATTCCCCGATCTTTGCCACATTGCAAACCACTGTGGAGAACTTCTTCGCCCAGAGGCAACGGCATCGGCGGCTAGTGCTGGCAATGGGCGTACGTTCCTAAATCGGGGTGTTATTAGGCAGAATTGGCCTGCGTCTTATGCCCTCGTAACCCGAGAAGTAGTCCTGAATCGCGTCGTGGCAGTGGCTCTCGGCGATTAGTCGCGAGGCTACTATCTCACCCTTAGCTATGAGCTAAGCCGCATCAACTGCCCTATTGAAGCCGTGCCGGACTATCCTTCGCAAGACCCGTAACCATGGATATGTCAATGGGTGGTCGGACTATTTACGTAACTTTGGTGCGGGAGACTGACGGCCAACCTTGGCGCGCCGAAAAGGTCTCCATCGCCCGACCAACTAAGGATAAGTTTCTTAGGGGAATGATAGTGGGGCTAGATCCGCTGCAATTTGGCATCGAGGCCTATTACGTTTAGGAAGGTTAAGGACTCCAATACTACGAAGCAGCCTTCTCGCGGCGACTCTCGGCTAAAATTAGCATCGCACCAAATGATCAAGCGGTGCCACGGAAATTACACTCGAATAGACGTTGAAGAACGCGTTCACTGGCTTGCTAGAACAACCACTTCGAGGGCTGATGCTTCAGCCATAATGAAGTGTCCCAGTGATTGTTGGGCTGCACGTTCAACTGTGGATTTATGGAGCAGGAGCACCCAATGTAACGTAGCTGCCGGCACGCTTCAGTCGTTTACCCTCTAAGTTTCTCCCAGGGCAGCGATAGCACAATGTGAGAATCGGAGATTCGCTGCGGGTCTGCCTGACGTCAAGAGCTAAAACTTGAAATCATACTTAGAGCGACCAACCAAAAGTTCACCCAGCTGTGGCTTAAACACGACAACTGAGAAAACAGGTGCCGCAGAGCCGGATACAGTTGACGGTAGCTATCATATCAGTTGTTGTAAGAAGTCTGGCGTTCAGGCAGCGAGCGATTTCTTCCGTGGGGCAAACGTCGGCTTCACGGGTGTACACGCTTTCTACCACCACGCTACCCCACGCGATAAGCGAGACCATATTTAGCGAGTGGCCCTGGGCGGAAGTGGCTGACTAAGGTCGGGCCATCCCTGGAAATGTTGTTACTGCCAAGCCAACCTAGGTGGCTGAGCCGAGCAAAAATTGTTGGCCTGCATTGGGTCTGAGTGGTACCATATAGACAGTGAGTCGTCAGTGGGTAAGCAAATAGGAGGCAGTTTATGGCAACCTTGCGTTGCAGCTTCTGTGGTTCGACCCGGGGGTCGCGCAATGCACGGGGAGAGTGGGTGTGTTATGCTTGTGGACAGACCTCGCCTGCAGGGACAGTGTCGTTTGGCGCGGCTCCGCAGAATCCAGAAGCGGGGGCAAGCCTGACGATTAGTTGTCCTCGTTGTGGTGCTACTGCTCCCGCCCCCGCCAACAGTATGGGGAGGACGGTGCGTTGCACGCGCTGTGGGGAAACTTTCACGGCCGCTGTTACGCCTTATGGAGCAGGCAGCTCTGGTAGACAGACAAACGTAGGATTCTTCGGGGCGGGCGTGCCAGTCTCTCCTGGGGCAGGACAGTGTCCGACTATGCCTGTGCCCCTGCCCTATGTCTCGGCCGCGCCTACGGCGCCGCTCGGGTCGGCTCCGCCTTCCCCGCCGGGCGTCCTGAGCGCTCCACCCCCTCCTATGCCAATTCAGGACAGCCGCCGCCTTTCGTTAGTCGCGTGGTGCATGGGCGGAGGTTTGGTAATCGTCATTTCAATGGGATTGTTGTTCTTCTGGCTGGTGGGTTCGGGTAGCTCCCGACGCCAAGCGCAGCTGCAACCTGCGGAGCGAATGCCCCAAACCGACGCCGACCATCGAGTAAATGAAAATGCACCCAAGCCACGCGAGCAGTCCCCCGCGGCTGGGGACAAGACCGAACCCGTTGAGCCGCAGCCAAAGCCGGGACTCCCAACCAAACCTGACTCCGCTCAAGCGCCCGTTAAATCTGAACCAGACGCCAATCTTAGTCCGCAAAGGCCTGCAGAGCAACGACCTGCCAATCTGCAGGAACTGTTTGCGCGGTTGGCGCCTTCCGTGCCTTTAGTCTTAGCCAAGCTCGATGCCAACCGCGGCGGCCACGGCTCGGGGTTCGTTGTACACCATAACGGAGACTGGTACGTCGCCACCAATAATCACGTCGTGGAGGTAGCCGCCTCGGGCCTCGAGCTGATATTCCTGGATGCGAAAGGTAAGCTCCTGTTGCGAGCCGCTTCCCCGCGCGTGCGGATTACGCGGATGTCCCGCCAGGCGGATGTGGCCCTCATTGATTGTAATGCCATTGCAGAGGACCTGAGGCGACACGGTATCCAGCCAGTTCGTCTCGCGCCGCATGGTTATCAGCCCGCCGTGGGCGAAAAGGTCTTTGCTATCGGTCATCCAGGTGCGGGCGACCGCGCAATCTTACCGCAGACGTTGACCGAGGGAATTGTCAGTGGCGTCGGGCGCAAGTTTCGCGGATTAGAGCCGATGCAATTCATTCAAACCACCGCGAGCGTTAATCCGGGTAACAGCGGCGGACCTTTGTTTGATTTCAACGGCCAAGTAGTGGGTGTCAACACGCTGGTGATTCGTCGCACTCCCGACCGCGACGTGAATCTGGAAGGTCTCAATTTTGCTTTAGAAATCCGTCATCTGCATGACCTGCTGCGCGACCCGGATGTGAGTTACACGGAGCGTGAGATTGACGAAATGCTCCAGCGCCGCGTGGCTCGTAGGCCTGTGAAACCCGTGGAGCTGAAACCCGAAGTGCGGAAAGTGTTAGAGAGGCAGTTCATACTCGGCTTGTTCGCAGAACAGCGTTTCACGTTTCGCCTACAGGCAGGCGAGGTATGTGTCTTGGCAGCTCAGCCAGTGGGCGTCGAAGGTGTACTTCTGACGCTGTTCGATCCCCAAGGCCGAGTCGTAGCCATCGGCGTGCAAACGTTTGATAACGAGCCTATGCGTTGCGAGATCGGCGTCACTGGTGTGTATACTTTGCAGGTTGCCAATGCCAATTTCGCGCCCGCAGAGGTGCGCCTGGTCGTCGGTGCCGCTCGCGTTGGCCCATAAAAGAATTGCGGATCGTACGGCAAAACGCTAGGCTGCGACATGAACTGACGCTCGCCTCGTTATTGGGAGGATTGCATGAAGTCCGCGCTGGGATCATGTTTTCTGTGTGCATGGACACTATTCGTCGCATTAGGGGCGGAGGCGGCGGTAGGGGCGGAGCG
>JANXCQ010000022.1 GCA_025060195.1 Gemmatales bacterium | reverse complement strand
AAATCCATTCCAGTCAACCCTAATAAATCGTCCACGGGAACACTGAAACATTGCAGAACGACTTCGCCGCTCAGAGTCTCGTTCTCGCCCAGCACCTGGGGTTCCCGCCCTCGGCGATACACCGCCACGGTGCGATCCTGCGGTTCCACCACCCAGACCATCTCAATCCCCGCCCGCAGATACTGTTGCACTTTCCGTGCGACATCATTGGGCCGATCACTCGGCGATAACACCTCCACCACTAACTGCGGCAACCGTTCCGCCAGCCCCGACGGAATCTCAGACAACGCCACGCTCTCCCGATAGTAGGCCACATCCGGTGCACGCACAACACCCGACTCGCGGCTCAAGACTAAACCCGGATCGTTCGTGGCCAAACGGCCTGTCCCGCTAGCCTCAATGTATTTCGTGAGCAAGCGACTAACTAGCCAGCACTCCGTACCGTGCAAATCGCCTGCTGGTGGCATGACGATGAGCCTCCCTTCGTCCAGTTCTAACCGCTGGTCCTGATATTCCGGCCGCTCACACAACGCTAAGAATTCCTCCACCGTGAGCAACGGCTCTCCTTGGACTGCCCGTTGTGTCCCGTCCGCCCGCGGTACCACGTGTGGCTCGACCGCTTGCTCCAGCGTTACACTCATGGCTCTCCGTCCTCCGATAAGTTGTAGTCCCTGTGCTCCCGAAGCATTCCTGCGGCTCCTGCAATGGCGGTCCTGGCACTCCTAGCGATGCCTGATTTCGGCAGCCGCAACTTCGATGCTCACAAGCTTCTTCCAAGCTACTTAGTGTTCGCCTGGGCCATTGTAGGCGGCGATGTACTCGCGTGGATCACAACTTGAGCGTGAAGTCGCTCTCGCAACGCCCCATCGTCTTGGGGCGCCTTGTCGTCCCATGGCGCTGGGCCTGGAATAAAGCGAATTCGGCTCTGGTTAGACGTCGAGATTGCGAACTTCCAGCGCGTGTTTCTCGATGAATTCGCGCCGTGGTTCGACGTGCTCGCCCATGAGGACGCGGAACATTTCGTCGGCTTTCATGGCGTCGGAGAGCTGCACCTTGAGGAGGGTTCGGCGGGCTGGGTCGAGCGTGGTCTCCCAGAGTTCTTCTGGGTTCATTTCGCCGAGGCCTTTGAAGCGTGTGATAGTTCGGCCCTTCTCGCCGAGTTGGCGAATCAACGCGGGCACATCGCGCAGATGCAATAATGGGTGTGTTTTGGAGTCGCTCTCCAGGAGGAAGCGAGGTGGTGGCTCTTGACCTGCGATCGACTTCGGCGGCATGAGACAATCGGCGTCCAGGCCGAGTTGCCGGAGTTTTTCCAGATTCCGTGTTAGCGTTTTTACTTCGTGCAGCTCCTGAACCTCAATCGTGTCCCGTTGTTCGTTGCTCGCCACTTCGTCGGCGACTTCCAACTCCGCACCGCGTCGTGCCTTTTCGGCGCGTACGAATGCGTCCACCTCGGCGGCGTTGGTGAACCAGTATTCTTGCGTGCCGATGACCACGCGGAATTGAGGCACTTGCCAACCACGCTCTGTTTGTTGGGCCTTACTCAGTAGCAAGCTGAGACTGAAGCCCCGCCGCTCCAGGATACGCATGGCTTCTTCCAGGTGTGCTAAGACTTCGACCAACTGGCGTAACTGTTCGCCTTCAAAGACACGCTCCGGTTCCAACTGGCGCAGTCGTGCCCCGCGTAGGCCCCGCGTTAGCAGTTCGCGGTTCATTTCTTCCTGTGTCTGGACATAACGGACTTGGTTTTTCTCCGTGATCTTGTACAACGGCGGCTGCGCGAGGTACACGTGTCCCTCGGCGATAAGGCGGGGCATTTGGCGATAGAAGAAGGTCAATAACAGGGTGCGAATGTGGCTACCATCCACGTCTGCGTCGGTCAGGATGATGATCCGCTCGTAATTGCGTTTGGAGACGTCCTGGTCTTCGCCGATGTCCGTGCCCACGGCGGCGATGATGTTGCAGATTTCTTCGTTGGAAAGCATCTTGTCGAGGCGTGCTTTCTCGACGTTGAGGATTTTGCCTCGTAAGGGGAGGATCGCTTGGAATACGCGGTCGCGGCCGCCGTCGGCTGAGCCTCCTGCTGAGTCCCCTTCGACGAGAAATAGTTCGCATTCATCGCGGTTCTTGGAGGTACAGTCCATGAGCTTGCCTGGTAGGCCGTTGCTGTTGAGGATATTTTTCCTCTCTTTTAGCTGTTTCCTGGCCCGGGCGGCGGCTTCGCGCGCTTCCGCGGTCAGGGCGACGCGTTGAACGATTTTCTTGGCCACCTGGGGATTCTCTTCCAGAAACCGGCTCAGGTGTTCGTTGGTGACACTGGTAACGATACCTTCGACCTCTGGGTTGTTGAGGCGTACTTTGGTCTGACTCTCGAATTGCGGATGGGAGACGCGCACGCTGACGATCGCTGTCAGCCCTTCGCGGAAATCTTCGCCGGTCAGGCTCAGGCCTTCCTTGACCAGGCCTTCGCGGTTGGCGTAGGAGTTGACCGTGCGGGTGAGGGCAGCGCGAAATCCGGTCAGGTGTGTTCCGCCTAACGGGGTGTGCACGTTGTTGACGTACGAATGAACGCGTTCGTCTTCTCCATGGGTATATTGGAAGGCAATTTCTACCCAGACCCCGTCGCGCACTTCGTGGATATAGATGGGTTTGTGCACGGTGGCTTCCCCGCGGTTGAGCCATTCGACGAACTCCACGATCCCGCCGTCGTAGTGGTAGATTTCCTCGCGACCGTCGCGTTCGTCCGTGAGTTTGATGGTGAGGCCCTTGTTGAGAAACGCTAACTCGCGAAGTCGGCTGGCCAGCGTCTCAAAGTCGAAAGTCAGGTCATGAAAAATCTCTGGGTCGGGCTTAAAGGTAATCCGCGTGCCTGTGCGTTTCGCAAGCCCAATTTCGCGAACCTCACTAACGGGCACCCCCCGTTCGTAGTCTTGCTGGTACACTTTGCCATCCCGGCGAACTTCGACTTCGAGCCACTCGCTCAGGGCATTGACCGCCTTGACCCCGATACCATGCAAGCCGGCCGACATGGCGTAAACGTCCTTCTTGAACTTGCCGCCCGCACCGACTTCACACATAACTAATTCCAAGGTATTGCGGCCTTCCGTGGGATGCATGCCGACCGGAATCCCTCGCCCATCGTCGGCGACGGTAATGCTGCCATCCACGCCAATTTTGACGTGGATGTTCTTGCAGTAGCCGGCCATCGCTTCATCCACGCTGTTGTGCACCAGTTCAAAGACCAGGTGGTGCAAGCCCCGGGGCCCGACGTCGCCGATATACATCCCCGGGTTCGCGCGGACGTGGGCGGCGTTCTTGAGCACCTCAATGTTTGCGACTGTGTACGTAGTGTCGTTTGTGCTACTGCTCTCTTCTCCGTTGGCTCGCGTAGCGGTGTTCGAGCCGGCATTCATAGCAGATGGGAGTTCGTGGCTATCCACAAGCTGTGTTGATTTGTGTTCGTGTTCCATAGTTCCCCAGGCGGCCTCAGCCGCGTTGTCTATGCGATGACAGTGCTTCAATACTGTCCAGTTCTGTGCCCCGGCTTAGTACCAACCGCTCCGCCAGCAGTTATCCCAGGCGAAAGCGTATGTGTGTTACTTGGCCGGTGCCGAGTTCTCGTTGGAGTTCTCGCAGCAGCACTGGGCCATCAAAGTGCACTAGCCGATGCAGCAGGGCAGCGTCTTGGGTATAGACTTCGAGTACTCCGTGGCGCCAACTCCCTAAACGGAGGCGGTCGGCCCACTCGGCAGGCACAGCACGACGCCACGCCGCTTCCAAATGCTGGCGTCGTCGCCCATGACGTAAGCCGCGCCGCCAAAGAACCTCGGCGACGGCTTCCGCCAGGGGCACCGGCCCGCCGCTAAGTTCCTGCGCCATGTCGCCGTGGGATTCGCTCATCTTTCGGCTCTTCAGATCCCCACATTGTGCCCGGGCGCTTCTTCCGCCCAGGCTCCACCCTGCTGTGTGTCCCCATTGTTGGAGACGAAGGCACCACTGTTTGTGCGGGCCTCGCGAGCCGCGCTTAGCCCGCTTCCCGACTCATGGGCATAACGACGTACAGATAGTCGTTACCTGCCCGAAACGCTGCCGCTTTTTCGCGCCCCTGGAACTCAAAGAGAACCTCCTGGTCAGGCTCCAACACGGCAAACATCTCCATGAGAAAACGCGGATTGAAGCGAATTTCGATTTTCTCGCCGCTATACTCAATAGGCAACTGCACCTTGGCTCGGCCGCCACGGTCTTGCGAAGTAGCTTCGAGGATCACCTTGTTCTTCTGGAAGGTCAAGTCCACTCCTGAGCCGCGCTCTGGATCAGCGACTACGGCAGCCTGCTTTACTGCAGCCAAAAATGGTCCAGCTATCAACGTTGCTTTCGCGATGACTGCCTTGGGAATGACCTCGCGATACGGGGGAAATCGACCCTCCACTAAGCGGGCTTGCAAGGTTAGCCTTGATGTCTTGAACATGCAGTCTTGGCTGCGCATGCGAACGAACACTGGTTCTGCAGGATCGCCGAGATGGCGCTCCAGAATGGTCATCGCCCGTGTTGGCACTACTGGTGTGCCTTGCGCCTTATGGCCCCCATGCGGTACTGCGATGCCATCCGCTATCGCGAGGCGCCGACCGTCTGTCGCCACCAACCGCACCTTTTCTCCGTCCAATTCCCACAGTACTCCGTTCATAGCGTAGCGAAAACTTTCCTGCGCTGCTGCGAACACGACGCGTTCGATAAGCTGACGCAACGAGCCGGCCTGCATCTGATGGCTTTCTCCTTCCTCAAAGCTGGCCACCTCAGGAAACAGCTGCGGGTCTTCTGCAGGCAACTCATATTCGCTGTGCTCTCCCCGCAACGATACGCCTTGTATGGAGCCTTCGAACACGACTTCTTCGTCGGTCATGGCTCGGAGCATTTGCACCAACTGAGCCGCAGGTACTAGGACATCGCCTGGCTCCTCGACGTGCACTCCCCTTACTTCGACGGTGAGTGCCAACGCTTCCAAGTCGGTTCCCTGAAGGCGTGCCTTATCTTCCGAAAGGGTCAACCGCAGGTTTTCGAGAATCGGTCTAGGGGTGCGCGTCGGTACGACCGTGTTAACTACATTCGCGGCTTGCAAGAAGGCCTCGCGATCAAATTTTGCTTTCACAGTATCATCGCTCCTTACGGGGACAGTTATTCAGTTTTTCTGATGGCCTCAGTGATAGTCGTCTCTACGTGGTCTCTCGTGCACAAAGAGTTGTAAGCTGATACGGTTTCGGGTGGATCGTCGCGGCTCTTGTGTTAGTAAGCCGGTCAGTTGGGGGTTGCAATCACAGCAGGGACGGACGACAGCTGCTTGTTGCTCCCGCGAGCTTCACAGCTGTCGACTCCCGGCAACGGCTGTCTGTCGAGGTTGCCGACGCTGGAATGGGTAGGTTCTTGGCCATCAAGAACCTGACACAATATTCTACGAAGAAAAACGGCTGGGAAAAGGGCAGGGAAATGAGTGTAAGTGGTGAACTGGCAATAGTTTGCGTTTTCCCTCCTTAGGGAGATTAGGGCGGTGCAGCCCAAGCTTCGAGCTGGCTGATACGTGCACAGAGTTCGCTGGGAAGCGAGGCTTTCCGCTGGTCGGCGTAGTGGTAAGCGACGATGATGCCTTTTGCCTCGGCGGCCAGGGCGAGGAGCTTGTGGCTAAGAATTCGGCACTCCATGAGGAAGCGGTCTTGCTGCAGCGGGGGGACGACCCGAATGGCGACGCTGACCAGGTCAGGATAAGTTAGGGCAACGCGAAAGCGGCACTCGGCCGAGGCCAAGATAGGGCCGATTCCAGTCCGGGCTTCGATCTCGGGCCAGCCGACTGCACGGAAATAGGCGGCCCGAGCATTTTCAAAATAACGAAAGTAAGCGACGTTGTTGACGTGGCGGTAGTAGTCCATTTCGCCCCATTGCACGGGAAAAGTGATTGTCACGGGAAAGCCAGCCGCTAGGGAACGCAACTCCTCGGGGAGGCTGGGCGTGTAGTCATCGTGGGTCATACAATTCCTCGGAGATTGCTTCGGCTTGGGCGACGGCGTGCGTTATACGAAAGCTCTTCTTTGGTTGTTCAGGGCGTAGGGGATGACGCGATTACTGAGGATATATTACAACGGCATATTCGGGGCAGCGGGAGCGCTGGTAGGCTGGCTCGTGTTTGGTTTGGCAGTGCCCGTGGATTGGCCTTGGTATAGCACGACGTTACTCGGCGGTAGTATAGTGGGAGGGGTGATTGGCTATCTGGTGGTGGGTTGGGAAGCCCTCTTGGATTGGTCTTGGCCCAGGTTCTTTCGGATGGGGGTTCATGGGTTAATATTCGGGGCGATGGGTGGGGCAGTGGGAGCCATTGCGGGCGAGTGGATCAATTATGCCCTTCAGGAACTGCCGGGCTTACCTGGGACGCTGAGTACTATGGTAGCGCGGGGCTTGGGGTGGATGGCTTTCGGTGTGGCAGTGGGGCTGGGGGAAGGATATGTGGCGCGTTCGTGGCGGAAGACGAGTTATGGAGCGTTAGGCGGAACACTCGGCGGCTTGGTGGGTGGGGCCTCGTTCGCCCTGGTGCTAAGTGAGTTGGGCCGGGGCGAGGTGAGTTATGTCTGGGGCCAAGCGGTGGGCTTGATGATCCTGGGGGCGTGTATTGGCTCGCTCATCGCGGCGGTGGAAGAAGCTTTGAAGCCTGCCACCTTGCGAGTACTGCGGGGTTGGCGCGAGGGGTGGGAATTTGCCATTCTCAAAGCAGAGACCACTATCGGGCGCGACGAAAAGGCGGACATCTTGCTTTTACGCGATATGAAGGTCGAGAAATATCACGCGAAGGTCGTGGCGCGGGATGGGAGATATCTCCTGGTCAATTTAGGGGCACCCGGGCACCACACCTTAGTGGATGGGAAGCCGGTGAGTCACGTGGCGGAGTTGAACGACGGGGCACGAATTCAGCTGGGGGACCAAGTTCTCATGTTCCACCTGCGCCAAGCCCGCCGGACGGCGAGAGCACCCCTAGGAAGACGGCGGGAAGGCGAGACGACTCGTGCCGTGCCCGAGGCGATCCTGCTTCCCGACCAAGCTGGGCCACGGGGTGGAAACTAAGGAGTCCGGCGGCTCTGGGGGCAGACGACCCAGGCAGAGATGAGGACTGAATGAGTGACATTCGGTTTTGTCCGCGCTGTCGTCGAGCTAATCCCGCCGAGGCGGCGTTCTGTTACTTCGACGGACAAGACCTGCGGTTTGTGCAGGCCGGAATAAGCGAACCCTGGGAATTGGGCCGAGAGTTCACCTTCCCGTCGGGTCGGCGCTGTCGCACTTTTGACGAATTCGTACAAGCTTGTGCCGCGGAGTGGTCTGCTGCTTGTAAACTCCTGCGGGAAGGAGCCTTTCAGCAGTTCTTTGCTGCGATTGGGCGTGGTGACGTTGCCCATGCTGCTTGGGAAATACTCCGGCGCAATGCGGATTTGGAAGAGGCGCTGGACGAGTTTTTATCCACCTTGCCGACACAAGTTCCCATTCGCCCTGAGCTGGACTACAGTCCGCGAAAACTGCAATTCGGTCGTCTCTCTGTAGGTCAACGTCGCACACTGGTGCTACGGATTAGCAACAAGGGACATCGGTTGCTCCGGGGTAGGCTCCGAGTCGAAGAAACCGGCTGGTTGGAGGTTCGCGGCGTAGAGCCAGTGCGCGACACGGTAGAGCGCCCGCGGAACGTGCAAGGCGACGACATCCCTGTCGCTGAGTTGCTGGAGGCTGACGGCTTGAGCCCAGCCGATACTGCTCCGGTCGGACCGAAGGTACACGCGAATCGGCCAAGTTCCGCCGCAGCACGGGCGCAGAATGGCGTCTATAAATTGCATGTGGTGAGGTCTCAAGAGTTGGGCATTACCGTCGTGGCCGAGGGCCTGCCCGCCGGACAGGCGTACCATACGCGGCTCATTCTCGAGACAAACGGCGGTGTGGTAGAGATCCCAGTAGATTTCGAGGTCGCGGCGATCCCCTTCGCCCAGGAACCGTTTCGTGGTTTGGCCGATCCGCGGAGCTTGGCCAAGGCCATGCGCCACCGCGCCAAAGACGCCGCGCGGCTGCTCCACGCGGGGGTGGTGCAACAGTGGTTTGAGCAAAACCGTTGGGTCTGGCCCGTGGCTGGAGAGTTGGCTCCGGGCATCGCGGCCGTGCAACAGTTTTACGAGGCATTAGGTTTGGTCGCACCACCGCGGTTAGAGCTGGAACCTGCGTGCATTAGTTGCAGCTTGTTGCCGGAAGCGGCACAACCTGTTTCTTATAAGGTCAAATATCGCTCGCCGGACCCGAAATGGATCTATGCCAAGGTCGCGACAACCGTTCCTTGGCTAGCGGTCGAGCCGAGCACCATCTACGGCCCGCGCGAGACATACTTCCAAGTCACAGTGATGCCCGACGCACTGCCGCGACCTGGCAAGTATCAGACCGAATTACTCGTGGAGGGCAACGGGGGACAGCGGCTGAAGCTTCCTGTATTCGTGGAGTATCCCGAGCCAGAAGTGCACCGGGCCGTGTATATGTTCATGGGAAGTTTAGTTTGTGGCCTGGCCGGGGCAGCGCTACGTGCTCTTTTAGCTTGGCCAGACCTGCTAAGCCTCGACCGCCAACGGCATTGGTCGGTAGTCGGATCCCTGATCCCAGCGCCCGTCACAGCGGCGTATCGATGGTTGCTGACCGGCACAATGGCTTTGTTGCTCGCGGTATGGACATCATGGCAGATGTGGCGACGGGAACGTGCTTGGCAAGACGCGCTGAGCGGATTGCTGGGAGGGGGAGTTCTGGGCCTGATCGCGGGGTTAATCGCCGCGATGGCGCTGGAACGTATCGAGCCGATGCTTGCCTATTTGCTGCAACGGGCAGGCGCCGGGGTTTTGCCTCGCTTTCCGGGAGTAGCCTTGGCCATTTGGTACCTGATCGGATCCCTCGTGGGTGTGATCTTGGCTGGAATCCCTCCCTCGGGGCCCCGAGCCATCCGCGCTTTGGCGAAGCAATATGCTGCCCTGGCACGGTTCCTCGGCTGGAAGAAAGTGGCTGCATTTTTTGCCATGCGCTGGAAGTAAGCGAGACGCCCGCTGGGAGAAAGCGACCGGGGAGACAGACCCGACGTCGGTTAGAAGGGGCTTGCCGGACGCCCCGAGATATATTCCTGAAGCCAATGGATCGTTGCTTCTTTGCTGCGTGCTTCCCAAGCGTTGAGGTCGCCAATGGAGATCATGCCCTGCAGTTGGCCGTCTTCGCCGCGAACCGGTAGATGCCGAATGCGTTTTTCCATCATCAGTCGTTGGGCCTGTTCCACGGTCATATCGGGACTAGCAAAGATCACTTGCCGAGTCATGACCTCGGCCACGAGAGTGGTACGCGGATCCCGACACGCTGCCACTACTCGCTGCAAGATGTCCCGTTCGGACAGGATACCCACCACTTCCGAACCATCCTGGACGACGACGCAACCGATGCGGTGTTGATTCATAATCTGCGCTGCGTCCAGCACCGCCGCTTGCGAAGCAACTGTGATCACCTGGTTTCCCTTCTGCTGAAGCAACTCCCGCAACTTAGCCATGCACTTACTCTCCGCTCTGAGCCGATCGTTGGGCACACTTCAAAAGGGTATGCGTCTGACCTTGGCCTGCCTCGGCAAGCATCAGGACTTTGCCACGAGCCACAGTATTATTACGGGAAAAACAAGCCGCGTTGGCAAGGGGACGAACCAGTGGCGTAGGAGATTTGTGCTTCGGTGCATACGATATGCAGATCAACTAAAGACGCCGAGTGAACGGGCCCATCGTTCGCGGGAAGCGTCAGCGCTGCGCCATTTAGGGAGGACAATCATGGCCCTGTTCCGCAAGATTCTGCTACCCTTAGACCTGACGAGCAGGCACCAAAAGGCTCTCGAAATTGCGGCCAACTTGGCACAGCAGAGCGGCGGCGAGGTAACGCTGGTGCATGTCATTGAGTTGATCCCTGACCTGCCGCGCGAAGAGCAACCCGATTTCTACGACCATCTGGAGCAGGAAGCGCGCCGACATTTGCAGCAATGCGCACAGCAACTGGCGGCAAAGCAAGTCGCTTGGCACATCGTCATCCTCTACGGGAACCGGGCCGACGAAGTGATCACTTATGCCAGTGAGAACGCGGTGGATCTGATCGTGCTCAGTTCTCATAAGGTGGATTTGGACAAACCATTGACGGGCTGGGCGACCTTGAGCTACAAAATCAGCATCCTGGCACAATGCCCAGTGTTGTTGGTGAAATGATCGCCGCGCAAGTTGGCAGACAACCGGAAGGAGCGGAGTCATGGTATCGGCCAGCTGGGGCAAGACCCACCATAGCGCCCTGGTGATTATTCCACCAGAAAGCGTCTGGCCGACGATTCAGACCCTGCGGCAGAAGTATGATCGGCAATTCCACCGCTGGATGCCTCACATTAACGTGTTGTATCCGTTTATCGCGGAGGAGCGTTTCGCGGAGGCCGCAGAATTGGCCGGCCAAGTCCTGCGCCGGGTGCCCAGGTTCATACTGCGCTTCGAGCGTTTTCGCTGGTTTATTCACGGGAGTGGAACGGCGACGGTGTGGCTGGAACCCGCGCCTGGCGAGGCGGTGCGGGGCTTACACAGCGTGCTCCTCGAAATCTTCCCTCAGTGTGACGACCTGACACGCTTCCCCCAGGGCTATACACCGCACCTCAGCATCGGCCAAACGAGCGCTGTGGGCGTGGAGCAATTTGCCGCCCGGCTGCAAACTCATTGGCAGCCCTTAGAGTTTTGGGTCAACGAAGTGGCATTCATCGCCCGAACTCAGGACACGCCTTTCCAAGTCAAGTGCACCGTGCCGTTATCATCGCGACCTTGACGGATAAGCCAGCGGGGAATGTTCGGGAAGTTGATGCCAACCTAGCGCGGGCAAGAATCCTCGGCTTTACCAGTTAAGCGCAATCTCCCAAGCGATACCATAGGAAACGATTCTTCAGAAAAAGTTAGCGTGTACCACCGACTAAGGCGCGTGGCGCGTGCAGTTGCGTGCAGGTTGATGCTGGGACTGGCCGAAATTATGCCAGGAGCGGGGTGGGGCGCGGCTATTAGCTCAGTTGTACTAGGAAATAAGGGAGACGCCTATGAGCCAACCTCGAAGTGCGCGCACAACTTACCTGAAGAACTGGGCAGCTGGCCTTGCTTTCGCCTGCGGCAGCCTCGGACTGGTGCTGGCCGAGGAGCCGGGACGACTGCCCATTCAAGAAACGCGGGAAGCAGGACCGCTACAAGGCGCTGCGGCAATCGCCGAAACCTCCCAGGCTAAATCCGAGGAGTTGACGCTGGAAGAGGCCATCAAGTTGGCCCTGCGCAAACAGCCTAATATCGCCGCTGCCGGGGCGAGTCTCATGGCGGCCCAGATACAGTATGAAGCGGCCTATTCGCCCTTCGCCATCTTTACCGGCCCGCAATTTGTCTATCGCCGACAACAGGCCACCCACGGCTTGGCTATTGCCCAGGCGGGACTGACCCAGGCCGAATTGGAAACTATCCAGGCCGTAACCCGCAATTATCTTTCTTATCTGTATGCACGGGAACAAACGGCCATAGCCGATGAGACAGTGCGCAGTTTAGGAGTGATGGCCGAACTGGCTAAGAAGCTGGTCGACGCCGGCAGCCGCGAGGTTACCACCGCCGACTTGGAGCGCATTAGCACCTATCAACTCATCGCCCAGACCCGTTTAGCCCGGGCGCGTTTAGGGAGCGAGCAGGCGCGGGCTGCTTTGCGCGAAGCCATTGGATTATCGGAAAAAGAGCCTTTGAACATCGCCGCAGTCAGTCTCGCCGATTATTTCGATTCAGTAACACAACATATGCGGCAACATAAGCAAACCATTTCGTGCGACAAAGCCGTCGAGTTGGCGTTAGCGCATCGCCCCGAAGTGACTCAGGCAAGTCTATTAGCCGAGGTCATCGCTTTAGAAGTGTGTGCTCAGGGCTGGACGTGGCGCACCAACGCCCTGACTTTTGCCGCCCGCTCGGATATTCATGCCAAGATTTTACCAGCCACTATTTTAGATCCGGACTACCGTCCCGGTCCCATCGGCCCGGAGATGCCCGCGGTGCTCAGCGGCACGCGACGCTCCCGTCAAGCTCGCGCCGCAGCACTTTATCAACGGGCCTTAGCGGGCGCGGAGAAAGTCGAACATTTAGTGGCGTTAGAAGTCCGCGTGCTGTGTGCTCGGTTGCAGGAACTTGAGGAACAAGTCAAGGTGTTGCGCGAGGCTGCCGAACGTGCGGCGAAACTGCGTAAGGATGCCGAAAAAGCTTATGCCGCAGATCAACTTAACACGGAAAAGATGCTCACTGCCCAATTATTAGATGCCCAGGTGCGCGCTGACCTTAACGAGGCCCTTTATAACTATTGCGTTACCCTGGCGGCATTGCAGCGCGCGACCGCGAGCAAACTCTGGGAAGCCTTAGTTCCCGCGCCCTAAATATCGTTATGTCTCAGCACCACTATCTATATAAGGAGGCACGCCAGCATGGTGCAACGGGTGAATCGGACAGCCTTTGGAATTGCTCTCTTGGCCTTCGTCCTAAGTTCGCTCATGTCCGCGCGTGGCTCAGAAAAGCAAGGCAAAGGGCGTAGCTTGCGCGTGGGACTAAGTCAGGCCTTATTTCGCGGCAGCGACCCCCGCTCCATCTTATCTCTCATGCAACCGCTCGCAGAACTCTTTTCCGCGCAGACAGGGATTGCCTGTGAATTTAGTGTCGTCGCCGACCCCTTAGATATCGGGCGCGCCTTAGAAGCGGGTCACTTGAGTCTAGGTATTATGCATGGAATTGATTATGCCTGGATTCGGGAACAATGTGCCGAGGTCCGGCCACTATTATTATGTGCCAACGAAACCATCGCCCTAAAAGCCTATATCTTAGTGCGCCAGGATTCTCCCTATCGCAATATTTTAGATTTGAAAGGGAAAAGTATCGCGTTTCCCAGGCGAAGTCTCAATCATTGCTACCTATATACTCATAAGGTGATTAGCGAAGCGGGCGAAAATCCCGCAGCATTTTTCGCGGCCTCGCCTGAACCGGCTAATATCGATCAGGCCCTGGATTGGGTGTTTGAGAATCAGGTGGCCTGCACGGTAGTGGATGGCGTCAGTTATGAAACCTATCGGCAACGCAAGCCAGGCCGCGCTAAGGCGCTGCGGATTCTTCATGAGTCGGGATATTATCCCACGGCCGCAATTCTTTATAATCCGAAAAAGTTGCCCGAAGATGTGCGGGAAAAAGTTTACCTCGGCCTAAGTACCGCGCATGAACGCTTCGGGGGCCGCCAATTATTAACCCTCTGGCGGCTTAGTGCGTTTGTACCTCCGCCTCCGGAGTATGAAGCGTTACTAATGAACGTCTTGAAAGAGCATCCGCGCCCGATTATACCTGCCGCCTTTATTGCCGACGGGGCACCCGCAGGACAGTAATTCACGGCGCCCGCAGTTGCGCTGCAAGACTCTTCTCTAAGCGGTCAACAATTTTTTGGACCAGCTTAGATATTTCCTTATCAGTGAGCGTGCGATCCTCGGCCTGGAAAGTGAGCGACCAGGCTAAACTCTTTTTCCCCTCAGGAATATTTGGCCCGCGATAAACATCGAAAAGATGTACCTCCCGAAGGAGCGGTCGGCCGGCAGCGAAGATCTCCTCGCGGACTCGCTCTGCAACTATACTTTCGTCCACGAGAACAGCTAAGTCCTGCCGTACTGGGGGGAACGATGCCACGGCCCGACAGGTGAACCGTTCGGGCAGATGCGGCCAGAGCGCCTCTAAATCAAGTTGGGCAACATAGACTTCACGTCGGCCCAGTTCATAAGTGTCATGGAGTTGAGGATGCAGTTGGCCGGCATAGCCGATAAGTAAAGAGGTGTCCGAACTACTCGATGCGATCCCTTTTGTAGTCGTGTGGGACTGGAGTGGACGGAGTACTAACGCAGCCGCACGACGAGGATGAAGCCATGTCACGTTCGTGGGTTGCCAAGCAACGCGTGCATTCCCCTGGGAGGCTTGGCCGAGATGCAACGCTTCAAACAAGCCTTCGAGGAGGCCTTTCAAGTCGAAAAAGTCTTGCGGCGGGGATGAGGCACCCTCCCAGAACTCCGCAAGCCGCGGTCCGCATAATACGAGCGCGAGGTGTCGGCGCTCATCGGGAAACTTTTCCCCAGCTCGAGGAAGGTACACGTATCCTAACTCAAACAACCGCAGCCGCGGGCTGTCTCGCAGATGTTGCGCTGCGATCGCCAATACACTGGCAAGCAAACTTCGTCGCAGAACTGAGCGCTCGGGATGAATCGGGTTGAGTAGGCGAACGTAATCGGCCCCTTCGCCCACGAACGGTCGTTCCCGCTCTATGCTAGTCAGGGAATAGGTGATCACCTCCTGGCAGCCCAAAGTCACCAGGATGTCGCGGATGCGCTCTTCGATTTGGCCATCCCGGGGCGTTTGGTAATCGGGAAGCGGTTCGCGAGGCAGGGTCGGCGGGATTCGGTGATAGCCATAGATGCGGACAATCTCTTCCACAAGGTCGGCAGGTCCGTGCTGAACATCGAGACGATGCCGCGGCACGGTCACCAGCCAGGTGTCCTCACCTGCTTCGTCCACAGTGAATTCGAGACCGCGCAGAATCCTGAGAATGTCATCGCGGGGAATTGCGTATCCTACCATGCGGTGGACGTAAGCCAGCGACAGGTGAACCCGTTGCTCTGAGGGTCGTGCGGCATAGACATCTACGAGCCCGCGGGCTACGGTGCCCTGCGCCAGCTGCCGCATCCACTCGACAGCTCGCCGGGCTGCGGGCTCGACCAAGTCGGGATGGACACCGCGACTAAAGCGCAGACTCGCTTCGCTGGGCAAGTCGAAATGTCGAGCCGTGCGGCGAATGGTAACCGGGTCGAAGTTGGCCGATTCGAGCAGGACCTTCTGCGTTTCAGGGCCGACCTCGGTTTCCAGCCCGCCCATTACTCCCGCTAAGGCTATCGGCCCGGCCGTGTCTGCGATGACCAGATGTTCGCCATGGAGGGGACGCTGCTGGCCGTCGAGTGTGGTGAGACTTTCCCCCGGCCGTGCACGCCGAACGATGATGTGAGGCACATGGCCATGAGCGCGGTCGCGTAGTTTTTCATAATCGAAAGCATGCAGTGGCTGGCCCCATTCGAGCAAAACGTAATTGGTGATGTCCACGATGTTGTTAATCGGACGCATGCCGGCCAGGAGTAACCGCAGTTGCAACCAGGTAGGCGACGGGGCCACGCGCACCGAATCAATCACCATGGCTGCATACCGGGAGCATAGGTTCGCGTCCTCGATGGAGATGTGCACCTGAGTAGCGGCTTCCTGCGGGCCAAAGAGCACTTCCGTCGGCGGATAGCGCACGGGTTGCTCCGAAAGCGCCGCTACTTCGCGGGCCACGCCCAACATTGACAAACACCGAGCCATGCTGGGTAGCACATCCAATTCCAGCACGATGTCGCCGAGATATTCTGCTAACGGCATGCCCACGGGCGCGTCGGGATCAAGGATGAGGATTCCCTCGTGTTCGTCGGCGATGCCGAGTTCCAAGGCGGAGCACACCATCCCCTCGCTCAACACGCCGCGAATCTTGGCCGGTTTCAACGGCCGGAGCGCGCGCTCCGGCGAATGGCCATCAATGAGTACGGCGCCGACCCGCGCTAAGACCACCTTGAGCCCGCGGTCGCCCGGCTTCAGATTGGTCGCCCCAGTAACTACCGTGAGACAACCCGTGCCGTAGTTCAAATCTACCAAATGGAGCCGATCGGCGTCGGGATGTTTGCGAACCTCGAGGACCTCCGCGATAACTACTTTCTCCTCGTCCCAGACCGGGCTGACAAATTCCGATTTGAGCCGCAAACCAGTCGGTGGAGGCACACCCACGGCACGAAAACCGGTGACTTCTAGTCCTGCCAGAGTGAGCCGTTCCGCTAACTCCGCCACCGACCAGGGAAGGTCGACATATTCCTTGAGCCAGCGCAGCGGTACTTTCATAAGGTCTCCTCATCCCGCCTGGGCGTGGAGCCACGCGCTGCTCTCAGAACTGTTCCAGGAAGTGCCGAGCGTTGCTCCAGAACAGCCGGATGTCGTGAATCCCATATTTGAGCATGGCCATGCGTTGCGGCCCCAGGCCGAAGGCGAAGCCTTGAAACCGCTCGGGATCGTAGCCGCCGTGGCGCAGTACTACCGGATGAACCATACCTGCGCCGAGAATTTCGAGCCAACCCGTGCCTTTACACAAAGTGCACGACGACACTGGGAGAGTGGCAGTTGCCGATGGGCCTGCGGCATTTTCCCCTTGGCACAGAATGCAGTCCACGTCCACTTCGATGCTCGGCTCGGTGAAGGGGAAATAACTGTTGCGAATGCGGATACGCCGATCTCCGCCGAAGAAACGCTTGGCGAACGTGCTCAGCGTGCCGATCAGGTCGGCGAGGCTAATTGACTCTCCGATAGCTAGGCCTTCGACCTGCTGAAATTGGATTTCGCTACGGGCGGTGATCTGCTCATAGCGGTAACACATACCCGGCAGCACCACGCGAATCGGTCGCGGGCAGTATTGCCGCATGACGTGAATCTGACCGGGCGACGTATGGGTACGGAGCAACACTCCGGGCACGGTGGTATGGAACGTGTCCCAAAGATCGCGCGCGGGATGATGAGGCGGCATGTTGAGTAACTCAAAATTCGTCAGGTCGTCTTCGACTTCCCGACTGCGATACACTTGGAAGCCGAGTTCGGCAAAAATCGCGAGGATATCGCGCATCACCTGAGTCGCAGGATGCAGGCGGCCGCGAAGCACTGGTCGGCCAGGCAGGGTAACATCCAAGGCTTCGGCCGCGAGGCTCCGCGCGATTTCCTGCTGATGCAGTTCACTTTTTTTCCGCTCAAAAGCAGCTAAGAGCGCTTCTTTCAACGCGTTGACTTGCTGGCCGTAAGAAGGACGCTCTTGGGGAGGCAGTTGAGCGATACGCTTGAGCGCTTGGGTCAACAACCCGTTTTTACCCAGATACTGGCTGTTCCACGAAGACAAGGCTGTCTCGTCGGCAACTGCCTCCAGTTGCGCTAGCGCTTGCTGCCGGAGTTGCTCCAGTTCCATATCGTCCTCCGGTTGGCTCACGGCGAACTCGCCGCGGCTAACGGCGGAGGCAAATGTTGTTTGGCTAACCGAACCAGTTCGTCGAAAGCGGCCGGATCGTGAACGGCAATCTCTGCCAGCGCCTTGCGGTCCAAGTCCACGCGAGCTCGCTGCAGCCCGGCGATGAAGGTCGAATACTTCAAGCCGCGGGCACGACATGCCGCGTTAATCCGCAAAATCCACAGCCGTCGAAACCACCGTTTCCGCTGCCGACGATCGCGGTAGGCATACACGCCCGCGCGGATCGCCGTAATCAGGGCCTGCTTGAACAAATTTTTGCGACCCAGGAAGAACCCTTTCGTGCGCTTACGTAACCTGCGGCGAAAGGCCGTCGTATTCTTCCCTGAGCGAGCTCGCACCATGAGCCGGACTCCTTAGCTGATTACTACCGCAATCTTACGCGCGATGGCGCCTTCCACAGGTACCAGGGGCCGACGCAGTTGCCGTTTCCGCTTCGCGCGTTTGTGGCTGAGCAAGTGGCGCCGACCACATTTTTGCCGCATCACTTTCCCGTGGGCGGTCACTTTGAAGCGCTTTTTGGCGCCTTTGTGGGTTTTTTGTTTAGGCATAGCAATCCTCGGCGAGCATGGGCAACTTAGCGTTTTTGCACGCTAAGACCTGGTGCTTCTCCGCCAGGCCAGCGTAGTGAATAGGTAAATATTATATACGGTACTAGCTCATCGGCACCAGCGTCGTGAGAACCGCGGTCAGCTTTAGTTCGCTAACGAAAGGGAATGGCTGGCTCCTGAATCCGACGCTCAGCTATTTCGGGGCCAACATGGCGACCAAGCGTTTTCCCTCCAAGACGGGGGGCCGCTCCAGTTTGCACAGATCCTGCACCTTTTCCAACACGTGTGCCATCACGCGTTGTCCTTCTTCGACATGCTGCATTTCGCGGCCGCGGAATTGAACGGTGACCTGCACCTTGTCCTGATGCTCGAGGAAACGGCGAATCTGATTGACCTTAACTTCGATGTCATGCTCGCCCGTTTTTGGCCGCAGGCGGATTTCCTTCAACTTCGGCTGATGTTGGCGCGCTTTGGACTGCTTCCGCGAGAGTTCATACTTATACTTGCCGTAGTCCATGATGCGACAAACGGGCGGCCGCTCCATCGGTGCCACTTCCACTAAGTCCAGGCCCGCCTCGCGTGCGCGCTTCAGCGCTTCCGAAGTTGGAACGATGCCCAATTGCTCGCCATTAACCCCGATCAGGCGAACTGGACTAACGCGAATCTGTTCGTTGACCCGCAACCCTCGTTCTGGCACCGGTCGCGACATACGTGGTAAAGGAATACGCTAGCCTCCTCGGAATCTTGCTTCTCTGTTAATCAAATACTCCAAGTAAGTAAGTCGGTCAACAGGATTTTCGCAAAATTTTCTCGCAACTAGGGGCACGAGCCTCGCTACCCCCCAGGTTTGCGACAGGCATGCCTCGTCGAGTCGACCACAAGGGAAATACCATCGCCGGCGGTAAAAAGCCCCGACGAATGCTGCGCAGTTCCTCCACGGTGTAGAACGCTTCGGGATCGGTGGCTTCGATCAACTGGCTAACCTCCGCCAGCTTCGCGCGCGGAACCACGCTGAAGAGCAAATGCACAGGCCCCATAACGCCATGGCCATCCAGTCGGGTAACACCAAAACGGGCTTCGCTGAAGGCCTGAACCATAGCCCTCGGATCTTTCCGCGTTACGATCTGCACCACCGCATAGCCTAAAGCCATCCACTCTTCCAGGCACACGCCCAAATAATTACCGACACCGAATCCCGCAACGAAGGCGACAAAGTAACTAGGTCGCTTCAGGTTGCTTATCACCTGGGTAATGGCCAGTAGCCAGAGAGTGATTTCCACTAAGCCGAGCAGCGGCGCCAGCACGCGCTGGTGCCGCGCGATCAGAATGGTGCGGATGGTGCTCAAGGTCACGACACATGTTTCCGCCACGAACACAACAAGGGTCCATGCTGCGGACTGCCAAGCCTCCATGCGCGATTCTCCCTCCTGGCGTTGCTTGACATCCCTTGGCACTTTGAGGGACAGCCCTATCGATGCCGCTCAGGGCAACGCAGTGCCAATACAGCACACCGCCGGATTTGAGCAAGTGCAACTTCCAAGGTCGAGTGGCCCGACAACAACCAACAAGCTGCGTAGAATTTAAAAAGTCGAGCGCGAGGGCCGTGCACCGGGACTCGCTTGCGGTAGGCTCCTCGCGCCCTATGGTGTGGGGAGGGTCGGGAGAGTACAGCCTCTCCGTGGGACTCGCGACTCGCTTCCAAGTCCCATTCTAGCTCACCTAATTAGCAACGTGCGCGCCAAATCTTTGCATCTAACGTGCCTCGTGAACTGTTTAGCGAAGAATCTCGTGGTTGCTTGGCATCTCAGGGGCATAGACAACTTCGACGCTGACACAGCGCGGGACGATTACGGTGTAGCATTATCGCACAGCCCTGTCGCGCTTTGCAACGATGATTCCCAAAAAGCACGGAGGCGAGCTAAGTCCTCGACCGTATCTAAGTCGTAAAGAATCCCCGGGCATGCGACGGCCACTTCCACCACGGGCTGCTGGCGGATATACGCGTTGATTCCCGCAGTTTTGGGAAATCGCCACAATCGCTCGGCGTGCGACCAAGCCAACAACACCGGATGGCCGCGACGACCCTGATAAGTGGGGACGTAAACCGCCTCGCGGATACCGGTCCGATACGACATGATCAGCTGCCTCACCACGTCAGCGCCAATGGCCGGATAGTCGGCCGGACACAGCAGCCAGGCTTCCACCGTCTTACGTTGTCGCGCTAACCATTGCAGACCGGCCTCGACCGTCTCACGCATGTCAGCGGTCTCGTACTCCAACACGACAGGCCAGGCACCTGCCCGCTCGAGAACCTTCGGCAGCGTCGCATCTTCGCGGGCAACGACCACCACCGCCGACGCTCCCCCTGCTCGCAGGGCGCTCATAACGTGCTCTAACACTGTCCGATTGTCAATCAGCTCGAGGAGTTTATTCCTGCCGAAACGAACACTTTTCCCAGCTGCGGGCACTAAACCAACAATCATGAGGATGTCCCCATGGGCCAAACAGGCTCGAAGTGGCGTAGTTTCTCCGCTTCCGCGGGTCCCAGATTGCGAAAGGCAATGAGTTCGGCCACGACGCTGATGGCGATCTCCACGACCGTCTGCGAGCCGATGTTTATGCCAATCGGTGCCTTGACACGGCGTAACGCTGGCTCGGCCACGCCCCGCGCGAGCAAGTCCTCGAAAATCAGACGAATCTTGCGTCGGCTGCCGATCATGCCCACGTAGGCAGCACGGCTGGGCGCCAGATAGTAAAGGGCTTGCTCGTCGTGCTGATGCCCACGCGTGACGATCAGACAGTAGGTATGCGGCGTAATGTCCTGGGGCAGCAATTGCTCTAGCACCTGATCTAACGGCCCGACGAGAATCCGCTCGGCATTCGGGAAACGCTCGCGGTTCGCGTAAGCCTCGCGGTCGTCCAGCACCCAGACGGCAAAGTCCGCTTCGTGGGCCAGACGTGCCACGGCCTGGCCTACGTGTCCCGCACCAACGATAAGTAAGCGAATCCGCGGCGCGATGGGTAAGATCGCGAAACCGTCCCGACTTTGCGGCCGCGGCAGCGGTTCCAAACGTGGCAGCAGGGGCAGCAGCGCTGCCGGTAAGGTCTGGGCATGAAGCTGCGCCAGCACACGGTGTTCTGCATCCAACAACCAACGCGCCCCTGCGGAAAAACCGTCTCGTCCTTGCAGCGCGATCACTTCCAACCCTCCGAACCCTTGGCCCAAATGTTCCTGGACGCGACGGAAATAGTCATGCAGCGCTGACGAGCCGAACCCGTCGCCCACCAACGGTTGGACAGCGATGGTCATGCGGCCACCACAAATCAGTCCGTCGTCCCAACCGTAATCATGATCCAGATGGAAGACCAACAACTCGGGCCGATGCGGATCCGTGCACCGGCAGGCACGTTGTTTGACCTCCGCCTCGACACACCCGCCTCCTAATGTGCCTACTTGCCGCCCATCGGGAAACACGAGCATGGCCGCGCCAGGTTTCTGCGGCGTCGAGCCACGCGTCTCCACTAAGGTACATAATACTGCGGGCGTGCCGCTTTCTAAGGCGCGCACCGTCGCAGCTAGCACGTCACGCAGCATCACCTCAGCCTCAGCGAATGTTTTACACTACATCATACAGTTAGTGCGCTGGCCCGGCAAACCGTCGGTCCCCTCCGAAAAACCAGCCCGTAAGGGCAAAATCCTGGTGGCCAACTTCTACTCCAAGCCATAAAATCGCCGAAGCTATCTTGCCGAAGCAACGTGGGTCGTTAAAATGCCATCAGTGCCATTTGGATGTCCTTAAGGAAATTATGGCTGGCTTTCTGTTAGATACTGTGGCACGGGTCACGGGGGCGACGGTCAAGCAACTGATTCACTGGGACCGAACCAATCTCATTCGCCCCTCGATCGCACGAGCCCGCGGTAAAGGGACACGCCGAGTTTATTCCTTCTTGGACATCCTGGCGATCAAAACGGCGGTCATGTTACGCCGCGAAGGGATCAGTCTGCAAAAGATACGTCAATGCTTACGCTATTTGCGGGAAGTATATCCGCAATGTGAACAACCATTGGCGAACCTCAACTTGTTGACCGACGGCCACAGTGTATTTCTATTGACAAGCGATCCCACCAGCGCCTGTCGCGATCGCAAGGTAGTCGATACTCTGGCAGGTGGGCAGATGTTATTCCTGGTACCCATTGGTCGCTTAGCGTGTGAAGTGCAGCGTGAAGTAGCGCGGCTACATCCGGAAGAGGTGTCTAATCTGTTCTACGCAGGCGATACTGGCAAACAAAGCGCTGACCCAGCCCAGCGTGTGCGCACATCCCGGGAGGGACTTCGGGAAGGTTCCGCGGCTGTCGGGAGGGCAGCCTCCTAAAAGGAAGGGCCTCGCCTTGATCCGCACCGTCCCCAACTCCAACCGCACTAACCTGACCTTACCGGAGATGATCCTCTTAGCGGCTTGGAAGCTCGAACAACAGGGCCACTCGCCGTTCAGCGCCGAAGACCTCATCGTGGCCGCCTGGAAAGAGTTTCCCAAAGCTTTCGGTTTGCGCGGATATGCCGAGCAATACCCCGACGCCAACCGTGTGCTCTCGGCCATTATGGGAGAACGTGGCTTGGCCAAACGCGGTTGGCTGGCCAAGGTCGGACAAAAACTTTACTCCCTCTCCCGCGACGGCCAGCGCATCGCCAAACGCATTCTCGAAGGCCAAGAACCTGAAGAGGAAACACCCGCGTCGTCACGCCTGCCCCGCGAGCAACAAAAATTGCTACTCCATATGCTCGATGCTGCCGCAGTGGATAAATTCGTTACCGGCCAAACCTTTGACCTGACCTTTGCCGATGCCTGCAAATTCTGGGACCTCGGTGAGCAAACCACTGGCGAAGCGGTAGACCGCAAACTCCAGGCTGTCGAAAAGCTCCTCGATACCGCGCAGGAACTGGCCACTAAGCACGGCCTAATCATTCAGCAACGCGAAATCACCGACTCCGATATCGAACTGCTTCGGAAAGTGCATCGCCATCTCAAAGAGCGCTTTTCCCGACACCTCATGCTCCTACGCAGCCGCAATTAAACTCGAGCCTTCAGGTGCAGCCAAACCGTTGACAAAATTTGATATTCCTGGGCCGGTCATGCGGCTGCTGATAGATTGTGCGCTTTGGCTTGCCAACATTTCCAAGGGCAGGGATTAAACCGTGTTATGACGATAGGTTAACCCCATGCGCCCTTAGCTCGGCGCTTCATCTAGGTAAGCTGCGGTTCACCGGAATAACGGCCGGCTCGGAGCAAGCATGATTATGGTTCTTAGTATTCACATATCAGACGAACCACCGCAACGATTTCGACTTCTGGCGCTGCCGAGGCAAAGCGTGAGAACTGCCCCGCAGGCAAGGGTGCTCGAAGAGCGAACTGGGGCACCGCCGAGCTAATTGGAGCATCGGGCGACGTCAAGTTGACCTCCTGGATAGTCATGCGCAACGGGACTGCGTCCCCATACAAAGCCTGAACCTTCTTCCACGCGTTGTCTTTCGCTTGCTTCAAGGCTTGCTGATAGGCCTCCTCCGGGTTGCGCCGAAAGTAAGTAATCGGCGACGGCGCCGGCGAATCCCCAGCGCCCGGCCCCGGCATAACGTTCCCGAGCGGATGATTCAACACCAACGTGCCTAGCACTGCACCATGCTCTAAGGCTACCTTTTGCACTTTAGCGGCCGCCTCGGGCAGTTGCTCGGCCGGCACATCGCTGATTTCGACGATATACGACCGACACACTGAGTAACCCACCACAGGCAAATCGTGCAGATCCAGGGCGGGCTGATTCGGATCCGGCGTTCGCACGGCTTGGAACTGCTGGTCTATCGTACGTATCTGCATATTGCCCAGTCCGAGCTGGCGCCACGCCTGTTCCAGTTTTGCAGCCAGACGCGCGTCCTCCTCCAGCGCTTCCTTGATTCGGGGCATCCGCAAGTGCGACGTGATCACAATACGTACCCCCTCGGCAGGCAGCCGTACCACACCTACCCCCTGGACTTCAACAGTCGCACTGGTCTTGCGTCGCTCTTCCGACTTTGGTGCGGCGTCCGACTTACTCTCCGGCGCTCGGCCCGCCCCTTGTCCCCACACGCCTGAAACCAGGTAGATCAGCCCAAGAAGCGCTACGGCTGGACGACGATACATGTGCTTCCTCCTTCCTGCTCACAGCTTAGAGCAGAATTGTCTAGGACATCATTGTAACTATCCCGTTACCGCCTGGCACCTCTCTCGTTTTCGTCTCGCACACTATTAGGATAAACCTAAAACCCTCGATGCGCCCGTCGGGGTCAAGCGCATCCCACGAAATACGAGGTTTCATTCCAAAGACTAACAAAGGAGCCGGCCATGAAACTTCGCCTCGCACTGAGCATAGCCTTAGGCTGCCTGCTCGCAGGCACCGGGAGCTTAGGACAAAATGTTGCCGACGTGGAAGCCGATTATGTGCTCGTCGGCGGAACCGTGTATGACGGTAGTGGGGCTCCGCCCACAGTGCAAGATGTTGCCGTCAAAGGAGACCGCATCGTGGCGATGGGCCAGCTCACCGCGAAGGCAGGAACTAAGAGAATCCAGGGGCGGAACCTAGTCGTGGCTCCCGGCTTCATCGACTTGCATACTCATAGTGACAATTCCATCCGCCAGAAAAACACCCGCGCGAATCTCAATTATTTATATCAAGGTGTCACCACGATCGTCACAGGTAATTGCGGATCCGGGCCTATCCAGGTGGCTGCATATTATGCGGAAATTGAGAAACACGGTGCGGGCACGAACGTCTGTCATCTGATTCCGCATAATAGCCTGCGTGCTCACGTCATGGGCAACGTGAACCGCCCTCCCTCGGCCGAGGAGTTGCAGCGCATGCAAGAACTGGTCGAGCGGGGCATGCAGGAAGGCGCTTGGGGATTATCTACGGGTCTCATCTATAATCCGGGTTGCTATGCTAAGACCGACGAAATTATCGCCTTGGCTCGTGTAGTCGCGCGCTATCAAGGTATTTATGTCAGCCATATCCGGGATGAGGGGGCGGGCTTATTAGAGGCCCTGCAGGAAGCGATCACTATTGGTCAAAAAGCAGGCTTGCCCGTGCATATATCTCATATCAAATGCTCGGGCCGGGCGGCGTGGGGGAAATCGGCCGAGGCGATTGACTTAATTCGCCGGGCACGCGAACTGGGTCTGCGCGTTACTGCCGATCAATACCCCTATATAGCCAGCAGCACCTCGTTAGCAGCCACCTTGATACCTGCCATTTATCGTGAGGGAAGCCAGAAGGAAATGCTCCAACGCTTAGAGGACGCGGAGCACGGGCCCAAAATGCGTAAGGCTATCGAAGAAAGCATCCGCAGACATCAGCATGGGGAAAGTATCCGCATCGCCAGCTATAGTAAACGGCCCGAATGGAATGGCAAATCATTAGCGCAGCTAGCCCGCGAGCAGAAGCGTCCGGTGTTAGATATTGTGCTGGAAATCGAGCGTAACGGTGGCGCCTCCGTGGTGAATTTCGGTATGAACGAAGAGGACGTTCGACTGTTTATGCGTCAGGAATGGGTGGCGACCGCGAGCGACGGGAGCGCCATGGCGCCGTCGCCGGCCGTGATTCATCCTCGCCATTATGGAACCTTTCCGCGAAAGATCGGCCGCTATGCCCTGGAGGACAAACTCATCACTTTAGAGCAGGCGATACGGTCGGCCACTGGTCTGCCCGCCGATATACTTCGATTACCACAACGGGGTTATCTGCGGGTCGGTTATTACGCCGATATCGTGGTGTTCGACCCCACCCAGTTTCGCGACCGTGCAACTTTTGATAAACCGCATCAGTACGCTACGGGAGTAATCTATCTTTTTATAAATGGCCAACCTGTTATTGCAGAGGGAAAATATCAGGAAAAGTTACCCGGCAAACCGCTGCGGCACCAGATTTCCCGCACCGACTAAGTTTTTTGGTATTGGCTCCCTTAGCAGGTAGGCCAAAGGGAAAATGTTACCATGGGAAGCGGGAGGTTATTGTGATTCATTATCTATACAACTAAGTCATTACCGAGGTTCTAAATGTCGTTTTCGAGGGTTGCCCTGCGTTATCTTTACTATTCCTTAGCCAGAAAGTTCAGTTGCCACCAAGGGGCCTGGATTAGGCGCAATTCATAGCGGCCCTGGACTAAGTCTCCTCGGAAATCAATAAGGATTGGCTTAGATAAGTCGCCGAGATCACCATAATAAGTGCCGCGATCGATAGCGCGGACGGTGCCGCGATTGCCCGCGACGGGCCCCTCATAATCTAAATATGCCAGGCGATGGTCGCCAATAGCTTCCATAGTTAGACTTAGGCCCGGTTTAGGAATTTCGGCAGTGCGCCATGTCTTAAGGACACCTTGCCATTCCAGCATCAGATCATAATGGGGATGAGGCCAATCATGATGTAATAAAACGAAGCGTTTCGGCTGGTGTTCTTCCTGGTGGCGCAGCATAGGATGCCTAATTCGCTTAGATATAAGGAAGATACTACTTCATATTGGGGATAGGTTAATAGCTCAATCAAAGAGGCCGGTTTTTGAAACGGGCGGGGTGATCAGGTGGAAGTCTTTAGGGAAATGACGTAGGAGTTCCTCCATGCGTCGGGCGTTGATGGCGGCTTGACCGCGTTGGCAGTTATTGAAAAGAATCCAAGCTCTGCGAGGACGTGCCTGACGCATCGCTTCGATCCATTCCGCCAATTCTTCATCATTATAGAGATAATCGTAACGGGCCTTGTCATCCGCATACCAGGTTTCAGCCCGGCGGGAATGGAGCCGAATATAGAGGGTTGAATCAGTCAGCACGAGCTTAGTGGGGAATATAGTGGGTAAAGCGGGAACATCCACGGAGACTTGTAAGATACTAAGTTCCCGTAGCCAGCGGCGAATGCTGGAGCGATCCCAGGAGCGGTGGCGAAATTCAATAGCTAAGGTGTAAGCCCCGAACCACTGAGCTAACTGTTCCAGCCAGGCGCGGTTGGGCTGGGTGTTATGAAAGCGTTCGGGGAATTGGGCGAGGACGGCTAAGAGGGCGCCGGTTTGCTGCATGGCAGTCAGTGCTTCCTGCAAAGCGGGGACATCGTCCTGCTTTTGTTCGTGCGTGACCGATTGATAGAGCTTAACGATAAAGCGAAAGCCGGTCGGCGCTTTTTCGACTAAGTGCACTAACTCCCGTGGCGTGGGCACACGATAAAAAGTATAGTTCAGCTCAGTGAGGGGGAAATGCTGGCTGTAATAGGCGAACATGCGGCTGGAGGGGGTTCCAGGCGGATAAAATGGTCCCACCCAATCGGGATACGAATATCCTGAGGTACCGATCCAGGTTTCGATCATAAGGGGTTACCAGCCGACTAAGATTGGAAGGGCATAGGGAATTATAGGGAGTATAGCGATCAGTTTGCGTAGAGGGCGTAGTCGAGATTATTTATTCGTGGGGCTAGCAAGCTAATAACGAATGATTGCTTAGTCAGTGATGCTTGCTTAATAAGCGATTAGCCTGCGCCCAGGAACCCGTTTGCAGATCAACAGCCGCGTCCATTGACCTACCATCGCCAGAGAGGAGGGATTAGCATTCGCCTGGTACCCTTATTGTTGCATAAGGAACGGGCGGGAGTTGCTCAGAGCGGATAAGGCTGGTTACTGAGATTCCTACGAAGATGGCTGCAGACGTTGGCGGAGGCGTTGACGGAGCGCGTGGAGTCGTTCCGCTAAGGAAGGTTGCGCTGCGGCGGGATCGAGGGAAGGCGGCGGTGGCAAGGCCTCGGCTGCTTCTTGGGGAGGTGGCGCTGGAGATTCGTCGGTCGGTGCTTGCGGGGGCAATCTGGGCTGGGGAGCTTGTTCGGATGGAACTGCTTCTGGGGGCGGGCGGTCGGTGAGCCAAGCGGGAGTATCTCGGGGGAAGCACACGGCTACGATGCGTGTCAGGGGCAGCACGAATGTCCAGCCGGATTCTGAGGAGCCAGCCCATCGTCCCCGCACAATCACAAAGGATTCGCTAACCCTCAGGATTTGTTGCACGGATACTGCGCTGCCGTTGTCGAGACTAAGCGTCAGGCTGCTCAGGTCCTCATGCTGGATTTTTTCGAGGAGCGTGTGCCACATATACAGTTCCCGGTGCTCGGCGGTTGAGAATTAGGCGTGCTTGCCAAAGCAGTCTGCGGTTGGGAATTGGCCCAGGCTGCGCCTCACTGTTATCTTGGCCGTAAACAAGTTTAGCCTATAACGGAGTGGATGTGCCGTCGGATTAGCGCGCCATTCCGACCAGGGAGTCGGGATTCCGCCAGGGTCAGGTTTGTGCGGGTTCCGTGGCGGGGCGTGTGGCGAGGGGTGCTGTTGTAATGATGGGGCGGAGTTCGCCTGCAAGGAAGACGGAGCCGGTGATGCAGATGAGATCGTTTGCTTCTGCCGCCGAGCAAGCAGCCTTCCAGGCTTGCTCGGGACTTGGATAAACGTAGCAAGGGGCGTGGCCGGGCCAGTGTTGAGCGAGTTCGTGAGGGTCGGCGGCGCGCGGGCTGGCGGAGTAGCGAGTGAGGTAGATGGCATCAACAACTGGGGCCAATTCCGCGAGCATACCGGGGATGTCCTTGTCGCGGGAGCAACCGAGAATGACCAGGAGCCGACGCCAGGTAAAACTGTCGCGTAGCGTTTGCACTAAGGCGGCCATGGAGGCGCGATTGTGGGCGCAGTCAAGGATGGTTACGGGTCGGTTTCGCACCACTTCTATGCGAGCGGGCCAACGAACGCTGCGCAAGCCTTCGACTAATGCGGTTTCGGGAATAACGACGCCTTGTTCGCGCAGGCAATCCACGACGGCGAGAGCGACGGCGGCGTTGGCGGCCTGATGTCGGCCCCACAAGTTGAGTGTGTAGTCGCGGGCGGCGGCCCAGCTTCCGTTATAGGAAGCCATGGGCGCTTTGCGGGTCGTGTAGCGTAAGCGAGGCCAGTACCACGTCTCAGGCGTGTAGCGGCCTGGGAAATACTCGTAGTCAAAGTGGGTGCCCAACTCACGGAGCGGCGCGTGGTGTTGGTGGGCGATGTGGCGGATGACCTGGGCGGGTTCCGGTTCAGTCACCCCGCTAATCACGGGGATGCCGGGCTTGATGATGCCGGCCTTTTCGCGAGCGATGTGTGCCAGAGTCGGCCCGAGTTGTTGCACGTGGTCGAGGCTGATACTGGTGATGACGGCGACGCGAGGTCGGCAGACATTGGTCGAATCGAAGCGCCCGCCCAGGCCGACTTCAATCACGGCCCACTCGACGCGGCGACGCTCAAAGTGGAGCCAGCCTAGAGCGGTGATAATCTCGAAGAAGGTAGGCGGCCCGTGTCCCGCGGCTTCGACGGAAGTACACGCGTTCTCGATTTCGCGCATCAGGTGCGTCAGTTCGCTGGGCGTGATGGCTTGACCATTGATTTGGACGCGCTCCTCGACGCGGCAAAGATGGGGGGAGGTGAATAGCCCAGTACGGTAGCCTGCCGCTTGCAACACGGAGGCCAGCATGGCGGCCGTGGAGCCTTTGCCCTTGCTGCCTGCAATGTGCACAATCCGGAGTCGTTGTTGCGGTTGTCCCAGCCGGGCCAGCAGGGCTTGCATCCGTTCAAGTTTCAAAGCCCGTAAGTCGCTGGGCATTCCAGTTTGTTCGTAATTGATGCGACCAAACCAGAAGGCCAGGGCGTCTTCGTAACTGCGGATGGGCATAGTGAGACTCGTCCGTTTCTTGTGCGGGTAGCTTGCGATTGTTCCCAGACGTTCGCGGATTCCATTGTATCAACCCAGGAACGGATCACGGGGTCAGGGACGGGGCACTAGAAGTGTTAGCAACTCGTTCAACGAAGTGACGGTGGGACAGGGTGGGGCCCGTGGCGGGATCGAAGCGTGTTCGCCGGTGCGTGGGATGGTAAGATCGGGCTTGGGCGGAGCCGCGTTTGATTCGGTTGCAGCATGGTTGGGCGTACGATTGAGCCACACGGCGTGCCAACCCGCTCGCAGCGCCGAGTAACAATCGGTGTCATAATCATCACCGACGTAAAGTATTTCCGACTTTTCGACTCCGATAATCTCAGTAATGCGGTCGAAGAAGGCCGCGGCGGGTTTGAGCCAGCCTAGTTCGCTGCTGATGAAGATCCAGCGACACGGTAACAGCGCTGGCAGGCCGTGGGCGACGGCACGCAGGCGTTGGTCGAAGTTGGAAGCGATCCCCAGTTGGAAGCCGTGCGCGGCCAAGCGGGATAATACGTCTGCTACTTCGGGGAAACAGCTCCAGGCGTCGGCGCGGGCGAAATGGTGCCAAAGGTCATCGAAAAGTCCTTCGGTATGGGGCAGCTCGGCAAACACGTCGCGGACGATGTCGCGCCAGCGTTGCCGCTCGCGGTTCTCATCGGTGCGCCAATGACGTTGACGGTCGTACTCCTGCTGACGGCGAAACGCTGCCCGAAAACGCAAGACGATCTCGTCGGCACTTAGACAGCTGCCGTAACGACGACCGAGGCGTCCGTACACCTCGGCCACGCTCGGCTGGGGCTCGATGAGCGTACCAACGGCATCGAAAAGAATGACACGCACGGCTAGCACAGCGTTTGTCGTTCTGGCAGGTTCGTTCCCTCGCGGTCGTGTTGCGAATGGACAGCAAACTCAACAAGCAGGGGCCGCAAGCGTAATTTTGCGGGCAGAGGGGTTTTGCCTGGCGCATCTGGAATTCTACATTAGTCTCGTGATGACTTTGTGGATAGGTTGATGGCCCGATCATCAAAAGCTTGTCGAGTGACGAAGGGGCGTATCAGGAGGCGAATGGGCACCATGCAAGTGTGCACAAGGAGGACGCTGGTTTTGGCGGCGACATCGGTGGTAGCGGCGATTGTGGCGCTGGGTCAGTTAGTTGGCGTGGGCGGACAAGGTGCATCGTTTGATGTGCACCGTTGGGGGGTTTATGAGGTAACGTTTACCGCGCAGCAGGATTATCAAGAGCCGCTCTGGGATGTGCGGGTCGAGGTTGCTTTTATGAGTCCTTCGGGCCAGATGCAAGTGCGGGAAGCATTCTGGGATGGTGGCCGTACCTGGCGGGTGCGGTTCAGCCCTGATGAGGAAGGGGAGTGGTCGTGGCAAAGTCAGGCTAGGCCCGATGCTGACCGCGGCTTACACGGTCAACGGGGGAAATTTCGCGTGGGACCCTATCGCGGTAAGAATCCGCTTTACCGACATGGGGCGTTGCGGATTGCGTCGGCGGGAACCTATATCGAGCACCAGGATGGCACGCCGTTTTTCTGGTTGGCGGACACAGCGTGGAACGGGGTGCTTAAGGCGACATCGGAGGAATGGCGGCGTTATTTGGCGACACGGCAGCGGCAGGGGTTCACGGCCATTCAGTTCGTTTCCACTCAATGGCGGGGTGGGGAGCAGACGCTCAAAGAACATGTCTTTTCCCGCGCGGGTCGGCTGCGGGTGCATCCCGAGGTGCTGGGCCGAATGGATGGTAAAGTGGCCCTGATCAACGAGTACCATATGATAGCAGCGCCGGTGTTGCTGTGGGCGCTCATCGGAAGTGATCCGGGGCTGGCGCTTCCGGAAGAAGAGGCACAGCGGTTATGCGAGTATCTGATCGCTCGTTGGGGCGCTTATCAGGTCGTATGGTTGCTCGGCGGGGATAGTCATTATCGGGATACAGAGCGATGGAAGCGGTTGGGCCGTCGGTTGTTCACCCAAAGACGGCGGGATCGGTTGGTGAGTTTGCATCCCTCGGGGCAGAATTGGGTCTGGGAGCAGTTTCGCGGGGAGGCCTGGGTTGATTTTCTGGGTTATCAATCGGGCCACGGTGATAACGAGGCGCACTTGCGTTGGCTGGTCGAGGGGCCGCCCGCGCAGCATTGGTCGCGTTCGCCCATTAAGCCAGTGATCAACCTGGAGCCGAACTATGAGGACCACCCTTCGTATCACAGCGGTAAACCGTTTGCGCCGTATCACATTCGTCGGGCGACTTACTGGTCGTTACTGGTTACGCCGACGGCGGGCGTAAGCTACGGCCATCATGCGATCTGGCCCTGGCTCGATAAGCCGGGTCCCGCCGAACGCCACGAACGCTTAGGGATCATACCCGTCTGGACGGAGGGGTTGGAAACCGAGGGGATACGTGGCGTGAGCGTGGCCAAAAAGTATTTCACGGCGAATCCTTGGCACGAGTTGCGCCCCGCTCCGCAATTATTGATGGAACAACCGGGGGCGAGAGATGTGACGCGGTTCGTTACGGTATCGGCGACTGCTAAGAACCGCTGGGTGGTGGCCTATTTGCCTCGAGGGGGCACAGTGCGATTGCGGCGCGACGCACTGCCGAAAACGCTTCAAAGCGTATCATGGTTCGATCCGCGTAGCGGGAAGACGCAACCGGCGAAGTATCAGGACGCAGAGCACGAAGTTCGGTTCCACGCGCCGGACGACCAGGACTGGGTGCTGGACGTTCGTGGCGAGTAATATTGGCGAATAATAGTTCAGAGAGCACCGCAGGATTCGCGTGTCTTTGAACAAGTTTAGTCAAGGGATGAAAACGTTGCGAATCATGATGCAGGAACCGAGGATCACGCTCGAGTATCCGCCGACGATTATTGTACGGCATCCGAAAGAGCGGGTGCAAAAGTGTACTGTGTGGCCATTACGGCATCGAGCCGATGTGATATTGGTAACATGGCCCGTGCGCCGGTTTCTGGACTTGGCCCGTTATGTTCGACTCGATCCGGAAGGGCCGCCCTTGACCGAATCGGATGCGTCGTACGGGCTGTTGATTCTCGATGGCAGTTGGCGTTGGGCCCAGCGAATGGTGCGCGACTTTGCCCATGTGCCGCCGCGTTCGTTGCGTGGTTACCGCACGGCTTATCCGCGGGTGTCGAAATGGTTTCCCGATCCTGCCAATGGGTTGGCCAGTGTCGAGGCGTTGTACGTGGCATGCAAAATTCTGGGGCGACCGACTGAGGGATTATTAGAACAATATCATTGGCGTGAGACTTTCCTTCGACTCAATGGTTGGGCGTAAGCGGCAAGGGTCGTGCAACGGTCGGCGTGACTCGGCTGAGGCGGGGCAGAAAAACTGTTGGGCGGTTCGACGTGTCAAGGGGTGGGGCAGGAAAAATTAGAGGCGGCCCTTGCCTGGGGTGCGCGGCGATTCTAGAATCGAGGGAAATTGTCGCAACAGTCGCGTGTGCGCGCTCTGGGAACGAGCTTAGCCAACGCGTCTTATCCAGAGTGGCGGAGGGAACGGGCCCGGTGAAGCCACAGCAACCGGCCGAGCGACTCGGCGTCAGGTGCTAATTCCCGCCCGGCCAGCGAACCGGGAGAGATGAGATGCGTAAGCACGATTCTTGCGCCTCTTCTCGACCCCGGGGAGAGGCGTTTTTGATCCCAGGAGCGGTCGGACGTCGAGCCTGTTCGCTGGTCGGGTTGGGGCACTCTGAAGCGTAGCGAGCGTTCGGACCAGCGGTGGTTCAGGCTTACGCTAACTCCGCTCGGACAACGCAATGTCACTGTGTCCGCATGATACGACCCTTTTCCCAGTAGGCATCGAGGAGGCTTATGGTGAAGACCACCTTGGTACGCGGCTTGAAATGTCGGTTGTGTGGCAAAAGCTATGCGCAGGAACCGATCAATTTCTGTTCGGACGATTTTGGCCCGCTGGAAGTGGACTATGATTATGCGGCGATCGCTCAGCAGGTTCGCCGACAGGACGTCGAAAAAAGACCGTTCACCATGTGGCGTTACCGCGAACTGTTACCGTTGGACGGTGAGCCGACCGTCGGCCTCCACGTAGGCGGGACGCCGTTGCTCCCAGCGCCACGCCTGGCTGAAGCGCTCGGTGTGCGGCGACTGTGGATCAAAAACGACGCGGTGAACTTTCCCACATTATCCTTCAAAGACCGGGTCGTGGCCGTGGCCTTGAGCAAGGCTCGCGAATTCGGCTTTGATACCGTGGGATGCGCCAGCACGGGGAACCTAGCCAACAGCGTAGCTGCTAACGCGGCCGCGGCGGGACTGCGCGCCTATATCTTGGTGCCTGCGGAAATCGAGTTGGCCAAAATCATCGGCACGCAGGTATATGGTGCGCACCTGATTCGCGTGCGGGGCACCTACGATCAGGTGAATCGGCTGTGCACCCAGATCGCCTTCAAATACGGTTGGGGACTGGTGAACATCAACTTACGGCCGTTTTATGCGGAAGGTTCCAAATCCATGGGCTTCGAGATTGCCGAGCAACTCGGTTGGCGGTTGCCGCAGCATGTGGTCGTCCCCATGGCAGGCGGAAGTCTGATCGGCAAAATCCACAAGGCGTTCCAGGAACTGCAGCAACTCGGCTGGGTGGCGCCGCAGCGCTATCGCGTGCATGGTGCCCAAGCCAGCGGCTGCGCCCCGATTAGCACGGCAGTGAAAAACGGCTGGGACACGCATCGGCCGGTGAAATCGCCTCAGACCATCGCCCGCTCGCTGGCCATCGGCGACCCAGCTGACGGTTACTTCGCCATTCGCGTCATCCGCGAAACAGGTGGCTGGGCCGAGGATGCCTCCGATGAAGAAATCGCCGAGGCCATGACTCTTCTAGCCGAAACCGAAGGCGTGTTCGCGGAGACCGCAGGTGGCGTAACTTTGGCCGTGGCGCGAAAGCTCATCGATCAGGGGCACATTTCACGCGACGAAGAAATCGTTCTGTGCATCACAGGCAACGGCCTGAAAACTCAGGAAGCGCTTTACGGAGTGTTAAAAGAGGCGCCCAGCATCGCCCCACGTCTGGAGGAATTCGAGCAGCTTCTCGAGGCGGGCCAAAGCACAGTTGCTCCCGTACGCCTCGCAGATAAGCAACTGGCCTTGGTACAATAAAGTTAGCGAACGAAGCTCGTCCTGTCCCGGAGCGACCCCAGGAAACTGGCGATGTCTGCCTCGGAATTTGATTGGCCCGACGCCTCTGTAGAACCGCCCCCATTACCGCAGGAAGCCCGTGTGCTGGGGATAGTCGGTTGGGGAGTGCTCATTTTTTACATGACCGCACAAGTGTTGCTCAGCATAGCATTGTTACAAGGACGCTGGCTGGAACTGAAGCTGACCCTGGAAACTTATCTGCTGCTCCTGGGCCTGATTTTGCACGTCCAATGGCGTCGGATTGAGCGCTTGGTCTGGGAAGCGGGACGCGCACGACCCTGGTGGCTGACCGTTGGCGACTGTCTCAGCTTTGTCACCACCTTCTGGGCCTGCGGCATTATTGTCCACATGCTGGCACTGCGAGGATAATCATGGCGATTGCGGTGCAGATTCCTTCTCCGCTGCGGATTCATACTCAAGGCCACGAGACGGTTCTCGGTCAAGGCCAAACCGTTGGCCAAGTCCTCGACGACGTTACCCGCCAATTTCCCGAGCTGCGCCAACGGCTCTTCGACGGGAACCAGATTCGCCGATTTGTTAACGTCTATCTCAACGACGAAGATATTCGCTTCCTGGACAATCTCGACACGCCCGTTAAAGACGGCGATCAGATCAGCATCATTCCCGCAGTCGCCGGCGGCTAACCGCACGTACCTTGCGACCGACCCCTTCGCGGGTACAAGCAGCGCCAAGGCGCGGACTATTTCAAGTCGGCGCCGGGGACATCGCGCCGGTCTCCATGCAGACCATCTCCCACTATTCGGAGCGACGATCATGTTGCGGACAGGTGTGGCGCTGACGGGGTTAGGGCTCGCCGTGTTATTTGTCTTTTGGCTCATCGGCGTGCGCCTGACTGGGCCAAGCCAATCCTTAGCGCAAGTACCGAACCAGCCCAACGCAGGCACCAGCGACCTTGAAAATTGGCGCTCGCATATCTCGGTCGTCACCGACCATTGGCTAGCTGAGGCCCCTCCACTACCCAAGCTGAATGAGCCAGGCTTGCCCCGGAAAGAACTAGACCGCCGTATCACTGTGTAAAAAATTGGTTTAGACCTGTTAGAAAACCTAACGCGTTACGACCCTTGTTTCGAGATGGACTATGAGCGTCTGGCCCAAGTTGCCACGGCTGCCGAGAATGAATGGTATCGGCGCCAGATAATTAAGACTCTCTTGAACGGCATAACCGCCGGGGTGAAGGGGCTTACAGAATTTACTGAGTACTTCGGCTCGGCACCCAATTTTAGCTGGCGTAATGTTGGTGAGATAGGTTATCGTCTATCTCAGAGGCTGGACTGGTTCAAAAAGTACACAGAGGTGCGCGAACGTCGGCGCTGGCAGCCGATCCTAAGCCAGTTTGTCGCGCACCATGTGGCGGAGAGCCTGCTCAAGTGCTGGGATGTCCAGGCTGTGCGTGAAGACGATTTGGCGGGTCTGTTTCTGGCGTGGTCGGCCGCAGAGGAACTTGCGGAAGAGGCGCCCGATTTGCGGCCACGTTGGCGGGAATTTCGGCACAAAATTCTGCAACCGCTCTGGCAGCGTTGGCCCCAACTGAACCAAGTGAACGATCCTGAACGCCGACGTACGCTCGCTGGTATCTACCTGACCCTCGACAGCCACAACCACGAAGTGCACCATGTCTGGCGTCAGCTCGCCCGAGAAAACCAGCGGTTAGTGCGCGTGATTCGCAGGGCTGCCCCTCTCGAGGCCAAGAGCCACTTAAAGTCGTCTATACTGATAGGGTGCGTCGTAGCGCAACAAGATCAGGTGGCCCTGGTTATCAGGGCGGACATGCCGGGGAGGGTTGAAGGGCTCAGCATTACCCGCCGCCAGTTGGAAGTGCGCCACCTCGTGACAGGGAGGCCTCTCGTCAGCTGGCCTTTTGACCTTGGGCCTGCAAACCAATTTGGCCCCCGTGCTGACGTGATGCAGGCTGTTATCGGACCTGCAGGAACTACCGTCCTCACCATCGAAGGCTTCCCCGGCGGAGAACTCAAGCCGGGTTTAGTGTTCCCGTCCACGTTTTGGTTAGTCCAACGGGAATTAGCCACTGGTAAACTATTGTGGCCAACTCAGTTACCCGAAAACCTTCAATACCCCCTTGTGGCCGTGAATCAGAACAAGAAGTTAGCGGTAATCTTAGCTTCCATTCCAGCCGCCGAAGCACGGCCCGATGAACCTCCGGTGCCGGGCGGACATCGCGATGCTTGGCTGGCCACTTATGACCTTACAGCGGGTAAAAAACTGCAGGAAGTCCGCATCGTCCGATGCATGGTGTATTATGGGGAAACCGCTGGGCTAAGCAGGGACGGAAGGTGGGCCATATTTCTCAACGGGCCTCGAAACGAAATCGTTTTATGGGACATAGACCGATTCCGGGAGCACAAACGTATCCGCATCGAAGCAAACGAGCCTCGAGAGCACATCCTCCGGCGCCACTTGGTCGTAGACCCGTCGGGCCGGTATGTCGCTGTTGGCCTGCCGACTCAGGGCCCGCGCATATTTACCATCCCCAATGGCAAAGAGTTATGCGCTCTGCCGGTGCATATGCCCCAGATTTTCATCGCGCTACCAGACGGCGAGCATGTGATTTTAGGGCGACACAACGAAAGAGAGATGGAAATATGGTCCTTGGCCCATGAGCGGCGTGTCGGCATAATTCGGCTCCCTGCAAGAGACAGAGTGACTGACACGATCATCCAACTCACCTCGGATGGCCAATTTCTGATCCTTGCAGGTATCGAGTCTAACAAGTGGGATCAAATCTACGTCTTTTACATCGGCGATCTGCAAGAGCCCTCCCGCTCAGCCAGAATAACGAGCGGTTGTTAGACAATTTACTAGGCACTCAGGTCAGGGTGTTCGTATGATTAGGGAAAATAAATGCGTGTCAATCCCGCAGCGGGAGGCGTATGCACGGAACTATGCAAAGCGAACATTCTCACGAGCCATCCAGCGGCCTTGCGACTGCCCACGAGAGTGCGACGCCGATAAGCCTGGAGCGCTATAGTCGGCAGATGAAGTTTCCGGGCATCGGCGAGGCAGGACAGCGAAAATTGCTGGCCAGCCGCGTTACCTTATGCGGTTGCGGGGCGCTGGGAACGGTGTTGGCTAACCTCCTGGTGCGGGCAGGCGTCGGTTTCGTCCGCATCGTCGACCGCGATTTCATCGAACTGCACAATCTCCAACGGCAAGTCCTCTTCGACGAGCAAGACGTAGCCGAGAATCTCCCCAAAGCGGTAGCCGCAGCCCGCATTCTCCGTCGCGTCAATTCGACCGTGCAGATCGAACCCGTGGTCGCCGACATTGACCACACCAACATCCTCGACCTGATCCGCGACGTGGACCTGATCCTCGATGGCACAGACAACTTTGAAGTACGCTACCTGATCAACGACGCGGCCATCTATACCGGCAAACCTTGGATCTATGGCGGCTGTATCGGCAGTCATGGCCAAGTGATGGTAATCCTGCCGGGAGAGACGCCCTGTCTACGCTGCGTCATCGAATCAGCGCCGCCTCCAGGCATGGCCCCAACCTGCGAAACCGCCGGGGTACTCGCACCGGCAGTCCACATCGTCGCCAGTTTCCAGGCCGCGGAAGCACTCAAACTCCTCACAGGCCACCTCGAAGCCGTCAATCGCGATCTCATTTACGTGGACGTTTGGGACAACGTACTCCGCCAATTCAAAATCAGCCGACTCAAAGACAAAGTGGATTGCCCTTGCTGTAAACGTCGGCAGTTCGACTGGCTCGAAGGGAAAATGGGTTCACACACCACGGCCCTGTGCGGACGCAATGCAGTACAAGTGGCCCAGCGCAGCGCCACTCGCCTCGACTTCGCCGAATTAGCCCAACGATTACGCGGCCTAGGCGAGGTCACATACAATCAATTCTTGCTCAAGTTCCATGTCGAAGGCTACGAGTTCACAGTATTTCCCGACGGCCGCGCCATCATCAAAGGCACCAGCGACGTAGAACGCGCCCGCACCCTCTACGCTAAATACATCGGCCACTGAAATCATCAGTTCCCGCAGTAACACAGCACCACCCCTGTCACCCAAGGGGCCGCAAATTCCAAGCCGCTGCCCACGCAGACCAAGTCCTGACACAGTTACACCACAACCACGAAGCCTCGCCGACGTACGCAAAACTGGACTAGCGTTTCGCCACATACAGGCTATGTCACCGACCGACTGTCGCATGAGACTGCCCACATCGTAAAAGGAAAAACGGGGAACTTGCTCGCAGGCATGGGCAAAAGGGGCCAGGTATGATCCGATTATCAAAACTGGAATCTAGCAATCCGGGGCTCGCAAGACTGTTCCTGGCGCTGCTTACCCTGATCAGCTACGCTACGGGAGAAATGGTCGCGCAGCAGCCGAGCACCACGCCGGGCGATAAACCCGTAGCCATCGTGAACGGAGAAGCCATCCTCTGGCGCGACCTACAAGCAGCGCTTCAGAGGTTACCACCACCGCCTCAAAACTGGACAGAAGAACGTCGTAAATTGCTCGAACGCGAAGTGCTCGCCTTGCTGATTGACGAAGCCCTCATCAAACAATACGCCGCCCGGCATTTCCCCGCGCCCGACGAAGCCACCTTGCAGAAACGCTTGGCCGATCTGCAAACCGCCTTGCAGGCCCGCGGACAAACCCTCGAAGGCTTCCTGAAAGAATCGGGTATCTCGCCCGAAAAACTCAAGCAGGAAATCGCAGCCTTAGAACGTGTGCGGGCCTGGGACCAATGGCTCCGACAGCAAATCAAAGAGGAACATCTGCGGGCATATTACGAAGCGAACAAAGAAATGTTCGACGGCGTGGTGATCCGCGCCAGCCACATCGCCTTGCGCGTGCCACCTAATGCCGACGATGCGACCCGGCAGAAAATTGCCACCCAACTCCAAGCGATCCGGCAGGAAATCGCCAACGGGCTACCCTTTGCCGAGGCCGCCAAGAAATACTCCCAAGACCCCAGTAGCGCCCTCGGAGGCGACCTAGGTTACTTTCCGCCACGCACTAACGACACTGACCCGTTCATTCGCACAGCCAGCCGACTCAAGGTCGGCGAAATCAGCGAAGTCGTGCACACGGAATTCGGCTGCCACCTGATTACCGTAACCGACCGCAAGCCCGGCAAACCAACCACCTTCGAGCAGGTCCGCGACATCGTACTCGATGTGTATGTCGAAGAAGTCAAGGCCCGCGTATTACTCGAAGAGCGTAAGAAAGCGAAAGTGGAAGTGCTCATCCCCTAGTGCCATGGACCGCACTACCACACAACTCGAACCATACTGCAAAGGAGGAACGGGCTTTCCCCAAGAGACAACGCTAGGTTCGCCGGCGCCCTTAATTGCCCGCAAATCACTGGGAAGCTCGCAGCAGCCGCGAAGCGAGTTTGACGCTGGTAACGATTATGCGAATAATGGCATGGACACGCAGAAAAACGCACAAATGTTTGGCCACATTTTTCCCAGCGCCAAGACGATGGCCAACACTGGGGAATCGTAAAGTCCGAACGGGGCGTCGCCATGTATCGTAGTCCCTTGCCACCCGCGCATCCGTTACGGCGGTTCCTGACGGCAGTAACCGAGCAGGCGTTTGTAGCGCGGCTCGGCATAGGTGATTTCGCGCTGATCGATTACATCGCCACCATGCTCACGCGGTTCTTACGCATGGACGCCATTTATCGGTTACGCAAGCCCAGCGGCCGGCCCATCGAGGAAGTCGCAGAAATGGTCATGTTAGCCGAGGACCTGCCTCCCGAAGGCCTAACACGACGGGAAATTCATCGCCACATCGGCGACTTCACGCTCTTCTGGACAGGGCTATTCCCCGAAGCCCTGCAACGTCTCCGCTCCGTATATAGCAAAGATTTCTTTGTGGATTACTGCGAACAAGGTAAGCGCTCCTATTACATTGCCAGCACCTTCGACGAAGAACCTTATCGTCAGGAATCGGCTGTATTGCGTCGGCTCAGCGCCATGTTTGAATTATGCGCCTACGGCCTGAGCGAAGTCCGTAAGGAACTGGAGCAAAGCGAACGCGAAGGATTATTAGCACCCGTACGGCGTGTAATTCACTAATGTAAATCCAGGTACTAAGTTTCACTTATATGACTCAAGGACGTAGCTGTTAGGTCAATAGTTCATGACTGTCATAATTTCGGCCGCGATACTTTAATTGCCATCCGAAGACACTATAGCTCAAGCCGTTCCACACAAATAATGAAGTCATTAACTAAGTTGCCTAGGTTAGTCGCTGCTTTTCTTAGTTCAGCAGGCGCATTGCTCTGCCGCATGAAGAGAACACACAACAGCCTCCGAATAATCCGCATTCCTCAGTGTAAGGTCCGATTTAGGTCATATGGCCTAGGCCCGCGCTAAGATGGAAGCAAACATTCTGATCGGTGTTATGCTAAATCGGAAAGGCTTGTTCTAAGCCGCTCTATATTTTTTCCGCATCCATGTGCCTGCTCTGCGGTTTAGTTAGTGTTGCCTAGGCTTGTGCTAAGATGTGAACAAACGCTTGAATCAGTATCATAATGAATCTAGGAAGCTTTTCTTAATCCGGTCTCTATTTTTCTGGGTCTACTTGCATAACCTCTGATTTGCTTAGCGTCGCATAGGTTCGTGACAGGATGGGAGCGAGCATTCCGACGGTATCATACTAAATCTTGGCGGTTGTCCTGAGCCGATGTGTATCTTTCTGCGTCTATACACCAAATGTGGCTTTCGTTGGTATGGGACAAACTCGAATCCGGATACGGGGCAAACGTTCACCTTGGTAACGTACTAAGTCTCGCTGGCTTATATTGAGCCTCGCTAGACTTGTCCAGAACAATCTTGCCATCGGTGGTTAAGTTAGTATGGAAGGATCGCGCGGGAGGAATAGCACAGGGCAGCGGCACACCACCGTTCTTGTAATCTGTTGCTAGGTTAGTATGGAAGGATCGCGGGCCTAAATCCGATCATAGTTTCCAATTGGCATTAATTGTACATCTGGGGGCTTCGCGGGATGTAGCTTGCGTGTAACTAGGGAACGGAGCGGCAGCCTACAATGTGAATATGAATGCATGGCCGATCATAAGTGAACTGATGATGTACGGCAGTTTATGAGAAGGGCTATCGCCGGTTTGGATTTAGACGTATTTATTCTTAACATCATGCGTTTTTATAGGCGGATGACTGAGACCTAGGGATGTTATGTTCTGCTGTGCGGCGCTAAGCTATAGCGATTGGCAAGGCGATCCAAGGGCCTGAGCCACTTTAGAACCTAAGCCTCTTTAGATTCCTTTGCATCTATTAGCGGCCATGTGCTCCATCCGCGGTTAGTTTTTGCGTCCTATCGTTGTCATCGGGAAAGGTAACGGTTCGAAGATGATGGGGTTTCTGCGTTGGCTCGAGGTAGTACAACTTGCTTTCGGGCAGGTGCAGGTATTTTGGTACTCGGGCTGCAGATAGCGTACATAAACGGAGAGCATCCTTTATCTCGGTAATACCGAACCTCCATTTAGGTGGACGCATCGAAACTGCGGAGTACGGGGAATACGCTACTAGAAAAGTGGTGAGTTGGGGATGAATCGCACGATAGAGACGAACCAGCCCATTACTCCAACGGAAACCGCGCCGAGTAGTTGGCCGCTGTGGGGGGCGTTGCGCTATGCCCGGCTTAATCGCCAAGAAATTGCGGGTTCCTTAGGTGACTTGGGAACGTTTTTACCTTTGTTGGTCGGCATGTCGGCTCAAAACGGCCTGGACTTTGCCTCGGCCTTGTTTTTCGCGGGTCTTTTCAACGTCTTGACAGGGTTGACGTTCACGATTCCGATGGCTGTGCAGCCGATGAAAGCGATCGCGGCGGTGGCTCTCACGGAGGGTCTCACTGTACCGCAGATCCTGGCCGCGGGCGCTACCGTCAGTTTTGTCATCCTGCTCCTCGGCCTGAGCGGGTGGATTGAATGGCTGAATCGGCTCGTGCCGAAAAGCGTAGTGCGTGGTTTGCAACTGGCCTTGGGGCTTTCTTTGCTGCTCAAGGGGATAGGTATGGTGAGCGGTTCCGGTTGGGCGGGGTCAATGGATGGTTGGTTGGTGGGAATAGTTGCCTGCTGCTTCGCTTTGATACTGATTCATTCTCGCGTGCTGCCGGCGGCATTGTTCCTGTTTGGTTTGGGGCTAGTGCTTACGCTGATCAGTCGGCCCGATCTCGTGAGGTCGCTTGGGCTGAGTGGGAGCTTGCCGAGGTGGTCGCCGCCCGCTTGGCAAGATTTTGTCACCGCGTTTCCGAAAGCAGCGCTGCCGCAGATTCCTTTGACGGCGCTCAACTCGGTGTTGGCCGTATGCGTGTTAGCAGCAGATTTGTTTCCCGATCGTCCGATCTCGATGCGGAAAGTAGCTGTTTCGGTGGGGCTGATGAACCTGGTGGCGTGCTGGTTTGGCGGCATGCCTATGTGTCATGGGGCAGGGGGGTTGGCGGGGCAATATCGCTTTGGGGCGCGAACCAATGGCTCGATTCTGTTTCTCGGGGCGGTGAAGCTGGTGCTGGCCGTGGCGTTTGGCAGTTCCCTGATGGCGTTGTGCCAGGCGTTTCCGCAGAGTGTGTTAGGCGTGATGCTGGCGTTTGCGGGGGCGGAACTGGCTCTGGTTTTTCGGGATCAAACTCAGCGGGTCAACGCCTTCATTATGCTCATTACGGCCGCTGTCTGTTTGGCACTAAACGTGGCCGTGGGGCTGATCGTCGGCTTACTCTTGGCCGCAGGCTGGCGTTTGGGCCTGTTCCCAATCGAGCACGACCCCAGCGAGCAAAATCGGGGTGGCCGGATTTGAACCGGCGACCTCTTGGTCCCGAACCAAGCGCTCTAAACCAAGCTGAGCTACACCCCGTCAGCCAGCTGTCCGCCTCTCGGCACATACAGGGCCTGAATAATCGTAGCGTGTGGGCGCCAACTGTCAATGCACCTCGGCCGGGTAATTTCGTCTCAAAACAGGGCAGCGGAATATTGGAAAACCAAAGGCGCTTGCTTGCTTGGGTTGGGGAATTATCAGGCACGGTGGGCGGTGCTCCGATGAGCGATGGGCCTTGTGGGCAATATAATGGGGGCATATGTTCTGCGAGACGGTGGCGATCATCGGCGTGGGGTTATTGGGGGGCTCGCTCGGGCTGGCAGTGCGTCAACGCGGCTTGGCCCGACGGGTCGTTGGCGTCGTGCGTCGGGCCGAGGCCATATCGGACGTATTGAAGCAGGGAATTGTAACGGAGGCCACGGTGGAAATAGCGGAGGCGGTGCGCCAGGCCGACTTGGTGCTCGTGTGTACGCCTGTGGATTGTATCGCGAAGCACGTGTGCCAGGCGTTTCGATATGCTCCATCCCATGCCGTCCTCACCGACGTAGGAAGCACGAAGGCGCGTCTCGTTGCCGAAGTGGAAGCGTCGTGGTTGCAGATGCGCAGCAGTGGCGGCGCGGAAGCCTTCTCGGCGGCCGAGTGTCGCTTTGTCGGGAGTCATCCCTTGGCCGGCTCTGAAAAGAGCGGCTACGAACATGCTCAGGCGCAGCTCTTTGTCGGACGTTGGGTGATTGTTACGCCGACGCCTCGGAGTTGTCCTGAAGCGACGGAACGTCTGGTGGAGTTCTGGGAAGGCCTGGGTGCCCGCGTTCAGCTGATGGCCCCCGAAGACCATGATCAAGCCTTAGCCCTGACCAGTCATTTGCCGCATCTATTGGCGTCCGCCTTGGCGGGAATTTTGCCCGGCAAATGGGCCGACTTTGCTGCTTCGGGGTTCCGCGATACTACGCGGATTGCCTCTGGCTTGCCAGAAATTTGGACGCCTATATTTTTGCACAACCGCGAAGCGGTGCTCGACGCACTGCAACAACTGGAAAACCGCTTAGAACAATTCCGTCAGGCTCTACAACACGAGGACAGGGAAAAGCTCTTTCGTTTATTGGCGGAGGGAAAAGCGCGCCGCGATTCTCTGAACACCACCTGAAACCGCTCGATCAGACGTCAGTCCATGCTGTGGGAAATCGCGATTTATCCTGTCGAACCCGACGCGGAACATCGCCGCATTAGCCAGGAATTGCGTGAAGGGAACGTCCAGGCCACGTTGCTGTGCACGGGGCGGGTTTATCTTGCGATTAGTGAGGAATCGTCTCCCTGTAGCGTGGGAATGTTGGCGATGGCGCTGCTCACCGACGCCGTGTTAGAGCGTTATGCCATCGTACCTGCGGGTGCGCGATTACCTTTGGACGGGATCCTGAAGCGAGCGGGCGCCGAGGAGAATGAGCGACAACGAGCACCTTCACAAGAGGCGACAATTGTCACGGTCTTGCCGCGGCCTGACGTCATGGATCCCGTGGTTGAGAGCGTGACGCTGGCGGCGCGGGACTTGGGGTTATCTCACATTCGCGTGTTACGCACGGGCCGTCGTTACATCTTTGCCGAAAGGCTCGAGCAGTCGCTACTCGACCGTATCGCGCGGAAAATTCTGGCTAACGAGGTTATCGAAGAATGGTACCTTGGTCCGCTGCCGGAATCGGTTTGGCGCGCCTTGGGACGTGTGTATCGGTTACAACGTGTGGAAGTGCCGTTACGCCAGGCCAGCGACGAAGAATTGCTTCGCATCAGTCGCGAGGGCCAACTGGCGCTCAGTTTGGAAGAGATGCGGACGATTCAACAGTATTATCGTCAACTCGGCCGCGAGCCGACGGATATTGAGCTGGAGACCTTGGCCCAAACCTGGTCGGAACACTGTTCGCATAAGACGTTCAAAAGCGCCATCCATTACGTGGGGGCCGATGGCTCCCGACGTTATGAGAACTTGCTTCGGGACACTATCTTCGCGGCTACGGAGACGATCCGCCAACGCTTAGGACCCGATGATTGGTGCGTTAGTGTGTTTCGCGATAATGCGGGGATTGTCCGTTTCGATGAACGCTACCACGTTTGTTTCAAAGTGGAAACGCACAATCATCCCTCGGCCATCGAACCCTACGGTGGCGCTAACACGGGTCTCGGCGGAGTGATTCGCGATGTGCTCGGCACAGGCCTGGGGGGAAAACCCATCGCGAATATCGACGTGTTCTGCTTTGCTCCACCGGATTGGCCCGAAGCGGAGATCCCCGCGGGTGTGCTGCATCCACGCCGAACCTTGCGGGGCGTGGTGGCAGGGGTACGCGATTACGGAAACCGCATGGGCATCCCCACCGTGGCGGGAGCCGTGTGTTTTGACCCGCGGTATCTGGCCAATCCTTTGGTCTTCTGCGGTACCGTGGGGCTGATTCCCGTTGGCCTGGAACACAAACGTCCGAAGCCCGGCGACCTCATCATCGTGCTCGGCGGACGCACGGGACGCGACGGTATTCACGGCGCCACTTTTTCCTCCCTGGAACTGACAGAGCAATCCGAGACCATCTCATCCAGCGCCGTGCAAATCGGTAATGCCATCACGGAAAAGAAAATGCTCGACGTGTTATTGGCCGCTCGTGACCGCGGTCTATATCACGCCATCACCGATTGCGGCGCGGGCGGTTTCTCCAGTGCCATCGGCGAAATGGCTGCGGAACTAGGGGCCAGCGTCCATCTCGACCGAGCACCGTTGAAATATCAGGGATTGTCCTACACAGAAATCTGGATTTCCGAATCGCAGGAGCGGATGATCTTGGCCGTTCCGCCCTCAGCTTGGCCCGAATTGCAGGCGCTTTGCGTCGCGGAGGACGTCGAGGCTGCTGTGCTGGGCCAGTTCGAGGCGACAGGTTACTTACGGCTCTACTACGAAGGCCAACTCGTCGGCGAATTAGACCTCCACTTTCTCCACGAAGGCCGACCGAAAATCGTTCGCCACGCCACTTGGTTCCCAGCATCATCGCCACCGGGCCAAATGCAGACGATGTGCCCGACGCACCAAACTGGCTCCTCCGAGCAAAACGACGTTTGCGGGACTCAAGCAGAGTCTTTGTTGCCTGGGGAATCGCCAACCGTCGAGTTAGTGCCGTCGAGCCACAGCAAAACTGAGTCGCGTTCAGCGCCCCAAGATTGGACACTCGTGCTGTTAGGGATTTTGCGGAGTTATAATGTAGCCAGTAAAGAATGGATTATTCGACAATACGACCACGAGGTGCAAGGCACGAGTGTGCTCAAGCCGCTGGTCGGTGTAGCTCATGATGGGCCCGGCGATGCTGCCGTCATAGCGCCTGTTCGCGGTTCGTTTCGCGGCTTGGCTCTCGGTTGCGGCATCAATCCGTGCTACGGCGATTACGACCCCTACTGGATGGCTGCCAGCGCCGTGGATGAAGCTGTTCGTAACGTCGTCGCTGTGGGAGCCGATCCCCAGCGCATTGCTCTCCTGGACAATTTCTGCTGGGGTAACACTGATCGCGCTGACCTCCTCGGCGCTCTAGTCCGCGCGGCCGAAGGATGCCGAGACGCGGCCTTGGCCTTCAACACACCTTTCATCAGTGGTAAGGATAGCCTCAACAACGAATTTCACAGTGGTGACATCCACTATGTCATTCCGCCCACGTTGCTCATCAGTGCTCTGGGAATAGTCACAGATGTGCGACGATGTGTGAGCATGGACTTCAAGCGACCGTGGAACTTGATCGTGTTGGTCGGCGTTACCCGTGCCGAGTTAGCCGGTTCCCATTATCAACTGATCCTGAACAATGCCGGCCGCATGCCGATACAGACCACTGGGAACGATCAACTCTCGGCTTGGCAGCGCGTGCCTACTGTGGATTTCTCGCTGGCACCGAGGATCGTCGCCGCAATTCATCAGGCCATCCAACGCGGCTATGTCCGTGCCTGTCACGACCTGAGCGAAGGTGGCTTGGCGGTTGCCCTGGCCGAGATGTGTTTCGCGGGCGGTTTCGGCGCCGATATTGCGCTTCCCAGCTATGGCACGGCGCCGCCAAGGGGCGACAACGGCTCTGACATGCGACTGTCAGTTTCCGTACTCGAAGGAAACTTGCCGGACGACGTGATATTATTTTCCGAGAGTAACACTCGCTTTCTTTTGGAAATTCCACCCGAGGCCGAGGCCGACTTCCGCGAACTTTTTACGGGTCTGCCTTGGTGCATCCTCGGCACAGTAAGCGACGCGCCACAACTGACCATTTTCGACAGCCAGCGCCGCCATCGGCTCATAGATGCCTCCCTTGACGAACTCAAAGCCGCCTGGCAAACCGCACTCACGGAGCAACTGACATGAACCTGATCAATTCGCTGTTCAACTTGCGGGGCAAGGTCGCCTTGGTGACCGGTGGCAGCAAAGGATTAGGCAAAGCGATGGCCAAGGGCCTGGCCGACGCAGGCGCCGACATTGTCATTAGCAGCCGACATGAAGACGAACTGCATCGCGCCTTAGACGAAATTCTCGCCGGGAAACCGAACCGCGGCTTGGCCATCGTGGCCGATATGACCCGCCGCGACGATGTGGACCGTCTCGCACGCCGCGCCCTCGAAGAAATGGGCCGCGTGGACATCCTCATCAATAACGCCGGTTCCAACATCCCGCAAATCACCGAAGAAATCCGCGACGCGGACTGGGATTATCTACTCGAACTGAACCTGACCTCGATCATGCGTTTGACACGTGCCCTGGTACCACAAATGAAAGAACGGCGCTGGGGTCGTATCATCCACATTTCCAGTATCATGGGGGTGATCTCGATTCCCGGCCGTAGTGCCTACTCCGCGACCAAAGCGGCCTTACACGGATTGTGCCGAGCGCAATCCGCGGAGTTAGGTGCCTATGGGATCACCGTGAACTGCATCGCGCCAGGGCCATTCCTGACCGAACTTCCTGCCCGGCTACTCACCGAAGAACAACGCAAGCGTTTTAGCGAACGCACCAACCTGGGCCGCTGGGGCGAACCCGAAGAACTGATCGGCCCCGTCTTATTGCTAGCCAGCGACGCGGGTAGTTACATTACGGGACAAGTCCTGCTGGTGGACGGCGGCTTCACCGCGCGTTAGCTAACTATCGTGTTATCCATCGCCACCAGGCAGGATCAAGACGATGGCCTACGGCGCCTGAGCCTTCTGGATTTTGCGTTCCACTTCGCGCTTGAGCTGTTGATCGCGATAGCTGGGGCTGGCAGTTTCAATAGCTTTCTTCCAGGCAGCAATGGCCTCGTCCCGTTCTCCCAAAGCCATGTGCACGTCACCGAGGTGATCGTAAAGCTCAGGATGTTGGCCATCGGGCAAGGAAACCGCCTGCAATAACAGCTTTTTCGCCTCCGCAAACTGTTTTTTCTTGTAATAAACCCAGGCGAGGCTATCAATATAGGCGGCATTTTCTGGCTCTTTTTCCAACGCTTTGCGGATCATTTTCTCGGCCTGTTCCAGATTGCGGTCATGATCGACCCAGATATACCCCAGGTCGTTATTGTAAGACGGATTATCCGGGTCTTTTTTGAGCAAAATCTGAAATTGCTCCGTCGCCTTGTCAATCTCGTTCATTTCCGCATAGAGGCTGCCCAGTTGATAGCGAAGGAAGTCGGCAAAATTGTTGTCGTTAACCTGGGGCAGGATATTTTCGTAGATGGCGGCCGCTCTCTTATATTGTCCCATGAAACGGAGCAACCAGGCCTCCCTTTGCAGGATGAGTGGGTGGTCATCGAGGCCTCGAATACTCTTCAGATCTGCGATTATCTTCTGCGCATCTTCGAGCCGATTGAGATAGGCATACACGATGACCATCTGGAGCGCGATCAGAGGCTTCCGGGATTCCAAATGCTCCACGCCAGTGGTCATTTCCAAGAGTTCCTTGCCCAGACGCTCCGCTACCTGAAACTGCCTGGTACGCATGGCTAACCCCATCATCACCTGGCGCAGCTCAAATTGGCGGATGGGGCTCTGAAGCAACTTGGCTTTTTCCATCAAAAAACGATACAAAATCTCGCCATTCTGCGCATCATAAATTTCGTCGCACAAATTGAACAAAATATAGGCGGCATTATAACCGAGCGGACTATCCTTCTGCTTGGCCAAGGCTACGCCCGCTTGGACTAGCTCCTGAAGTTGTTGGCGATTGCGCTCACGACTCAGGCGCTGGATAGTAGCGGCTATTAGGTCGGTGCCGGTGATCTCGTCTAACTTCAGCACCTCCAGTTCTCGGTCGCTTCGCGGCGCAGGATTAGGAACCGCCAAAACAGCCTGCCAGCTCAGCGACCCGAGGAGATGGAGCGCAGCCAGGCTTAGCCAAGTAGTTCGGTACATGGTTACCTCCCGTGCTATGGGAAACCTCGATGTCTCAGGGTAGCAGTTGCTGTCCCTGCCTAATAGCTCTTTATGCATCGGTCTACGTGCTCGAAAGCCACGCTCTGGCCGACCGCGGCGCACCTATCATTATGCTAACCAAGAAAGCTCATTTTGGCCAAGAGCACTTATGCCCAGCAGCACGAACGGGGGTGGAACGCTATAGCCCCGTTGTAGGGCGCGACTTAGAGGGGACGACCACAGACTTTACTTCGTCGTCCTGACGCTAATCTTTCACCATATATTGCACCATGGGAGCTGGGAGCGACGACGATAGTCCAAACTTCACTGAAAGCCGAGCGTCCAGAAATGTCCGCTCGGCCTTGGCCAGGCGCTGCGATTTCGAGCAGGACACGACGACTCGCCGTCTCGCAAGCGAGGGAAGAACCTTAGCCGTATACATGCAAGGCCCGGCTATGGCACTGAGCCTCGGCCATGATGGAGCCGCTTACTCCGAGGTGCTGCCCCTGAGCACGACGACGAAGGAGGACGCCCCGTGCTTCGCTTGGTGATTTGGTCGGGCGGCCAAACGGGCGTCGACCGAGCCGCGCTCGATTTCGCCATACACACCGATAGGCCGTATGGCGGATGGTGTCCACGCGGAGGATGGGCCGAGGATCTAACTACACCCCCAGGCTTATTAGCTATATATCCTCGCCTCCTTGAGACACCTTCCCGCGCGCCCGAACAGCGCACGGCCTGGAATGTCCGCGATTCGCACGCTACGCTTATCGTGGTTCGCGGCGAGGCGCTCCACCGTTCCCCGGGTACCCAGTTGACCAAGCAGCTGGCCGAGTTGGTCTTCTTGCGCCCATATCGGATTGTCAATCTGACCGAGCCCCATGCCATCGAAGCAGGGCGAAGTTGGTTGACACAAGTAGCCCACCTCTGGCCCGACGACGAACTCGTGATCAACATAGCTGGCCCGCGTGAGTCGGAGGATCCAGGAATTTATGCCGACACGTTGAAGTTTCTTACGGCAATATTCTCATAACCTTAGCGCTGGGAAAGCATAGTTTCATAGCTCCCAGAGATAAGCGATAAGCTGATAAGATGCGAACTTAGCATCCCACCTAAGCCTTAAATAATGCGGTTATGCATCTAATAAAGGGCATTACCTAACTCTGCGCACAAATTTACTCTCACGCAACCAAGCTGCTACATCCATTCGCAGCGAACCTAGCACTCGTCGGCATTATTTGGCAACGGTTTCAAGCGCGGACGTTTATTAGCGTCTTGCTCTTAGATCACGGGATTCGAGCCGGCGACAACCATGTTAGTAGGTTCCAAGCGTTGACGATTATCAGTGCCTTGTTGTCACTCCGGTTTGTACCTAAAGTCGGATACGAGACCTTTACTAGGCATCCGCGCTTATCCTAATAATCTGCGGTTTAGAGTCAGCGTGGATGAGTTGGGATAACCATCGCAGACAATGATGCAGTTCCTACTACGCCGCGTTTCTGTTTTTAGCAAATGGCAATTTTTGGTGAAATTGATCTTGACTTAGCTCCCGAGGTTCTGCTTTAATCCCGTCAACTGAACATAAGTACACTTATGCTGATCCCATGAGGCGGATCGCTGCACCAGTGGGATGACAACGATGAGATGGTGGCAACGGCTTCGGAATTGGTGGCGGGAGCGACATCGGGCTTCCAGTGTCGCGCGACCGACCCGATTCTTTGCGGAGAAGTTGGCCGAGGCGTTTCGGCGGGAACCGTATCGCTTGGCACCCTGGTATGACGATTGGCCCAAAGATCCGGTGCAATGGCGGCAGATAGTGCGCAAGATGTTGGCCGAGCCGACGGTCAAGGCCGCTTTGTTGCAGAAGGTGGTGGCTGTGGCCAGTCTCGATTTACACGTTCATCCTGCCCATCCCGCTCAACGGCAGGATCGCCGCGCGGCACGGTTCGTGTTTGACGTGCTCACGCAATGTGCCGGCGGTTTGCGCAAGATTTGCGAGGCGCTTTTGCTGCCCGCTCTGTTAGACGGCTATAGCGTGGCGGAAAAGGTTTGGATGGTGCAACGGCATGGCCCATGGGCGGGAAAGATTGTGCTCCGTGATCTCAAGGCCAAGGATCCGGCTTGGTTCCGCTTGGAAACGGATGCGTTTTACAACATCACGGCCGTGGTCAGTGCTGACGGTAAGCAGCGGTATGACCCGCGGGATTTCGTCATCGTGCGCTACCTGTCGCTCTATGAACATCCCTACGGCATGTCGGACTTGTTGGCGGCGTATCGGGCGTGGTGGACGTTAGACACGGCCTGGAAGCTGCGCATGCTCGCCTTGGAACGGTTCAGTCATCCCTTACTCATCGGGCGCTATCCCGCCCATCGCAGTGATTGGCAGAGCGCTCTGGAGCAGGCACTGCGAGAGGCCCGGCAGGCAGGATATATCACCCTTCCGGAGGGCGTGGAGATTCTTCCGTTGACTTTAGCCGGACGCAACGCAGAGGACTTCGCTCAAGCGGTGCGCGACCTGCGCCATGAAATCTATCTCGGTATCACAGGGGCGTTATTACACGGTCTGGAAGGATTGCGCACGGGCGCACGGTGCTTAGGGGAAGTCCACCGCAGTACGGCGGAGTTGTTCGTCTGGCATTTGGCACAACTGGTGTCCGACGCGCTCAATAGCCAGTTGCTCCCCGACTTGGTGCAACTGAATTTCGCCTATGCCGACGTGCCTCGTGTGCAGCTCGTGGGGGTCAATGATCGTGAGCTATGGGCGTCGCTCAAGGTGGATCGCGGGCTGAGGGCCATGGGCTTACCGCTCGCGCGTTCGGCGTTGTATCTGCGGTATGGCCGACAAGCGCCGTTGGAGCCGCACGATCAGCTGGCCCCGCAACCCGCCCAGGGGCACCGCGCTGCCGAGATCCGACCTTGTCCTTGTGCCCATATCGCTGACCATGGGTTGTCAATTCCTCGCACCAGGCCTGATTGGCGCTAAAGGCAACGGAGGAGGAGCACCATGACGACTGCGGGAAATACACCTCAATGGGCCCGTGTCCGCAATGTGGAAATCTTCGCAGCGGGAACTTGGCACGGGCAAACCTTCGGCTTGGCGGAGCTGGATCAGATCGTGGAGAATTTCGAGCGGTTAAGTATGCGCAATCCGCCGATTGTCCGTCCCCCGGTAGTCATCGGCCATGACGAAGATCAATCGTGGTTGCGGCAAAGCGGTTGGCCCGCGGCGGGATGGGTGCAGGACGTTTGGCGCGACGGCCGACGACTGCTCGCCCATTTCAGCGAAGTCCCGCCTCTGGTCGCGCAACTGATTAATCAACGGGCCTATCGGCAGGTTTCGGTCGAGCTGTATCGCGACTTTGTCCATGAGGGTCAACATTATGGCTGGACACTGCGACGCGTGGCCCTGTTAGGGGGCGAGTTACCTGCCGTGCGAGGCTTGGCCGATTTGCCCTTGGCCGAGTTTAGCGAGCCGGAAACTCCTTCTGTGACCATCACGCGTCCGGCGCTGTCCCAGGCCATCCTAGACACTGCAGCTCGCCGGCAGCGGGTCTTGGCCTGTTGTGAACGCTTACTCGAGCAAGGTAAGCTCCTGCCGGCTATGCTCCAGGATGGTTGGTTGGTCGAATTCGCTTGCTCCTTAGACAACGAGCGGGTCTATCGCTTCGGCGACACCGAAGCTAATCAGTTGGAGGCATTTCTGCATTGGCTGGAATCGTTGCCGCCGTTGGTTCGTTTTGCCGAGCGTCTGATGCCCACCAGCACAGTGGCAGATCCGCAGCTCCAGCGGGTTCTGGATTATTTCGAGCAGCATGCACCGGAGCTGACGCGGCTCGGGCTGAATCGTGAACGGTTCGTGCAAGCATTTCAACGCTCGGGCCTGTCGGCGGAGGAGTTTCTCGGACAACGACGCTAACCTGGGAACCAACCCGCGGCCACGCGCTATGCGCCGCGAATTCCCCATGCTCTAGCGGGGCCGTCTGCAGAGAGGAGGTACATCATGCCAAGTCGCATCACCACCGTACCGTACACGGAAACGCGTCGGCTGTGGCCTTTATCGGCGGAGCCCCAGATTTACCATGTCGGCGACCTGATGGGGCTGACCGAGACAGGCTACGCGACCATTTTCGATCAGCGTCAGCCCCTGCGGTTTCTCGGTATCAGTGAGGAAAACGTCGAGGTTCCTGCCGGTAGCTGGCCAGGACAGTATCGGCTGTGCATCGATCGGCCGATGCTGTTATCGGTGCGTCTGAGTAACGCCAGTCCGCAGCATGTCGGCTACAAAGCGTATGCCCAGAGCCGCAATCAGGTGCAGCTGCAACCCGGACCGTTTGGCAATTTCGCTGGCGTGATCGTCGCGGTGTTCAACCCGATGGAGGTGCTGCTGGCGCCGCCCCAGCGTAGTCGTGCGGATACCGCCGGCGTGCGGGTACTCGTGGAGGGAAGTAATCACGTTTTAGGACGCTTCGCGGTGTACCAGACGATTTTCTTAGCCAATACTGCCCCCATGACCGTAACCTTGCCACCGCTGAGCGTCACACAGGTGGGCGATGTCATTCGCTTCATCAAGTCGAGTAATAACAGCCAGGCGGTTACCATATCGGCTGCTCCGGGCGACAGTATCGAAGGGCAATCGGAGTTGACGCTCGCTTCCTTCGCGAGTCATGTCTGCCTGATCTCGGCTGGCAATACCTGGCTGATTCTAACGACCCGGGCGAATTGAGCACTCGGTTGTCTCCCTCGAATCCCAAGGCCACATGGGAGCAACTATTCTTCCCTTCAGGTTCGAATCAAAGGAGCTTACCATGCAAGTGGATCTCTTTACCACAGCGATGCGTGCGGAATTTGTGGCCGGGTATAACCCGCCTGAGTCGGCGACCCCTTCCTGGCAACGCTTCACGACCATCCTGGACTCGCGGGCGCGGATCGAGCATTATGCTTGGCTCGCCCCGCCTCCGGGCATTCAGGCTTATGCGGGCCATCGCCGTTTCGCGCGGATTGACGTGGTGGACTATCGCGTAGAAAACCGCGAATTCGATGGCGCCTTTCAGGTACCGTTGCGCGACATCGAGGATGATCAAACGGGCGGCTACCTGCTCAAGGCCCGACAACTCGGGGAGAAAGCCCGTCAGTTTCCCGGCCGAGCGGTGTTGCGGACCCTGGCCCAAGGACGTACGCTGACCTGCTTCGACGGTTCACCTTTCTTCGCCACATCGCACCAACTGGGAGTGGGCCGCAATCTCCTGGAATTCACTGCCTCAAGTGGGGACAATCAGCGGCATCAGATGATCTTGCTGATCCACCGGGGCCCTGTGCTGCCGATGATCTGGCAGAATCGCAAACCGTTTGTCTTGCGCGATAACGCGGATAGTCGCGAGGCGCTGCTGCAAAAGGTTGTCAGTTTCTGGGTCGATGGGGAAGGCGCCGCCGCTTTCGGCTACTGGTGGGATGCGATCTGTGTACGCATTCTCCACACACCTTCCGTCGCCGAATTAGTCCAAATGCTCATGCAGGCCGAGAGCGAGCTGCGATCGTTCCGCCTTCCGGCTACGGGACCGGGCGACGAACCGGAATACATCCATGAGCAACTGACGCTGTCCCCTGCTACCTGCACTTTCGTATGCTCGACCGGACTAGCGCCGCGGCTGCGGCAAATCCTGGTACAGGATGCCGTGCCCGATCATCAGGGCCAACTCGTAGGCAATCCGTATCGCGGCGCCGCTGAACTACTCGTGAGTGCCTTCCTCAACGAGTAAGAGCCCGTCCCTCGGCAGGCCTCCGCATGCTTATCGGCTTAGCCACCATACCAAGCGAATTGGGCGGGGTGTCGGTTGGTGCTGGTTCGCTCAAACCGATCATGCGCCGCCGACATCCCGCCTCTGCGGGAGACTGAACATGTCCGTACCTTTCCCCGAGCAGCGGGAACAGATTCGCCAAATCGCGGCCATCGTCGTACACCGTGATCCGGACGATTGGCCCCAGGCGTGGAACCTTCTCATCGACCATGCACGGTTCACCGCTTGGCAAGATATTGTGGGCCAGTTGACCGCACGAGGTTACTCCCGACAACAAATCGAACAGTGGGACAACTGTGCCGAGTTTTTGCGCGATCTCACGCTCTACTGGGTGCTCACCATTGCCGCGGCTTTCACGACAGTGCCGGAAACAGTATTACGTCGCCTGGATCGCCGGCGGGAACTGAAAACGGTGCAACTTACCGTACAAGGACAATGCGTAACGCCGACAGAACCACCGATTCGTTACGGCTCGTAAGGCGTTTATTGCACTTCGATTTGGTTAGCGGCCACGGGTTGGCCCAATTCTAAGATAGCGTGCTGGGCCAATTGTTTGGCGTAATAAGTTGGTACGCGGCCTTGCAAGATCACGCCCCGCTCGCTCCGCACAATGCGTAGGTCGCGAATACGGTTGCCAAGGCGTTTCTGCACCGTCGCTTCCAACAATTCGTCGCCAACTTCTTGAGTTTCCAACCAACCCTTTTCAGGGGCTGGAATAGCGACCTGGTAGCTGAGCGTTTCTGACCGCATAAGGCTCCTCCCGTTGGGCGATATGCCGAGAATATCTCTACCTGCGCTCACTCGTGCTGAGTGGGCGACCGTATATTTCCGCCGCGTTACCGATGAGTGAAGCGACAGAACGCTTTGGAAACTGCGTGCCTCCTGCCGATGCTCGCGTGCGTGCCATCCTTCGGGGCTGTGCCCGGCAATCGTCGATGCCGGCGCCGAAATGCTTCTCATTTCTCGATTTCGCTTCTAGTCTACGCAACAGGAGCCGCGGGAGTCAAAGAAAAATTCGTGAAAATTTCGCCAGCTTAGCTTCCCGTGGGGCGAATTTTCCTTTCGTGAGGACAGCGTGGGCTTGCGCGAATCCGACGACTTACCCAAGAACGAACGATTAGTCGAAAGCTACCGCTGATTTAGATTGCGGCGCTGGCAATGCGCGGGTTCGGCCATGATGCATGGGGAAACGCCAGCGAGTAAGCCAACTGGTGGGGGCGAGACGCTCCCAGCCGCAGACACGACTCATCTTTCCGCGCTAGAAAAGCCCTTAGTAGCCCCCTGGCTAGGATGGTTACTCGCGGTGGGTTTGGGCGTGAGCGTGTGGGCGGTGGATGGGGTGTTCGGTTGGCGGCCGACGAACGTTTCGCCTGCGGGTTGGCGCTTGTTGGCCATCTTCCTGGCCACGATACTGGCGTTCATTTTGCGGCCGTTGCCTGATGGGGCGATCGTGCTCCTAGCCATCGTCACGACTCTGGTCACTGCCACGCTGAGCGTCGAACAAGCGTTGGCGGGCTACGCTGAGCCGACGGTTTGGCTCGTGTTGGCCGCGTACATGATTGCGCGGGCCGTTATCAAGACGGGCTTAGCGCGGCGCATCGCTCTCTATTTCATTCGTGCGCTGGGAGCCCGCACGTTGGGCTTGGCCTATGCACTGGTGGCCACCGATACCTTGTTGGCGGGCGTCATTCCGTCGAATGCGGCGCGTGTGGGGGGCGTGATTTTGCCTATCGCCCGGGCCTTGGCCGAGCATTATCGATCCTATCCGGGGCCATCCGCGGCATTGTTAGGGACGTTTTTAATGTTGGCCATCTATCAAAGCGACATCGTGGCTTGTGCCATGTTTTATACGGGCCAGGCCAGTAATCCCCTGGCAGCGTTAGAGGCGGCGCGGGTAACCGCTTCGCCTGCACCGCAGCATGTTGCATTGCTGGGCAGCACGGGTAGCGCTCACGTACATCGGCCAGTCGTGCTGCATTATGGTAACTGGCTGCTTTACACCTGCTTACCCGCGTTGGTGTCGCTGGTAGTAGTGCCCGCCCTGACTTATAGATGGTGCCCGCCGAGAGTGCGTCATACTCCCGATGCCCCGCAACTGGCTCGAGACCTTTTGCAAACTATGGGGCCTATGTCGCTCAAGGAAAGTATAGTGCTCATAATTTTCGGTACCACCTGTCTCAGTTGGATGCTAGGGGGGTTTCTCTTGGGGCCGAAAAGCATCACGATAGTGGCCCTGATGAGTGTCGCATTACTAATGCTTACCGGGGTCTTAGAATGGCGGGATGTGGTGGAAGAGAGGGGCGCGTGGAACGTTTTTCTGTGGTATGGCGGGCTAGTGCAATTAGGCAACTTACTGCGGGAAACTTCGATTCCGCAGGCCGTGGCGCGCGGCTTAGCTGATTATTTCGGCCCGCTGCCATTAGTGCTCCTATTCCTGCTAATCGTGCTGGTTTACTTTTATGCTCATTATATGTTTGCCAGCATCACGTCGCATATCGTGGCCCTGTACGGGGCGTTTGCGGGCATTCTCATAGTCGCGGGGATCCCAGCGCCGCTGGCCGTAGCATGTTTAGCGTTTCTTACCAATCTGTCAGCGGGTTTGACCCATTACGGGACAACACACGGGCCGATTTTGTTTAGTGTCGGTTATGCCAGCACAGGAGAATGGTGGAGGTTAGGCCTCCGTTTATCCTTCGTGAACTTAGGTATCTGGTTAGCTATGGGCTTAGTCTGGTGGAAACTCTTAGGGCTATGGTGATTGTTTATTAGACTTTAGTATCTAAGTTTCGGCCGAATAAGGCAGCATATAATGCCTAACTTATAAAGGGCCTGAGTTTCTAATCGCCCATAAGGACTAAGTAGATGAGACTGTTGACTAACAGATATTAGTAGTGTTACCGTAGGGGTCAAATCATAGAAAGTTGGATAGTGGCAGTTTAGATTATAGTCCCTGACTTGCGATTTAGTTTAGTACCTAATACCGATGGCGCCGCCGAGCTTGATATGATCAATATGGCGGTCGGAGTTAATGAGATCGGACCAACTGGTCCAGTCGTGGCCGTATTCGGTGAAGATTTCGGCCATGAGATCGTAGCCGCAACGGGGTATGAGTATGCCTGCATGTCCGCCGGCGAAGAGACCGCCAATGTTATCGGTGCGATACGGTTCGTCGAGGAACTTCGTGTTAGCGCTGCCGAAGCGACCACCCGTAAAGGCACCCACTAAGAAAGTCCAAGCGCCGGGTTCGCCGCTGCCGAAATACCATTCGCGTCCAAGGGCGACGCGCACCCAGTAAACGTTCCATTCACGGATCGTGAATATAGGTAAATCCGGGTCTTCGCCGCCATTGTGATAGGTAAATTCGAAGCCCAACTCGCCAAACCAGGCAGCGGGCTTGGTATCATCGTAAAGGAACTGACGTATGCCGATCTCGGCGCCGATGCCGGGGTCAAGCGTGCGATCTAACTTCCCGCCGCCCACAAGCCACACTACGCTCATGCGGCCATACAGTTCGAATGGCAGAAATATATGGGGGTAAGCGCAAAGGGGATGCTTGCACGGTTTTTCGTGTTTCTTCCATAGGTGCCAACGACTTTCTGTGGGACTATAGAGGTAAGTGTCTGCTTCTAAGTCGTGTGAATTAGGGGCAGCACGGCGGTGGAATAGAGAACGGATTTTATCCAGGCAGGAACTGCCAAGTGCATCGCAGTGGATACAGCCCCGTTCCTGGCCACCTTCGTGGGGAGGGTTATCGCTCGGCATTCGCGATGGTATCGAAGTTGAGATAGGTGGCGTTGGCGCCGCCGACTTTTGCCCGGTGGAATTTGCTGGCGCTCGGTGCATGTTCGTTGCAGAGGGGGCACTTAGTTCTGAGAAGGTCGGCTTATCGAGAGATAGGGGCTGATAATAAGGTGCGGGGTATGGGGAAAGTGGCGGTTGAGCTAAGGCTACACTATCAGCAAGCAGAGCATAGCCTAATCCTGGCAGGATGACAAGGTAGCAGCTTAGTCGATAGGCATGGAGTCGAGGCATACGCTATCTCGCGTGGACTCGTGCTCGCCCGCAGGAACCGAGAAAATCATCCCATATAAGTTTCGGCTCGGAGTCGTAACGCTCTAAACTTTTTTACCGAGGATAGGGAATATGTCGAAATTAGGTGCCGTGATGAGCACGCAGGTTAGCCGAGGCCGAACAGGCGTCGGAAGAAGCCCGGCTTGGAGCTGTCTTCGTGAATGGGTTCAGGCCCTGCGGGAGGTGCGGAGGCGGGAGCCTGGTTCCCAGGGTTTGCGGACAGGAGCGGCGTGGAGGGTTTGGCGGTGCTCATGTCAGGCGACGAAGAACTAGGTCTCTTCGCCGGGGCGGTAGCAGTTTGGGAATTCGACGGCGGCCGAAGGGAGTGGCGTGTCTCGCCGAAGTAGCGACGTTGTAACTCGGCATGTAGTTCGTATAAGGGGGCGAGGCGTTCGCGTAAGGTGGCTTCGCGGGCGGCCATCTCCAGTTCCATTTGAATTTGCTGATGCAGGCGTTGCAGTTCGTTGCGTTGGCGGGCTAAGTCGGCGCGTTCGCGGGATAACGTTACTTCCATTTGGCGAATTTCGGCCATGAGTTGTTCTTCGTCCCGCTTGAGTTGTTCGCGTTCGCGCAATAGTTCCTGTTCTAGCGCGAGGAGTTCTTCCTCGCGGGGCACGCGGCGTTCGACGGCGGGGCGTTGTTTGGCCAGCTGTAGTTCCTGGTGGAGTTGGCGAATCAGTTCGCTTTTCTCTTCCAGAAGAGCCTCGTATTCCTGTTCGCGTTGGCGCCAGCGAGCGGCTTCTCGTTCCATGAGGGCGAGTCGTTCCCGGGCTTGTTCTAACGATGCCCGTAATCGGCGATTTTCTTCGTGTAAGCTGGCCAAATCGCCATTGGGGTCGCCGCCCCCTGAAGACTTTTTTGGCATCAGGGAAATAATCATTCCTGAGCGCACGTCTGCGTCGTCCTCCGCAACGGAATCCGGTGCGGCCTGTGCCGACAACGTAGGCTGCAAATCGAGCTCCGCGGGGTTCCGCGAACTTGAAGATTCATCCAGGTAGTTAGGGTTGCGATACACTGGTAAAGGGGCGGCCATAGTTGCCTCCTGGGCCAGCACAACGAGGCGAGCAAGTTGCGTTGATGCTTACAGCCCTGCTGCCCAAGTATAGCACAAATTTTGCTGAGGAGAGCGAGTTTTTCTTGGCTAGCGATTTTGGCGACTATTCCAAAGTGGCAGATTCTGTCGCGAGGTGAAAAGTCAGTAGCGCGGCGACGGCGTCGGTAAAGTTTGCCTAGTCGCACTGCTTGGTAAAGTCCCTAGGACAGAAAAAGTCTCTATTTTCGTTAGGCCTATGTTCGATTAACGCCAAAGACGCCGACGGCAGACTCCGACCCAAGCACCGAGCCGTCGGCACTCAGGAGGGACGGAAACACCATGCAAGTGCGACGAGGTTGGCAAGGGGTGCTCGTGAACGTGGTCTTGGCCTGGGCGAGTTGGGAGCCGGTTCCCGCGCAGGGCGAACGTGGGGCGTCGGAAGTTTGGAACGCAGAATTGCTCCAGCGTCTCGCCGAGCCCTGGCGAAGTCACGCCCTGCATGTGGCACAGGCGCCGCAGATCCGTTCGACGGGCCGAGCCGAGACATTTCCCTGTCGGCGGGAGTTGTATGTGTGGTTACTAGAACATCCCGATTGGGGTTATTGGCTGTGGCAGCAGTTAGGAGCGCGGGGAGTGCAGGTGCGTGCAGTGGGCAACGGTGAGTTTGTTGGGGAGGATGAGCACGGGAATCGGATGAATTGGCACACGATTTATCACGAGCCAGGTCTGCGTTTGTGGTATGTCGAGGCGACTGGGCGTGGCAAGCTCCTTAGTCAACCTGCGCACGTGCGGGCTTTGCTATTGTTGCGTTACCGTGGCCTGCGTGCGCCACAAGGGCAAACAGGCATTCGGCATCAAGCTGAGCTGGCTGCCCAAGTCGATGCGCGGGGTTGGCAGGTGATTCTCCGTTTCGGTCAGCAAGCTGCCCAGGAGTTTGCGCGACAGTGTTTGGAGCAGGTGCAACTTTTCTTCGCGGGCATGGCATGGTACGTGACGGAGCATCCGCAGTGGGCGAGGGAGCAAGTCCAAAAACTGATGCGGCAGCACCCGGAACAGGCCCAGGTAGGAGAACAATTGTTGCGCCTGCTGGCGGAGTGCCCTGACGCAGAAGGTCTGTAATCGTCCCTAGCTCACCCACTTCCTGATCCTTCCTCGGATTCCTTCCGCCGATGCCTACTGAAGGCAGCCTCGGGGTCATGACTTCCGCTCATCGTCCGAGACCGGATTGGCATCCTATGCGAAACAGTGCTGAACAAGCGGGCAGTCGAAGTCCCAGTCGGTCTTGGAGTAGCTCCTGGTGGCCGGGTCGGTGGTGTGGTCTTGTGGCGGTAGTTGTGATGATGGTGTCGGGCTGCACGCGGGAGTTTTTCCGCCGACGTGCCGATCATGATGTGCGGGAAATCCTCCAGGAAAAAGAGGCGGTATCCGAGGGTCGCTTGGCCAATTACTTCGTTTATCCTCATCCGTTGGCCCGATTTGCTGACCCGACGGATCCGAATTTCCCTCCGATGCCGCCTGACGACCCCGCGGCTTGGAGTTTAGCGCCACGTCCCCAGCGGCCCAAAGCAGTGGCCTACATAGAAGGGGACGGCTATCTGCAACTGTTGGAGCAGTGGGATCGGGAAAATCGCCAACGCCTCGGCTTACCGCTACGGACGCGCCGCTGGGTGTTGCCGCGTTATGCCCCCATAACTCCCCCTGACTCAGGCGCTTCGCCTGGCAGTTCACAGGCGGACGAAGGTTACATCATTACCCTGGAGCAGGCAGTCGAGTTGGGCATGCTCAATAGTCGCGAGTTTCAGAGCCGACGTGAGGATCTATATTTGGCAGCCCTGCCCGTGAGTTTGGAGCGTTTTGCCTTTCTGCCCCAGTTCGAGGCGACGATGTTGGCCATTCGCCAATGGTGGGGGGAGGAGGTGCCTGGAGGCCCAGCCAATCGCTGGCGCGTGAATCCCACGGTGGGGGTGCGGCAATTGCTTCCCACGGGAGCGCTGTTATTGTTGCGACTGGCCAACCAGACCGTGATCAACCTGACGGGCACGGCCAAGCATACACTGAGCCAATCGCGCCTGACCTTCAGTTTGGCGCAACCATTTTTGGCGGGCGGCGGGCGTGCTGTTACTCTCGAGCCATTGACGCAAGCGGAACGCGACTTGGTCTATGAATTGCGACGCTATGCACGGTTTCATCGCGAATTTTACGTGAGCATCGCGGCAGGGGGGGCTATTGCCGTTGGCCCTGCGGACACGCCTGTAGCGCCCGTCGGTTATCTGCCGACATTGCTACGTCAGCAGCAGCTTTATAACAATGAGCGCATCGTTGTTGAGTTGGAGCGGGAGCTGGAGCGTTTTCGCAATTTGGCGGGTGGCTTTAGTGGCATTTCCGAATTGCAGGTCAACCAGGTGGAACAGGCGTATCGCGAAGCGCAGTCGGTGGTGTTGCAAAGTCGCGTCATTTATGCGAACACTTTGGATCAGTTCAAGCTCCAGCTGGGTCTGCCCACTGAGTTCCCGCTGCAACTCGACCCCAGTGTCATGATGCCCCTGCGTCGGCAAATGGATGCGCTCGACCAGGCGATCAACGGTTATACTCAGCTCGTCAATGCCATACGCGAATGGGAAATCCGCCCCGACGCGGCTGGCACAATTCGCCGAGAAATTGAACGAGCTCTGGGCGAGTCGGATTACGTCCAGGGCACGGAATTGCAAACCACCATTTCCGAGCGCTGGCGCTTCTGGCAAGGTCTGAGCGGACAAAGCGATCAGGGGGCTTTTGCCGTGGCGGAAATGGCCGCGGTGCTCTCCGTGGCGCCGTTGGTGCCTGGTTTCTCGCCCGGGGCTTACTGGACTTGCCGACGTCCAGCCATCGAACTTTTGCTAGAAGCGTTGCGCTCCGAGCAGCGGTATCTGGAAGATTTACGAGTTGAATATCAATTGCAGGATCGGGAGTTTCCGCGGGAGTTGCAGCAACGCCTACGCGACATCACGCGGCAGCTCTATCTAGGACAATTGGAATTATCGTTGCGTCGCCTGGAACAACGAACTTGGCAGGTGGCGGTGGAAGTGGAGGCGTTACTTGGCGCGTTCGCGGCGCCTACGGTGTTGCAAATGGAGCCCTTCCGTGGTCTGCGAGTGTTGGAAATCCGCCAATTGCAACGGAGCCGCGCGTTTCAATCCGTTTTCGACAACTTCGCCCAGGTCTTACTGGAGGCTCGAGATGAGAAATTGATGAGACTGGAAAAGTCCTGGCCACCCCTTCCCCGCATCATAGTGGAGGGGATAGACTTATTAGAGACGGACGAGGAAACTGCTCTTTTAGTAGCTGGGAATACTGCGCTCCGTAGGCGGCTGGATTTGATGAACCGTCGGGCCCAACTGGTGGATGCCTGGCGGCAGATTGCGGTCACGGCCAACGCATTGCTGGGCGTGGTGGATTTGCGCTATTTCGTGGACGTGGCAACGCCTGCGATTTTGGCACGTCCCCTGGACTTTGAAGGTACCCGCGCCCAGCACGAGCTGAGCCTGAACACGGAGCTGCCTTTGGTGCGCCGTCTGGAACGCAATCGCTATCGCGCCGCGCTAATCGCCTTTCAACGACAGCGACGCGCATTGATGGCTCAGGAAGACGCGTTGGTCTTGCAAATTCGCCAAACGGTGCGACGGTTGCGGCAATTGCAGCAGGATTACTTGCTGAGGCAGCGCGCCTTGGTACTGACCTATCTTCAGGTCAACCAAGCGCGCGAGGTGTTAGCGGCGCCGCCGGAGCCTGGAGTGCAACGGGATGTCGCCACCGCGGCCGCAGCGCTCACGCAGCAACTCTTAGGTGCCCTGCGCTCCTTGCCCGCCACGGAAAACGCTCTGATGGACACCTGGACCAGCTACCTCACCACCCGCATGATCTTGTTCCGCGACCTGGAAATGATGACCATAGATGAGCGAGGAGTCTGGAGCGATGAGCGCGACACCTCCCCCTTCGACGACACTCTCCTCCCGCCCCCAACCCGCCTCCCGGAACCTTGACGCGCAGGAGCCTGCTTCTTCCAGCCAGAGCTTGGAAGAAAAAACCGGTCACGACTTTTCCCAAAATCCGCTCCCCGCACCACCCGCGATCGAGACGCAGAATCCGTCGAGCGTTTTGTCGCGTCGGCCACGGCAAGAAAATAGTAGCATGGCGTGGGCGCCGCTCACCAATGGCGAGGCAGCGTTCGAGGTCGCCTGGGACCTGCCGCGCCGACGTTGGTTCAAACCCACGACATGGTTAGGAGGCATAGTCCTGCTTGGGTTGTTCGCGGGCGCGGGTATGCTGGTCGCTTCCTGGTTCGGCGCGTTCGACAACCCTTACCGCGACTTGGAATTTCACCGCGTGGATCGAGGCGACATCATCTTGACTGCGGTGCAATGGGGAGAATTGGAATCGGCACGCAATACTGAAATCGTTTGTCGAGTGCGGAGCAGCGGTCGCGGTAATAACATTGCCACTACCATCAAATGGGTCATTCCCGATGGTTCTCAAGTGCGCAAAGGCGACCTCATCTGTTTGCTCGACGACTCCGCACTCAAGGAGCAATACAAGGATCAGGAGATCGTCGTTGCCGAGAAACTGGCCCTACTGGTACAGGCAGAGAAAGATCGCGAGATCATCCTGAGTCAGAATAAAAGTGATCTGGAAAATGCCGAAAACAATGTTCGGCTTGCCGAAATCGACCTCAAGAAGTTCCTGGAAGGGGACATCGAACAAAAACGCAAGGACGTGCTGGGACGCATCTCGATCGCGGAGTCGGAATTGGCCCAATGGCGCGACCGCTATAGTTGGACGATGCGGATGGTCAAGCTGGGCTACGTCAGCGTCAGTCAGGCTCAGGCGGACGAAGCACGTTTACGCAGTGCGCAAATCAATCTGGAAAAACTTCTCGAAGAGAAACGGGTCCTGGATGAATATGAATATCGGCGGGGCCTAATTGATTATCAGAATAAGCTCGCCCAGGCGAAAGCCACGTTGGCGATGGTCAAAACGCAAACCGAGGCCCGAGCCGCTCAGGCGGAAGCCACGTATAAGTCGCGTTTGTCCATCTATGAACAGGAATTGCGCAAACTCGAGGAGTTGGCCGAGGATATTCGTAACTGCGTCATTTACGCGCCTAATGACGGCCTAGTCATTTATTATGTGCCGGAGACCAGCCGTTGGGGCATCGGGAGCCAACAGGTCGTCATTCAAGAAAACGAACCCGTGCGTGAGGGTCAGCGGCTCATGCGTATTCCCGATCTCAAGCGAATGCAGGTGCGCGTCAAAGTGCATGAGTCGCTGGTCAGCCGCATTCGTGGGGATGTAGTGCGGCGCACCGGCTTTGGGGAGCGCTGGGTGGCCGCGTTAGCCGCCCTGCCTAATGATTGGAGTAAGATTACCACATTGATGCTGGCGCCGCGCTTGCGCGAAGAATTTGCTGATGCCGAGGAAGAGGTCGTTCGCCCGGGATTACGGGCGCAGATTCGTGTTGCGGACTATCCCAGGCCGATCCAGGGACACGTCAAAGCTGTCGCGGCGGTAGCTTCCTCTACGGACTTCATGTCCAGCGACGTGAAGGTCTATCAGACCATTGTCAGCGTGGATGAGGAAGTGCCTCATCTTCGACCAGGCATGAGTGCGGAGGTGACCATTTTTCTCGACGGCGCACGTGAGAACGTTTTGCGCTTACCCCTCCATGCGGTCTTAGAAGTGGCTGGGCAGAAATTCTGTTATGTCAAGAATGAACAGACGGGCGAGGTCGAAAAGCGGATTATCCGCACAGGGGTTAGTAACAACCGTTGGGTGGAAATTTTACCCGACTCCGAGCTAAAGGAAGGGGAAATCGTCGTGCTCAATCCGCGGACCTTGGCGGAACGTCGTGGCGACTTGGCCGAATCTGGAGAACGAAGTGTACCGCGTTCTCCCGCCCATGAGAAACCCGCGAGTCCGCCATTAACTAATCCCGATGCTCCTGGGACACCGCCAGCCGCGGACGGTGCGGGTGACAAACCCGTCCCAGGGTCTGGTACCGCGCCCGGGCGCAAGCCCGGTTTCGGCGGCAAGTATCGCAAGCCTGGTAGTGGGGGTTCGCCTCCGAACCTGCCGCCGCAGTTTGTTAAACCTCCCGCCGGGATCGGTGTGTCTTCTCCGTCAACGAGGTGACACGCCCATGGCTGTGGTAGCCCAGGTGATTGATCTAGTCAAGAATTACCAGATGGAATCGGTTACGGTGCCAGCACTGCGCGGGGTAACGCTGGCATTCGAGCGTGGCGACTTTATTGCTTTAATGGGACCCTCCGGGTCGGGAAAATCCACGTTGCTCAACATTTTGGGGTGCCTGGATCGGCCCACCGCAGGCACATACATCCTAGCCGGCCGGGATGTTTCCCAACTCTCCGATGACGCGCTCTCAGAAGTGCGCGGGCGCTATATTGGGTTCATTTTCCAGTCGTATAATCTCATTCCGCAGTACACGGTAGTGGAAAATATCGAGGTGCCGTTGCTGTATCAGGGTCGGCTCAACCGGCAGACGCGACGCCGTTGCATCGAGCTCGCTTGCCTGGTGGGGTTGGGAGACCGTTTGGACCATCGTCCGACTCAGTTATCGGGAGGCCAACAGCAGCGTGTTGCCATTGCCCGCGCTTTAGTGAACGATCCAGAAATTATCCTCGCCGACGAACCGACGGGTAACCTCGATAGCAAAACCAGCGACGAAATTATGCAACTGCTTTGTGCCCTGAATGACGCCGGCAGAACGATCATTATGGTGACTCATGAAAACGACATAGCAGCTTGGGCGCGGCGCGTCGTGCGACTCCGCGATGGCCGGGTCGAGGCCGACTACCGCATGGATCGGGCCGCGTGAGGCCCGCGAGTTCCTAAGGGCAAGGAGCCATGTGGGATCGGCAAACCATCTTAGGTATCCTGAGCTATGTTTTCTACGCCGGGCTGGCGGCAGCTTCGATATTAGTCCTGGCTGCGCCGTTCCTGCTGGGAGTCAAGGGGCGACGTTGCGTGACTGCGGCGGTACGCAGTCTCTGGCTGCACAAGATGCGCTCGTTCTTATCGGTATTGGGCATTATTATCGGCACGTTGTCGGTGATCGTGCTCATGGCCTTCGGGGAAGGGAGCATGCACGAAGCCCTGGAAGAGATCAAGAAGCAGGGGGCTACGAACATCATCATTACCAGTGTCAAGCCGCCCGAAGAAGCGAGCACGACCCGCCGTGCCTTTGTCGCTCGTTATGGTCTGACCTATGACGACCTGCGTTATTATCAGGAAGCACTGGGCGACCAAGTCGTCTCCATTCTGCCGCTCCGCATCATGCCCGCAGAAGTGCGACCGGTGTTGGCGGGAAACCGTATGGTCCAGGGACGTGTGATCGGCACGCGACCTCACTATGCTGTTGCCTTCGGCTTGGAAAACGCTCTGGCCGAGGGACGTTTCCTCACCGAAGCAGATGAGTTTCCCATCCCTGCCAATGTGGCCGTCATTGGCTCGGATATAGCGCAAACGCTCTTTCCTGGGGAATCGCCCCTGGGGAAGAGTATCAAATTCAGTGGCAAGGACCGTGCCTTCGTAGTGGTTGGGGTTCTGAAGTCGCGTCATCCCAGCACCAGTGGTGCGATTATCGAACAATTCAATAACGACGTCTATATCCCCCTGGAAGCCTCGCGGGCCTTGTTAGGCGAGACCCAGTTCATTCGCGCAACAGGAGCGCGCAGTGCAGAACAGGTGCAACTGCATCAGATCATCGTCACCGTGCGGGAAATGTCGCAAGTGCGGCCCACGGCGGAGATGATCCGCGAACAGCTGAGCCGCTACCACCTGAAAGCCGATTGGGACATCAAAATCCCCCTCGATCGCCTGGAACAGGCCGAGCGCACGCGCATGCGGGCACGGATACTCCTGGCGGCCATTGCCGGGATCTCTCTGCTGGTCGGGGGCATCGGCATCATGAACATCATGCTCGCCAGCGTTACCGAACGCACCCGAGAGATTGGCATCCGTCGCGCCTTGGGGGCGAAACGCAGCGACATCTCCTTACAATTTCTCACCGAGGCGATTGCGCAAACTACTGTGGGGGGAATCGTCGGCGTGATTCTAGGTTTGCTGATGGTCGTCATTGCGCCCTTCGTGGCGGAGCGATTCTTCGCCACCCATTTGCCGGCGAAAATTCATGTCCCCTCCATCTTTCTGGCGTTTTTCTTTGCCGTGGCGGTCGGGGTGTTATTCGGTTGGTACCCGGCGCGCCGCGCTGCCTATCTCGATCCCATCGAAGCATTGCGTCATGAGTGAAACTTAATTGGCTTGCAGCGCCTCGGCGAGTTTATTGAGCGCTTCGGTCTCGATCTGGCGCACTCGCTCCCGCGTTAGACCTAACCGTTCCCCAATTTCCTTCAGGGTCTTGGGCTCCTCGTTGTCCAGACCGAAGCGCATCCGCAGAATGGTCGCCTCGCGTTCGTCCATGCGTTCTAAGAGGCGCAGGACCTGAACCAGGTCGTCATGTTCCACCAATTCCAGGTCTGGTGTCTTTGTCCGCTCATCGGTGATCAGTTCTCCTAACGTCCAATTGCTCTCCAGTTGTTCTGTCTGAGGTAAGGAGTTGTAGATGCGAATGGCCTTCTTGATGATATTGAGTTTTTTCTTAGGCAAGTTCAGGGCGCGTGCGATTTCTTCTTGAGTAGGCGTGCGTCCGAGTTCGTCCTGTAACTGATGGGCCATCCGGCGCCACTTATTGAGCAACTCGACCATGTATGCGGGGATGCGGATGGTTTTACCGCAATTGACCAGGGCCCGTTTGATCGACTGCTTAATCCAATAACTGGCATAAGTACTGAAGCGCGTGTTCATTTTGGGATCGAAACCTTCCACGGCCCGTAGCAAACCGAGATTCCCTTCCTCGATTAAGTCCTGCAAAGATAGTCCCTTGCCTGTGTAATTGCGGGCGATGTTGACCACGAGCCTTAGGTTGGCACGGATCATCTTATCGCGGGCCTCGCTGTCGCCCTGGGCAATTCGTTGCGCCAGTTCTTTTTCTTCTTCAGGCGTCAGCAAGGGGGTTTCGTTAATTTCACGAAGATAAGTTTCCAAGGGGGATTGTACCGGTTCCTCGCGGCGACGTTTCTTACGGGCCATGGGGCGAAGCTCCTGAGTTGCGGGAATCTTTGTGAGCTTTATCGAAGGGGCTGGCGCCTTTTGGCGTGCTCGCAGAACCCGCGCGGCAAATAATCGCCGTTTCCCACCGCTATCTTCGCTGCCAAGCTTACTCCCCGCGCTGGTGGCAGGTTGAGCGCATTTGCTATCCTGGGATTCTGCGGCAAGTTCGGGAAACGACGGGCAGCATCGCGTGCGGGTCGGTACGCACCAGCTTCTGCCTTGCCTAACATCGGCTGGCGCACCGAGAAAGCGCACTCCTCTTGAACTGCAAGTGGCTCAATCCGCGGCCCCTGAGCTGATCAGTTTCGCGTGCTTGACAGGCCATGAGCTATTGGCGAAATGCATAACCGTGGCGGCATTCCTTTCCCCGCTAACCTGGGAACCTCTGTCAAAACTGGCCTGCTGGAGCCCCGACTCTCTTACAACTTTCCAGGTTCAACGTCTGTCTGGCTCGACCTGGCCGCGAAACGACCGCCCAACATGGGATGAACGGTAAGACACCTCGTCTAACCACCGCGCTAATATCTCACAACGATGGGTGCCATGCCAGCTTCCCGCCACCGCCGAGCAGAAAAGTAGAAAATTACGGCCACGCCTCCCGTGTTCCCGACCCAGAATGCGAACACGATGCCGACCATCCGTTTCAATAGGTCGGATTTAGTGGTAAGAGTTTCGCCCCGTAAGTGAAGTTCGAGACGGTGCAGGTCATTTTGGGGGGCAGCGCGACCTTCGACGCTAGATTCGATGTAATTGAGCAAAACCCGAGCTTCTTCCTCGCCCAACTTCGGCTTGATCTTGTCATACACTTCCCGCAGGCGGGGACGTGTACAGTTCCTCGAAGTGCACGGTAGGGGGAGGGGGCGATGGAGTTTAGGAGCCTTTCGGGCTTTCGGAGGACTTCTCGGCGCGTTTCTGCGACGGAAGATTGAAGAGTTGGCTGCTGGCCGATTCGCCCGTACCTCCTTTCAATTCGCGCCGAGAACGCGCGGGCGGCTCGCCCAAGCCTTCCTCTTCGCCTTTGCCCCATTGAGCGCGTTTCTTACTCAGGCGGATCTTGCGTTCGGTGGGATCGACGCTGAGCACTTTGACCTCCACGATGTCGCCCACGCGTACCACCTCTTCGGGGCTTTCGACCCGGTGATCCGCCAGTTCGGTAACATGAAGCAGGCCTTCCAAGCCGGGTTCGAGCTCAACGAAGGCTCCGAAATTGGTGAGCTTGGTGACACGTCCCACAATGATGGTGCCCGGCTGGTAGCGGCTGGGAATATCCGTTTCCCAAGGATCCGTAGCCAATTGCTTCATGCCCAACTGAATGCGTTTCCGTTCGTAATCCACACCCAACACGACGCAAGTTACCTTATCTCCTTTCTGAAGCACCTCACTGGGGTGCGTAATTTTTTTGACCCAACTAATGTCGTTTATGTGTACAAATCCATCAATGCCTTCTTCTAGTTCCACAAAAGCCCCGCTGTTCGTCAAGGAGCGAACCGTCCCAGTAACGACGGCCCCGACGGGATATTTCTCCGGTACGGCATCCCAAGGATTCGGCTGGCATTGGCGCATGCCCAGGGAAATTTCCTGCTTTTCCTTGTTGATACCCAACACCGCCACTTGCACCTTGTCACCCACGGACAGGATTTCGCTCGGATGATTGATGCGTCGAGTCCAACTCATTTCACTAATGTGCACCAGGCCTTCGACCCCGGGCTCCAATTTCACGAAGGCGCCGTAGGGCGTGATGTTGACGACTTCGCCAACATGTTTGCTGCCAACCGGATACTTTTCCTCGATGTTGGTCCACGGGCTGGGAGTTTTTTGTTTCAGGCCGACGGCAATGCGTTGTTTGTCCTTGTCCACGCTGAGCACAACGACCTCTAATTCCTGGCCTTCCTGAACGATCTCGCGGGGGTCTTGTACGCGCCCCCAACTCATATCCGTAATATGCAACAGACCGTCCATGCCGCCCAAATCGATAAAGGCACCGAAATCGGTGATACTCTTGACGACACCTTTGCGAATCTGCCCCGGTTGGAGTTCTTCCAGAAGTCGGCGGCGTCGTTCTTCCCGTTCTTCCTCGAGAAGCTGTCGGCGGCTCACCACGATGTTGCGACGGGACTCATCAATCTTCAGGATCTTGCAACGGATTTCCTGACCGATGTAATCTGCGACGTCGGCGGGTCGGCGAATATCTACCTGGGACGCAGGCAAAAATGCGGGCACTCCTACATTGACCAGTAATCCACCCTTGACCTTCCGGACCACCTTGCCGCCGACTACGTCGCCCGGCTTGTGCACTTCGAGGAAGTTCTTCCATTCCTGGATGCGCCGGGCACGGCGGTAACTCAAGCTAATCACGCCCGCGGGTTCTTCGATAGCCTCGATCATTACGTTGATTTGATCCCCCTCTTTGGGAGGAACAATTTTCCCCTGAGCCTCGTCGCGCCATTCTTCAATGGGGATGACTCCCTCGCTTTTGTAACCGATATCCACGATAACCTCTTGGTCGGTAACGCGACGGACCGTGCCGATTACGACCTGCCCCGGTTCGAATCCCTGGTCCTTTTCCAAGTAAGCCGCTGGCAACTTCTCTTCCACCGGGCCTCCGAGGGAAGCCTCGATCTGCTCAAGGATTTCCCTGTCGTCGACGTCGAACTCACGCAGCAAATTCCTATTGACCATAAGATCCTTTCTGGCGATTGCCTCAGCTGGTGGCTGCGCCGATCCCCGCAAGCGGCTGACGGGCGTGCGACTACCTGTGTCCGCCTACGATGCGGCCGAAGCCGGGCACCTCGCCAGCCGAACCACCCTTGCGGCGAAGCGCGGCTAACGCCCCAGTTCCGTCGGACTGTGCCTATCCCGTCTGCGCAGCCGACCGACCGCCGGTCGGAGTTCCTCCTGCCACGACGGGTTTGTCATTATATCTGCCCAACTGGCGTATCGCCAATGGCTAACGTTTGATACCGCTCGACGGATTGACCACGCCGCCCACCCCTAACAGTTCCGGATGGCGGGCAATCCGGTCGGCAAAGAGGGACAAGTCGCGAAGAATCTGCTGCAGCTGGGGCATGGAGCGACTCAGCTGGGCAGCCGCCGCGTTCAGGTTACTATACAGGGACGGATCGTTCATGAGACGGCGCACCGTGCCGTCGGCTTCGTTTAAAGCTTTAGCGAACGCGCCAAGTTCCTGCGCTAAGGCATTCACGCGGGCAGTTCCCTCGTCCAGGTTCCTCAGAATGTTCGGAGCTCGTTCCTGGAGCAACTTGCCTGTTTGCTGCAGGCTGGTGAGCAATTCGTCGGCACGATCGAGACTCGCTTGCAAGCGTTTCAGAGTCGTTCGACCCTCCAGCAGCAATTCATCCGCTTTGGGACCGCTGCTGGCAATTTGTTTATCGAGGCGTTCGACGGTGCGACGGATCTCGTTCAAGGTTGCCTCAGCGCTGGTGCTGAGTTGGTCGAGTCGGGTAGTCAGTTGCTGCACCGCCTTATGGGTGTCAGTAAGGAGGGGGTCTGTGCGGCGGGTTAGCTGGTCGAATTGCTCGCTGGCTTGTCGAAAGTTGCGCAACGTTGCCGTTAGGTTATGCCGGTTTTCTTCCCGAAGCAAGTCGTTAGCGCGTCCCACCAAGTCATGGACCCGCTGGATCGTTTGATCCAGTTGGGCACGATTGGCGCGCAGGAAAGTGTCAGCACTTTCAGCGGCCTTACTCAAATTGTTGGCGGCGACTAGAACTTCCTGCAGAGTTTGGCCTGCCAAATCGGCCAAGGTGCGAGCTTGCCCCAAGGCGCGACCAAGGTCTGGCGGTTCCTTCCCTTCGAAAACGTGGCCTGGAGGAGCCGGACGTCTATCTTCCCCCATCATGAAATTAATGGCCGTTTCTCCTAGCACCAACCCTCGGCTCATGAACGCTTGGTCGCCCATACGCAGCTGATAACGCCGATCCACTTGGATGTGCACGCGGACAATGCCCGTGTCGGGGTCGAGGTCGTAATCGGCTACTTCGCCTATTTTCACCCCCGATTTGCGCACGGGCATGCCTTTTTCCAAGCCCGGCGCTTCGCGAAAGCGTACCTCGTAGGTAATGTAGCGTGCGAAATACTCCGGCACGCGCTCGAAAAGCACAATCAGTGCTCCTAAGAGAATCAGGGCGATCAGCACGAAAAGGCCCAGGCGAAACTTGAAAGCGGTATCGTTCATGGGGCAGCCTCCTCAGGGAGCGAGCTGAAGCAGTTCACTGCTTTGGCCCAGGACAAATTGGCGAATGCGGCTATCCGTGGCGTTTTCCAGGTCGGACACAGTGCCATCAAAAAGGATTTGCGCTTCTCCAGGTGCCAAGCGGTGATAGGGATAGAGCAGGACTACGCGCTGGGCGACCTGGCGCACCGTTTTGAGGTCGTGGGTGACCACAATGCTGGTCATGTGATGGCGTTCGTGGGTCAGGCGAATCAGACTGTTGATCACGTCGGCCATGATGGGGTCCAATCCGGCAGTTGGTTCATCGTAGAGCATAATTTGTGGCTGTAGCATCAGCGCCCGCGCCAGACCCACCCGTTTGCGCATACCTCCCGACAACTCCGCTGGATATTTTGCTAACACTTCCTCACCTAGTCCGATTTCTGCCAACTGTTGCGTAACGCGCTGTCGAATGGTCGGCTCGTCCCAGTCCGTATGTTGGCGCAAGGGAAACGCTACATTCTCATAGACGGTCATGCTATCGAAAAGCGCGGCTGATTGAAACACGAAACCAAACCGCAAGCGCTGACGAACCAGCTGCTCTTCCGACAGCCCATGCAAATCCAAGCCGTCGAGATAAACGTGGCCCTGAGTAGGACGGATCAATCCGACCAGAACTTTCAGGAACACTGTCTTACCGCACCCGCTCTCGCCGATGACGGCCAAGCTCTGACCCCGGGGGATCTCCAGGCAGATGTCGTCCAGCACGGTTTGCTCGCCGAAACGCACGGTAACGTGTTCCAGCCGAAGGATCGGCGAGCTTTCCGTCGAGGGCTGTGGTTGCGCTGCGGATACGCTGTGCTCAGCATTCCCGGCGGGCGGGGGAATGTTGGCACTCGTCCTAGTTGTGTTCTCAGTGGAATACATTATCGCATTCGCTTTAGCCGCGGGGCCACAGCATTTCCGATAGGCCGGTGAAGAGCAAGCCCAGGAAGAAATCCAGCACCAGAATGGCAACGAAGGATAAGACGAAGGCATCGGTGGCAGCGCGTCCCACGCCTTGGGCCCCACCGGTTGAGCTGAAACCGCGATGGCAACTGATGATGGCAATGGCGGCCCCGAATGCCGTGCTTTTCATCAAACCGCAGAAGATGTCCCATAATCCTATTTTTTCCTGGGAAATACGCCAATATTCGTAAGGTTCCATCCCGAAGTATTGAGTGGTGATCGCAGCACCGCCTAAGACGCCCATGAAGTCCGCTAAGACAGTCAGTAGTGGGATGAGCACGACACAGGCCAAAAAACGCGGCACGACGAGGTAATGAATGGGATTGACGCCAAGGCACCACAGGGCGTCAATTTGCTCGGTAATGCGCATCGTGCCCAGTTCCGCGGCTAAAGCGCTGCCCACGCGGCCCGCTAGCATGGTCGCTGCTAATACCGGTCCCAGTTCGCGGACAATACTGGCGTTGATCGCCGCGCCTAACCAACTCTTCATGCCGGGAAAACGAATGAACTCGGCGTAGGTTTGCACTGCCAGCACCATGCCGATAAACAACCCGGTCGTGCCAATCACCGGCACGCTGCGCACGCCGATTTGGTAAAAGTTGGGTAACAGCGTGCCACGACATGGTCGGCGTGTCATCATCCAATGCAACATGCGCCAGGTGAAATCTGCCATATCTCCCCAGAGAGTGATAAACGCCGACACGTTGGCCCAAACTTCTGCCCAAAAGCCCGTGGCCGGCGCTTTCGAAGCAGATGGGATTGCAGGTGCTGCTTGTGCGGCCATGAAGCTCACTCCTGGTGCGGCACACGACTGGTGATGCCAAGTCTTTCGCGCAAACGCCCCCAAAAGCGCGGCTGACAGCGCGGGCGTCTTCTTGGCCGTTATCGTCGCCCTGACGAGGGTATGTGTACTATCAATTCAAGTGCCAGTCTGCCTTTGCTATTCCATCGCTCCGTTGGTAATTGTTTCTCGGATTACACGGAAAATGTTATTTTTCCTTGGGGAATATCTTCGGCGCGTTGGGAGAGGCGAGAGTCTCGAGTGGGGGCACGAAAAAAACCAGTGTGAGCGACCAGCCTACGACTTGCCACGCCTCGTGATTGCTCGTGACTCGTGAGCCCTGGAATCCTCGCGCCATGACGGAGCGCAAGAGACACCGAGTTCGCCGCTAGCCTTCGGGGCGACCAGGTCGAACGCTCCGCCAGCGATCCAGTGCCATACTCGCTAGGCCTGTTATGATCACTAACGCCATTTCCACCAGCAAAATCTTCCAGCCATGACGGCGCAGCCAGAGAGGCAGTTCAGGCCAGGGTACCAGGGATAGCACCAAACCGGTGAGCACGAAGGCCACGCTAAACAACAATAACATGACATAAAACGGATTGGACGGTTCGCGCGAAGAAGTTGGTTGCGAAGCGCCCTGAGTTGGGAGCTGGCCATCGCTGGCAGCGAGGGAAGGCGCGGATGTAGCTTGGCTGGCAGAAGTATTATCCTGGGGTGGCACCGACCCAGCGGTCATCGCAAGACTCCCAAGGCACGATTTCTTCAGGGCGAAACCACAGGGCAATCTCCTGTTCGGCCGTGGCGACACTATCGCTGGCATGGACAAGGTTATTCTGCACACTCAAGGCGAAGTCGCCCCGAATCGTGCCGGGAGGGGCCTGGGCTCCGTCCGTGGGGCCGAGCAGGGTTCGCACCACTGACACCGCTTCGCGACCCTCCCAGACCATAGCCAAAGTCGGCCCACTGGTGATGAATTGCAATAGCGCTTCGTAGAACGGTTTACCGCGATGCACGGCGTAGTGGCGTTCGGCCAAGCTGCGGTCTGCACGCAGCAACTTAGCCGCCACGAGTCGCAGACCTTTCTGTTCCAAACGCTGAAGAATCGTTCCGAGCAAACGGCGATGGAGTGCATCGGGTTTGCAAAGCACCAGCGTTCGTTGCATCAGCGGCTCCGAGACAGTCGCGAAAAAGGGCAGGCCTAGGAGGCCTGCCCAGGTAAAGTCACGAAGTTTCTGGTACGTCAGGCTCGGTTCGCGTGGCCGATCAACCCTTATTCGCTCGCTAAGGCGGTAAACTCGCCGACGCGGGCTAAGAATTCGGCGTTGGTTTGATACTTAGGCAACATTTGCACGAGCATTTCCATGGCTTCGACAGGTTTCATCACCGACAAAGCGCGCCGCAGCAGGACAATTTGCTGGTACATTTGCGGCGGGAAGAGCCGCTCTTCCTTGCGCGTCCCGGATTGCGGAATACTGATAGCTGGGAAGACGCGGCGCTCCGCCAACTTGCGGTCGAGCACGATTTCCAGGTTCCCCGTGCCCTTGAATTCCTCGAAAATGATGTCGTCCATGCGGGAACCGGTCTCGACCAAGCAGGTGGCGATGACCGTAAGCGAGCCGCCTTCTTCGAAGGCACGCGCCGTACCGAAGAGCCGACGCGGTACTTCCAGAGCACGCACGTCCAGCCCGCCCGTCATGATCTTGCCGCCCGAGTCCAGCTGCTTGTTATAGGCGCGGGACAATCGGGTTAGGCTGTCCAGGAGCAGGAAGACATCATGTCCCATTTCGGCCAAACGCTTGGCCCGCTCGAAGACCATTTCGGCCAGGCGAATGTGTTCGGCCGAACGGTTATCGTTGCTCGAGGCAAAGACATCGCCTGGGATGGAACGTTTCATTTCCGTCACTTCTTCAGGCCGCTCGTCCACGAGCAACACCATAACCTTGACATCCGGATAGTTTTTCGCGACGGCCTGGGCAATATGCTGCAAAAGAATCGTCTTGCCCGAACGGGGCGGGGCAACGATTAGGCCGCGCTGTCCTTTGCCGATGGGGCAGAGCAAGTCGATCACGCGCGTGGTTAACGGTTGGGGCCCGGTTTCCAGCCGCAGCCAGAAATTGGGGTCGATGGGCGTAAGTTTGTCGAAATCCCGACGCCGGAGTAACTCGGGGGGTTGTCCTTCAATGGCTTCGACGGTGGCCAAGCGCGGCCCCACGCCGTTGCCTTCCATGAGTTTGCCCGCCACCCACATGCCTTCGCGCAGGCCGTATTTGATGATCAGCGGGGCGGGCACATAGACATCCCCCGTGCTTCCTTCCAAACGCCGACCCGGCTGGCGCAGGAAGCCGAAGCCCTTGGGGTGCATTTCGAGAATCCCCTCTTGAATTTGCTGCTCCATAACTTCCGGCATTGCACTGCTCATAGGACTCCTCACCTCTTGACTGGTGGGATCAAACCGGCTGGAAGCATGCCAGTCTGATCCGCAACTTTCCAGGGTTACACTTTGCGATACGGTGTGATGGCTTCGTAAGTGCCATCCGGCAAAGCTCGCAGTTCATAATCGCCGAACAGGTGCGGCGCTTCCTGCTGTAAGATGCGCAACACCTTGACGGCTAATTGCCGAATTTCGACGTCGGCCCAGCGACTGGCTCGCATTTCTATAAAATGCCGCCAGGCGCGGGCATTCGCGGTAACTACAATCTTGGTCTCGGTGGCATTTGGTAACACGCTGCGGGCTGCCTGCCTAGCTAATTTACGTCGCAGCGTGCGGTCGGGTTCATGGCGGAATTTTTCCAGCAGTTTTTCCGCCAATTGTACATACGCCTGGTGCATCTTGGCAATAGTCTCGACCCACAGTTGGTGCAGTTCTGGGTCTTCGGCGATGACTCTCGGCTCGACATATTCGGCAACTGATTCGTCCACGTAGCGTTGACTCAGCTGCGAATAACTGAAGCCCGCGCGGTGCCGCACCAGTTCGTGCGTCAAGGAGCGACTGACTCCGGCGAAAAGGAAGGTCCACACCGCATGTTCCAGCACCGAGCCATGCCCGGCTTCGAGAATATGCCGCACATAAGCGGCGTTCCCGCCCGGTCGCGGCCGGGCAAAGCTCATGTAACAAATTCGGCCGGCGGTTTCCACCAAGCGCTCCGCAGCGATTTCTGAATCGCTTTCCCAGCTGATGCCGTGCTCCGTCAGGAAGCGCTCCAACTCCTGCTCGGCCAAGGTCTGACGGGCAAGCAGGTAAACACGTGGCTCGTGGAAAATACGTACGGGAGCGGCCTCGGCATCGCCAACACGCGGCAAGCCAGGTGCTTGTTGTGCTAAGGTCATGCTTAGGCTGCTAGGGACTCTCGGCCGCACATGCAAGGCGGCGCGCAGAGAATTCAATTCACAGGGACAAATTTTCAAGGAAGCAGCGCTGCTTGGGCAGCGTCAGCAGGCGACTGCGAGACGATTCCACCTAGGCTACTACGCCGGACATGGCGGGAGCGTATGGGAATCGAACCCACTGGCGTACTTCTTCAGTACGCCCACTGGTTTTGAAGACCAGGGCCCTCACCAGAGGTGCAAACGCTCCCTTGATCGTCGTCGGGCAGTTCCTCGACCGTTTCGGCACTGCCCGCAAACTTGCCACAGATCTTCAGAGAACGTGAACCAATGTTCTTATTGTTTATGCTTCAGACGCGTCCTGAAGTCAATCACACAGCGCGTTTGCTTACGCTCTCACTTTCTGAGTATTCACACTAACGACCGTTATTGACTTCGTCAAGACCATCGCCAAATTTTTCATGTTTTCTTTGTTAAGTTGAACATCTCAAAGTAGAGGATACCTTCGCTCCATGCTATTGTAACTCACCATCTTGACTTGGCAAGGGCGTTATGGCCACTTGGTCAGCTTCTGCAAAGTGCGATTAATTTCAATGCTCGACAGATGCCGCGCGAATTAACCTATTTGAAACCAGCTCTCGACATGAAAATAAAGGGCGATCCCGCTACCAGGTAAACGAAGAGCAAAAAGATCCAATACAAAAACGCGAGCCAACATCCTTGGTTTTTTCTCGTAGGCAAGAAATCCGCGAAAATGTGTCCAGTGATAAAGACGATGGCAATCGGCGTGTAAGCAAGTAGGGCAAATACAACAGGTAAGAACACGAACATTCCGGAAGCGAGTGTGGCCCCCAGAAAGCCAAAGCATATGATCGCAACCACTAAAACCAAGGTGATTACTACCAGATGAACAATGCCCGTCACCAACATCCCCTCGGTAAACTTCGGTTCCGGGACGGCCTCTTTTTGCGGCTCGGCGGAGGCGGACCACAACTTCTTATGGACAAGGATCGCTATGCGAAGTACTGCCGACCCTGTAATAACACTAGCACCGAAATATAGCACCTGCGTTAGTATTAGGACATATAGAAGCGGAACGAACCCTTCAAAGTTAGCCCGTCGTAAAGGATGCATAGTTTCCAGCAAATACCATAGCCCAACAATTTCGAGAATAAGAATCAAGGCAATGGCTAGGGCGGCCATCACATACCAAAATTGTCGATCTCGCCGGGGTTTTCGATCGGTTGT
>JANXCQ010000021.1 GCA_025060195.1 Gemmatales bacterium | reverse complement strand
ATGGAATAGACTTATTACGGCTTTAGGGAATGCGGTTCAGGCAAGATGAAGGCTTATTCTTTCATGTCGGCATGGTAGGGCATGTTAGAACATTCATTTTCTCTAGTGAATAAAGGCGCTGCGCGGACTGTGCTACGAAGGGTACCTTTACCCCTGGCCAAACTTAAATTCACTTACCGTTCGGTGTCCGACCGCACTTCGTGAGCGTGCCCTAATCGATTTGCGCACTATTCGTGTTCTCGTCCAAAGGTTATCAGTGCGGGCGATCGAAAGCCGTGTGGTGAATTCGTGCATAATGGCGGTAGGTTGTGGGAATCAGTTATGCCAGTGAAGAGTTTGACTACGGTGTTATGTGCGGCCTCTGGAGCATGTGTGCCCCGCGCGAGTTTTGACTCGGTAACTCCCGGTCCGGCCTACAGGAGTCTCGCAGTTTACATCTTGATTTTCTTAGGCTGGCAGAAATCGGTGAGGCGGGGAATAAGCAGATCAGATGGACCCAGTCATTAAGTGCGACTCACGCTTTGATACGAGGGGGAAAGCAAAAACTTGGATTGGTCGTAACTATGTGCCGCAAAGTGTTGTTACACGTCCGCTTAGCGATCTTGACGAAAAGATTCGGCTGTTAGCACCATTCCTTTTTTGTTCTGCAAAGCATCTCAATGTGATCTGGCACGCGCTCCTGGAAGTTTCCTATGATAGCGAAGGCTGCATGAGGACGCGGGGAAGAGAACACTTTTTCCTGAACGAATTATCGGCTGCTTGCAAGAAACGACACTTGGCATCCAACATTATCGGGCTAGGACCTATGAGCAACGAGAATGTGCCCTGGATTCAGGAAATAGGTGAACGGGAATTTGGGCAGGCGGTTATTGAACAATCGCGGCGGGTACCCGTGTTGGTGGATTTCATGGCGCAATGGTGCGGGCCGTGTCGGCAGTTGGGGCCAATGCTCGAACGACTTGCCCGCGAATATGGTGGACGCTTTTTGTTGGTAAAAGTGGACATTGACCAGAATCCCTATCTGGCCATGAGTTTTGGCGTGGAGGTAGTGCCTACTGTGATGGCGTTCAAAGACGGCCATGTGGTGGGGCGATTTCACGGAGCATTATCGGAGCAGGAGTTGCGTCAGTTTATTGACATGTTGGTTCCGAGTGCGCTGCAACAGGAGTTGGCTAAGCTGAACGAATTGATTCTTGAAGATGCGGCCGAAGCGCTGAAGCAGTTGGACAGGCTGCGGCAGACCTATCCAAACGACGAGGATATCGCGGCGTTGCGGGCAGTCGCCTTGGCGGAGTTGGGGCGGTGGTCGGAAGCTTTGGATGAGGCTCGCCGCGTTACCGAGGGGAGCGATTATTATCGCCAGGCGGCCAATGTGTTGGCTCGGGCCGAGTTTCGCGAACTGGCGGAGCGGGTTGGAGGGCTGGCAGCGTGCCAAGCACGGGTTCAGTCTAACCCGGGTGATGCAGAGGCTCATTATCACTTGGGCTTGTGCCAGGCGGCTGCGGGACGATTTGCTGAGGCTTTGGAAAGTTTGCTGCGTGCAGGGGAACTTAACCCCGCCTTGGCGGGTGGGTCGGTACGGGAAATGATGGTGCGGATTTTCAATCTCGTGGGTCCCGATAGCGAGTTGGCCAACACCTATCGTAGTCGTCTCGCGGCGCTGCTTTATTGAGTGCCGCTTAGGACGTGCTCCACTTGGTTTCGGAGTGGATGGTCGGGGGGCAGATCGGGAATGAGCAGCGGTTCGTGAGGCCAGTCGGCTTGAGTGCCGTCGAGATAGACCGCGCCGAGCGTGCCGAGGAGAAATAGGTCTAAGCCTAGGGGACGAACGTAGCCACGCATGTAAGCGTCCGACTGGGCAGAAGTTTGGTCGGAAGGTGCGACAGCGATGTGCGTGATTACTGCAAGGGCAAACGGGCGTAGTTCGACGACCAGCGTTGTGTCGCGGTTGTCGGCGCTACGATTAGCACGGATACACTCCGGCGGCTGTTGCATCCATTGGCATAGAGCGTCGAGTAGGCGCGCTAGTTTGGGAGCCAGTTGTGCATGAGGGGTTGGGCTCTGCCAAACGCAGCGGGCGAAGACTAACGAACCCAATCGGCGTACTTGGAGCAATTGCGTGACTTGCTGGATCAATGAATCCCAACGGTTCACGAGGACCTCCCGGCTTATTCAGGTAACAGGTTTCGATTGGCCAAAACCGGATTCCATGGCCGTAGTTGCCAGTTGATGAATATACCTTCTTGGCAGAATGGGTCATTTCGGAGTAGTTGTTCCGCTTCGTCACGGTCTTGAGCTTCGTAGACGATGAGCGCACCGCTATCGTCTATGAAGGGACCCGAGGCTACGAGTTTTCCTTGTTCCTTGAGTTGGGTGAGATACTGCCGATGAATGGGGCGTACGGCTTGGATTTTTTGGTGGTCTTGCGTGTATTCGATGATAGCGACGAATTTCATGGATGTTGCTCTGCATATTCTCGTGGGCCTGTCCATTGTGGCTTAATATTTGAGCCAAAGTTTGCGGTCAAGGATGCGATAGTTAAGTGCTTCGATGACGTGCTCGGGGCGAACGTCGTCGGAATCTTCTAAATCGGCGATGGTGCGAGCGACGCGGAGAACGCGATCGTGAGCGCGAGCGGAAAGCCCCATTTGTTCCACAGCGCCGCGGAGTATGTTTTGGGATGGGCTGTCAAGTCGGCAGAACTCGCGCAGCTGTCGGCTGGACATGCGACCGTTGAGTTGTCGCGAGTGCCCGAAACGTCGGTGCTGTCGTTGCCGGGCACGCATCACCAGTTCGCGCATTTGGGTGCTAGTCACGCCTGGTCGAGAACTGGCCAAGTCTTGCCAAGGCACTGCGGGGACTTCCACATGCAGATCAATGCGGTCGAGCAGTGGGCCGCTGATTTTCGAGATGTAGCGTTCGATGGCGGTGGGCGAGCAGTGGCAGGAGCGTCGCGAGTCGCCGTAATAACCACAGGGACATGGATTCATGGCGGCGACAAGAATGAAGTCGGCGGGGAAAGTGGCAGAAGCCATAGCGCGGGAGATGGTTACGCGGCCTTCTTCGAGCGGTTGTCGGAGTACTTCGAGGGTACGGCGGTCGAATTCGGGAAGTTCATCCAGGAACAATACGCCGTGGTGGGCCAGGGAGATTTCTCCAGGCGTGGGGATCGAGCCGCCGCCGACTAGTCCCGCATCGCTGACCGTGTGGTGCGGGGCCCGAAACGGGCGCACGGTTAGCAAGGGTTGTTCCGGCGGGAGCAGACCCAAAGCACTGTAAATGCGAGTTGTCTCCAGGCTCTCTTCCGGAGTGAGTGGAGGCAGGATGGTCGGCAGACGCCGAGCCAACATGGTTTTGCCTGAACCAGGAGGGCCACTCATGAGCACGTTGTGTCCCCCAGCAGCGGCGATGATTAATGCCCGTTTCGCGAACTCCTGACCACGCACATCGGCAAAGTCCACATCGTACACGTTGAGCCGGGCAAAGATACCATCCACGTCGGTAGGCGTCGGCTCAATGTAAAGCTGCCCAGTGATTACGCCGACTGCCTCAGCCAGGGAGCCTACCGGGTAGACGGAAATTTCCTGGACCACGGCAGCTTCCTTTGCATTGCTAGCGGGTACGAGGAAACGTTGGATACCTATGCGCGCCGCGGTCAACGCCATCGAAAGTGCGCCCTTAATGGGACGGGTGGAACCGTCTAAAGCCAGTTCACCGACCACCGCCCATGTTGTGGTGTCTGTAGCGCGAATTTGGCCAGAACTGAGCAGTATCCCCAAAGCGATTGGCAAATCGAAACTGGCAGCGTCTTTGCGCAAATCCGCAGGGGCGAGATTGACGACGATCCGGGCCTGAGGTGGATGAAAACCGAGGTTGGCCAGAGCTCGCTCAATGCGATGAGTGCTCTCGCGAACTGCAGCTTCGGGCAGACCGACTAGCACCGTTTTGGGTAGTCCGGCCGATACGTCCACTTCGACATCCACAGGTACGGCGTCAATGCCCACCAGTGCAAACGTCTTCAACCGCGCGAGCATCCGCTTCTCCCTGCATGCCCTAGTTGCCTCGGCTCGCCGATCTGAGGCTCATTGTGGAAACTCACTGGCAAGAATCAAGTTATCAAATCCCTTCCGCCTGTACGAAATTCCTTACTGGTGTGGATGTTTCACGATAAGCCCACTCTAAACCCTGCTTGAAGCGCGTTACTTACCCCCATGTTGGGGACGTCAGAAACAGTTCTTGACTGAGCAGAGAAGTAAGGATGGAGTATGTGAGCGTATGGACAGATAAGCCATGGTTCAGTACAATCGCAATAGAGAAGGAATTAGCTCTGATCGAGTTGAATGGCCTGACGAATACGGATAAGCAGTCGCCCGAATCTCTTAGCCCGCCTGAGAAGTCCCTCCAGAGCTACGTGAGGAATCGGCCATGACCGCTCGGCGTTGGCACAGCATACTTTGTCAACGACTGTGCAAAAATGTGCTCATGCTGGTGGTGTATTTGGTCCTGTGTGGACAAGCCTTCGCAGGGGATGCTTCTAGTCCCGTCCTTGAGAAAAAACTTCCAGATGCCCCTCCGCCATCTGCTCCATTGGTACGCCTGGAAATTTTGCCTTCGGAGATAGTGTTGGATGGGCCGCGGTCCAGGCAGCAACTGGTGGTTTTGGGCCACTATCAGGACGGTCGCATTTGGGATTGGACACGCGGAGCAAAATGGTCGGCCCAAGGTCCCCAGGTGCGTATCGAGAACGCGACAGCTTATCCCCACCAGGATGGCGAGACCGTGATTCGCGCCGAGGTCCAGGGAGTCACGGCGGAAGCTGGTGTACGAGTGCAGCGGGCTCAGGCCGATGTTCCCGTCAATTTCAAGACCGAAGTCATCCCTATCTTCAATAAACTTGGCTGCAATCAGGGGGCTTGCCACGGTGCCCAGCATGGTCGCGGCGGGTTCAAACTGAGTCTGCTGGGCTTTGACCCGATAGCTGACTATGGCGAAATTGTCCGCAGTGCAGAGGGCCGACGCGTTGTCCTCAGCGATCCGGATCGCAGCATCCTCTTGGGTAAACCCTCGCTGCAAATGGAACACGGTGGCGGGGAACGCTTGCGCTTCGGTTCGTGGGAGTACCAAGTGCTCAAGGCATGGCTCGAGGATGGCGCTCCTGCACCGACCCACCAAGACCCCGAGGTGACGCGGTTAGAGATCCTGCCGGCTCGGCGAACTATGAAGCCGGGCGAGTGGCAGCAGATCCTCGTGCGCGCTGTCTGGAGCAACGGGCGTGTCGAGGACGTGACCGCTCTGGCCCAGTATGACAGCCTGAACGACGGACTGGCTAGGGTTACGCCCTCGGGCTTGGTGCAGTGTCTAGAAAGAGGCGAAACCTATATTATGGTGCGGTTCTGTGGTCAAGCCAGCGTGTTTCAGGTAACCTCGCCGTATACTGACCAGCCCGTGGCCTTCGATTTCCCGCCCAATAACTACATTGACGAACTTCTCGCCAAGAAGTGGCGAAGTCTGGGTTTGACCCCATCGCCGCTTTGCTGTGATGCGGAATTCTTACGCCGCATCTATCTGGACACCATAGGTACGTTGCCCACGCCGGACGAAATTAAGGCTTTCCTAACTGATCCGAGCCCCGATAAGCGGCAAAAAGCGATCGACCGAGTGCTGAATCGTCCCGAATTTGTCGATTTTTGGGCCCTGAAATGGGGTGATTTGTTGCGCAACAATAGTGATGTTCTTCAGGCCAAGGGGATGTGGAGTCTGCATAACTGGATTCGCGCGTCTTTGCGGGATAACAAGCCGCTTGACCAATTCGTCCGTGAATTGCTCACCGCGCAAGGTAGCACTTACGCCCATGGACCTGCCAACTTTTACCGTCTCGGCCGCTCGCCCAACGAGTGGGCCGAAGTGACTAGCCAGGTGTTCTTAGGGATTCGTGTGCAGTGTGCCCAGTGCCATCACCATCCATTTGAAAAATGGAGTCAGGACGACTATTGGGGCTTTGCCGCCTTTTTTGCCCGCGTTGCCACCAAGAATAGTCAGGAGTACGGTCTGTTCGGCCGCGAGACCGTGGTTTACTTGCGTCCCACTGGCGAGGTGATGCATCCGCGGCGCGGCAGTTTCGTTGCTCCCAAGCCGTTCGAGAGTGCGCCCATTGCGGACGACGGCGGCGACCGTCGGCAAAAATTGGCCGACTGGATCACATCTCCCAGCAACGCGTACTTCGCGCGGAATTTCGCCAACCGCTTTTGGGGCTATTTCATGGGGCGCGGACTAGTCGAGCCGCTGGACGACCTGCGCGCGACCAATCCGCCGACAAATCCGGAACTTTTAGATGCCTTAGCTCAAGACCTCATCACCCACCGCTTTGACATCAAGCATCTGATGCGCACGATCATGAACTCCCGGGCTTATCAACTTAGTGCGGAAGTTACGCCTGGCAACGCAGTGGATAAGGATAACATCTACTTTGCTCGCCGCACTATTCGCCGACTCACGGCCGAACAATTGGCTGATGCCATTGACTATGCCACAGGCACAGAAACTAAATATCGAGGTTTACCGCTCGGCACTCGGGCGATTCAGTTGCCCGATTCGTCTGTACCGTCGTATCTACTGGATGTGCTGGGAAGGCCGCCGCGGGTCGTGACCTGCGAATGTGAGCGGAGTTTGGCGCCGAACTTGGCCGCAGCTCTGCACTTGCTCAACGGCGATGTGGTCAATCAGAAAATCCGCCAAGCCGGCGGTCGCATTGACCGCTTGTTCCAGCAAAAGAAGTCCCTATCTGAAATCGTTGAGGAACTTTACCTGGTAACTCTGTGTCGACCGCCGACTTCCGAGGAACTCCAAGCTGCTTTGAAGGAAATGAAAGAAGTCGCCGACCCACGCATCGCTGCGGAAGACTTGCTTTGGTCGCTCATCAATTCGCGCGGTTTCCTCTTCAACTACTAAGCTGTCTAGCGAAGTCGGGAGATTGTACCCATGGGACGTTCGAGCTGCTGGTCGGCATTACTATTGCTTAGTGGGTCGCTCGTGGCCCAGACGCCATCGTCGCCAACGTATTGGAGCGATATTCGCCCCGTCCTCCGCAAATATTGCACTGTTTGCCATAGCACGAAAAACCTTCATGAGGTGGACGTTTCGGGAGGGTTAGCGCTGGATAGTTATGAGGCAATGCTGAAAGGTTCGAAGAAACCCATCCTAATTCCCGGCAAAAGTCGGGAAAGTCTGCTTTTTCAAGTGCTCGTTACTGCTGATCCAGATCGCCGGATGCCCAAAGGTTCTTCCCAACCGTTGCCTCAAGAGGCGATAGACACGATCGCTCGTTGGATTGACGTCGGCGCCCCTGAGGGACAACGCCCTGCCGAGCAAGTAGTGAGCTCCACCCCGACGGCACCACGACGAGCACGCCACCTCGACGTAACCCTCCGCACTAACGCAATCGCCCCGCCGACTGTAACGAAACTTGCCAAGCCTGGCCCGCTGGAATTGGTGCTCCCAGTGGGGCCAATGGCACCAGTTACTGCTTTGCGCTATCATCCTAGTCATCCGTGGTTAGCTGTCGGTCAGTACGGTCGTATAACGATTTGGGACCTCAAGCAGGCACAGCCACTCCGCACCCTCACGAACGTCTTGGGGGCCGTCAACGATTTGCGCTTTAGTCCCGACGGTACGCTTCTGGCCGCTGCGGGAGGACAACCTTCCATCAAGGGCGATATTCGCATCTATCGCGCACACAGCTGGGAATTAGCTGCGGTCTTGCGGGGGCACGACGATAGCGTATTCAGCGTGGCTTTCTCTCCTGACGGCCAAAAACTTGCTTCGGCCAGCTTCGATCGAACAGTTCGCGTCTGGAACCTAACCACCGGGCGGTGCGAAGTAATTATAACAGGCCACTCCGATTTTGTATACGCGGTAGCGTTCAGCCCTGATGGCCAGTGGTTAGCTAGTGCCAGTAAGGATCGCTCGGTCAAGATCTTCGACGTGAAAACCGGGAAGAGCCTCGTTACCTTCGGCGGTATGAACCAAGACGTCATCGCTCTAGCAATCCATCCAAAAGGCAGGGAACTGGTCTCGGCGGGCTTGGAGCCCGCGTTAATTTGGTGGTCTACCGACACGACAGGCACTGCCGCCCAGCGCGCGGGAACCAACGAGTCTAGTTTCGGCCAACGCCTGCGCGTTCAGAGTGGCCATGGTGGTGCGGTGTATGAGTTGACGTTCGCTCCCGACGGGCAACTCCTGGCTAGTGCGAGCGCGGACGGCACTGTGCGCGTGTGGAATGGTCAGACCGGCCAACCCATACAGACGTTCAACGTAGGCTCGGTGCAATACGCAGTGGCTTTACGACCGGACGGCAGACAAATCGCCGCAGGCGGTTTCGACGGGATTGTACGCATTTATGACACTCAATCCAACCGTTTGTTGGCTCAATGCGTGAGCTTACCTGAGGAAAAGCAACAACCTCGTTGGCTCATAGTTGTGCCGGAAGGATACCTCGCGTGTTCACCATCTGTCCTCGACCAAGTGAAATATCGTGTTCAAGGCCAAGAGATTGACCCTCAATCGCTGCATCCGGGATTACTGCAACCGGAACGAGTTCGGCAGGCCCTAAATGGGCAAATTGTTCCCTCAGCGTTCACTAAGTAAAGGCTGATTTACGACCCTGGAAATGACGCGACCCACATGCTGCGATTCATTGGCAATCTGAAGGAGCGGCGCACCATGCAGAGAACTTATTTCGTGACTACGGCCGTGCTGCTGGCTCTCATCATGTTCCCTCAGCGGGTCCTCTCTCAGATCTCGTATCCCATGATTACATTTACTCATCCCCTGGCCGTCCAACGGGGGCAAACGAGTGAGGTGGAAATAGCTGCGTTCCAAAACCTTTACGGAGCCTATCAAGTTTTGGTTGAAGGTGAAGACGTTGTGGCAGAAATTGTTCCGCCCAAGCAGGAGCTGAAGCCAGAGAAGCCCGGGGCTTTGCCCTTGGTACGCAGTATTCGGGTGCGTTTCACACCAAAACCTCACGCCCTCCCGGGCCCCCGGGAGTTTCGCGTCGCTACGTCGCTAAGTATTTCGTCTATCGGACAGCTTTTGATTGTAGAAGACCCAGTTACCATCGAGCAAGGAGTAAATAACGCCCGCGAACATCCGAATAAAATCGCGGTCCCTGGAGTCATTTGTGGCAAGATCGAAGCTGCGGAAGACGTGGATTGGTTCGCCTTCGAAGTCAAGCCAGGCCAAACCTTATCGTTCCTTGTTTACTGCGCCCGGGTGCAGGACAAAATTCACGACTTACAAAAGCACGCTGATCCCATCATCTCGCTTTACGACAGCGCTGGTCGTGAGTTAGCTGGCAACGACGACTTTTATTTTGCCGACCCTTATTTTGCTTACCATTTCAAGGAAGGTGGCACTTATTACTTGCAGATTCGGGACGCGATTTATGATGGCGACCCACGTTGGGTTTACGCTATTATCATCAGCGATCGTCCTTTTGCCACGGGCGTATTCCCCTTCGCCTTACCCCCGGGGAAAACGTCTACCGTCGAAGCCTTGGGCCCTGCCAGCCAAAACCAGCAAGGCGTTATCCGTGTTCCCGAGCAAGCACGGGGCATTCAGTGGCTTTCCCTTGATATTGGAGGTCGACCTGCCAATCCAGTGGGCGTTTACGTCAGCTCTTATCCCTTGGCTCTCGAGCTAGAACCCAATGATACTCACCAACAGGCACAACCTGTCAGTTTCCCTATCTGCGTTAACGGTCGCATTCGGAAATCAGGCGACATGGATTGTTACAAAGTGCGGCTCAGTAAGGGCCAAGTTCTCCGCTGCGAGGTATTCGCCCGACGTTTCGGTACTGTGTTGACCTCGCCCCTTGATGCGAGCTTAGACGTTTTAGATAGTCAGGGAAAAATGTTGGCGACCAATGACGATACTTCGGCAGCTATCAAAGACCCTGCACTCACTTTCACGGCCCCAACGGATGGAGACTATGTGGTGCGTGTACGCGACTTATTTGGCAAAGGGGGCGAAGATTTCGTCTATGCTTTGGAAATCGCTTTTGCGGAGCCAGATTTTACATTACGTTGCGACGGTGACAAAGCGTGGTTGGCCCCCGGTGGCAGCATGGCCTGGTATGTCCAGGTGAATCGCCTGCACGGCTTTAGCGGCCCAGTAAGTGTCGCGGTTAGGAATCTGCCTGATGGCGTGACTGTCCATCCTTTAATGATTCCGCCGCATATGACACAGGGAGTTCTGATACTCACCGCTTCTCCGCAAGCACAGTGTGCGGTCCGTAATGTGCAGGTCGTGGGTGTGGCGAATGTTCGTGGCGTTGACGGTAAAGACCGAATCATAGAACGCGTCGCTACGCCGATGCAAGAAATATATTCTCCCGGCGGCGGACGTGCACGGTTTGATGTTCGCCTCCACACTGTCGCTGTGGTGGAGCGGGCCGATGTGGAGGGCGTCGAAGTGACGCCTCAAGTGATCAGCCTCAAACCCGGAGAGGAAGTGAAAATTGATGTACGCGTGCATCGTCATCCGGACTATAAAGGAAACATCGGTCTGGACGTTATGCTGCGGCACCTGGGCACCATCTACGGCAGCCCGCTACCCCCTGGCGTAACGTTAGTGGAGGGCAAAAGTAAAACCTTACTGGGACAAGGTAGCGAGGGACACATCGTATTACGCGCCTCTCCGGACGCCCCTCCTTGCGAGCAAGTACCGATAAGTGTTTTGGCGCAAGTCTCTATCAACTTTGTCGTCAAGATCAGCTATTCCAGCCCGCCAATCACGCTGAGCATCAGTCCGAAGTAAAAGTGGCCTATGCGCATCTATAAGTTCGAAATGGAACAATGGGTTGCCCGCAGCACGGAGGAGGTGTTTGCTTTTTTCAGCGATCCATTCAACCTAGACCGAATCACGCCTCCGTGGTTGCGATTCCAGACAACCGAGGCTCCGAAGCAAGTTTACAGGAACTGTTTGCTGGTGCACCAGTTACGGATTCACGGCGTGCCAGTAACTTGGGTGTCGCAGATCGTCGAATGGGATCCGCCTCGGCGGTTCATTGATGTGCAGGTGATCGGGCCCTACCAGCTATGGCACCACGTTCACGAATTTGTGCCCGAAGGTGGTGGAACACGCATTCGCGATGTCGTTTGCTATGCCCTGCCTTTCGGTTGGCTCGGGCGCTGGGCACACTTTCTGTTCGTGCGTCGCGACCTGGAACAAATTTTCGCCTATCGTCGCCAGCAGATTGAAAGGTACTTCGCCCCTGCTGCAGACTCCCCTGCTACGCCGCCCGGCGAACCGAGGGCACCAGCATGATCGGTTTATAAGCCTTGACGAGGAGAAACTGGCCGAAGAGGCGCTCCAACCAGCGTCGGGGCAGCCATCGCCAATACCATGCCAACTGCGCTCGTTGCAGATGATAGCGCCGGATACTAATTTCCTGAAATGCGCTCAGCCAAGGTTTTAGGTGCCTGGTCAAGTTACGTCCCGCTCGGTAATTTGCTCCGGGCACGCGTTCGACCATGAGCAATTTACCACCTGGCTTAAGTAGCCGATGCGCCTCGCCTAACCAGATGGGCGCCGAATCCAAGTTGGCACATATGTGGCTCAGATAGACCAAATCGGCGACGGCCTCTGGTAAGCTGAGCGGTGGTTGAGGCGCATGTAAAAAAATGCCTCCCAAGCCGCGGAGCGAGAAATGATGGCGGGCGACGGCCAGCTCCTCGTGGTCAGGACAGCCTACAATCACGCGCGCTCCATAGCGCGCATATTGCACCCAGTCGGTCCCCAGCCCATATCCCAGGGCCACGACCGTTTCGCCATGATGCTGGCTGAATTCCAAAGCGTGAGGCAACCAGCGCCCGTGTCGAAGGTGTCGATGGTATTCGAGAGCGAGGAACCATGATAGGGTAAACGGCTCGCCCAAGTCGGCGGGCGGGGGCGTTAGCGCTTCTCGGCGAAACCAATCGTCGGCGCGCTGCCGGCTCTGCCATGGCAGCTGACATGGCGCTAGCATGGGCCGACTGTCGCCCGCTTCTACGTGAGTCCCGTTCCTCAGGGACAAAGTCTCTCCTTGAAACATGAGACCAGCTCATAACGACTGCCCGTAGGCTGTCAAGAGCGGAGTCTCTGGCTTACTTGACGAAGTACGGAGTACCGGCGACCATGAGCGTCGTCCCATCACCTTGGAAGCGCGCGACGAGGATGATAATCTGGGATCAGTCGGTCTGACTAACGGCCAAGTGAGGAGCGGACGATGCCGGGAAGAGTGCTTGCTTTCGATTTAGGCGCTGAAAGCGGGCGCGGAGTGGTCGGAGAATGGGACGGCCAACAGCTGCGCTTACACGTGGTGCATCGCTTCCCGAACGGGCCGGTGAGGCTACCTGATGGCCTGTACTGGGACGCTTTACTACTGTTTGGGGAGATCAAGGTGGGGTTGCGTAAAGCACGAGAACAATCGGGGTCGCTCGACAGCGTCGGTGTGGACACTTGGGGAGTGGACTTCGCCCTACTCGGCCGAACTGATGAATTACTCGGTAATCCCCGCCATTATCGTGACCCACATACGGAGGGGATCTTCGACTATGCTTTCGCCCGGGTAAGTCGAGAAGAGGTATTTCACGCTACGGGCATTCAGTTCATGCGTATCAACACGCTGTTTCAGCTACTGGCGTTGCGAAAAAACCGTTCACCGCTCCTGGAAGCGGCGCAGAGCATGCTAATGATGGGCGATTTGTTTCATTTTTGGCTCAGTGGTCGCAAGACCGTGGAACTAACTAACGCGAGCACGACGCAAATGTATGATCCGGTAGCGCGAGATTGGGCCCGGCCCTTGCTGGAGAAGCTGGATTTGCCGACCCGCATATTGCTTCCGCTTACGCCACCCGGAACGGTGCTGGGTAATCTCCTGCCTCACGTGGCTGAGGAAACAGGCTGTACTCACCTAAGAGTTGTTGCCCCTGCTACGCACGACACTGCGTCGGCTGTAGTGGCTGTGCCCGGCCAGGGCGAGGATTGGTGTTACATAAGTTCCGGCACCTGGTCGCTCGTGGGTGTTGAGATCGCCCAACCGATTATCGACGCCCGGACGTTAGGCTACAATTGCACCAACGAAATTGGCTATGGCCATCGCGTACGCCTGCTGAAAAACGTCATGGGGCTGTGGCTGGTCCAGGAGTGTCGCCGGAGTTGGGAGCGGGCCGGGCACAGCTACACTTACGACGACCTGACCTACTTAGCTGAGTCGGCCCCCAGCGGCACAGCTTTCATCGATCCCGACGACCCATCGTTCTTGCTACCCGTGAGCATGCCCTCTGCTATCGCAGAATATTGTCGCAGGACTGGTCAGCCCGTGCCTGATACACCCGGGGCGTTCGTACGGGTTTGCCTAGAAAGTCTGGCCCTGAAATATCGATGGGTCGTCGAACGCTTGGAGGAAATTTTGGGGCGCCGCATCAACACGATCCATATCGTTGGGGGTGGCAGTCAGAATCGTTTATTGAACCAGTTGACGGCAGATTGCTGCCAGCGCTTAGTTTTGGCCGGGCCGGTCGAAGCCACCAGCATTGGGAACGTGTTGGTACAAATGATAGGCCTGGGCTGGCTAAGCCATCTCGAGGATGCTCGGGCCATCGTCCGCCAGTCTTTCGCTCCGGAACTTTTCGAGCCACGCGATGACGCCGCTTGGGACGAAGCATACGCCCGCTTTGTTCAAATGCTCAAGCAGCATGCGCACTAAGGATTTTTTACTTACCTAAAATTGATGGCATGTCAGGTATCGGCGCGGAATTTGTCCAGGTCGGAAAGATGCAGGCTCAGCCTGCAATCATGAGATGCCTTAGTTACGGTGCATGAAGTTGAGTCAATAGGCTGGGGTTACGCCGTTAGACGAGGCCATAAAATCATTGCAAGCCTAAAGAAAAATAGCTCACCGCTGTGAAGAGTCCCACTGTCCATGGGTAGCCTTGTGGCGCGCCACAAGCTTTCTGCTCACTATTTTGCCCATGTTCGGTTGCGGAATGGGAACACCTTCCCGGGAGTAGACGTCAAGTTGCCCTTACGCGTGTTCCAGGTGGGTCCGCAGGCTTCGGGCAAATCAAATTTTCTTGACGTGTTCCGGTTTTTACGCGGCTTGGCTGCTCCTGGAAACGGTTTACAACGGGGGGGTCGTGGAAGAGCGTGGGGGCGTCGCCGCGAGCCGCAGCTTATCAGCACGCTGAAACTCGGTATTGAAATCAGTGTGACTATTGCCTCTAAAGAAAATGGGCAGCATCCTATCCTGTCTGGCAATATACGCTGGCCTTCAACCCGGGCCCCAATTGCGAGGTCATAATTCGTCGCCAAAGCGTCCGGTGCAACAATCAAGTCCTGCTGCAGCGGCCGAACAATGACGATCAGCGCGACATAGAATGCTTACGGCAAACTCACCTCGAGCAAGTGACTAAGAATCAAGCGTTTCGGCCGTTAGTTGAACTTCTCGCGTCCGTCAATTATTTGCATGTTGTGCCCCAGCTTCTGAGGAAGCGCATCGTATCTTTCATCATAGACGGCGAGGCCTATGGGGCGGACTTGCTAGAACAAATGGCGCGGATACCGAGCAGAACGCAGAAGCGGTATTTGCGTCGTCTTCAGGAATTGTTGCAAGTTATGATAACGCAGCTCCAGGAAGTTGGTCTCCAGCGCGACGATTGCGGCAGACCGCATTTACAAGCACGGTATGAACACTGGCGGTCGCGTGGTGCTTAGCAGACAGAAGCTCAGTTTTCGGATGGCACTTTGCGGTTACTAGGTCTGATTTGGTCACTCTTGCGGGGCGAAGGCCTATTACTCTTAGAGGAGCCAGAGCTTTCTCTAAATCCCGGGTGGTGCGTTACCTACCATAAAAGTTCGCCCGCTTACAAAGCCAGACGAAGCGTCAGATTTTGGTAAGCACTCATTCCTCTGACTTGCAGCGCGATGATGGAATTGGCGCCCACGAAGTTTTGCTTATGCAATCTAGCCATTAAGCACTACGGTACGCCTATCAACCACATTCGGGAAGCTCAAGCATTACTAGAAGGGGGGCTATGACCTGGGCGGAGATTGTAATAACCCAAACTTTTCCTCCCAAAGCCCACCAATGGTGCTTCTTGGAGGAGGAATGGCACTTATATTTATGAACTTGGCTGTCGAGGGACTCCTGGATCAACATGTAGCGCGAAAAGTGGTGCGCTATGTAGGCGCCGAAGTAAATCATGTTCACGTTCAGCAGGGTAAGCACGACTTGTTGCAGAAATTGCCTAACTACAACCATGCCGCTAGGCAGGGACGTTAGTTCGTTATCGTGGACTTAGACAGGGATGCCAGTTGTGCGCCGGCACTTAGAAAACGGTATTTAGCCCAACTGGCCCCATATTTGTGTTTTCGTGTTGCCGTGCGAGCGATCGAAGCTTGGCTCTTAGCCGACGCACCAAATTTAGCGCGATTCCTCCATGTATGTCCGAACTTAATTCCCCCTGATCCCGAAAGCTTGAGCGACCCATGACATGCCTTGCTCAACTTGGCCAGTCGCTCATCATGTCGGGCCATCCGCGAGGGTATGATTCGTCAGGTGCACCAAGGTGAGCGGGTTGGCCCAGCTTACGTATCGCTGATGAACCTGTTCACTGAAAGGTTTTGGGACGTCGCAAATGCGGTCCGACATGCCAATAGCTTGGCTCGGGCCATACGGCGTTTACAACAGCTTTACCAGAAGGTCCGCCGCCGGTTGGCGGGTTACGTATGTTAGCTTCGCAGACTGCGCTTCAGTGTAGGTGGGCGGCGGGCAAGAAAAAACCAGTCCCAACTGGGCGGAAACCGGGCTAAGTCTTTCAACTTGATGACTTGGGGCCAGGGGATGTACACCTTTGACCAGCGGATGCGTACGAAACCTGCCCGTCGCAACCGATAAGGTACCTCAAAGCCGAACCAGAAATGCTGCTCCGTCCCCCGGTAAGAGAACTGGCTGAAGGCGAAATCGTATTCGTCGTGACTCGCGTGGTGGGCAGCATTTTTCCGGGCGGCGTCCAGCGGCAGACCGCGTTGTAAAGCTCGGTCAACGAGCAGCATGGTCAGATAGTGAATCGCGTCCATGGCAGGTACAATGCCCATAAACCAGCCGCCGGGTCGCAGACATTGGTAAATTTGCCTAAGGGCTCGATCTATGTCGGCAGGGTTAGGTAAGCCGAGACTGTTTATGGCGACGGCGACATCTAGCTGACCATGAAGCGGTCCTAGGTCCTGTAAGCGCAGGCAATGAAATTGCACGTTGGATATATCACGACACCTTTCGCGTGCGCGTTGCAACATTCCTTCTGCGAAGTCCACAGCTATTACTTGTCCAAACTGGGCGGCTAAATAGGGCAGAAGCGGCCCCGTTCCGCAACCTAGATCGCCGACGGTTTTTTGCATCTTCGACGGAATCCGTTCTAGTACACGCCATAAGGGATTGTGGACGTCTGGGGCGTACGGGTCAATGAAATGCTCCTCGTATTCGTCGGCGCATTGACTCCAGGCGCGGGCCAAATCAGGACTCATGCTTGGCTCCTTGTTGGCGTGGAGCGCGCCTCAGCTCGACGAGAATACCGCCCAGCTTGAGGGCGCGATGCAGTCGCGACCACCATAATTCCCGATACCAGATTAGGCCCGCTTGACGGCACCACTCGCGCAGCTGGCGGCGGTTGGTCGCGCGGCAATGGTAAACGCGACTCGTAATGGCGCCGAGGGTATTGTCCTCGGTGGTCATGAGGAGAATTTTCCCCTCGGGGCGCAACACCCGGGCCAGTTCGCGCAACCCTTGTAGCGGATTAGGCAGATGTTCCAAGACCCAACCAAAAACGATGGCGTCGAAACACTCGTCCGGATAAGGCAAGCGGTTGACATCAGCTTGCGCGAGTAGAACGGGACAATCTTTCAGGCGTTTCCGCGCCCGACGGAGCATTCCCAAGGACAGGTCGCATCCTACGACCACCGCATCGGGGTCAGCACGTCGCAGCAGGATGCGTAAATATCGGCCATTACCTGTACCGGCGTCGAGAATCCACTTACACCCGCGAATGTCAAAGCCTCTAGGACCAATGAGGCGTTTAGCCAGCGGTTCATGGCCCGTGAGATAGCCAGTGATAAGCGTGAACCAACCGGCCGGGCCATCGTAAGTCGCACGCACCAGCTGGTTATATCGGACAGGGTCTACACGCTCGAGCAGTTTCGACTCCAGCCAGCGATTAAACCTCGACCATAATCGCCGCCGTTTTAATGTACCAGTTTCCGTTTGAGTCATAATGTGCTCCAATCTTGGCTTCATATCTCGTAACTTTTCTGGCCCTGGTACGCTAGATACTGACGATAGCAATTTACCAATTGCCGAGAAATTTGCCTACAGCCATTTGAGAATATTTGATACGCCGAATAGGCTAGACCTTTTCAATCGATTGGGACGTGGGTGCGAGGTTTATATAACGCGGAAGTTGGCTTCTTAGGTTATCGTGCCCAGAAAAGAAACCAACTTGCGGCCAATAACACGCCTAGAAACAAACCCATAACCAGGAAAACGCACCTCTCTAACCAAAGCCGTCGTGATGACGGCGCCAACTGGTTCGCAGGCAGATCTTGGAGCCTAGAGGTATAGGCCACGCAAAGCGAGGTCTTTGCGGCGCTAATCGGCTGAGAGCTGATTTTAGAGTCGCTAATTGATGGCGCCAAACAGGGGCTCAGTATTGAGGATGAGGCCACGGGGGAATCTGAGGCAACGATGAGCCAACCACTGCCCAGTTCAGGATCGCTTAGCGTGGCGCGGGAAGGGACAATTGCGGTCTCAATATTGGAGTAACTCCGCGGACTAGGCGTGCCTAGTTGTTCTAATGCGATCAAAAGTTCGGACGGGGTTTGAAATCTCTCTTCTGGCGCTTTGGCCATGAGACGATGGATAATGTGTGCTAGTGGGTCGGGAACTTCCGGACGCAGTTCCCGGATGGGCCGAGGTTCTTCTGTGAGATGTTTGACCAGTTTTTCCATAGCGGTGTCTCCTGGGAAGGGTACTTGCCCAGTCAAACCGTAGTAAAACGTACAACCGAGGCTATACAGGTCAGACCGTATGTCAACTTGGTGAAAGTCCCGACCTTGTTCGGGTGACATAAAATCAGCCGTGCCGTAAATATGTCCTGCCCGGCTCTGGCGAATAACATGTTCCACCCACCGAGAGACCCGACCGTCGCGCAAATGCGCTAAGCCGAAGTCTAGGATTTTTAAGACGTAATCCCCACCCTTACGCCAGGAGGACGAGGTTCCTGACGATTTCCCCGAACGACCGCGAGTGATGAGCAAATTGGAGGGCTTGATATCGCGATGTACTAGACCACGCTCGTGGGCATAATCGAGAGCTGAAGCTGCCTGACGAAGCAGATCCGCGGCCAAGCCGACCGGCAACGGACCTTTCTCTTCGACCAACTGTTGTAAGGTCTTACCCGGCACATATTCCATCGCTAGAAAATGCACGCCCCGACCGCGGTTCGCATCATAGGCCATAACGATGTTGGGATGCTGCAATTGTGCTAACACACGGATCTCTCGTTCGAACTGCAACAGCCGTTGCCTGTCTCGAACATTCTTGAGTTTGATTACCTTAAGTGCGACGATGCGTCCCATGCCGGTGTGAACGGCCTTAAAAACTGTGCCCGTCGCACCTTGCCCGAGGCGGTCGAGGATGCGGTAAGGCCCCAGCCAAAAACCTTTCGACCGCCCTAGAAGAATTTGTTCGGCTTGAAAGGCAGTGAGTAAACCCTCCGCAACAATAGTTTGGGCCACCAGTACAGGGTCGTCATCGCGTAAACGATTTTCCAGGGCACGAATCTGCTCTTCCGAAAGGAGTTGGCTCCGGCGTAAATGATAGAAGAATTCCTGTCGGTTCATGAGTTCCTGGGAGAGATGCTGTTCACGCTGGCTGCACGTTACTCGCTTCTCCCTCCCCCACACCCTAAGGCGATACAGTAAGGATTATAGGAAAGCTCAGTGACAACTGACATAGCCTTGACAACAGCAGGCCCCAGCATAGGTTGAGACATCGGCATCAGACGATACTGTTGCAAACCCTGCGCCAACTTCCAGGCACTAACCAGCCGGCCGTTGCAATAGATGACGAAGAGCTGACTCTAGTTCTGCATATTCAAATGAAAATCCTGCTTGGGTAAGTTTTTTGGGCACAACGCGAGCGCTGCTGAGAAAGAGAGCGTCGGCCATCTCGCCAAATATGAGCCGGGCAGCGAATGCGGGCATGGGAAAGATCGTGGGTCGGCGTAGCACCCGCCCTAACGTGCGGGTGAACTCAGCATTGGTGACCGGGTTAGGCGAGGTGAAGTTGACGGCCCCTGCGAGAGTTTCCTGTTCGAGCACAAACATGAAAGCCTGCACGGCGTCGCTGATGTGAATCCAGCTCCAATATTGTTGCCCTTTTCCGATGCGTCCTCCCAGACCGAGGAGAAACGGCATTCGCATCTTAGCTAAGGCCCCCCCGCGGTCGCTGAGTACCACGCCCAGTCGGCAGCAAACCACGCGAATCCCTGCTTGCATCGCAGGTTGGGTAGCCGCTTCCCATTCCCGGCATACCTGAGCCAGGAAATCATTCCCCGGCGGGCTTTCTTCACTAAGTTCTTCCGTGCCGCGGTCGCCATAGTAGCCGACTGCCGATGCCGACACTAGCACTCGTGGCTTAACTGACAGGCTTGCAAGGGTTTCCGTGAGCAACTTGGTGCTTTGTACACGACTATTACGGATCAAGGCCTTAATCTCATCGTTCCAACGCCGCTCGGCGATACCATAACCGGCAAGGTGAATCACGGCGTCAAATCCCTCTAGGGCTGCACGATCAATCTCACCCGAGTCGGGATTCCAAAAGATTTCGTTAGGCGTTTGAGCAGGGCGGCGTACCAAACGGACGACCTCATGGCCCGCCTCTTGAAATTTGGGTACCAGCGTCGAACCTATCAAACCCGAAGACCCACTGACGAGTATCCTCGCCATTTTGCTTACTCCTGCGGCTGTAGTGCTGCGATGGATGCTCATTATACCAGGTATGTAAAGTAAGATAACAGGAAATCGAGTTGGTTGGCTAAGTCCGCTCGACGCTTGCGATCTCGCAAACTGAGGACTAAATTGATAGCGAAGCGAAGTCGGCTCAGCCGGGTAGAAAGCGGGGAATGATCGCATAACGGGAGAAATCTCATGCCAGTGGCGCGGTTTGAGTGTGTCCGCTGTGGCGCACCTCTCAAGACTACAGCAGACTTAACTCCGGACAAGCGGATCCAGTGTCCACGTTGCGAAGCAATCTTTCCAGTTCCTGCCCATCTTTTAGGCGGCAACGTGACACCAAGCGTGGCGCCTCGTATGGGTGCGGACTCAGCTAGCAGTGCCGCTGCCGAATCGCCCCGCGTGTCCTTGGTGGACATGGAAGGTATACTTGGCCCGGCGGATTCAGAACCATCGAGCGCGTCAGCACCGGCGCGATCCCCCACACCTCAAGCGCCCGCTCAGTCACCAACTCCTGCACCCCCGCGCGCCCAGGCAGAGCCAGAGCCTTGGGAGGAGGAACTCGGTCCAGCGACATCTTCGCCCCAAAGTCGCCAAAGTACCGTGCCGCGCGATTGGACTGACCTGCCTCCTGAGGAGGAAGCTGGAGCTCCGCCACTTCCCTCTGAGCTTGTCGGACCGTCTGACGAAGTCCCGCCTACGGAGGCTCGGGACGCTGAGACAGCGGGTGTCGAACCCGAGCCAACGATGGCTAGTGAGGCGGAACCTGAAGTTTTGGAGCTAAGCGGCGAAGAGCCCCGGAAGAAGTCATCCGGATGGATTTGGATTGTACTGCTGTTATTACTGCTGCTAATGGCTGGCGGCCTCGGCTTAGCCTGGTACATGGGTTGGCTTGATCCTGTTTTGGAAATGCTGGGACTGCCTACCGTGAAACCGACTGCGGGGCAATCTGATACATCGCCGAGAGCACAGGCTGGGGGTTCAGGTATCACTGGTAATTTGTCAGGCGGAACGAACACCTCAGCAAGTAAACCTACTTCCACCGCGGGGAAGCCGGAGTTGACTCCTCCGGTAACAGATTGGTTTGCCCTTGTTGGTCAAGTTGTCAGCGAGGCTCCACCCCGCCCCTTAGCCGAAATGCAATGTTGGCGCTACGTACCCGCAGAGGCCAATTTCATCTTTTGCTTGAATGTCGCAGAACTGAGCCAACATCCCATGTTCCGGCAATTTGTCCAGGAACAACGTAAGAAGGTTCCGACCCCTCTCAATCCTGTGCGCTCGTTTCCGTTCGAACCCGAGAACATCGCTGAAGCCATGCTCTGCGTTTCAGTAAATTGGTCTGACTTTTCCTTAGACCTAAGACGAACCCCCGGCGCGGCGATCGTTCGCCTTCACAAGCCCATAAACGAACAAGAGCTGCGAATGTTGTTGGCATCTGAGAGCACGGAAATGCGGGAGGAGACAATCGGAACACGGACTGTGTTGTTTGGCAAGGACGGTCAAATGTTCGAGTGGTTCGCTTGTCTCATGTCCCCCGACGTGGTCATCGCGGGAACGGAAGCGCTCCACAAAACGGTGCCTGGCTTATTTGGCAGCTTGCCTTCGGGCGTACCAACAGCTTGGGAAGCGTTGGCACACCGGGTGGGCAATGCACATTTGGCGGTGCTAATTCGCGATATTCGGCTGAACGAAGTACTGAAGGCTCTCGGCCCGCCACCCGCCGAAGTGCAACTTTACCTGTCTTTACTTGAAAAAATACGACACGCGTGCCTCAAAGTCGAAATGACCCCAAAAGCCATCGAGTTACAGCTGCAAGGAGTGTTCCCGGATGCGGAATCTGCTAAGCAGGTCGCTTCGCTTCTACAAACGCTTTACCAGAGCCATGTTCAGCCTATTTTGCTGCAGCTTGCTGCCTTCGCCCCCGAACTGGTGCAAGATTTGCAAAAATCCTTGCAGATTGCTGCAGAACAGGAAGTGGCTCGGATTACACTTGCCGCATCCTACCCAGCCATCAGCAAGGCTCTACAATTCTTGGCAACCTCATTGGGCGGCGGAATACCCGGTCAACCACTTCCCAAATGATTGGTTGAGTTAAGGGGTTCCTTCGTGCGATTGGCTGAACCCAATAATTGCATGTGGATGACTTAGGCCAGATTACTTTTATAGCTTAGTCTTGTTCGGCTAGAGGAATATACAAGCGTACGAAAACCAAGCGTCGGAGCTTGCCGGGCAATGCAGGTTCCAAAAAGCCTAAGGTAGAACTAAGACTGGGCCTGTGCGATAGTTGATTCAGAGGCATCTCCTCAACAGGCAAATAGCCAGAAAGTACAGCTTGTCCCTGGCGCAGTCGTTTGCTCTGATCGAGATAAGGTAAATAAGGCTGCGCTGCCTGACGGCGATTGGCCATAAACAACCGTTGAAAAGTGAGCCGACGTAAGGTTTCGACCAACGTTAGGCTATCGAAGCCCTTTTTATTTGGATCGACTGCAGTGGCTGGTGTGACTACCTCGGCCTCAACGCGACTTATCTGAGCACTCTGTAAACGCTGCCGATCTAATAAGGCAACATCGTTTCGTTGGACCTGAACTTTGTGACCAGGTTGCAAGTCTCCCAAAGGCCAGACGCGGATGCCAAAGGTAAGTTCGCTTCCCAGCAAGGGCCAAGCGCCGTGCCAGACCAGTTCACCTCGTATTGTGTTCAAGTCAGGTGCCCGCAAGCGGGCTTCAGCTAAGGTGGGCGGCACATCCCAGTGCAATAACCAGCGGGCGAACAACGTTTTGACCGACCATGCTTGCATGGGCAAATGAGTCAGTCGGCCCTGCCCCGGTGCGATTCGCACCGCACCTTGCACCAAGCTCTCGCGTTGGCCGCGCTGCAATGCATCGTCATCCGGTCGCACTGCCCAGCCAAGGACAGCTTCACGGACAGAGGCGGGGAAAGATTTGGCGGGCTGGCTTGAGATCGTCGCAGTGGCATCGGATGCTGAACTGCCAATGCCCAGTGAATAAGCGGCTAGCTGGGGACTCTTCAGCACCAGCCAAGCAGAAGCACTACCGCGTACCACTCTAGTGGCTCCGCGCGAAGACGCTTCCAGTTCCAAGTCATAGACCACCAATTCATGCACAGCCAACTGATCGCCGTGGATCGCCCAAGCCGATAACCATGCCGCCAGTGTAACCGCCATCACCATCAGGGGAAAAGTCAGCCAGGCCCACGCGGGCCGTCGTAACCACCGCACAGTAATGAGGTAGTCCACCGGGCCAGCTAAGAGGAGATACAAAAACATGAACCCGGCCGCGTGAGAAAAAGGGATTTCCTCGGTCTGAAATTGTTCTAAGGGATGAATCAGCTGGGTCAGGGGCTCGGGCTCTCGTTGCATGGTCAGAGTAGTGCGAAACGCTTGACGGGCAGGCAGGGGCTCGGTTTCTAGGAGCCACTCCCAAAACTCCTTTCGTCCACTCCATCGCGTGAATGGGCCGACATTTGTGTCCCAGGTGAGCAACGTCACCTGACCCAAACCATAGGGCCAAACCAATACTGCGGGCTTAAGCGGGTCGGCTGCGAAAGCCCGTTGTGTCGCCGTGGGCTTCTTACGGAATTCCGCCCAGTCTGTACGGAGCGTGGGCAAAGCAGTCGGTTCTCGATGCCTCGTGGCGGTCACTTCTCGTATGCCAACTAGTAATTCCGGATATACTTGTCGACCTAGGGGCCAATCACCAGGTAACATGTCAGCCAACGGAAATCGTCCCGCTTGGGCAAGCCAATTCGCACGCTCGGCCACGCTCACCACTAAGTGTCCGCCCTGTTGCACCCATTGGCGTAGCGCTTGAGCTAAAGCTGGGCGGTCGCGTAAAGCCTGCAACCACGGCTCGCCAGCTGACCCACCTGTCGCTAGCACAATCGCCTGAACGCTGTCGTAACCAAACCAGCGTTCAGGCAGATACTGTGGTGTGTCCAGATGGCAAACCCGATAACCGGGGTCAGGACCAGATTCCTGGGCAGCAGCGTTTTCATGCAATCCCGCTGGGTCCCCTAAAGCCAGGATGTGCGAGATTGCAGGCCTTATTAAGTGCCATAAGTGCGTTTGCCCCAAATCGTCTGGGTGAGTCAGGCTGGCGACAGTTCGCTCCTGCGCATCGCGCACCTGAACGCGCAACTTCCCATGTCCACAGGGCACGTACGCCCAAACGGCCTGGCGCGGTTTCGCTGGAGAGAGTTGGATCAGTTCCTCAGCCTTTGCTTCGTGAACGATGCCATCCGCGTCGGGCATGCTAACCGTAACGTAGCCCTGGAACTCCGCCACGCCGCCACTAGCCACAACCACTCGAACGGGTAACCAGTGTCCAAAACGTCCGTAACTAACGCCAGTGTACTTATCCACAAAGCCGACGTGTACTGCCTCAATGCGTACTTGTCCATGTGCGTCAGGCAAGAATGCAAGTCCCCAACACAGTATCAACCAGGCTTTTGCAATTCGGCGCCAAGATTCTGCGACACGCTTCATGTCGTAAAATGCCTAATGATGCCTGCTTGGTGCCACTACGCTAAATTATAATGGCCAAAGAAACTAAGAAGGCACGATCTACACACCGCCTATTGAAACTCCTAAACGAGCTCAGTGATAGAGACTTTCTCTTGTTGCCGATTAATAACAGGTAATCTCACGACGGAAAAATGTCGAGCATGAGGCGGTTACACATAGCATTAGTGTACAACGCGGCGCGGGTAGCGCCGCCAGATCTCCCGGAAGATCGCGCCAGCATGCGCGACCTGCGAGCGCAGATACGTCGATTGGCGCGCACGCTGCGCAGGATTGGCCACACGGTGACTGTGGTAGCGCTGGCCCATGACCTATTTCGCTTCCAGCGCCTGCTCAAACGGCTGCGACCGGATGTGGTTTTCAACCAGTACGACGACGTCGTCCACGGGGCTCAATACGAAATGCGTGTGGCCGCATTGGTACGCATGATGGGCTTCCCCATGACCGGTTCGCCAGCGTTAGCCTTAGGGTTGTGTCGGTTCAAGTATATGACCGCTTGCCTGTTGAGTGGCGTAGGTATTCCCGTGCCACCCAACACCGCGCTATTGGAGACAGTGAAGGCGGTCCGCGAACATAAGTGGCAGTTTCCTCTGATTGTTCAGCCCAGCCAAGAACACGCCGGCATTGGTCTGGGGCGCAACTCGGTGGTGTATAACAAGACGCAACTGCGCCAGCAGGTTAGTTACATCCTCCGCGAATTCAACCAACCTGCCTTAGTGCAACGCTTTTTGACGGGACGAGAATTTAATGTCGCGTTAGTTGGTGGTCAGCGACTACGCGTGCTTCCCTTAGCGGAAGTGGATTACTCCCGTTTACCACCAACTATTCCGCCTATCATGTCATATGCGGCAAAGTGGCTCGAAAACACTGAGGAGTATCAGCGTACCTCCGTGATTTGTCCCGCTGAAGTAGAGCCTGCGCTGCTCCAGGAAATCAATCAGATGGCCGTGAGAGCGTTTCGCTCTGTTGGCGGTTGGGGCTATGGACGCGTGGACGTGCGCCTGGACGAAAGTGGCCGGCCCCACGTCTTAGATGTCAATTGTAATCCGTGTTTAGATGAAGGCATCGGCATTGCCCGTCAGGCGGAACGTGCGGGCATTTCCTTCCCCGAACTGTTGAAGCTCATCATAAAAGCCGCATTGGAACGTCCCCCCTACGACGTGGACATGCCTATGCTCGGCTTGCCAGCGCAGTCGCTTGCTTCTAATGGCAGCGACTCGCTCTCGGTCGCCGCAACTTCGGTCGCTACTTAGTGCTCAGCAAGAACCCTTAGCGCTAAAGCCACTTTTTCAAGCGTAAGAGAATGACCTGTTCGAAAGCATAGTCGCGGCCTACGGGAATCCATTGTTTGGGGGCGGGCGTTGCAGTGGTCGTTACGTAGATGCGACCAGGCGTTTCCTCCAGACGCGGAACTACAGCACCGGCCCCAGCGTAGGCAGGACGGGCTAAGTCTTCCAGTTCCTTATAAATCTTGACTTCTACATAATATCCCCCGGCCTCCGCAGGCACTATGGTAGCGACACAGCGTCTGCGCACGCTTTGCAGCGTGGTCTCGGTAACCTCGTATTTGTCGTAGGGCAGTGGGTTCCATGGTTCGAGCCAGCCCGCGGAGACTAGATAATCCGTCTCAATTCGCCCATCATAGCGGTTGGAATAAGCGATCGGAAAAAAAGCAGCGATGGCGTCGGTCGTTTTGCGGAAGACCAGCTCGTAAGCCTGAGATTCGTGTGCCTGAGGAATAAACAGGGGATTTTCAACGCTCATTTCGGGAATTAGCCATGTGGACCAAGAATGCGGGAACATCATGCATCCTGTCACGGCCAGTATCCACCCACAGCCGCATGCGGCCATAAGGACTCCACGCCGCGGTATCGGTTTCCGTGCCGGCATACAGAAAGTCGTCTCCCACGCGAATGGGGGCGGTATTCTGCGTGGTCAGATGTTCAGGGCTGACCATCGGGAAGCTTGGCTTATGCCATATCAACATGGCCAAGGCAAGACCAAGCTCTAGCTTTGCTCAACGTTCGCTTCTTACACGGAAACGATCGGATCGCTGGGGGCCGTCCAAACCATGACAAAATCGGACTTTTCGAGATAGAGCAATAGCGTAAAATATTACGAACAACGCATGCTAACCTACCCCCAAAGCCGATTTGTATGCGTCGGCATCGCGGCCAGGAAGGGGAATTGGAACTCTTTGGGGGAGGGCTATCTATGTGAGTACTTGCAATCCGATTAGGCAAGTCTGGCGGTGCTTAGATCACGCATGGCCAGACGGAGGGAGACAGGTTTGGCAACGGCAACAGAGCGAATTAGTGAACAACGCCCGACATCGCGTCGAGGTACGAAGATTCGCGCGCATCAGTTGGCGAGCGAACTGGGGATTGCCTGGCGCGATTTGCAAGAGTTAGCCCAGCGTGAGGGGCTCCACATTCGGAATCAGTTGTGTGGGTTAACCGAGGAAGAAGCGAACATTTTGCGCGGAGCGCATCGCCGACAACAAGAGGGTGCGGCTTTGCCTGTCAGCGCACCCCGAACTGACGAGAAAGCGTTACAACAAGAGGTCTCACCAGTCGTTGCGGCAACGTCGCCCGAATTGAGTCCACCAGAGGCAACTCGGCCAGCAGTTGACCAAAAGACTTTAGCATCAATCGAAACGCCGCCGCCTACGCCTCAGGAGCTTACCGTCGTCGCGTCCGCGACTGCACACACGAGTGCGGAATCAGTTACCGAACCCGGCAGTAAGGAAAAGCCAATTATCAGTACGCCCGCAGCAAGTTTGGGGACATCGAGTCGAGAGCCGGCCAAAGAGGAGGTGAGCCCCGGTGCTAAACCTGGTGCGAGTACTGCGACCTCGCCAAGACCAAGCATGCCCGCCTCCCCGAATGTTCCTAAGCAAGTAAAACACATAGTCAACTTGGACAAGTTGCGGCAGCGTCAACAGGAACTCAAACAACAAGCCCAGCAGCAGGCAGGTCTGGGCCCTGGCGTGGTAACCACGCCCACGCGGCCGCAGCCGCCCACAACTACTACTCCGCCCGCTACTAGTCCGACTGCTCCTGCCGCGCCAAGTTCTCCGCCGAGTGCCCCGATGCAACCGACTCCCCTTTCGGGTAAAACTGCGACAAGTGGCCCAATCCCTGTTCTTCAAAAAGTGAAGCCCTCTGCACCTGCAGCTACCCACGCGCCTCAAAAGACCTCCACCACGCCTCCGGTCGCTTTTGTTGTTCGTAAGCCCACCCAAAAGTCGGCCAAAGAGAAGGAAAAGGATAAGCCTTCTAAAGCGCCGCAAGAACAAAAACCGCTGGCCACGTTAGAGGAAATTATCAAACAACAACAGCAGCAACCTAAGCCGATCCCGTCGCCGCCGGATAAGCAACTACAGTTACCCGAGAAGTCTAAGGCTGATACGCAAATAAAGCTTACCAAGGAGCATGTTGACTTAAGCATCGAGGCCGACGAAGAAGATGAACTGCGGCCCATAGGCAAACGGCGGCCTGGTGTATTTATTGGCCGCGAGGAAAGACGTCTGCGTCGCCGGGAAGAGGCACGTTTGCGCGCTACCCAAACCGCTGCCGACACCTTGGTCGAGCCGGAAGCAGAGGCCGAGGAAGCCAGGCCTGTCGCTCGCCGCGTTCGCGCCGAGGGAAAACCCCCTGCACCGCGGCCTGTTACCCAACCCAGGAAAGGAAAGGTTCCCATCGAGCCCCCTATTACCGTGCGTTCGCTTTCCGAGGCATTAGGAGTCTCGGTTCAGGATCTGTTGCGAAAATTGGTGCAGCGAGGCCAAATGCTCAACGTCAATGCCACTCTTCCTGACGAACTCGCGGAAGAGTTGGCCATTGAGTATAACCTAGAGCTGGAGATCAAAAAGCCGGCCGATCCCGAAGAAGAAATCCTCAAGCAGCTGCAGGCGCCGGATCGGCCGGAAGACTTGGTGCCTCGTCCGCCGGTAGTGACCGTGATGGGGCATGTGGATCACGGTAAGACCAGCTTGCTCGATCGCATCCGCGAAAGCGACATTGCCAGTACCGAAGCTGGAGGCATCACCCAACACCTACGTGCTTGGCAGGTCGAACACGGGGGACGGCCAATCACCTTCTTGGACACTCCCGGCCATGAAGCCTTTACCGCCATGCGAGCGCGGGGCGCTCACGTAACCGACATTGTCGTCCTGGTTGTCGCCGCCGATGATGGTGTCATGCCCCAGACGGAGGAAGCCATCAGCCATGCCCGCGCCGCTAACGTTCCCATTATCGTCGCCATTAATAAAGTGGACTTACCCAACGCCAACGTGCTGCGGACAAGAAATCAGTTATACAGCCTCGGGTTGATCCCCGACACCATGGGCGGTGACGTACCGTTCGTCGAAACCGTAGCCGCGAAGGACCGTGCCCGCGGCATCCAAGAACTGCTTGACATGATCTCCGTCCTGGCAGAGCTCCGCGAGCTCAAGGCCAACCCGAAAAAACCTGCCTTGGGCACATGTTTGGAAGCGAAAGTCACGGAAGGGCAAGGAGTCGTTGCTACCTTGCTGGTACAGAACGGCACGTTACATGTCGGCGACTGTATTGTTTGTGGCACCAGTTACGGTCGCGTGCGCGCCATGCTCGATTGCAATGGCAGACCGATTCAGCAAGCGGGCCCCGCCACCCCGGTTGCCGTAGCAGGACTGGATGAAGTGCCTGAGGCAGGGGACAAGTTCTTTGGGGTGCCCGATCTGGCAACCGCTCGGACCATCGTGGAAAAGCGCCGCGAGCGCCTTCGTTTTTCCGGCCCTGTCCGCCCAGCTACCTTCCGACTTGAAGACCTGGCTAAGGGAGAAGTTCAGGAACTAAAGATTATCCTCAAGGCCGACGTCCGGGGTTCCATCGAAGCCATCCGGAAAGAGCTCGAGAAACTCCAGCACCCGGAAATTAAGTTGACGATCATTCATGCTGGTGTCGGCGCTATTACCGAGGGAGACGTTCAATTGGCCTTGGCGTCGCCAAAAGACACCTTGATTGTCGGCTTCAATGTGGTGCCTGATCATCGCGCTCAGTCGTTAGCAGAGCAACGCAACGTATCCATTCGCTTGTACAACATCATTTATCAGCTTACCGAAGATTTGAAGGCGGCTTTGGAAGGCCGACTCAAGCCGCGGGAAGAAATAGTTCCTTTGGGACGTGCCGTGGTGCGTGAGGTCTTCAAAATCAGCAAAGTGGGCACTGTGGCGGGTTGTTATGTGACTCAAGGAGTCGTGGAACGTGGCGCTCAGGTACGGGTCATCCGCGAAGGTCGCGTAATTTATCCACCCGCTGATCGTTCTGCCGTTATCGAATCCCTGAGGCGATTCAAAGAAGACGTACGCGAAGTTCGTGAAGGCTTCGAGTGTGGTATCAAGATCAGCAATTTCGACGATGTCAAAGTGGATGATGTGCTCGAAATCTTTCGCATTGTGCAAGTGCAGCGCACGCTCGACGAAAAAGCATCTCACCCATCCCCGAATTAACAGGCAAATCATCTGTCGCCTGACAGGGTCTGGCCATGCTCATCGGTACTCTGCGCATGCACTTGATGATACCAGAGTCGCGCAGCTTGAAGGAAAAGCGGCAAGTGATTTCCAGCATCAAAGATCGTCTGCGCAATCACTTCAACATTTCCATTGCCGAGGTGGACGCGCAAGACCATCGCCAGTTGGCAGTGCTCGGCGTGGCTATGGTCAGTAATGAATCGGTGCATCTGCGCAAGGCTCTCAGCCAAGTGGTCGAGTTCGTGCGCTGCCATCCCGTTGCCCAGCTCCTCGATTATCAATTGGAAGTTTAGCGATGAAACCGTTTCGTTTAGAACGCGTCGCTGAGGTGGTGCGCAGGGTGGTAAGTCAGACTGTACTTCTGGAACTCAATGACCCGCGCATTCGCAACGTCACCGTTACCCGAGCTGAAGTCAGTCCGGACTTGCAACATGCTAAAGTTTATGTTTCCATTATGGGCTCGGAGCAAGAGCAACGCGAATGCCTGGACGCTTTGAACCGGGCACGGGGCTACATCCAGCGAAAACTCGGCGAGCAACTGACTACACGCTACGTTCCCGCCTTACAATTCCGCTTAGATAAGGGCGTAAAGAATAGTCTACGGGTGGCTGCGATTCTTCGCCAAGAGCAAGAAGCTTATGGGCAATCGGCCACTAAGGCGCCATCCGAGGCGAGTGCAGTGGTGCCGGCTGCCAGCAGGTCAGAAGGATCGCTTGCTGAGGAAGGATCCTCGCCGCCTTCCTCCCTAGAGTGAGGGAGTATATGCCTGCCTTGATTAGCAAAGCGCAAATTTGGCGTCGCCTTCTGGGTTCGTTGCCCAAACAATTCCAAATTCGCCTGCCCGAACCGCGGCCCGTTTTAGATCAGATGGTTTATGCTATCTGCCGACGCAATTGCCCGCGCGATAGCGCTGATGCGGCCTTTGAGCGACTCCGACGGGCTTTCTTTGACTGGAACGAAATCCGGGTTTCCGCCATTCGCGAAGTTGCGGACGTGCTTGTGCCACTCCCAGATGCTTTCGCTCGAGCCGAGCAGATCACGGGCCTGCTCGACGACGTCTTTAATTCCCAGTTCTCCTTTGACCTGGAAGGCTTGAAGCATAAACCGCTCCTTCAGGCGATGAAACAATTGGCGCGCTGGCGCCATGTGGACCACTTTATCACTGCCTGGGTCTGTCAATACAGTTTAGGAGCACACGCTCTCCCCCTCGACGAGTCCACTCATCGGGTCGTGCTCCGGCTCGGCATGGTTACGGACTCCTCCTTACCCGGGGCTCAGGCTGCGCTACAACGTCAAGTACGTAAGGCTGACGCTCCGCCCGTGTACGAAATCCTCTCCGCCATTGCTCACCAATATTGTCTGCCCGAACCTGGGTGCAGCAAATGTAATCTACGGCAATACTGCCCAACGGCCCGACAAAACGCCCAACACTCGCTGAACACGGTTTCATTCTCCAAGAAACCACGCTGATTACACACATCGTTTACCGCCACACCACACTCCGCGTATCTCATGCAACGCTGATAAGTCCTGCCAAGGCCGACCTTTTACCACCACAATATCGGCACGTTGTCCAACGCGTAAGCGGCCTCGGTCCACTAAACCTAAAGCATCAGCCGCATGCCCAGTGACCGCGCGCAAACACTCCACGCTGCTCAGCCCCAACTCTAATTGTGCGGCTCGCAGTCCATAAATGAGCGATATCCCCACCGGCGTTTGCCTAACTCCTGCATCAGTATGCAAAATAAACCGCACGCCGCTTTCAATCATCTGCCGCTCGCTGGCAAACCTATCCTCTAAATCGCGAAATAGCTCTGGGTCTAGCTTGCCCATTTCAGGCCATACCTTACGCCAGGTCGGAGCACTCATGGTCAGCGAAGCGATTTGCCCTTGCTGACGCATTAGTCGTGCTAATCCCTCATCAAATTCGTGATGCACCAAACCCGTACGCCAACTGCAATGTTCTAACGTTCTTACGCCCGCCAGCACTGCCCGCCTCAACCCCTCACGATTCAACACATGTGCAGCTATATATCTATTGGCCCGCTCCGCACATCGCACTGCACGCTTGATTTCTTCTGCACTATATTGACACCCCAAACGGTTCGACTCTGGCGTCATGTTTCCGCCAGTGACTATTAGCTTCACGAAGTCCACCCCCGCCTCCAACAAATCGTCCGTTCGACGTTCCACATCCTCGGCACCTGTCGCAGGCGCACCTACATAGTACAAGTGGCCTTTCGGTGTAGTAATCGGCGAACCACTCACCAAAACCTCAGGCCCAGGAAGTTTACCTTGATTTACTAAGGTTCGTAATGCCAACAGTACCTGGGTCGGTCCCCCGCAATCCCGTAAAGTTGTAATTCCTGCCTTTAGCGCTTGCTGAGCATGTTTTATCGCCCTTTGCAACAATTGGTCGCCATCCGATTTCAGTAAGTCCTCGACTACCTCAGCATGGGTCCGTCCAGCACTAAAACACAAATGCACATGACTATCTATCAATCCTGGCAGCACACTGCACCCACTAAATTGCAAGTCAGCCTCCTCAGGATTGGCTCCAGCACGCACCGCCGCGATATGAGAGCCGCTCACGCCTAATAAAATGCCAGAACCCGGTACCACGTCATCCCCATCAAACATCCATTCGGCATATATCCTGACTGTTGTGTTTCGATCCTGCATCATACCCACTCTGCTCTGAGTTGCTTCACCGTGCGATATATATATAGAGGTCTTAGGTAATTAAGCCGCTTTTCGTTCAAAAGACGAATCCCATCAAAAATAACCAAGCCAAATATAAACCTATCCCCAAACCAAGGGCATGACCGAAATTAAACTGCAACAAGAGAAACGAGCCGATCCAAGAACCTAGGCCCAATACAACCACTAACAGAGACAAAGCTCGCGTGCCAGGCGAGCCTAATTCTATACGTCCCAATTCTCCCAGCCCCATACGATGTCCTTGTTCGGAAACATAAACTTGGTTAGTACCGCCTAACCTGGCATTATCCTGATTCCTTCGCATAGCTTGGAACTTGATTCTTTGTTCCTCGTCCCGAGTTACAGCTGTAAACTCCTCGATATCACGAGGAAACCTACGCCGATCGGGAGCAACAAAATTATCAGGCCCTATACCCTTTCCTTCCCTGCGATAGATTACTTTGCGCCCCGCTTCCATGACTTCGATTTGATCGAACTCTATGACGTGAGGCGGCGTAGTATCCAGAAAAATTTGACCCATGGTGATAGGCACGACCTGATCCCACCATTGCGCCATGACTAATGGGAAAATCAGGCATACGACGACAATAACCCCTGCAGCTAATGGCACACGCCAAACTAAGCCTTCCGGCTGTTGCGTATATAGATAATAGTGCAAAAATAGCGATACGAGCCAAAGCAGGCCCACTAATACGGCATAAAGTATCAATACTTTCACCAGGAGAAGCATTTATCGCTCCAATCAGTAGTAAGTGAGATGTGTACCTTATCGATTTCTTTAGATGACCTAACCTATTTTATACGAGCCGAAATACCTAAGGAACAGCCTAGGCTTTAGCGAATAATATTAGCCAACTCTTGCAACATCTGATCGCTAACTGTGATGGTGCGGGCGTTCACCTGGAATCCTCGCTGCGCTAAGATTAACCTCGTGAATTCGAAAGCCACGTCCACGTTCGAGTTCTCCAGGGTGCCTTGGGTTATAATCCCACGTCCCCCGCTCGCTGCAGGCCCGACCATGGGCAAGTCAGAGTTGTTGCTCAGACTATAATAATTCTTACCCTCGCGGTTCAAACCTCCGGGATTGGTAAAATTAGCTATAGCAAGTTGAGCGATGGGTAAGGTTCGGCCGTTTGTAAACACTCCCTCGATTGTGCCGCTCTGCGACACGGATAGTCCGGAAAGAAAGCCCGCGCCATAACCGTCTTGCTGCACCGCTGATGCCGAAGAACTGCCCCCGAATTGCGTTACACCCGTATAGGAATTCGACTCGCCTAAATTGATGCGAATTTCTTGCGGCACGCTAATTCCGTGAACGAGCACTACGATTTTAGAATCGCCATGGCCTGCCCCGGTTACCTGCTGGAACGAGCCATCGTTGTTGAAGCGAATTTGAGTTACTCTATCATCCAGCAACACGCCCTCTGAGGGATCGACACTGGCATACATATCCCAAAGATTCGGCCCTTGCTTTTGAAAAGTAAAAGTAATGGTGTGAGCTCGGCCCTGAAGATCATAAAACTGAATTGCATTACGCACAGTATCTCCATGTCTACCATCCACAGTCAAATTCATGCCATGAGTGGCAAAGTTAGTCGAACCGACATTAGTAGGCCCATCGTAGAGATTCAGCGTCAAGGTTGCCGGCCCTGGATTATTCGCAGTCAGAACTAAATTTCCATTTACCAAGTTAGCAGTGGCCTGTGGAAACACGGAGCTAATTCGGGCCACCAAATCACCGAGAGTCGTTCCATCCACGCCGTAAACAAACAGCGCACTAATAACTGTACCGTCGGCGTCGGTCCCTTGAATACGAATGGTGTCTCCTACTTGATAATTGGCGGTATTAGTGGCCAAATGATTCAAAGGGGTACTTGCAGTAGCTAAGCTACCGCCTCCTAAAGTAGCGGCTCCCGCGCCCACGAGGCTCATCCATGCAGTATTATTCCCAGCGGTGTCCGTGATGTTAAGGCTCAAACCATTCGACGCTCCGTTCTGCTCCGTTCGCACAGTTATGCGACCGGTGACATTGTCGAGAGTTACCTCTGCGCTGTTGCCAAAGGCCGTTTGGATGGCATTCACTATATCGCCCAAAGTGGTTACAGCCGTGTTCACGACAACAACTTGCGTCGGCACGCTCGTTCCGTCGGCACGGGTGCCATTGATAGTGATGACATCGCCGTTAGCAAAAGCGAAGCCTTGTAAGTCCACTAGTAAAGTCGCAGCGTTAGCGGGCGGATTACCCGACGCATTGGTGATGAAAGGCTGCGTTACAAGGTATTGAGTATCCCTAAATGGCGTCGCTGATGTGAGGACTTCCTGAATAGGACCTGAGGCGCCTGCACTAAGATTGCCCCGAAAATCTATCGAAGTTGTTGCCCGGCCAGGCACTGTGGTACCGAAAGGAATGCGAATATTGTTATCCCCAGGATTCTGAAAACGAGGTAATAACGCGTCTCCCTCGCCTATAGTACCGAAACGCTGAACCCGATAACCCGTGGCTGAATCCACCAGATAATTATCTTTATCGATGCTAAAGGCCCCAGCCCGAGTATATAATTGCTGCACGCCGTCATGCACCACGAAAAATCCATCCCCCTGAATGGCTAAATCTAAAGGTCGTCCTGTGGCCTCGAGACTACCCTGTTCTAAAACGGTGTCGATTGCGGCCACACCGACGCCTAAGCCGATTTGAATCGGATTAGTACCGCCCACCGCCTGCGATACTACGCCCGTAGCTCGCTTTAACGTCTGATATAACAGCTCATGAAAACGTATTCTTTGGGCTTTGAAACCCGTGGTATTCACATTGGCTAAGTTATTGCCGACCACGTCGAGCATTTGCTGATGTACGCGTAATCCGGAAACGCCCGCCAGTAAAGCCCGGGACATGCCTCATCTCCCGATGGTTGCATCCTAAGGTTCCTTTACTCCGTCTCGTCAGTAGGGTAATTTAGGCCAAAAAGGCGCGTATTTGCGTCAGGCTAACCATCTCGCTATCCACTTGGAGCCTGAGCTCATTATTTACGAGATGAACTGCGGTAATCATGCCGGATTTTAGCTGCTGACTGTCCAGGGATTGATACTGAACACGTCGGCCCACTAGACTGGCGGCTTGAACTAACTGTTGCAACTGTAACCATTGCTGCATGCTGCGATTAAGTTGCATTAAGTTTTCCAATTGTGAAAACTGTGCCAACTGCACTGCAAAGTCAGCCCCGTCCAACGGACTCATCGGATTCTGAGTCTTCAATTGAGCCACCAATAATTGCAAGAATTCATCTCGCCCCAGGGGCCTTCTTCTGGTCGATGATTGGTTTTCGCGAAGACCATGAGAAGAGGTAAGAGGTGCTATGTTCATGGGCATCCATCCTAGCTTAGCAATGACCTAGGCAGTCATGTTGACTATTACGTCTTCGCTACTGGAGGCTAATTCGTTGGCCACGCGAGTTAGTGGCTTTGTTTTCATTATCGGCGCCTCGAACCAACTGCGCCACCGGCGTTGTTGTTCGGGATCGTAACTAACAACTATCGTCTTGACGTTTATGCCAAGCTCGGTCAGATGTTCCTGTAATAGTGACCGTTGCTGCTCTAGGAGAGTATGAGTGCTCAAGTGCTCTGCCCTGAAATGAGCCTCTAAGCTGTTACCTAGCATCCGAACATGAATGATCACATGACCTAATTCAGGCGGTTCTAAACGTAAATGAATATGTATGGGACTCTTAGAGGCAGCAAGGTCTTGGCATTCCTTGACTGCCTGAGCTGTCTGCCGATAAACGGGTGAGTTTTCTGATTGAGGCTTAGTGTAAAATAATTCCTCGGTTCCGAGCGTGGCTGGAACTTGCGTCAAAGGCTTGTGTCTCAGAGGGTTATCAGGTTCCTCGGCCACATTCACTAGAGCATCGCTTGAAAAAAACAGGGAGTTATCCCATGCCGCAAATAAAGATTCAGATAAAGAGGAACCGAATCGAATGAAATCTTGTCTAGCTGACGAATTATTGGAATTAGTAGACTGCATATTTTGGCTGAAAAACGTCTTGTTGGTATAATCCGTTTGATTCGCAGGAATTTCATACTTGATTCCAGCGCTGGCCGTATTGTTATTAGGTGAAATTGCACTGTTCACGAACGGAATAGCGCTAAGGGAGAGGGAAAAACTTGGACCGTCGCAGGAAGTGTCCGTCGGCACCGGACTGGTAGTCGAGATGGCGGGTCTGACTGCACTGGTTCTTTGATTAATGATACCGCTAGTATAGGTATCCATGCTGTATCCGGATAGGGCGTAATTAGCCTTGGCTATAGTGGCGGTATAGTCTAGCGTACCGCATCGAAAAAACCTTGAATTTAGGATTGCATTATTGTTCCCATCAAAAGTCATACAAACTGGAATTGGGTCTAATGGGATGCACGAACATGACTCGGGAGTTGTCTTGGTAGCATGAGATCCCACTGGGGTAACGGCCAAAAGTTCTTTTCGGCGACTAGAAGCGTTTACGAGATGAGTAACTTCTGCGGGTAGTACCTCAGACAAGTGATCATTCTTTTCTGACTGATTTTCCTCAAACTTTTTCACGAATGGTTGTTGGAGCAAGTCAGTCTGCAAATACTGAAACAATGCCGCGATAAACGGTAGAAGCTCGGATTCCTGAGCCTTAGGTGTCTGCGGCGCTGTTGAAGGCAGAATGTCTGACACCGTAATCTGAGAGGTCGGGATAACATCTAAGGTTGATGTAGATGTAAGACTCATAGCTGGTTAAGTCATCTAGGTATCTCACAAAATAAAGAGCAAGCGGCGTGCCATTCTGACTCCCATAAAACTTGGATACAAAGGGGACTCGCAGATACGTTTGAAGAAAGGATTAGAAATGTCAAATGCATTAGGCCGGAATAGAGTAATAGTTAAACCAGTTGTTCTTTAGGGACAAAAGCGTGTGGGCTGACGTTGCCGAAAAGATGTATGGCGCCATTTGACCCTTAACAGTTGGCAAACTAGTAGGTAAAATTGTTTCTAATGAGGGTAACTGGAGGAAATTAGCTGCTCTTTAGGGGAAGGGGGCTATATGAGTATTTAGAGGTAATATTTGCCGATCATGTGCAAAATTTGCATATATAGGGATGCTAAGATTACTTTGTTAGAAGCTCATGTACCAAATGGCGATGTGCTTCCTCTAAAACAGGGTCGGATTCTTCTCGAACTGTGAGTGTGCGAATATAGAGGTAATTGTCAGGGTCAACGGTACAGCCCGCGGAACCGAAGAGAGTAGTACTTAGATGAAAACGTTGCTCCATGAACTGGAAATGCTGATCTTGCCAAAGCATGTCGCGCAAGCGCCGACTCAGGAGGAGCTCTTGTTGCCGCTCGGGATTTAGGGGGATGATACGGTCGGGAATAACTCCCCATGAGTCGTCTTCCCGAGCCGTACGGAAACGATGGATATTCTTTCCTGAAGGTCGCAGGTATTCTGCGGTAGTGAGTTTGAGAGCATGGTTACTAGGGGGCAGGGGGATAACCGTCTGGACACTGGCTTTGCCGAAAGTGCGTTGCCCGAAAAGCGTGGCCCTTTGATTATCCTGAAGTGCGGAGGCCAGGATTTCGCTGGCGCTGGCACTTTGTCCGTCGATGAGGATGGCGAGAGGCAGGTTGCGGAAGGCTCCCGGCTCGACGCCCATTTGCCGCCAAAGGCTGTCACGGCTGTGACCCGCGCGGTAGGTTTCATAATTGCGCCTTCGTCCTCGCACGGTGACAATGGGACTGTCTTTAGCTAAGAATAACTCCGCAATCTCAATAGCTGTTTCGAGGCGGCCACCAGGGTTTCCCCGCAGGTCGAGTATTAGCCCCTGGAGCCCTTGCTGGGTAAGTTGCACGAGAGTTTGATATAATTCACTCGAAGTCGTGGGATTAAAGGCTTCTAAGCGAATATAAGCTAAGGCTTGGGGTTGGCTGAGCCAGAATAACCATTGACCGTCAGGCTGACGCTGGAGGCCTAGTAGGCTTTCGATTGGGATGTCGCCGCGCTCTAGTTCGACCATGCGTGGCTCAGAGGCGCCCCAAGGTCGCAGAGTGAGACGGACTTTAGTTTTCGGAAGACCCTTAATACGACGTACGGCATCTTCTATGTTGCGAATTTTTTCGCCATCAACTTCCAGGATAATGTCGCCACTACGCAAGCCAGCGCGGAGAGCGGGCGAATCAGGCATGGGAGATTGAACCATCAGTTCTCCCGTGAGAGGATGGGTGCCTAATTGTATGCCTATACCACCGAAATGTCCCTGTTCGAGTTCCCGTAATCTTCCAAAGGCATCGGGAGGAATATAGGAGCTATGTTCATCTAATGCTTCTAGAGCGCCTTGGAGAGCGTGCTCGAGGAGACGCTGGCGGTCTTTGTCGTCGAGTTCACGAACATAGTTGTCTTCAATAAGGCGAAAACTCTGAGCTACGACAGCCAGCTGAGGAGCCATGGTTTCGTCGGACCCGGGAAAACCGCGGATATATTGTAGTGGGCCGTGAGGCGGTAATATACTGGAACGCGCGAATATCCAGGATGCTGCACTTATTGATAAGATAGTCATTAGCCAGATATAGTTGTGTCGGGACATCTGGTTGCCTCCCACTTGCTTAGGTCCGACAGCGGATGCCATTATACAACTATTAGGTTGAAATTGCAGTGAGGCAAGGCGATATGTTCAACTAAATTGGCCCATAGTTTGATAAGTTATTAGTGGATGCATTCCTGGCAGTGCGGCGGTGTGAGTTTTTTAGTCATGAACTGAATTCGATAATTCCGTCGCCAATTAGTTGCTTAGTTTCCCTCGGAGACGGTCTCGTTTGACAACATCAACAAAACAATCCATATGCTTAGATATGCCAAGACCGAGCCAGAGAATGTTTAGCTTTTCGGCCGCGCACTAGGGGATTATCCGGTATGGGAAGATATTGTAAGGATTGCCCTACCGGGCGGACTAATAAACCCAGGTGAAGGCAAAGATGTATTGGATGTCCATTTGGCGGTCAAACTGGTTGAGGGGGAAATTTACACCGAAGCGAAGTTCGGAGGTTTCAGTGAGCGCGTAGTTGACACCTGTTAAAAGTTGTAAGTAGGTGATGCGGTCGCCGAATAGTTCGGATTGACCATTGAACTCAAGTAATAGGCTGATAAGTCCCTCTGGATAAGCGGGGCCCACGGGAGAAATAATGCCTTCATCGTGATGGTGGTGATTGCCATGATGATGGTGGAAATGGTGAAAGTGCGGCGGGATGATACGAGGACCGAGAAAGGAATGAGCGTACATCACCGTATAAAGGAGACTGGTATCGCCGCTTTCCAGGCCGACTTCAGGACCAAAGTTAAGTTGAATCTGGTTCCAGTTGCGCCAGGGGAGGAAGCGCCAACTGCCTATATCGTGCCATGTGGTAACGAAGGGAGCAATAGTAACTTCTCCGCGACCGAGGTCGCGGTCGGCATCGCCAGTGGGGAAGGTGAAGAAGATGTTACTGGCCAGGAAGAAAGTTTCGCTCTCAATCCAAACGATACGAGGGGCGAACTCAATGTCGCTGAAGCCTGTCTGATGGCCCGCAGGGTCTTCCAAACCGAGGAAGGGAGCGGCCAGGACAAAACCAAATCGGCGTGTAAGTCCCCAGTCGAGATGGGCTTCGAGTTCATGTTCATCTACCGGAGAACCCTCGGCGTTTTTTGTGAATTTATAGAAGAAGAACAGGTCGCGGTGGATTTGTGCCGGTTCGATAGTGAAGGGGTGGACCCAGGGGGTACCTCGGGGACTGCGGTGAGTGTCAATGACCGGACCAAAGAAAAGGTCGCGGAAGAATCCCTGGCTGGGCGGTGGATACCAGGAATAAGGCCGATAATGGTCTTGTGGCTTCCACCAGTTAGGGTGAAACGGATCGACGTAGCGATAACGGGTTGGCGGAGTATAGGTCAAGTCCTGAGGCCCCCAGTGAGGCCCAAAAGGTGGCGGACTATGTTGGTGATTCGCGTCATGCGTGTGTTGATGCTGGGTGTTTTGTGCAGTTGGACCAGAGGCTGAAATCTCTGATAGCTGTTTTTCCAGCTGGCGAATGCGCTCTTTGAGGACGGCATTTTCGCGTAGCAGTTCTTCGTAAGTTTGCGCATGAGCGGAAGTTGAGCAAAACCACCCCGCGAGCAGGGCGTAGAGTCCGAGTTTCAACGGGCGAGAAACGGAATTTATATGTTGGGCTGTTCGGAGACGCGACATCAGCACCCTCCTTGGCTCTAGGCGGCAGCTCCCGTGGCTTTCGTCCTCCCGACGAGTCATACGGAGTATCGGCGAGCTAGTGGACGCCCTTAAACACGTTGGAGGAAGGCTTCAAGCTCAAAAGCTTCTCAACCGCTATTTACTCTAATAGTCCACATGGTCAGCATAATTAGGCGCCAATGAGGGGCTGGAAGGAACCAAATTGTCCATCTACGCCCAGGGAGAAATTCGCGACTGGCGGTGCTGGGAAGTTCAGACCCAAAAGAGGCGCTGCGCTGAAGCGGCAATTATCCACCTGGGCCTGAAACGTTTGCCACGGTTCATGCTGAAAGTTACCGACCAGCAACGTGCCCCGTCGGTTCACCGCGAAGACATGGTATCGTTCCAACAGCCAGGTTTCGAGCGTGGCGCATGTGGCCGTGGAGCTTGTGATGGTAAACATTATGTCCAATTCCAAGTAACAACGATGCCGACATACGGCGTGGATGCGACCACCGTGCCGACCCAACTGATAATGGACATGCGCGTGCCGAAACGGCAAAGGAGTCATCCAGCGAGCTACGTTGGAGGCGAACTGGTGGTGAGGGTGGAGACTGAAAAACCAAATGCCGGGACGATCGCGGTAGCGCACATAGGTCCGTAAGTTTACCTGCGGGAATCGTAGGCGAGGCCACGGAATACTTGCCAGCGCTATCTCCAAACGCACCACAACTAGGCTCAGCCACGCTTGGTTTTCGTATTGATCCACCGCAAGCGGACGAGGAATATGCTTGCGAATGATCGCAGCTTCTAGGGGCCAATGCAGGAACAGAACATGGCGCAGACATTGCTTCCACATGGTGGGCCTATCGCTTTCAATACCTAATTTCATTATGATAAGAATGGGGTTTGCGCCCAGGGTATGCAAGACCTGCTGAGGCTACTGAGATTTCTTGCCGAAGGCAAGAGATACCATGGTGAGGCTCATCTTTAGTTATGTCCCCGCCGACTAGCAGTGCTGATTTTTTGTTGCTAGTGCGTAGGAGCGGCCTGATCGGGGAAGAGCTCCTCGATGCGTACTGGGAGTATCTTCAGTTGCAACAGGCAGCTCCTGATTCGGCGAGAGCGCTCGCTGAGCGCATGGTGCAGGATGGTGTGCTGACCAAGTTGCAAGCTAATCAGCTGCTGCAGGGTAAATATCGCGGTTTTTTAGTGGCTGGCAAATATAAGCTATTGGAGCTTTTGGGTTCGGGTGGCATGGGCAGCGTCTTGTTGTGCGAACACGTTTACATGGGTAGGTTGGTAGCGCTGAAAATTTTGCCCATCAATGCAAATGACACCGAGGCGGTGGAGCGGTTTTACCGAGAGGCCCGTGCTATTGCCGCCCTTGATCATCCCAACATTGTTCGGGCTTATGATGTTGATCGCAACGATAAGGTGCATTTTCTGGTCATGGAGTACGTGGATGGAGTGAGTTTGCATCAGTTGGTGAAAAGACACGGGCCTCTCGAGATTCGCCGCGCAGCGCACTACATAGCGCAAACTGCCGCGGGTTTGGAGCATGCTTACGAAGCCGGTTGGGTGCACCGGGATATCAAGCCAGGTAACTTATTGCTTAGTCGGCAGGGAGTGGTGAAAATTTTGGACATGGGGTTAGCCCGCTTTTTTGAAGAGCGGTACGAGCTGACGAAACGTTATGACGAAAACGCTGTGATCGGAACCGCTGACTACATCTCCCCTGAACAGGCGACCACGCCTTATGAGGTAGATATTCGTTCGGACATTTACAGCCTGGGGGCAACGTTCTATTTTCTCTTGACTGGACGAGCGCCGTTTGAGGAAGGAACGGTGGCCCAGAAATTGTTATGGCACCAAGTCCGCAAGCCGCCGCCCATTCGTTCGTTCCGCCCGGACGTGCCGCCGGAGATGGAAGCGGTGGTAGAAAAGATGATGGCGAAGTCGCGGCTGGAGCGGTTTCAGACGCCTAAGGAAGTTATCGGTGCCCTGTCGGCGTGGACTTGGGCGCCCATTCCGCCTCCGAGCGAGGCAGAGATGCCTCCCAAAAGGAAAGATCCACAGGCAATCCTGCGGCGGATTTCTCAGCGAGTGAGCGAATGGAAGGCGCGTCAGGCAAAAGCCATAGCGTCGAGCACATCCGCACCCGATTTGCCCCCCGCTCAACTCATGTCGCCTTCGACTGTGAAGGAAGACGTAAGCACAAAGGAAGGAGAATCGCTCCTGGCGGATGCGGAGCAAGCGAGCCAAGCGCCAAACAGTACTCCGACGGTGAGTGACAAGGCGAAAAGCACGAGTAACTTGTCGGCCCTTGGTCAAGTTGCCGCTGGCTCAACTGAACCTGAAGCACCAGTCGCGATCACGCCTGTGCTAAGGCAGTCTGCCGCGGTTAGCGACGGGAATCCCGAGACGACTTCGGCACAATCGAACCAGGCATCGGAACTGTCTGAGTCTTAATAACGCCAGATTAGATCTATGGTAATTCGCCAGTCCATGATGTCTTTGCCTTTAGTCAGCGGGAATTCGAAGGCCGCACCCGCTTGCAATTCCTCGCCAAGAATTTTCACCCGCCCGCCGACGCCCATGGTTACAATATCTTCCCCGCTAGCGCCCGTGCTGCCGAAATTGAACAGGTCGCCTCCCTCAAAGTTACCGGCCAAGACGTTTCCTCCACTGGTGTAATGGAACCAGTTGACTTCAATAAACGGATAAATGATCCGATAAAACTCGTAGTCGGCGTGGAGGCTGACGAAGAAAGAGTCGCTGCGGTCGGAGTCGAAGCCCGCGCGATAGCCGATAGCGCCGAGGAAATGCAAATTATCGAGCAGTTCTTTACCAAGGGTAAGGTAAGGCACTACAGCGCCGCTACCTGTGTTTTGGAACACATCGCCCCCGCCCGCGGGAATCTCAAAGTGAACGCCGAACGCTGCGAGAACGTTAGCAGCGTCATCGCGCCAGAAGGTGAGCTTGGGCCCAACGATGATTTCGGCGAAGCCAATTTCGTCGCCTAAAGGTGAAGGCGGGTCAGGTTGAAAGGCAATCAAGCCTAGTTTCGGCACAACAATGGACAAACGCTCGTTCAGGGCTAAACGACCTTGCAATGAAAACATTTGAATATTGCCACCCCTAAACAGCGGATTTCCTCTCGGTGTGTTCTGGAAAATGAAGACGGGACGAAGCTCTGTTAATGCACGCGGGTCTTCGAAGAAAAACGGATTCGTAACTGGAGAAACAAACTCATCAAAAGCATGGTCACTTTGGAAAGTGTTTCTGATTTGAAACCATTCAAAGTATTGCCCCAGCCCAGTATCATGCACAGTACGGTTGAACCAATCCCAAGGCGGCGCCGGTCCCGTTCCCGCGGTATGGAATGAATTTGACCCAGGAACGCCCTGGAGGTAGCTTTCATCTACCGATCCACGCACGATATATGGCTCCCAGGATTGAGGTTTGTACACGTCATGATAAATCGGGACCTCCCGACTTAGCTGTAGTGCCTCCCTTGCTTGCGCGTAACAAACCGGTTGAGTTGTCGCAGCGAATCGTTTCTCAAGACAATTCGTCTCCACATGAGTGCAACTCGCTGGCGTCTTACGTGGTGTTCCGAGCGTGGCTTTAGGCAGCGTGGGACTCGGCGAGGAAGGACCCGGCGATGCTAAGGTGGTAATTTGGGAAGCGGGAACAATACGTCCTTGGCGTGGCACACCCAAAGTCGCGGTGCCTTGCGCCTCTGCCTCGGACGGTGCGGCTATCGCCATAATGGCCAGGAACAAGGCTAAACTTTGCTTCGGGGTTCCATGCATGTAATTTACTCCTCCCGCGCCACACCGACGCTGGACTTCCCTGCGGTGCATTAATCGGCCTTAAAGCGTTTAGCGTAAGATGAAAAGGAAGGCGTGCAACTGCTGCAGAGCCTAGTAACTGCGATGTAATTGGCTTAGACCCTATGTCCGATACTTCCCAAAAAGTCAACAGACTTTCAGGCTTCTGCCTAACCGGTTCGCCGGCGGGCTAGTGCCAAGCACCACGCGCCACAACGAGTGGCAGGCACAACGCAATGCGAAACCCCGGCAGCAAGCATAGCCACCACTTGAGTGTGCCATGCCGTGTTATCCTCGACCTTGACCTGGGCAGTCCCAGGCAAAATCGACAGACGGGCTGGTGGATAAGCCAGCAAGGGGATTTCCCTCCGTTCCGCCCACTCCTCAAAGAGTGCCGTGCCTGCATCGCCTTGGACGGTAGCCACTGCGGTTAGACTATTCACAGCCCAGCCGTGTGCCTCACACACTTCATAGACCGCTTCCTGCAACTCTTCGACATCTCCTGTGTCGGGGCCCGTAATACCTAATGTCAAGGTGCGTGGCCGCAAAATGGCCGTCATGGACAACCGGCTCGTCGGCAACAAACGATCCGTGATAAGGATCAGAGCGTCCACGTCGGCAGGTTCCGACCAATGGGTCAACGGTAGCCATGTATCGGGAAGTTTGTCCTCAGGCTGCCACCACTCGGTACGGCCCGCATCTTGAAACACACCGATGCGCGCTCCCCGCCTTCCTGCCTCTTGCAGTTGCTTCAGTTCGACTCCTTCGGAACGCCAACCCCAACGCTGGGCCCAGTACTGTAGTTGCTCGAACATGGCTACTTTCCCCAATTTGCTAGTCGTGCGAAGTGCGATTGGCTTCCAAGCGACGCTGACCTTAGGATTATCAATAGACGCACCACATTATTAAAGGATTTTTGATCCCAGAGATACAACGGATTAACGGGCACGGGCTTTTTCCGCCAAATCATACCTGAGGTCTAACCATGACTCAAGAGGCCGGACCAGCTGACAATCTTGAGGTGGAGTTGAAGTATGCTGTAAGCGACTTAATAAGAGTGCGGGAGAGATTAGAGGCACTGGGAGCGAAAAGCTGTCCGTTGGTGTGCGAAACTGATGTCTACTACGCAGCCCCCGATCGTCCCTTCGAGCAAACCGATGAGGCATTGCGGTTACGTCGCACTTCAGAGCGCCTTTGGATTACCTACAAAGGACCTCGTTGCGACCCGCAGAGCAAGACACGTCGTGAGGTCGAGGTTGAACTGCGCTCCCCTGCTATGTTTGATCAGGCCTGCGCGCTGTTGGAGCACCTCGGTTATCGGGCAATCGCCTCGCTTTATAAAGAGCGCACCTATTTTCATCTGCACTGGGAAGGTTATGAGGTGAAAGTTTCCCTGGATCAGGTGCCGTCTGTGGGTATGTTTGTCGAGCTCGAAACACAGGTATCCGCGACGAAACTAGACAAAGCGCGAGAGGCTCTGGAACGTTTAGCGGAGTACCTGGGATTGGATCAGCCAGAACGACGATCGTATCTCGAAATGTACTGGGATAGACTGTATCCGCCGCCTTCGTTGGACGATTTCGAATTTCTGCATTAAGAGTCGCCTGGAGACTCTTTGCCTGCCTCCTTGTTCAGACCATAGGCGTGAATCTTTCGGTCTAAAGTGGAACGTTCGATACCCAAAATGCGAGCGGCCTGGCTTTTGTTCCATTTGGTGTATTCCAGGGTCGCCTGGATATGCCGTTTTTCTAATTCTTCGAGGGAAATTGGTTCATAGGTCGGCTTTTGCGTTTCCCCGACGGCGCCTTCCGGGCGTACGGGAGCTAGCCAAATATCGTCGGCGTCAATGGTGTGATGCTGGCTCAGGACCACGGCACGTTCGATGACGTTGCGGAGCTCACGGACGTTGCCAGGCCAAGGATGCTCGAGAAGTTTTTTCATCGCCGCAGGAGTAAACCCGCGCAGGCGTCGGCCCATTTGCTGGGCGAACTGTCGGAGGAAAAACTCGGCCAACAGTGGAATGTCCTCGCGCCGTTCCCGCAACGGCGGTACATAAATCTCGATGACCTGCAAACGATAATACAAGTCCATACGGAAGCGTCCCGCTCGAATGGCTTCCTCTAAGGGACGATTGGTTGCGGCCACCACGCGAACGTCCACACGAATAGGCTGCGAACCTCCGACGCGCTCGAAGGGATGGCCTTCAAGGACGCGTAGCAACTTAGCCTGGGCGCTCGGAGTCATTTCGCCAATTTCATCCAAGAAGATCGTGCCTTGGTGAGCTGATTCAAACTTACCAATCTTCCGCTCGGTAGCGCCCGTAAAAGCGCCTTTCTCATGGCCAAATAACTCGCTCTCTAAAAGCGACTCTGCTAAAGCAGCGCAGTTCAAACATACAAAGGGTTTCCCCGCACGAGGACTACACAAGTGAATGGCCCGGGCGACCAGTTCTTTGCCTACCCCAGTTTCGCCACGAATTAGCACGGTGGCATCAGAGCGAGCAGCTAACTGAATTTTCTGCTTGACCTCCTGCATCGCTGCGCTTTCGCCCACTAACCGCACTTCTTGCAGAATTTGGTCGCGCAACCTCTTATTTTCCTGGGCTAATTCCTGTTGCCGACGGACTGCCTGCCAGGAGACAGCCAGCTGTTTAGCGAGCGCAACCGTAACGTCGAGGTCTTCACTCGTGAGCGATTTGAGCGGGTCTAAAACGCAAACCGCGAGCAACAATTCGACGCGGTCGTGAATGACCACCGGCGCACAGATGAGCGCGGAAATCATCCCGTGGCCGCTTCGCGTGAGTAAGGTACGCGGATTGTCTCGTTCCGAGAATTGCAAACGCCGCGGATGTTCCGCGAATATGGCCTCTCGGGTCTTGATGACCTCTTGGATAACGAAATCAGGAACCCTGGGAGTTACCCCGCCCAGGGTCCTCTCCTGGTGCGCCAAAACACTGGCACGTCCCTCATGAAGTTCGCACAATAGCGCAGCATCTGCGAGGGTCGCTTCTAAGAGACCATTCAGGACGACACGGGCCAATTCCGTGTCGCTGCTCACCAACCCCATTTCCAACGCCAACCGATACAGAAGCGATAAATCGCGACTAATGCGTTGGCGATTGACTAAAACGGTCGGCGGTTCCGTAATGTCTTGTTCAGCCAAGTCAGGCAGATCTGTCATTTCATAGCGCGTGCGGCCCAAACGTTTTCGAATGAGCAAACGTTCTTCGCCAACGGGCACGGGCATTTCGCGGGTCTGCTCGAGTTGGTCCAACCGCTCCACGAAGACCAGCCGCGTACGGCCGATCAGCACTTCGTCGTTGGGTGACAGCGTACATTCCGAGGTCACTAATTGCCCGTTGACCCGGGTGCCATTCAGGCTACCGCAGTCCCGTATCCACCAAGCACCTTCGCGATAGTAAACTTCCGCGTGCTGTCGGCTGCACAGATCGTCGGCCAAGACGATCTCGCTCGTCTTGGCACGCCCGATTAAGTGCCGATGCGTTGGCTCTAGAGGGTAAACGTTCCCTAAGCCGTCATGTCGGCGCACCACGAGATATGCGGATCGCTCCATGCCCATGATGCGTTGGCGTAGATGTAGTCCCGGTGCACCTACATTATTTTACCTCACAGCTAGGACGCAGACGGACCCAGAAACCGTCGATGCTCCTGCATGATGCAACGATTTTGCACCACACTTATTCCAGCGGCGCGGGCTCGTTCCGCCGCGGCGTTGTGCACGATTCCTAATTGCAGCCAAAGGACTTTTGCCCCGATTTGTATGGCTTGCTCGGCAATTTCGGGAACCACCTCGGGCCGGCGAAACACAACTACGGCATCGGGCCGCTCAAGTATTTCACGCAAGTCGCGATAGGCCCTCTCTCCTAAGACCTCCGCAATGTTCGGGTTCACGGGAATAATCCGATAGCCCTGTTGCTTCAAGTAGGCAGCTACGCGATAACTATCTCGGTCAGGTTTATCAGAAAGGCCCACGATAGCCACGACCCGAATATCGTTCAAGATTCGACGAATTTCCTCCTCGGATGGATTGCCTTGCGGCAGCTCACATGCACCAGTATGAACTTCGCTCCCCACTTCTGGTTGCTGACCCATCATGCAGCTCCTCGCCCGTCTTAAGTTGTACTTTCCGCCTCCCGAACCGACCCCTAGTAAGTGTATGGTAAAAGCTGTCTTAGCAGGCGGCCATCTCATAAAGGTTCTTCACTACCACAGTCCAAGACTCGGAGCTAATGATGAGCCATCAGCTCGATTTGTCGCGAACTTCGCATATGGATGTGCTGGGCTTAGACATCGGGGGGGCTAATCTCAAGGCGGCCAGTTTGAGCGGACAGGCACGCTCGCTCGCATGGCCTTTGTGGCGTCATCCCGTTGGTTTGGCAGAACAACTGCGGGAGTTGCTAGCCGAGTTTCCAACATGCCCACGCGTCGCCGTGACTATGACCGCCGAGTTGTGCGATTGTTTCCCCGACAAATCGACCGGGGTTCGCCACATTCTGGACAACGTCTGCCGAGCGCTACCGCAATCTGAGATCCAGGTGTGGACTCACACGGATGAGTTTTTCTCCGTCCCCCACGCGTGTGAACGACCACACTTAGTTGCGGCAGCCAATTGGCGCGCCTTAGCGCGCTTCGCGGCGCGGGTAGTGCAAGACGTTCTGCCGACCGACTGGCCTGACCGATCTTCGCCCAAGTATACCGACGGTGAATCAGAGTCTAAGCGCACAAGCGTTGCGCCGCCCCATGGGCAATGGGAGTTGCTGTTGGACGTTGGTTCGACTACGACCGACCTGATCCCGCTGCGCGAAGGCGAATTGGCCACAAACAGCCGCAGCGACTGGGAGCGCATCCAACGCGGCGAATTACTCTACCTAGGAGCACGCCGCACGCCTCTCTGTGCGCTTGTCCCATGCTTCAGATGGAAGGACACGCTGATTTACACCGCAGCGGAATACTTCGCCGATTTCTACGACGCCTTGCTCATGCTCCGTTTAGTGCCTGAGCAACCCGACTATATACTCACGGCCGATGGACGCCCAGCCACTTTTTCTGCGGCGCGACAACGCCTGGCCCGTATGCTGTGTGCCGATGCTCACGAGGTGAGCGACGAAGTATTGGTCGCGTTGGCGGAAGCTGCCCTTTCGGCCTGGGAAGAACGCTTTCGTAAAACTTGGCAACAAGTCCTCCGGACTTTCTCCACTCCGCCGCGTGGCGTCATCCTTGCGGGCGAGGGTGAAATATTAGCCCGTCATGGCTTGGGGCAGGTGCGCTATGATGGACGAATCATTTCGCTGGAAGAAATCTTCGGCAGTGCCATCTCTCGCTGCGCCTGTGCCTACGCCGCTGCCTGGCTACTCGACCGTTATGGCAACTCGAAAGTCGCCCATGGAAGCTCGGCCTGAAAGCTACTTCAACTATGCCTTCGTAGTCGCCTGTCCGCCTTTGATTGGCTGAGGACTTTCAGAAACGCAAGGCAAGACGGTCCCGGTACCTCTTTAGGTTGCTCTGCAACTTTTCCAGGAAGCTATCGCCGACCCCAATACCTTTTGGTATCAAGTTGTGTAGCGGTGAGCGGTAAAAGGAAGTTTCATTCGAGCACTGCTCAACTTAGGTACCATGTAGACTGGGAGGAAATGCATGCAAGTACGGTCAGCAACCGGGTACGTCATCCTTTGGACTTGGGCCGCAGCTGTAACAACGACCTTCTTTTGCTACGGTGCGGAACCACCTCCCGCCGGGGATTTACCCGAACTGGGCAAAGTGATTCGCACCTTCCTGGACAAGGATTATGCTTACCTTGACGCTCTCTACAAACACCTCCACGCTAATCCGGAGCTTTCGTTTCAGGAGGTGCAAACAGCCCAACGCTTGGCCAAGGAAATGCGCCAACTCGGATTTGAGGTTACCGAGAACGTCGGCAAGACGGGGTTGGTGTGTGTGTTCAAAAACGGACCCGGTCCCGTTGTCATGGTGCGAACGGACATGGATGCGCTTCCCATCGTCGAACGCACCGGCTTACCTTACGCGAGCCAGGTGCGCGTGCGTAACGCTGAAGGCCGCGAGGTAGGTGTGATGCATGCCTGCGGCCACGACGTACATATGACCTGTTGGGTGGGCACCGCTCGTGTACTGGTTCACTTGAAAGACCGCTGGAAGGGAACCTTGTTGTTCATCGCGCAACCTGCGGAAGAAATCGGTGGCGGCGCTCGGGCCATGATCGAAGACGGTCTCTTCACGCGTTTTCCCAAGCCTGACTATGCGCTAGCATTGCATTGCGACGGTCAAGCGCCGTGTGGTACGGTGAGTTACACCGAAGGCCCTAGTCTTGCCAACGCGGATGCCGTGGACATCATCGTTCGTGGCAAAGGCGGACACGGCGCTGCCCCTCACCAAGCCATTGACCCAATTGTCATCGCGGCCCGCATCATCCTCGACTTACAAACCATCGTGAGCCGCGAAACTGATCCGCTCGACGCCGTGGTGGTCACCGTCGGTTCGATCCACGGTGGCACAAAGCATAATATCATTCCGTCGGAAGTGCATTTACAACTCACCGTGCGCACATTCAAAGACGCGACGCGGAAACATGTGCTTGAGGCCATCGAACGTATCGCGAAAGCTGCCGCCCATGCGGCTCGTGCCCCCGAACCGATAGTGCGCGTCAATCCCGGGGAGTTTACGCCCTCGCTAGTCAACGATGTTCCGTTGACCCGGCGTACAGTGGCCGCCCTGAAAAGCGTCCTTGGTGAAGACAAAGTAGTGCCGCGGCCTCCGGTTATGGGCGCAGAGGACTTTAGCCGTTACGCTCAGGCTGGGGTGCCCATTTGCATGTTCCGTATTGGCACAGTTGAACCTGAGCGGGTGGAGGAAGCCCAGAAAGGGGGACGCCCCCTTCCTTCACTCCACTCGGATGAGTATTACCCGATTCCTGAACCGACCATCAAAACTGGCGTTCTGGCCCTGTCCACAGCTGTGCTCAACTTGTTGGGGAGATAACCGCGCCACATCGGGAGAACTTTCGCATGCGCTGGGGCGAAATGACTTGGCCGCAATTACGTGCGGTTCCTCGCGACCAGGTCGTGGTCGTGGCACCGATCGCAGCATGTGAGCAACACGGTCCGCATTTGCCCACGTTGACGGACACCATCCTGTGTACCGCCGTCGCAGAAGGTGTAGAAGCCCGCCTACCAGACCGTGTGCTGTTACTGCCGACTTTATGGCTCGGGGCAAGTCACCATCACCTCCCCTTCGGCGCTACGCTCTCGCTCGACGCACTCGACCACGCGGCCTTATTGGCCCACCTACTGCGTCCCGTTCTCCGCGAAGGATTTCGGCGTGTGTTCATACTCAACGGCCACGGCGGAAATATCGATACCATGCAAGTGGCCTTACGCCGTCTTCAGCCAGAGTTTCCCGACCGCCTATTGGCTGCTGCGTCTTACTGGGAAACGGCTGACGCCGAACTGGCCAGTTTGGTCGAAGGTCCCCGTCAGCGCATGGGCCATGCTTGCGAGATGGAGACCTCGATGATGCTCGCCCTTCGCCCAGAACTGGTGCGTCTCGAAGAAGCTGAGGACGATTGTCGGGTCGAAGCGCCCGAATTGCGCGGCGTGGTCATCATCGAGGACTTTCAGCAACGAACTCGACGCGGTTCGTTCGGTTATCCCCGCCGAGCTAACGCCGACAAGGGACGCAAGATGCTGGAGGCGATTATTCAACGCATTGTGGCGGTCGTAGTAGCACTGTTACAACGCCCGCTATCGGCAGCTCAGTTTGCTCTTTCCGATCCATCTCAAGCATCGTAGAATCATGTGTTCCGGCTTCGAGTAAGTTGAAAGAAGCGATCAAAGGCATACCCGAAGTCGAAACCAACCTGCGCATAACAACACTGATGAACGCGTGGAGCCTTAGCTATGGCCATCGGACTTTTAGGGCGAAAAATCGGCATGACGCAGGTTTACGATGCCACGGGCGTGGCCATCCCCGTGACCGTGCTCGAGGTGGGCCCGTGCACCGTTTTGCAGGTTCGTGAGCCTGACCGCGACGGCTATGAGGCAGTGCAATTAGGCTTTGATGACAAGCCACGCAAACGCGCCACTCGGGCCGAGCGTGGCCATGTGGCGGTGCTCGAGTCGAAGCGCCGACGCGCTCTGCTCGCTGCAGGTATTACGCCGCCTCCTAAGGCCAACTGCGAACCTAAGCGGTTCATCAAGGAGTTTCGCTTGGAACCAGGCAGCGTCGTGAAGCAAAATGGCCACTCAGTGGTTCGCTTAGCGAACAAGCTTGAACTCAAGGTCGGAGACAATCTGACTGTGAGTCTGTTTGAAGGAGTGCCAGCGGTGGATGTCGTGGGCTGGACAAAAGGACGCGGATTTACAGGTGTTATGAAACGTTGGAACTTCTCGGGACTCGGCGCGTCGCACGGCGTCAAGCGGCACCACCGAGCGCCAGGGAGCCTCAGCGGTCATGCCACCGACCGCGGTAACAGTGGCCGCATGAAAAAAGGCAAACGCATGGCGGGCCGTTACGGGAACGAACGCGTTACCATTCGTAACCTGGCGGTGGTTCGTGTGGATCCAGAACACAATCTCTTAGTAGTCAAAGGTGCAGTACCAGGTCCTAACAACGGCTACATCATCGTTCGACCGACCAATAAACGAAAGCACGTAGCCCACAAATACGAGGTCGATTGACATCGTTCCGCGGTACTTATTGACTGTTAGCTTTACCCTGGCGTTTTAGGCCGCAGCGATCCTCGTTGTAACACGGGGCGATTGCTTTGACCCAACTCTTAAACTATCGGCCCGTCGCCTGGAAGGTATGGCACGTTTTCCTTAGCGCACAACGGCCCGAGATTCCAGCACCAGGGGCGGAAATTTCCCACGGAGCCAATAACACGTAACAATTCCGAGCTAACCTTATGTCGCGCAACACGGCCCAATCGCCCACGGCTGCTTTCTTACCGATGATGCGGATAACAGTACCCCTGAGGAAATCAAGCGCGGCAGCGCGTTTTTAGGTGTGCCATCTGGCCGTGGCAAGGCTTCCGAATGAGGGCGGTAAGCTTTTTTCAAACCGTTATTGCTAAGGGACATACCGATTCTTGCCACCCCCTAGGGCAAACGCGCGGGCAAATTGACGAATCTGAGGAGTTCAACCCAACGCAAAAGCACGATTTGGCGGGGACGTGACAGCACCGTCGCCTCTGCTACCTTGGCGACCTGAGATGGAACGTTACTAGATTGCTAGCGTTAATCGTATCTGCTCCCTCACTTAGCTAATTTGCGACTTTTGCGATTCATTGCATAACGGAGTCAGCTGATTCTTATTTCGCGTCGTAGCAAAGACAGGCACAGTGGCCATCGGGTTCATGAGACATAGGTACCATTTCTGTTGGAAAGTGGTGGGTTATCTGTTGCCGGCGCTTACGTCGCGACCAGAGCTACCAGCCAGGGAGTAGGTCTCTTAATGGCTCTGTTTGTGTTGAGCGCATCTGAAGCGCTGCTTAAGCATCGGCGCACTACCCTTTTGAATCCGTTAGTAAACTGAGTCCCAGGGGTACTTGGTGAAGTATGCGATGGTAGCCCCCTATGCCCATCGGCCTGTGAACAGCCTACCCCCGGATCGTCGGCGGACATTTCACGTGAAAAAATGACATGCATTACCTGGCCGCGGATTCACGACCTCGCCCATGAGTAGCATAAACTATGTTAGCACAGAATTACGTGGCGGCTTGAGGTGGCCATAACGACCGTAGCGCTGGTCTAAGGAACTAGTTGCGTTAACGATGCGTCCAAGGATGGGCAGCTTGGGCCGTTGATATTGTGTGCCACTACGCCGGGGCGAAGCGCTTCCTTTCTCCCGGCTTGAAGACCCATCAGTAATTAGGTCCAAAAATGATTGACGCGCCATTGCACTGGGTAAAGCGGCTCCCAAAGGACGCGGCAACAAGTATTGACACCTCCGATACCATGCCTAACGCATTTGGCTCTAAGAGCGCAGATTTGCCCCGCAATGCTAAGGAATTTTGGCAGTGCGGGTGGAATAGCTACGGAGCAAAAATCCGCTGATGGCCAGGCCGCAGGGGTGTCTGGCATGGAAGGTAAGAAGTTGGGGAGTGGGGCCGCGCCCTAACGAGATGGACAATGCGCAGCTGGGTCGGCTGGTGCGCTTCGAGCCTGCATGAAAGCTCGAGGCCTATGGCCTGCTTTCCGAACTTCGTGGTAACACGCTGAAATCAGGAGATGCAGCCTTGTTCAAGTAATGGGGCATACCAGTGCAGCATCAGGTCAACAGGCGGCGGAAACGCTAGAATGAAAGTCGTTTGCGTAACATTATGGTCAAGGCTCGCGAGACATCGGAGTGGCAATGATGGGGCTAGCATTGCACAGCCGCGGCGAATTCCGCAGGACGGGCAGTCTTGACGACGTGGTGGGATGGCTCGGCAACTTACCCAGGGCCGGTGTCAGGAGAGTGCTCGGTGCGGTGGTGTGCTCGGCGATAGTCGCTAGTTTGCTGGCCCAGGGAGGAAAGCCAAAGCCGCGACCAGCGACCCCGGGAGGCGCGTATTGGATATGGCATGATGAAGGGGAGCCGACACGCGAGGCCCCTGCGGAGACCCGTTATTTCCGCCGAGTTTGGGAGATCAATCGGCCATTCGACATCGTGGTGGATGAGGCCACGTTAGACATCACGGCTGATAATCGCTTCATCGTGTGGATTAACGGTCGTCGCGTGGGGCAGGGGGAAAATTGGACTCAGGTGTACCATTTCGATGTGAAACCCTACTTGGTTCATGGTCGCAATGTCATCGCTGTCGAGGCGCGCAATGACGGGGGGCCCGCGGGACTTCTGGTTCGGCTCACTTATACGCCAAACGGTCAGACGCGCTTGGTGCTTTATAGCGACTCCGCATGGAAGTCTGCCCAGCAAGTGAGTGAGGGTTGGCAGCGTGTTGATTACGACGATTCCAAGTGGCAAGCCGTGCGCGTCTTAGGTCCGTATGGAACGACCGAGCCGTGGCGGCAGGTGAGTTGGGGAGCCAGTGAGCGGTTTCAGGTGGCGGATGGCTTCCGTGTTGAGGAGGTGGTGCCTGGGCAGCTCAGCGTACCCGGAATTCACACGGAAGGGCTGGACGAAAAACTACCTTTTTCTCTGGTCAACTTGTGCTTCGATAATCGCGGTCGCTTGCTGGTGGCCCAAGAGCGCGGGCCAATCCTCTTGTGTACCACGGAAGAGAACGGTCCACCCCGGCCGACTCCAGTGTCGGGGCCTACTAATGTTTCGGCGCGGCCTGTGACGCGGATTCGCGTTTACTGCGATCAGGTGCGGAATTGTCAGGGCATGTGCTGGGCGGAGGGCGCATTATGGTTAGTGGGGGATGGACCGCAAGGCACGGGGCTGTATCGCTGCCGCGATGTCAAGGGGCATGACCGCGTGGACCAAGTTGAATTAGTGCATCGGTTTGAGGGGGGTATGGCTGAGCATGGCCCGCATGCCATTGTACAAGGTCCTGATAATTTTCTTTACCTCGTGGTTGGGAATCATGCATGGTGTCAGATTGGCCCCGACGTGGCCAAGCGCTGGCCGAATCCAGAGAAAATCGCGGCCAATTCTCCGCTGTTGCGTTGGTCCACCGGTCGGCAGACCCCGCAGCAGTTTGAGCGGGGCCATACGGAGGACGTACTGCTTCCTCGTCAGAATGATGCGCGGGGACATGCGGCTAATATTCGCGCCCCAGGCGGTACTATCTGGCGATTAGATCGAACAGGGAAGCGTATGGCCTTGTTGTCGGCAGGTTTTCGCAATCAATATGACATGGCTTTTTCTCCCGACGGGGAAATATTTACATTCGACAGCGACATGGAATGGGACGAAGGGTTGCCCTGGTATCGGCCGGTGCGGATTTGTCACGTGACGGCGGGTTCAGAGTTCGGCTGGCGAACGGGCTCATCGAAATTGCCCGCGTATTATTATGACACATTGCCTGGGGTCATTGATGTGGGTCGCGGTTCGCCCGTGGGCGTGGAGTGGCACGATCACGCAGCTTTCCCGCCGAAATATCGCACGTTATACGTTTCCGATTGGTCGTTGGGGATCATTTACGCGGTGCACTTGGAAAAACAGGGGGCAAGTTATCGCGGCGTAGCCGATCGATTCTGCACGGGAGCTCCAATGAATGTCACGGACATTGCGGTCGGTCCCGACGGAGCGCTTTACTTCAGTCTCGGTGGGCGTGGGACGCAGGGAGGTGTGTTTCGCATCGTTGCGGAGGGTGCTCAGCCGCCTGGCAGCCCGAAATCAACTGACATTCGCGCGTTGGCGGACAGCTTATTGGAGCTGCAACCTTACTCGGCGTTTGGGCGGGAGCGAATCGCGCGAGCATTGGCCGAGCCTGTAGGGGGCAAGTCGCTGCGGCAGCACTGGCTGGGCCTATTGACCGATCGTAACCAGGCGGCAGGGAAGCGGGTGAAAATTGCTTGGGTGTTATGGCAACATGGTTGGCGTCCCCACACGGAAACTTTACGGCAATTATTCCACGATGAGCAAGCTGAGATTCGCGGTCTGGCATTGCAGCTTCTAGGAGCTTGGGCAGACGACACTGGTCTGAGTTTGTCTGGGAATACGGAATTGGAGTCGTTGCTACGATTAGCCCTGCGCGACCGCGACCCTCGGGTGCGACGTTTGGCGTGCGAGACTTGCCTCCGAGCGGGCTGGCTCCCAGAGGCGCGCGACCTCTGGCCGGTGCTGAGCGAATCAGATCGTTTCGTGCGCACGGCGGCTCGTCTGCTGTTACAGCGGTTACCCGTCGAGACTTGGTGGCCAGATTTACTCAAGCAGTCGCCTCAAGCGGTGTTAGAAGGTATCGCCGCCCTAGTGAAAATTGGCCAAGTCTCGGAACGTGCGGAGCAAATTTTTCCTTGGTTGGCTGAGCGCTTAGAAGAAGAATCGTCCTGGCAGGACCGTCAACGGGTGCTCGACTTGCTACGTGCCACGCAATTGGTGGCGCTTTATAGTAGCCTACGCCCTGAGTCGGCCAAGCAGATCGGCCGAATAGCTTGGCATCGTTTCCCACATACCGATGCCCTGGTCAATCGAGAATTAGCGATTGTCCTCGTCTGGGCTGCCCGCGAAAATCTGCTGACAGAATCGGTGCAGGCGAAGTTACTGGCTGAAATGACCAAGGCGAGCACGGATCGGCCACAACAAATCCACTACTATTATTGCCTTCGATTGGTGCACCGCGGCTGGACGGCAGAACAGAAGGAACAGATTCTCCGTTGGTACCAGAATACTTATAGCTGGACAGGCGGGCATAGTTTCACGCCGTACCTGGCGAACATCTTCCGCGATTTGCTTCCTGCCTTCTCATTTGAGGAACAACGTCAGATCGTGCTACGGGGCGATGAGCTGTGGTTACCCGCAGAAGTGGTGTTACGGCACTTACCTGAGAGCGAGTTGCCGGCGCCATCGGAGTTGGCGGAACTCTATCGGCGTTTGCATACCTTCAGCAAGTTGCCTAAGTCGAGTGAACTAAAAGCGACCATCGTTGGGGCAATAAGCCGTCGGCTAACTCCCGATGCGCAAGCGGCATTACGCCAGATTGCCGAATTGGATGCAGAGCAGCGCTACACTGTGGCGCGTACGTTAGCCCGTGCGCCGCATGCGGAGAATATTCCCTATTTATTGCGGGGTCTCGATGCGCCCGTTCCCGGAGTGGCACGGGAAATTTTGCTAGCTCTGCAAAAAGCCGATTATAAGCCTGCGATTCCGCCCGAGCCGCGTGCCGAACATGCTGCTCCATTCCGTGCGGTGCTACTGGCCGCCGGACGCTTAGAGCCAAAAGACCGTTGGCAGGCGGTGTTGGTGCTACGACGATGGACAGGCCGTCAGTTCACTATCGACGACGGCGACTGGAAGACAGAATTAGAGGCCTGGGCCCGATGGTTCGCGCAAACGTTTCCAAAGGAGCCGCCTTTGCCTAATGTCACCGCCCCGCCCAGCGAAAGCAAGTGGAAACTCGAAGAGCTGTTGAGCCTGCTCGATAAGGTGCCGAGAGATCGACTGGACGTACGCCGTGGCCGAATCTTGTTTGAAAAAGCCAATTGCGCTAAATGTCATCGTTTCGGCACGCTCGGGGAAGGTATCGGTCCCGACTTGACTACGCTCAAGGGCCGATTCACTCGCCGCGACATCCTCGAAGCAATTCTCTACCCCTCCAAGGTGATAAGCGACCAATATCGCGGCAGTGTCATCTTGACCACGAGCGGTCAGACGTTCACAGGCTTAGCGGCCGTTCAAGGTGATACGATCACCGTGCTACAACAGGATGGTACGCGAATTACGCTTCGCAAAGATGAAGTTGAACAAATGGTCGCTTCTACGATCTCACCGATGCCCGATAAGCTGTTGGACAACTTCACAGTCGAGGAGATCGCCGAATTACTCGCTTTTCTTGAAGGTGATCCACCCAAATAGCTTGGAAACTGCCACTGGCCACGTCGTCGTGGTCAACTTGCAATCGTGTTGCCAATTGTTCACCGTGAGCGTCGCAACTAAATGACGGTGCCATCTGGAATAACCACTGATTTGGGAATGACCACGATCCCATCGCGGATCACGTACTGCGGGGCTTCATATTCTTGTAAACCTCGCTCGTTGACGATCCGCACGTGGCGACCGATGCGGCAATCTTTGTCAATGATCGCCCTTTCGATCACCGACCCCTCGCCGATGCCAATATTCGGAATGCCCAGCTCCTGGTTACGGCGTTTTTCCTCCTCGGTCTCATAACGATCTGCGCCGATGACAATCGTATCTCGTAAAAAAACGTCCCGTCCCAGTTGCGTGCGCACCCCGATCACGCAACGAACCAGCTTAGCCCCTTCTTGCACCAGACAACCATCGCTGATGAGACAGTGCTCCACGCTGGCGCCTAAGACTCGCGACGCTGGCAAAAAACGCATGCGGGTATAAATGACCCCCTCGGGGCTGTGGAACTCGAAGGGCGGATTCGGCCCACATAAAGCCAACGTCGCCTGATGATACGCCTTAATCGTCCCTAAATCCTCCCAGTAACCATCGAACAGATATGCCATTACCCGATATTTGCGATAGCTATTGGGGAAAACGTCTTTGCCAAAGTCTGTGTAGGGGGGCCGTACGCTCAGGACCTCAAATAGCACCGACTTGCGGAACAAATAAATACCCATGCTGGCGAGGTACGAACGACCCTGAGCTTTGATGCCAAACCGCTCCATCCAGGCTGGTTCAGTCCGAAGCCGATCCAGGTGCTCCCGCTTGGTGGGCTTTTCAACGAAGTCCACGACGTGCCCCTCGGCATCAAGGCGCACGATGCCCAAGCCGCTAGTTTGCTCCTCGTGCACTGGCAAAACCGAAATGGTAATATCGGCCTGGGACCGACGATGCACCTCGAGCATGCGGCGAAAGTCCATCCGATACAGCTGGTCGCCTGCTAAAATCAACACGTCTTGGATATGCTCATCCTGCAAATAACGCAAATTCTGCCGCACAGCATCGGCAGTCCCCTGATACCAATCTGCAGACTCCATGGTTTGCTGAGCCGCCAAGATTTCCACAAAGCCGCCGTGAAATTGATCCATTTTGTACGTGTTCGAAATATGACGATGCAAACTCACGCTGAGAAATTGGGTGAGAACGTAAATCTGGTTCAACCCGCTATTGATGCAGTTACTGATGGGAATGTCAATCAGCCGATATTTCCCCGCCAAAGGTACGGCCGGCTTGCTGCGGTGCTTGGTTAGCGGATATAGACGCGTGCCCCGCCCACCACCCAAAATCATGCATACTACGTCGCGCATAGGCACTGGCACCTGGTTGCAAATTTAGAGATGCAGACTGTTCGAAGCGACTAGTTTTATAGAACATTGTACGGAGCCATGTCCTCACCAACATCCGCAAAGACATTTACCTATCGCGTCGGACTCATCGGTGACCATCCCTGGGCGCGTGCTTTAGTCGAAGCACTGCAACAGCAAGGGTGCCGGCTAATAGCCTGTGCCGGCCCTGAACCGTTATTAGCCTGGGCCATGCGCTGGTCGCCGACAGTCTCCGTAAGCCGCGACGCTGCTCAGGGGCTTAGCCATCCCGAAGTAGATGTTCTGGTACTCGCTGACACTTGGCCATTTCGCGGCGAACTGCTCGCGCAAGCGATTCAGTTAGACCGCTCGGTGTTCGTAATACATCCCGCCGACCAGGCCCTGGAGCGTTACTACGTCGTGCAATTGGCTCTCGAGGAACGCCGCTTTCCTGTCTGGCCTATCATCCCCCACCGCTTCTTCGACGGTTTAGCTCGAATACGAACCTGGCTTCAAGGAATCGGGCAGAGTCCATCCTGGCACTTAGAAGTCAACATACCCATCAACGAACTCAAGTCGCTGGAAATCGCCCCAGCTCGAAAACGCCCAACGCTGGAAACTGATCGGTGTCATCCCTTATGGTTCTGGGCCGATTGGCTCCGCTGCTTAGGAGGTGAGATCGCCGAAATCTATGCCGTCGGCGAAGCCACTTCCCTGAGTGTGCTTCACGCCCCTTTGACAGTTACTGGCCGCTGGGAAAGCGGCGGTCATTTCATTTGGCGCCAGGCCCCAGGCTTGACCGAAGGTTTTCGCTTGCAAACGGCCCAGGGCATCATCACCTGGCTCGGTGCCACCGTGGAACCAGGGCGCCATGTCTGCCAATATGAACGCGAAGGGCAACGGCAAATTGTCGAAAGCAGCGGCGAATCCGTCTGGAAAAACTATGCAGCTTGGTTGCTTGACGCTAACAATTGCACATACACACCCGCCCAATGGGTCGATGCCGTTGCCGCTGCAGAAATCGTCCAGGCCATCGAGGAAAGCCTCCGCAGCCGCAAAGCCGTTTCTTTGTTGCGCCAGGAATACACCGAATCTGCCGTGTTCAAGAGCCAAGCAGCCAGTTTAGGCTGCGGCATAATCTGGCTCATCCTCGTACTGGCCATGATCTCTCCACTGGTTCCGCAAGCCCTGTATTTGATACCCATTTTGTTGCTAGGTTGTCTGGTTCTCTTCGCCGTAGGTTGGCTGGCTCTACGACGATAAAATGGTCCGAACTTGGCTTGTTACGCGTTAACTCCCATTGTTTCCGCGATGCCGCAGCCGTAGCATTTAACGGTGGTAAGCTGAAAATTCATCGAGGAGGGGATTTCGCCATGCGCCTGACGCAGTATCTCGCGGCGCTCGCCGTGCTTGCTATCGCGATAATCCTTGTGCTCGCCCCGCAGCCCGCATTGGCATGCCCTGGTTGTAAAGAAGCGGTCGCCGCTCAGGACATCGAATCCGACTCCGACGTGTATAATCCAAGTCAGCTGGCTAAAGCATACAACTACAGCATCTACTTTATGCTGAGCATGCCCTACCTGCTCACGGCATCCTTCGGGCTAGCCTGCTACTGGATGGTTCACCGACAGCGCCACCGCGACCATACATCGGCCCAAAAATGGAGAGCGTCAACCGAGCCCCTGATTGTTAGCACTGCTGAAATGAGCTCCCTCTCAGCCTCCTAACCCATGGGAGCAGACTTATCAGCCAGTACCGACCAGCATGTAATCGTCCGCCCCGCACGTGTCGCTGACGTTCCAGCGATTCATGCCCTGATTCGTGTCCACGCCGAACGCGGCAAAATGATTCTGCGGACGTTGGACGAGTTGTACGCTAACATTCGTGAATTTCACGTCGCTGAGAACGCTCAGGGCGAGATCGTCGGTTGTGCCGCGGCCCACGTATTTTGGCACGACCTGGCCGAACTCAAGTGCCTCGCCGTTCATGACGCTTGGCAAGGCAAAGGCATCGGCCGCGCCCTCTGCGACGCCTGTTTACGCGACTTAGCCCGCCTGGGCGTGAAACAAGTTTTCACTTTGACCAACGTTCCCGAATTCTTCGAAAAAATTGGCTACCGCCGCGTGGGCAAAAACAGCCTTCCTCGTTTTATCTGGGGCGAATGCATCCGCTGCCCGACGTTCCCGATTTGCAACGAAGAGGCCTTAGTATGCGATGTTCCCACGCTCTGACTGCAAAAATCCTGCCCCTACCTGTTAGGGTATTGAGGTACTTTGACACCACCCTAGCTCAGCTTAGTGGCCGCATGGGCTGCCTAAGCTACCCCCTGAAATCTAAGCCTGTGGCAGAACTGACCAACATTAGGCTCTCTTGAGTCTCCCAGTGTTTGCCGTTAATCTACGCCAAAGCTCCTCTGGCAACAACTTCCCACTCAGTCGTTACGCTCAAAGTTGGGTTTTCCGTGCGGAAATAAGCCTGGCTGTCTACTATAATCCTTGCTGACACGGCGCAAGTCCCCGATTCGCGAACGAGGAGATTTAGGATGCCAGCCGTAGATTGCGATATTCGCGATGTCAAATTAGCTCCCGAAGGCAGACGCCGCATCTTGTGGGCTGATCGGGACATGCCTGTGCTGGCACAAATTCGGGAACGCTTCGCCCGAGAAAAACCACTTCAGGGAATCCGCATGTCGGCATGCCTGCACGTGACCGCAGAAACCGCCAACCTCATGCGGACACTTCAAGCGGGCGGCGCCGAATTGGTGCTATGTGCCTCCAACCCACTGAGCACACAGGATGACGTGGCCGCGAGCTTAGTGCAGGACTACGGGGTGCGTGTGTATGCTATTCGCGGCGAAGACACGGATACCTACTATCGCCACATCGCGGCCGCGTTGGACCACGCCCCAATGTTGACCATGGACGACGGTGCTGACTTGGTTTCGTCACTCATATTCGTCGCCATTGGTCGGCTTCACGACGTTCATCCGCGCGTACGCGAATGGGCTGAACGCCTCGGCAGGGAACGCTGCCGCCAGATCGTACAGGGTGTGCTCGGCAGTATGGAAGAAACCACCACCGGCGTCACTCGTTTACGGGCCATGGCACGCGACGGCGTGTTACAATTCCCCGTAATCGCTGTCAACGATGCTCAAAGCAAACACTTCTTCGACAACCGTTATGGTACAGGCCAGAGCACCATTGATGGTATTATTCGCGCTACTGACGTCCTGCTCGCCGGTAAGAAAATCGTAGTGTGCGGTTATGGATGGTGCGGCAAAGGCGTGTCCTTGCGGGCGCGAGGCATGGGCGCCACTGTGATTGTCACCGAAGTCAATCCCATTCGCGCTTTGGAGGCCGCCATGGACGGGTTTCTTGTCATGCCTCTGGCCGAGGCAGCCAAACTTGGCGATTTGTTCATCACAGTTACGGGGAACAAACACGTACTTCGGGGTGAGCATTTCGCGGTGATGAAAGACGGTGCTATTTTAGCCAATAGTGGCCATTTCGACGTCGAAATTGACTTAAAGGCCCTACGTGAAATGACTGTGGAAATCGTGCGTCAAGTGCATCCTCACGTGGACGAATACCGCTTACGTGATGGTCGGCGTCTTTATCTGATTGCCGAAGGCAGGCTGGTTAATTTAGCCGCGGCGCACGGCCATCCTCCCAGTGTCATGGACATGAGCTTCGCTACTCAGGCACTAACCAGCGAGTACTGTGTGAAAAATCGCGGCAAGTTAGCTGCGCGGGTTTACGACGTACCCAACGAAATCGAAGACACCGTGGCACGCCTCAAACTCGCCTCGATGGGCATTCAGATTGATACACTTACTGAAGAACAACAACGCTATCTCGCAGGTTGGGAGGAAGGTACCTAACATAAATCTGGTTCGGTCCATCAGGAAATGGCTTAACCTCATCCGGACCTATTCTGATCGTGTTAGACCTCGAGACTCACGCATTAGTTTGGTTAATGACATTTCCCGATATTATAGGGCAAAATGGCATCTCCTAAAGTTCCCTTCCTAGACAACTGTTAGTAACTAAGCTACCTTTGAGGCAAGTTTTCGCAAGAGCCTTCGAAAAATAAGTTGGTATAGTCTGTTTCGGACTACGAGACCAAAGCTATGCGGATAGAACCCCAGCCAACGCCTAGGATTTGCGGGGACCATCGACTGAACCGCATACCTGCTCACAGTGCGCGACCAGACACATTTGCGCGGAAAGCTGATACTCAAGCGGTGGAACTTAGTCAATTGAACCAGTTACGGACCCGACTTGTAGAATTGACGGAAGATCGCAAAACTCTGTTAGCAATTATTCAACAACGGTTGCGAAATGGTTATTATGATTCCACCGCTGCCTTTGAGGAAGTAGCGCAACATTTAGTTCAAGATTTAGACTGGCTAGTAGGTTTACCTATAAACGAGACAATCCCTTCATGTGGTTAAGTTCTTTTAGTCCGCAGATTCGATGCAGAATTGCTCACTTATTTCAGGAACCTAAGAGCAATTTTCCGAATTTAGTCTCGATAAAGACTATGACACGTGAGTTTAGCACCAGCGCAGCATAACTATAAACGGGAGGAGCCGCAACTATGGGTCTCGTCATCACCAACAACGTCACGTCCTTGATTGGCCAGCACAACCTAAAACGCACGAATTCAGCACTGCAGCGTTCCTTAGAACGCTTGTCTTCGGGGCTAAGGATCAATCGCGGTGCCGATGGCCCCGCTGCTTTGGTGGTTAGCGAACAGCAGCGTGCGCAAATTGTCGGTCTGCAAACTGCGATCGAGAATGCGAGCAAGGCCGTTTCGCTCGTCCAAACTGCTGAAGGCGCTCTGGACGAAATCAATCGCCTTTTGTTGAAGGCACGCAGTCTGGCCCTTGATTCCGCCAACGCAGGTGTCCACGACGCTGACGCCTTGGCCGCTAACCAGGCCGAAATTAATAATATTTTGGCTACCATTGACCGTATCGCCGCGAACACCCAGTTCGGCACGAAAAAACTATTAGATGGTTCCGCGGGAATTTCTGGTTCCGTCAGCGATCCTGCGAGGACCGTTTTCTTACGAGGTACGAGCGACACGTTAGCGGGGACCTACACCGTTAACGTAACCACTGCGGCGCAACGGGCTTATATCATCTCCACCACGGCCTTGGCAGACAATGATACTATTAGTAACGATGAAGTATTGACTGTCAACGGCGTCAACATCACTCTAACTGCCGGCATGACCCGCGCTCAAATTATTTCTCGAATTAATTCCTATACGAATCAAACTGGGGTGGAAGCGGTAGATGATGACAACAACGATCGCATCGTGCTACGCACATTGCAGTTTGGTTCGGCGGCAAGCATAAGTGTTGTCTCCACGCGCCAAGGCGCAGGCAGCGCGGGCTTTACCACGACGATCCAGACTGACACGGGCGTGGACATTGCTGGGACGATCGGCGGGCAAGCCGCTGTGGGCTCGGGAAATGTACTCACTGCCGTAAGCGGTGCTCCCAAAGGACTTAGCGTCGCCGTCAAGACCGACACCGCGGCCACGAACTTAGTCGGTAATACGTTTAGTGGCAACGTGGGCACGGTTACCGTTACCGACAACTCCTTGCAATTCCAGATCGGTCCTAACGCTGGGCAAACCGCCAAAGTAGCCATAGGCAATATGGCCACTTCAGCTTTGGGGCTAAACGTCGCAGGCGTGCAATTTAGTAGCCTTAGCCAGATTAATGTCCGGACAGTTAGCGGCGCCACCGACGCCATTAAAGTCATCGATCAGGCCATTGATGACGTAACCAATTTGCGCGGCATGCTCGGTGCCTTCCAACAGAATACCCTCGAGGCCACTGCGAACAACCTCCGCGCGACCTTGGAAAACACCGTAGCTGCTGAGTCCACTATCCGCGATACGGATTATGCCCAGGAAATCGCCAACTTTACTAAGCAACAAATCCTGCTCCAGACCGGTATCAGCGTCCTAGCGAACGCTAATCAGGTTCCTCAATTGGTGCTCGCTTTACTTCAGCGCTAAAATTGACTGGCAAATCGCGTCGAGTCTAGTCTTTCGAGTGCGACTTAGCTTCCGTAGGATGAAGTTGGTAGGGGTGGGCTTGACTCCCCCTACCGTTATGCGGGCTTTCACGGCTAATATCTAATTTTCTTCCGCCCCTCGACCCAACTCCGAGAAATGCAGTTTACTCCCGCATTTGCCTAAAAACTGTTAGTTGCGGATCTTTTGATTACTCGCTCCGACCAAGCTCTTTATATGCTATGCTTGCAAAAAACGCTCATTTTTCCAGCAGAATCATTGCCAGCCGCCTCCAACTATGGCCAGTATTCATTTCAGTGGGTTAGTCACAGGATTAGACACCGATAAGATCATCCAAGGCCTGCTGGATATGCAGCAGCGCCGAATTCAGAAGTTGAACGCTCGCAAGGATCAAGTTCTGGTGCGGCAAAACGCGCTGGCGGAGGTAGAAAATCGTTTACGTGCTCTGCAGGATAGTTTATTTGCCTTAGCTCGGTCTCATAATACCGTCTTCGAACAACGCCAAGTTCGCGTGAACTATCCTGAGCTAGCCAGTGCGACTGCCTCGTCGCAGGCGACTCCAGGGACTTATTCATTTCAAGTACTTAGCATAGCTCGACCCCACCAACTGGCGAGCCAAGGATTTGACTCTCCAGATAGCCCAATTACTACAGGAACACTAACTATTCGTATGGGCCAGTCGAATGCCGTTACTCTTACCATTGACCAAACTAATAACACGTTGCGGGGATTAGCTGCAGCCATTAATGCAGCGCAGGCCGGGGTAACCGCCGCCGTGATTCATGACGGTTCGCCCAATCACACGCAACCTTACAGGCTTCTGGTTACAGCACAAGAGGCAGGAGCTAATAACTTTATTCAGATAACGAATCAGCTTGCCTCGGACACCGGTCCGGCCCGCAAACCTGTGTTCGACGCCAGTTATATCGGACCTGCTTTGGCTCACTCTTCCAATACTAGTACCTCTTTCGCCACTAGTAACCAGGGCCCCGGCGCCTACACTGGTGCGACATCAAAAAGTTACTATCTAACCGTGCTTCAGGGAGGCACCGTTGGCTCTGATACCATTACGCTGCGCTACGAAGATAGTACGGGCAACAACTATGGCCTGATAACATTAGGGGCTGGAGACACCGATGTTTACAAAAATTTGGCCGAGGGGGTGATGATTAAGTTTTCTTCAGGCGTCCTAAATACGGGGGACAAGTTCACTATAGATGTGTTTGCTCCACAAATTCAGGCGCCAACCAATGCTCGCCTCCGTTTAGGTTCCGGGGACGGTGCGCTGCTTCTGGAATCAGGCAATAATACGTGGAACAATCTGTTTGAAGGAGTGCAAGTTACCATCCATGGAGCCGATGTGAACCGTAATGTGCAATTGCAGGTGGTACCAGACATAGAAAAAATGCGCCAAGCGATCTCAGCATTTGTCGACAAATACAACGAGTTGATAAGCTATCTCAACCAACATATGACTTATGATGCTCAAACGCAGCAAGTGGGTCCCTTGTTCGGCAATCGAGTGGCCAGACAGATTAGGGGGGAACTACAGCGGCTGGTTTCAGAGGCCATTCCAGGCCTGCCGAGCCAGCTTAATCGCCTGAGTGCTTTGGGTATTAGCCTGACTCAACAGGGAACTTTGGAAATAGATAACCAGCGGCTCAATCGGGTGTTGACTAGTCAAGTACCCGGCATCACTTTAGACGATGTTCGCCGACTTTTTGCCTTCGTGGGGCAGTCCAATCACGCCGGAGTAAAGTTTGTGGCAGGAAGTCTAAAAACGGTGAGCCCAGGGCCCCCTATACAGGTTGACATCACCCAAGTGGCCGAGCAAGCTAGTGTTCTAGCCGCGCAGGACTTGGCAACTAATGTCATACTAAGCGACAGCAATAATCAGCTAAGCTTGATATTAGATGGTAAATTATATCACCTCACCTTAACACCGGGGAGCTACAGTCGACAGGCGTTAGCTGAGGAGTTGCAGGCCCGCGTGAACGCCGTCGCTCGACAAGAGGGCCGACAGGTTACAGTAACTTTAGAGGGAAACCGATTACGAATCCGCTCGGACAGTTACGGCTCGCATTCGGAAGTACATTTAGTAGGGGGCAATGCGTTGGCCTCGCTGGGATTCACCGTGGGACAGCGGGGAGTTGGTCAGGATGTGGCGGGTGTCTTCTTGGTTCAGGGAGAAACCGAACCTGCACGTGGAGTGGGCCAGCTGCTTGTCGGTGATGAAAATAATCGAGCCACTTCGGGTCTGCAAGTACGCGTCAGCTTGACCCCTAGCCAGTTAGTGTCAGGACCGGAGGCGGAAATAGTTTTAACTCGGGGCATGGCTGCTAAATTAGATCAATACTTGCATACTCTTTTCGATCCTCAATATGGGCTGATTCGAACCGGTCGCCAGGTTTTGCAAAGTGAGGCACAGCGACTTCAGGAGAGTATCGATCGGATTAGTGAACAAGTTCGACAGCAACGCCAAACCTTGGAAAAGCGATTTCGCGACTTAGAGCATGCCGTGTCCCGATTGCGGGGTCTAGGAGAGATACTCACCGCGCAGTTTCAGGCCTTGATAAATCATGGTCGTCCAAACCGGCGTTAGCACCAGAGGGAAGCGTGGTGGAGATCTACTAAGGATCGCTAATGATATATGTTAGTGCCAAAGTGCGGCATTCTCGCGGACATCATGCCAAGCTAAGAGAGAACTCTGCGCCGCGTCAGCCCGGTTCATAACTTAGTGAGCTATAAGATAGGCCCGAAAAGTAACCGCAGGATTTCCTTGACTTAGATAGATATAGGCAGATCAAGATCGAAAGCACTCGTGCGAGGTAAAAACCCATGGTGACGTATCAGTGGGCGCAACAGGCCAGCGTGCAGTGGACGCGTATAGATATGTTGTTGGCTTTATTAGAGGAGACCATCCGCGTGTTGAAGGAATTACTGCGGCTAGAGGATAATGAGCAAACCAAGGAGGTCCGCAAGGAAACGCAATGGCTCTGGCATCGAAGCCAACTATTGGTAGCGGCATTGATTAGTGGAGTAAATCCCGCACTGGGGGAAGTGGCTATTTCCTGCCTTCGATTGTATGAATATGTCCACTACGTAGTGCAAAATCGGAAGGTTGGGGAGTTAGCGGGTGCGGTGCGGATCTTGGAAACAATCCACAGTGGATTCGAGTCAATCCGTCACGAGGCAGTGAACTTGGAGCGGCAAGGGCTGCTGCCCCCGTTATGGGCGACCTCGTCGTGGGAGCTAACCGCTTAGGACGGGTTGGTGTTCGGGCGAACTATTAGTTTGGGAAGTGCGTAGCACTTCAAAGAAAGCCAAGCCGTCCGCCGAATCTCCGAATCAGCTGAGTGTTTTGGCGAATTTCGGAGAGTACCGCTTCCGGGAACCGGCTCAGGTGAAGGAGTCATTTCGGCCTTTAACTGTCGAATCGCTGTATCAGTGGTTTGGAGACCGGACTTGGCCGAGTTATGAGGTGGTGGCTGCGGAAGCTGTGCCGCCGCCTTATTATCAGTTGCTGGTACATCACGACCATATGACGGTGACGTTGGAGAACTATTATGGTGGGCCTGTGCGTTTGCGGGTCTTGGCACGTAGACGGGAGAATTCTTGGTATGGGCGGAAGATTTTGCTATCCCGGCCTTCGCGCGTGGTTCAGTTTGGAATATCGCGCATCGATCTAGACCTCTGTTCCCCTGGTGTGCGCGATGCGATTTTGCGGGAAGCGATGCCTTTGGGAACCGTTCTCATCGAACACAACGTTTTGCGTAACATCGAGCCGTGTGCGTTTTTACGGCTCATGCCCGACGAGATGATGTGCGTGTGGTTCGGCTTGTCAGAGCCTCGGGAAACCTTTGGGCGTTTGGCGCTAATTCATTGGGACTCTCGGCCCGCCGTAGAGTTGTTGGAAGTTTTGGCCCCCATCTGTTAGGACACGGACGCGGGGGCGGTTGTTGGAATTGGCGCCTAGCCAGAGGACATTTTGTGCTATGCTCCACTGGCCAGCCTTGCTCGTTTAAGTTGGTCTTGGTATGAGGTGAGGGTGGTGGCGATTTCGTTGGTGGCCCTTATAATAAATCACCTGGTTGAGGTGCAAATTCGGGACCAGATGGTCGAAAAATATTGGGGACATGTGCCGAGCCTGCTTCCTGGGTCAACGTATAAGGAGGACGAATGCCGCTGAAGCTGAAATTGCGCCCTAATGAAAGTATCGAACAAGCTATTAAACGCTTCAAGAAGCTGCTCGAACGAAGCGGAATTCCTAAGGAGGTGCGCCGCCATGAGTATTATGAAAAGCCCAGCGAGCAAAGGCGGCGCCAAAGGTTGCGCAGACTTAAAGCGATACGGAAGCGGCAGGCTCAGATGGCCGAAGGTTAGTCCGGCCGTGTTGCGCGAGCCAAACGAGGAACTCTAAAGGCGCTGTTATGACGTGCGCTAAGCTTTTGCTCGCACTGGAAACTGAGTATGTGGCTGGAACTTTAACTCATAAGTGCAAGGAAGAAACTGATGGCCGAGTCTTCGCAGAAGCCACGCGATTATACGCCCTACCAGTTGAAAGTGATTCGTCGGTATTACGAAAACTTACCAAATACGTTATTCCAGCGTCTAGAGGAACTGGTGGGAGACATTTATTTGGCGGAAGGTAAGAAGCTGGAGCGGTTGTGGACGAGGGCGCGTCAGGTATTGACCCAGTTAGGAATTCCGGAGCCGCGGATCGAATACATCGTAAGCCGACGTGATCCAAAGTTATTGGCTGAGGTGGTGCAGGACTTGTTACAGGAGCGTGTGCCGCGGCAAGAAGATGGCAAGCGAGGATCAGAAGGCAAATCAGGCGGCTAAGGGAATGGCCAGAGGCGGCGACTTGTAAGTCTGCCAAGTCAGCTGTGCACAAGCTTGCCAACTATACCGGCGCGCCCAATGGACGGCGTTCCAGTCTGGTTCAGTGGGAAACTCATGCTGGACAACAATTCGATAGAGCACACGGTACCAACCATCAGGGTCGTTCGGGGCGATGCGCGTGGCGTGAGGGCCGAGCGTTTCGCGGAAGATCGCCAGGTCGGAAACGATCACCCGGCCGCCGCAAGCCAACATTTCGACTGGAGGCAAACCGAAGCCTTCATAGTGAGATGGATAGACAAGGGCTCGCGCCGCATTATAGAGAACGGGCAGCCAAGCCTCGGGAACATAGCCTAGGTGATAGACGCCTTCTTGGACGCCCGTCGTGGCGAGGAGTTCCAGAAGGGAATCAGCTCCCCAACCGTACTTACCTGCTAGAACGAACGGCACCTGCTGACGGTGAGAGCGCGGTAGATGCAAATAAGCACGTAGCACCGTTTCCAGATTTTTCCGGGGTTCCAAGGTGCCAACATAAAGCAGGAAGTTCGTGGGTAGCCCCAGCTTGGCGATTTTCCGTCGGGCGTCTGGCCGCTTTTGGGGCTGAAAGCAGGCGCGAATTCCCGGGTAGGTAACGGTAATACGTTCGGGACTGACGCCCCCGAGGCGCGTAAGCTCTGTTTTGGTGAACTGGGAAACAGTAAGAATGTGGTGGGCGTGGCTTACACAGCGTGGCCAATGCTTTTCAAGCCAGCGTACGCGGTAATCCGGATGCCAATGCGGGAACAACAAAGGCGAAAGGTCGTGCACAGTGATAATCGTGGGAAGGTCCCAGCATAGGGGTACGAAGTTCGGCTCGTGATAAAGCTGAGCATGAACTCGGCGGCAATAACGGCGTAAACATTGGCCGAGTGTCCAACGGAAAGCATCGCGAATGGGGGTTGCACAGGTTCGAAGCCAGCGCGACGCTGACCTGGGAACGAGGCGGACCATGGGCTTAGCCATCGCCGGATGAGATAACTGCGCTCGGGTTGAGCGTAACGGCGATGTCAGTTGACGAGAGAGTTGTGCCAGCTCATCCGGAGGGAATATGTGAATGTGATCTTCGTCCGTCGCGGTTTGCTGGAGTGCCTGAGCCAGTTGTTGAGCGTAATGTCCAATACCAGCAGGCGGCCCGAATCCAGTCCAAGTATTGAGCAGCACCTGCACAACCACTCCCTCCTCGGCTTGGCCCTTACCATTCACAGCAAGAAATGTCAAGGAGACTTGTCTGAATAAAGTACAATAATGGCAGGTGAACGAACTTGGATGTGGCTTATATAATGGAGGTGAGTCGACCCGACTTAGTGGCTAATCCGCAATAGGCCGAAGTGGCGGAATTGGCAGACGCGCCGGACTCAAAATCCGGTGGGGCTTACACCCCGTGTGGGTTCGACTCCCACCTTCGGCACTCGCTGTGAGTAAGAACTTCGTTGACAACGCAATTCGTTCACACAAAGGGATGAAAGAGAGCGTTAGTCGGTAACAGCAAAATTAGAACGCCGAGGGCTCGCAGCGAAGTGGGCCTATGGCTCAGACCGAGAGATAAAAAGTTGTCGCCGCGATTGACGCACTAGTGGGGAGTTTGTATGATCAATGCCACGCTGCCGTTTCTTACATTCCATGGGAACCTGCACTGTGCTTCAGGCCCAAATCCCGCCTTGGGGCGTTCCGAAGCCGGCTTCGCAGGGACGATGAAGGAGCTTACCATGCTGAAAGTCGTCGCGAACCGCGTGCATGGCAACTGTGCGGGTATTCGCCGCCGGGATTTTCTCAAAGCCGGGGTGCTAGGTTTGACCGGCTTGACACTGAGTGATTTGTTACGAGCACGTGCTCATGCCGCTCAACAGGGACAGCCGGTGAAAAACACGTCCGTGGTATGGCTCTGGCTCCCCGGTGGCCCGACACACATTGAAACTTTCGACCCAAAGATGACCGCGCCTGCCGAGTACCGCAGCGTGGTGGGCGCCGTGAAAACCTGCGTGCCCGGTATCGAGTTGGGGGCGATTTTTCCGAAGATAGCCCAAGTGGCTGACCGCATGGCCTTCGTGCGTTCGTTTGCCCACACCAACTCCGGCCATGCAGGTGGCACCCATTTTGTCATGACCGGTTACGACCATATCCCTGCAGATAACGGGGCGCCGCCAATTCGACCGAGCATTGGCTCCATCGTGGCGCGGGTGCGCGGACCGAATCATCCGGTGTCGGGTCTGCCGACGTACGTGCGCTTGGGAGGCATTTATGCTGACGGTCCCGCGTGGTTGGGCCCGGCTTACGCGCCATTTGATACCACAGGGAACGCCCGCAACAATATGAATCTAAAAGTGAGCCTACAGCAACTGGAAGATCGTCGGTCATTGCTGCGTTCGCTGGATCGAATCAACCGTGAGATTGATCAAAGCGGCCTGATGGCGGGTTTGGATAGCTTTGATCAGCAGGCCTTCAATTTGATCCTCGGTCGAGCGAAGGACGTCTTCGACCTGAGCAAGGAAGATCCGCGGGTGCGCGATCGGTATGGTCCAGGGTTAGGTCAGCAATTGCTCCTGGCACGTCGGTTGTGCGAGGCAGGCGTCGGTTTTGTGACCGTTACTTACGGTGGTTGGGATCATCACGGTAACATTAAGCAAGAACTGGAACGGCAAGCGCCGCAGCTGGATCATGCTGTGGCCACGTTCGTCGAAGACATTTACGCTCGCGGTTTAGACCAGCAAATCCTTTTGGTCATTACGGGCGAGTTTGGGCGCACGCCGCGTATTAACAACGATGCAGGCCGGGATCACTGGGCTCCGCTTAGTACCTTGGCGTTAGCAGGGGGCGGGTTAAAGATGGGACAAGTCATCGGTGAATCGAGCGCCAAAGCTGAAGTGCCTAAGACTACGCCCATCACGCCTCAGGATCTCATGGCGACCATTTTCCATGTCCTGGGAATCGATCCCCACATTCAATTCCGCGATCCAAGCGGTCGGCCAGTTTATGCGGTCGAGCACGGCAGGGTTATCGCTGAACTGGTGTAAGGCACTAGCCTGCAGACCACGGGAACTGCACTCCCCGTAGCTTACGTACTTACAAACGAGTACAAAATTGGCGGCTAATGCAGACCGCCTTATTTTTTCTGTAAGGGTGTCAATTCGTTGCCTAAACGACAGTTAACTGCGAGACTATCGTTTCATGCTTAGGCGACACCTATTTGAATCTGGGAGGCAATTCTAAATTACCCAATCGGGCTGGGCGCCGCTGGCCAGGAGCAGCGCACGCTTGACGGCGACTTTCACCAGATGAACCTTATAGGCGTTCTGGCTAAGGGGGACGGCTCCCGCAGTGGCAGCTTCGCCCGCTTTTTCGGCTAATTCGCGTGTGATCGTTTGCCCTTCGACGACTTTTTGCGCTTCCGTGGCGACATGAGGTGTCGGAGCCACATGACCCAAAACGATGCGAACATCCGTGGCCTTGCCTCCGATGAGTCGAAAGGCCACCGCCGCCTGAGCCAATGGCCAATCGTAACTTTGTTTATGTCGGACTTCGTAACTGGCATTACGCAAGCCCTCAACGGGGATAAGAACGCGTACCACAATTTCGTTCGGCGCCAGCACATGCTCGCGTTGGTCGGGTTTAGTGGGTGCCTGGAAAAACTTGCTCAGTTCGATGGTACGTTTGCCATTAGGGCCGAGGACTTCTACGCTGGCCCCCAGTGCGATCAAGGCCGGCGCTAACGTCGAAGGATGGACTATTACGCACGGATGCCCCTTGGTGAAGATGGCGTGATAACGGTTTTCGCCATCGGCAGCGAAGCATCGTCGGCCCCCCTTAAGCAGACACAACACGTGTTCATCGCGGAAATACCAACAGCGGTTGCGTTGACACAAATTGCCCCCCAGCGTGCCCATGTTGCGGATTTGGGGCCCGCCGACTTGGGCCGCGGCGTCCGTCAGCGCGGGGAAGAGGTGCTTCAGTTCCGCATGCTCCGCAATATCGGCAATTTTCACCGCGGCGCCGATACTCACAGTAGGCTTCGTGCCGGGCAAAATCTGTGGTACTTCAATCCGCGTGAAAACGGGATCTTGAATAAAGGTCAAGCTGACGACTTTATCGGGCTGGGCGATGTATTCCTTTTGCAAATCGAGCAGGTCAGTACCACCCGCTAATAGTTCCGTGGTGCCCCAACGGGTATCAAGTAATGCGACGGCAGCTTCCAGGCTGAGCGGACGATAGTAAGTAAAGTTTTTCATGGGGGATACTCCTGGCTGGTCTGGGCCGAGCCTCGAAGTTGCTCGGGGTTATTTCTTAGCATGGAGGGCTGCGAGGACGCGGTCGGGGCTGAACGGGGTACGTGGGACGCGCACGCCCAGCGCGTTGCAGATGGCGTTGCCGATAGCCGCGGCAGTGCTGATGGTCGGCGGCTCACCGATGCCAATGACACCGCGTTCCGGCATGTCGTGCATATGCACGATGATTTCCGGCATGTCGAGCATGCCGCCGAGCTTGTAAAACTCGAAATCCGGGTTGACCATGCGGCCGGTCTGTTCGTCCACAATCATCTCCTCAAACATGGCGAGGTTGATGCCCATGATCACACCGCCGGCCACTTGCGATTCACAGGCCAGCTTATTGATTACCATGCCACAATCCTGTACGGCGACAATTTTTTCCAAGCGCACCACGCCAGTTTCCGTGTCGACCCACACTTCAGCGACTTGCACGCCGCCCACTCCGAGATTCGACAATCCCGGAATCCAATTGCCTTGTCCGCGAACGGTATCCATCCCAAGTCGGGCACAGAATTGCCGCCACGTGAAGCTTTTTCCACTGGCTTTGTCGGTAATCTTATTGGGTTCCAGAACCAGGTTCTCAGGCTTCATACCCAACTTGGGCGCGACCTTACGGAACAATTCGTCGCGGGCGTTAATCGCGGCTACCAAGGCTGCCGGGGCCGTCCCTGGTGCAGTCGTGCTGCCGCCAGAGCCGGTCGAGCGACCAATTTGGCTTTCACCGATGACGACGGTGAGGTCTTTCGGATCGAGCCCGAGTACCTCGGCTACGACAATGGCCAATACCGTGCGTTCACCTGTGCCAAGGTCTTGCGTGGAACATTGCACTACCACCGACCCATCGCTGGAAATAGTGACGAAAACATCGTTATCTGCGCGACCGGCACCGCCCCAAGTATGCAGGGCCATGCCGATGCCATGCTTCCATGGTCCCTTGGTCGGTCCTTTGCCGGGCGGATGCCATTTCTTTTTCCACTGCGACAATTCGGCGGCAATGCGAATTTCGTCGGTGTAAATGGTGTTCCGCAACGCGAGGAAACTGGTAGGCGTGTTTTTCACTGCGGCGGGATCGTTCTGGGGCAGATTCTTCAGCCGCACCTCCATCGGGTCTAATCCCGCGGCATTGGCGAAGTCGTCCACGGCGCACTCTGTAATAAAGCAGTTCTGCGGATGGGCTGGGGCGCGCATGGCTCGAGCCGCGCCATGATTGAGCCGCACAATGTCGGTGCTGATCCGCACGTTGCGCACGTCGTAGACGTAAGGCAGGATACCAATGTTCACGCCCGCAGCTCGTCCCACCCCAGGCGTGCCGTAAGTAGTCGCTTCGAACACTGTAATTGTCCCGTCGTGACTTCCGCCAATGGTTACCGTCGCCGTGGCGCTGGGGCGATTGCCCGCGGCCAGATGTTCTTCATCCCGTTCCAGGAAGAGCTTCACGGGCGCCTTCGCAAGCCACGCCAAAACCGCGGCGAGATAGCCTTGAATGTCGGGGCCAAACTTACTGCCATAGCCACCGCCCATATGGTGCGTAATGCAACGCACGTTACAGGTAATCCCGTGCCCTGCGAGAAAGTTTTGCAATTGATTAGCAGTGGCGGGTACAGCCTGCGTAGTGCACCAGATCGTCAAGCTCCTCGGACTTTCCCACTCCGCCACCAGACCATGAGTTTCCAGGCAGCAATGAGTGATCACAGGTACGCCGTAGGTACCCCTGACCAAAACCTCGGCCGCCTTCTTGGCACCGTCGGGATCGCCTTCGGTACGACTGCCACCTGCCAGAACGTTGCTGGCATCCTTTCCGGGCACCGTGCTAGGTCCTTGCCGCCTTCGCAACGCTGTTTCCTCTTTCACAATGAAAGGCAGCTCTTCAAACTCGATTTTGACCAAACGCAACGCATCGCGAGCATGTTCTTCGGTATCGGCGGCGATGGCGAGAATTTCATCCCCGTGATAAAAGAGTTCTCGCCCCACGTCTGTTACACTAACCGGAAATTCCCAACCGGGCATGCCCTCTTTCTTTCCGGCCGTGTAATTGATCTGCCCAACGGTCACGATAGCCCGCACTCCAGGGGCTTTCTGTGCCTCAGAAAGGTCTAGACTCTTAATGCGGCAATGCGCATATGGGCTGCGAAGAATCAAGGCGTGTAACATGCCGGGGCGATTGATGTCCTGGCTATAGCGAGCCCGGCCCGTGGCTTTGTCGGGACCATCCACGCGCGGGACTTTGGTACCAATAAGGCGACGCTTTTCCGGCCACTTAATCTCTGCCATGGTCTAGCCTCCCTTCTTGCATAGGCTGCGCAGGGCGTCGCGCATTTGTTGATAGGTGCCACAGCGACAAATGTTTCCCGCCAGACCTTGCTCAACTTCAGCGGGCGTAGCATTGGGATTCCGATCGAAACAAGCCTTCATGGCCATGACGAATCCGGGCGTGCAGAAACCGCACTGTTGAGCATCGTACTGCACAAAGGCGGCAGGAACGCGGTGCAGTTGGCCGTCTTCATAGAGGCTTTCCGGCGTCTCGATTTTCTTGCCCTGCGCTTCCAAGGCTAGCATGGTGCAGGCGTAGATCGGTCGTCCATCTAAGAGCACTGTGCAAGCGCCGCACGTGCCCCGATCGCACACGCGCTTCGGCCCTGTGATGTCCATGTAATGCCGTAAACAATCGAGCAAGGTCACCCGCGGTTCAATGTGCACCGTAATTCGCGCTCCGTTCACCAACAGTTCGCACGCTACGGGATTCGGGCCGAAGCCTACCGTTTTCGGAGCCTGCGCTTGGTTCGCTTGAGTTGGCGCCTCGCTTGTCCGAAGCAATGCGGTGGCGGCTGCGCCCAAACCAGTTCCTGTCAGAAACTGACGCCGGGAGATGCCGGGCTTACCGGGGGGTGGATGCGTTTGGCTCATGAGCACTCCTCCCTTCGGCTGGAAAGTCGGGGTGAGGCACATTCCCTTCGCTGGGCGATTGTAAAATTTCCCAGGTCAGGGTCAAGCTGCTATCCAAAAATTTTTGTCCTCGCATGCGCTCCCAGTGGACGAGCTTATCCGACCAACAATTGTTAGCACAATGTGCCGTGGACACGTATCGGGCCAGTGGCCCGGGCGGACAAAAACGCAACAAGACCGACTCGGCGGTGCGGCTGCGACATCTGCCCAGCGGTTTACACGCCATCGCCGAGGAAAGCCGCTCCCAACATGACAACAAGCAACGTGCCCTGAAACGCCTGCGGCAGCGCTTTTTCCTACAGCTGCGCGAACCGTTTCCCCCGCAAGACGCAGTGGCTATTGAACTGTGGCAACAGATTGGGCAGCATCACTTGAAACTGGGGCAACGCGACGCGCGGTACTGGCCCACTGTCGGCTTAGTACTCGACGCCTTGGCCGCTCATCACGGTCAACTCGCTGCCACCGCACAAGCCTTGCATGTCTCCACGGGACAACTCGTTCGGTTCCTGGCCAGTAACGATAAGGTTTGGCAACAGGCGAATGAGCTACGGCGTCAGTTTCACTTACATCCGTTACGAATGCCGTGTTAAGTTTCCTACTGTCCTGGCCATTTTTCTCCTGGGCAGTATAATCTCATTGAGCCTTCATTTTTTGCACATCTCGACTCGGAGTTGCCTCCAATCTTCCCCCGTCTTCGGTGTCCAACCTGATCTGCACCAAGCCTCATCGCTTTTCCGCCTCCCTTACCTATTTCGACCACTCGCTATCCAACGGATGGACGATGTACACCACCTGGCTGATTCTCATCGCCTGCGTGCTGGCCATCGCGGCCCTGTATTACCTATTTGTGCATAGACGTGGAAGGTGATTGTGCACGAATAGCCGGTAGGCGCTGCGACATCCACACTCTCACGCTTACAATCACCATGAGAGTAGTTGCGCTTATGAAGCGTTCAATCCCGGAGCGCCACGGCCGGTGAATACACAGACTGTGATTTATCTCGACAACAACGCGACGACCTCTCTACTGCCCGAAGTGCGCGCCGCGATGGAACCGTTCTGGACGGAGCACTTCGGCAACCCCTCTAGTGCGCACCGCTTTGGCCGATTAGCGCGCAAGGCTATCGAGGATGCTCGGGAACAAATCGCTCATTATCTTGGGGCGTTCCCCGACGAATTGATTTTTACCAGCGGCGCTACGGAAGCGAACAACTTAGCCGTTTTTGGCCTACCGCGAAGCCGCGGCGTGATTCTAGCGAGCGGTATCGAACATCCTTCGGTACGCGAGGCCGTGGCCGCTCTCGTGCAGCGGGGTTTTTCGCAGCGCGAGTTTCCCGTTGGCTCGGACGGTATCGTGGATGCCGACGCTTTCGATTCACTGTGCCATGGCGAGGTCCAGCTTGCGTGCCTGATGCTGGCCAACAACGAAACGGGCGCTCTCCAACCGGTCCAGGCACTGGCAACCATCTGTCAGGAACGGCGCATTCCAGTTCACTGCGACGCCGTCCAAGCAGTGGGAAAAATACCCGTGCACTTTCACGAACTGGGCGTCAGCACGCTGAGTTTTTCGGGGCACAAGGTCCACGGCCCGAAAGGCATTGGCGGACTATTGGTGCGTCGCGGGGTCAGGCTGACGCCCTTATTTCACGGAGGGCATCAGGAACGCGGACGCCGACCAGGCACTGAACCCGTACCACTGATCGTCGGGCTCGCTAAGGCCATTGAACTGGCTCATCGCGACTGGCAAAGCCGATTCAATCACGTACGGCAATTGCGCCAAGTTTTTCTCGATGGCCTGCGTCGCGGCTGCGCTCCGATTTTTGTGAACGGCCCCGAGCACGATGGCCTGCCCCACACGCTGAACATTTCCTTTCCCGGCTGTCGTGCCGAAGTCCTCTTGATGCGTCTGGATTTGGCAGGCATCGCGTGTTCCGCGGGGTCAGCTTGTTCCAGTGGCTCGCTCCTGCCATCTCCCGTGTTGCAAGCAATGCAACTTCCTGAGGAGCGTCTGCGTTCCGCTGTGCGTTTTAGCTTCAGCCATCTCAACACGCTCGAGGAAGTAGAGCGGGCGGTCGCTCGGATCGCCGATATCGTTCGCGAACTACGCCAGGGGTCCGACGAAGATTTGCTCCTCGCAGAAACCTCGTTCCCCTCGAGGGCCTGAGCGAGCCAATACATTACCAGCGCCGCTGGAGGCCTTTCCGAGAAGTGGCTCCGCTTCGTTCTACTACTCAGCTTGCGTTAGGCTAGGCGTTTGGAATTC
>JANXCQ010000020.1 GCA_025060195.1 Gemmatales bacterium | reverse complement strand
AGATTACTTCCCTAAGCGTTTAGCCCAGACGGTGTCCCTGAATTCGTTGAGCAGGCGTTCTTGGCACGCCTTGGCCTTCTCTTCATCGCCCAATTTGCGGAACACGTCCACTAACCAGTATAAGGCCCGCGCGACTAAATCGCGGTCTTGGTTATAGACCACATCTACCCAGAGATATTCCCACATGGCATCGCGGATACGTTCGCTGAGACGATAGATGTCGCCTCGGGCCAAATGCACCAGAGCTTTTGTCCGCGGGTCCTGGGCTTCCTTTTCCAGTAGAGCCAGATCAGCCTCAGCTTCCTTGTGCTGACGCAAGGCAGCCTTGCATTCCACCAGACTTACCAGAATCTCCTGGCGCAGATTACGGTCGGTGGTGGTCTGCATCAGCTTTTCCAAGCTGGCACGTGCTTGCTTGTAGATTTCCAATGCTTTATCAGGCTGGTTCTGCAGGTATCCCTGAGCTTGTTGGACAAGGGCGCGAGCCTCGAACAAGTTGACTCGCCCGACCAGCTCCGCTTGGTTCTGGTACTTGTCCCGCACGGCACGCAATTCGGCCAACACTTCGTCCACAGGCAGACCATCGCGCAACCGCAGTTGCCCCATCAGCTCCAAACACTCGACCGTCTGCCAAGCATTGGGGTACCTTTTATGAAATTGCTCGAGCTGCCGATATAAATCCGCCCGTTGTAAGGGGTCTGTTTCCTGCTGCTCCATGAGCAACGAACGGAGCTTCAGGATTTTGAACTCGATGAAAGGGACAGCCATCTTAGCTTTACCCGCCCCTCTGAGGGCTTGCTGGTAAAAGTCGAGAGCCTTTTGCCATTGCTGCTTGGCTTCGGCAGCCCGAGCCTGCAAGGTTTCCGGGGGCTCGGCGGCAAAGCGAATATCCTCCAGGGCTGTCACAGGAATAAACTCTTTCCGCGCATCGAGCCCCCAAACGAAAGTAATGCCCCCTGGCGACTCCGCCATGATATTTCCTTCGCGAGTGACGAGCTTGCCAGTCTTCGGATCGCGGTAAGTCACCCGATCCTGCACTTGTCCGGCTGCAGTCCCCGTAAACACGATGAGCCAAGCGATGATCAAGCCACTCCGCCACCACCTTCGCAGCCCCATGGTCATCTCCTACGACTCAATTTCTTCCGGACATCTCAGGCCGACTTTTTATCTCGATGCGGAATCTTAGTTAGAATATGATCCGCGTTGGGGCCTGTCTGCCGCCGCACACATGAGGCTAGCACAACGTTCTCCTAGCGCGTTTGCTAACCCATGGTAACCCTACCTGCAAGCCCTAGTATCTCCTAGACTAACCTAGCAATCTCACGGTCGGCGAGGGCAAGCAAACAACTCGCTTGCTACGTAGGTGAGTTATGCATGCTACTCGCGTGTTGGTGCTACTTCTGATGTCGGGTGTGTGCCTCTGCGCTAGCCGCGCCGTGGACACCGCTTCTGATTTGCTCGATGAACTAACTCCTGAAGTGGTAAAAGCATGGCAGGAAGCTGGTGCCGAGGTTATCTGGGTCGGCAAGGATTCCGAAACGGGCCACCTATTTGAGACCTACCTCACAACCTGGGATGCAGATTGCATCACTTTACCATGCTTTCGCATCCGAGTATGGAAACCGAGGCTTCTTCAGAAATTACCCCAGCCTGCTAAGCCGTTCGCTCTAGATCTGTCGCATAGTAACATAACCGACGCCGACCTCCGAGAGCTTGCAGCGCTGTCGCGGCTCACCTGGCTCAGTTTCGCCCACACGCGGATTTCAGATGCTGGTCTCAAAGAACTCGTGGCTCTTCCGGCACTAGAGGCCTTGGACTTATCATTTACGCCGATTACTGACCAAGGCTTAGATTATTTGCTCGACACCCCTCGCCTGCATTCCCTGTGTCTGGAGGGCACACAGGTCACCCCTCAAGGTCTAAGACTCCTGGAAGGGATGAATCTCCAAGCCTTAGGTATTCCCCAAAGGTGCAAAACGGACACCGGGTTAGCTTGCTACCTGAGCGCCGTGGAACCTCGGATGCGCTTGGATCTAAGCCAGTGGCAAATAAGCGATGCAGGCCTTAAGGAACTGGCCCAATATAAGAAACACAGACAGCTACAATGGCTTTCTCTTGCGGACACCTCGATCACAGATGCTGGATTAGCTGAATTGCTGCCGCTGCAGGAGTTAGTAGGGTTGGACTTATCGGGAACCGCGATCACCGTTGCGGGCCTCCAACATTTGACGCACCTGAAAAATTTGAGATACCTTCAACTGGATCGCACTTTGATTAGCCTTGAAAGACCTAATAAAATTGCCGACTTACTACTTAAGTGTCTTGGGCCACCTGAGCTTAGCAAAATAAACTTGATTGTGAAACACTTACCCTGCATTGGGCAGCACTCTATCAGGTTGATATTAACTAACTGGCACATCACAGACACCGGTCTCCAAGCGCTCTCGAAATTATCAAACCTTGAACACCTAAGTTTACGAAGTCTCCACATCACTGACGAGGGCCTACAAGAATTGGCGAAGATAAAGCAACTCAGGTACCTCGATCTTACGGATACATCCGTAACGGATGTCGGACTTCAACACTTGAAGGGCATGCAACTCCAAACCTTGGCTTTACCTTCACAATGCTATACTGATCTTGGGCTGAAACACTATATTGCGGCACTTGCACGGCCTCGGCAGCTTGATCTACGTGATTGGTACATTACAGAAGCGGGGCTGGAGGCGCTTGCTGGACTAAAACTTGACCAGCTTACGATTCCCGCGCATTGTTACACCGGTCAGGGTCTAAGAAATTATCTGGCCGCAATCAAGTCGCCTCCTCGAATCCTTGACTTGCAGGACTGGACTATTACTGATCAAGACTTGCAAGTTTTAGCTGGTCAAAACTTGCAAGTGCTTAGAGTTCCCGATAGGTGTAAAACCGACTTAGGACTTAAGCATTATCTCGCGGCGATCGCACCTCCGAAACTGCTCGATCTCAGCGGCTGGAAGATCACCGACTCCGCGCTGCCGCACATCGCCAAAGTATCTACCGTCATCAGTCTTAATTTGTCTGGCACGTGGATAACTGGCGCGACCTTAGAAGAGCTGGCGCAGCTTCCGAGACTGACCGCTCTCAATCTTTCCCGAACTTCGGTCAGGGATAACAGTCTGCAGCATTTGGCTAAGCTACAGGAATTGACTTCTCTAGATTTGCGAGCCACTCGAATTACTGACCAGGGAATGCGGCATCTGTCAAAGTTAAGGACCCTAGAATCGTTGAACTTAGCGGACAACGCCATTACCAACGTCGGTTTGATGGAATTGAGTCAACTGACTAACCTGAGAAAACTCGACCTGAGCCAAACCGAAATTAGCGATGCAGGATTGAAGGCCTTAGGCCCATTGACAAAATTGCAAGAACTCAGCTTGCGCGATACCAAGATCACCGATGCTGGGCTCCAAGAACTCGCGCACCTCCAAGAATTAACCTCGCTCGACTTGGCAGGCACGCGGATAACCCAGGAGGGGCTCCGGCACTTGGTGGGACTTACGAATCTTAGTTCACTGTTTCTCTCCAACACGGCAGTTACGGACGCAGGACTCAAAGACCTTAGCCAACTCAAGCATCTCCGTGTCCTGACCCTGGGTGGTACACTCGTCACCGATGCTGGCCTGAAAGCACTTGCCAATAAGAATCTAGATTTTCTGCTTATCCCGGATGCTTGCCGAACCGACTTGGGCTTGCAACATTACCTCGCTGCGATAGCGCCAAATGTATTATCATTAGATCTTAGTGATTGGCCCATCACGGGGGCGGGCCTGAGTCAATTAGCCAGATTCAAGGAGTTATCCGAGCTCAATTTATCGGGCACTGCAGTAGATGACGCAGCGCTCAAATACATAGCTCCCTTAAAAAACTTGCAAAACCTCCACCTCTTCGGAACTCGGATTACAGCAAAAGGCCTAACGCAGCTTCAGGGATTGAAGTTCAAGGCACTAAATCTTCCTGAATCTTGCAAGACCGACGAGGGACTAAAGCATTATATTACGCTTGTTGAAATAGCCTGGGGTTTAGACCTGTCTGATTGGAATATTAGCGAAAGGAGCTTGGGAAATCTGGTAAATCAGCAATTACCCTGGATGACGCTTCCCGAACATCTCCGGACGGACAGCGGATTGAAATATTATCTACAGATAGTCAGGCCCCAGTCTGAGTTAGACCTAAGCAATTGGAGAATCACGGATGCCGGGCTCAAAGAGTTGGCGCGATGGCCCGAACTGAAGGAGCTTTCCTTGCGAGGCACAACAATCACGGACGGCGGAATCAAGGAACTACCTAAGCTAAAAATGCTCACGGTACTTGACTTGCGTAGCACGCTGATAAGCGACTTAGGCCTAAAAGATATAGCTAAGTTGGAGAACTTAACTTCCTTGGATTTAGGTTCCACCGCCATAACGAACCTCGGCTTGGGGGAGTTATCCACATTACGAAGGTTGACCTCACTTCATCTGGATGAAACCCGCGTCACCGACGAGGGTCTGAAACACCTGGCCCCTCTAAAGAAACTCACATATCTGGATCTAAGTGGGACTGACATAACGGATGAGGGACTGACCCAGGTAAGTCGCTTCAAATTACTCAAGGTGCTTCGACTTAACTATACTTGGACGAGCGATGTTGGGTTACGCGAGTTGACTACCTTGAAACAGCTATCATCGCTAGATTTGGCGGGGACTTTCGTTACGGATCGAGGGATCAAGCCCTTGGCTCAACTGGAAAATCTCTCGGAGCTTGACCTGTCATCTACTCGCATTACGGACGCGGGTGTGAGGGAATTGACTCGCCTGAAAAAACTAAGGGATCTCAGTTTGCAATCCACGAATATTACTGATGCAAGCCTGAGAGAATTAACAGCTTTGAAATCATTGCGTCGTTTATACTTGAAAGACACGGCAGTAAGCGACGAAGGAGTGGCAGAATTCCGTAAGGCTCTTCCTCGCTGTGAGGTTTACAAATAACGGAGAAACTAAGCCCTGGGTGTTTAGAGGTTTTGGGCATAGATGAGCTGCCATCGAGGCATCGCTTGGTGGGTGAAAATAAACTGGTTACTGTCCCTCACCGAGACTGATGGTTTCTAGGAAGGTCCAGAGGGCGGTCAGAGCTGCTTGTTGGACTTCGAGGCGGAGCGTACCATCGCGCAAATTCGTGCGGAAACCCCCCATGATCTTGGGCTGATAATGTTCCGCGAAGTGCGTGGTGTTGAGTGCCGTGTATTGTAAGGTAGATAGAAATTGTAACGCGCCTTCGGCGGCCAGTACGTATCGATTATACCGGTTTGTCTCGCCCACTTGGCGAGCAGTGCGCGCGGCCAAGGTCAGGGCCCAGGCAAAACGCGCCGTTTGCCAATCCGGGGCCTGATGTTTAGTTTTGTCAGCTAAGGACATCACGAAGCCACCTAAGTACAACGGCTGGCTCCCCTCGGTGTACTGTAACGGGAGCATGGCGTCGGCTTGTTCAAAAACATACTCCGCGAAGGCGCGTTCGCGCGTGTGAGCGTAGGCTTCCGACCAGGCAGCTAGGAGCCAAAGCGCCAAGATGGGACGCGTCCCCGCGAATCCAGCAGGCTTGGTCAAAGTTGGCGAAGATGCCTCGTTCGGTCGCAGCGTTTCGCGAAGTAAGCGATTATAGGCAGGTCGAGCGCGACGTAACACTTCTAATTTCCAAGCCTGGGGACGTAACCGTTGACTCCGAGCCAATCCCCACAATGCAGGCCCTGGGCCATAACTGAGCGGATCCAATTCTTCGGGAATATCGCCGGGTAAAGTGCCGGCCACGCCAAGTTCGCCGATACGAAGTGTCCCGTCACTTTGTTGTTGACGTTGAATCCATCGGGCCAATTCTTCGGCTGCGTCGAGAACGTCGGCAGCCGGTTGATGCAGCTCATGGATCGTGGCCAAAAGTAGGCCCGTAGCACCGAGCCGGCTGAGCAAGGCTAAGGGCGGTCGAGGGGCGCGACCCGGAGGGTCTTGACCATCTACGACAGTTCCCGCGAGCAACCATAATACCGCCTGCTTGGCTTGGGCCGACCACTTCTCGTTGCCGGTCACGCGACCCGCCTGGGCCAAGGCTAACGTTGCTTGTACTTGCCGTATATAATGGTCGGCATCCAACAGGAGGTTCAAGCAGGGGATGAGTCCCGCGGCAAACGAACCGTCGGTGCGTTGCTGCCGTGCTAACCATTCGGTACCCCGAACCGCACTGTAGTAGAGCGCGCGATGGAGAGCGGAAAACCTGTCTATATCGGCTTGCGTGATCGGCTTAGCTTCGGTTCCATTCGTTTTGGGGGTTTGCTCGGCGCCCGTGGGTACCAACCACCATGTGCTCAACGTCACAATGGTCAGCGTAACTAAGCCGTTGATCGGTATTCTCAACCAGGCTTGGGTCTGTAATAACGGGGGATGTGCGGACCTTGGCCAAATGGTTGAGACATCCTTGAGCGGTTTACACATGCTTGGCCCTCCTTGGCACTGGCGGTTGTTCCAACGTTCAGCGTTGGGGCGACTAAACGCCGACCAGCGCTTGGTTTACGTCCTTGGCACGACAATTTGTTGTACCTTTACTTCGCAGTAATGCTGACGATGGCCCTTACGCCGGCGATAGTTTTTGCGTCGGCGAAACTTTTGGATGTAGTATTTCTGCGATGGATGGGCGACGACCTCGCCGATGATCTGTGCGCCAGCGACATAGGGTTGGCCAATTTGTAAACCTGCGTTGGTTTGTACTAATAACACGCGGTCGAAAACAATTTGCTGGCCTTTCTCCGTAGGGCGATAATCCACCACGACGTGGTCGCCTTCACTTACCCGATATTGCCGGGAGCCGTCTTCAAAAATGGCGTACATGGAGAAATCTCCGCAGTGCTGAGTCGAGTGGCGTGCGACTTCGGTGCGGTAACGAAGATGAGGACGGACATTTTGGGCAGTATCCCCGGCAGGACTCGAACCTGCAACCTTCGGCTCCGGAGGCCGACGCTCTATCCAGTTGAGCTACGGGGACAGCTCAGACGAGTTCACAAGCATTTTACACACCGCCGCCCGCAGAGTCAGCCCCATCTTCGGACAGGGCAGTGATGAAGCCGAGGCACGGCTTAGCCCATATGCGACAACCGGGCGCCAATAGTTAAAAGAAAAACCTCCGCGTGTGCCGTGTACTGGACTTTTGAGAACCCGCGTCAATTCAGGGTGAGGCCTCAGGCCTGGGTTTCGGATCCCAAATTCAATTGGGCTTGCGAGCGCCAGACCGATACACGCTTGGCCTCATGCGGGTCTCGAGTTGTCGGTTCTCCAAAAAAGTTCCTCGTAGCACGAGCACCGCAGAGGATACTGTTCTGCTTCCTAATCGGTGCTAAGCATCGTTAATATAACGCTGGCGATGTTGGTTGGCAAGAGCAAAATTCCTTGCGGACTGAGGTGCCGGGATAACTTTTTGCAGGGATGGCGGAACGAGAGTTAGTCGGTCAATCCTCGGTGAGGCTGGGATAGTTGCGCATCACCAGATGGCTGTTGATGCGTTGAATGAGGTCGAGGGCAACGCTTACGACGATAAGCAACCCGGTGCCGCCATAAAACTGAGCAATAATGGGTGCGACTTGCAAAGTCGCGGTAATGATGGTGGGAACGATAGCAACTACGGCCAAGAACGCAGCCCCCACGTAAGTAATGCGTACCATGACCTTTTCCAGGTAGTCTGCGGTGCTCTTGCCCGGACGATAACCAGGAATGAAGCTCCCGTACTCTTTCAGGTTCTCCGCGATGTCCTTAGGGTTGAAAGTGATTGCGGTCCAAAAGTAGCAGAAGAAGTAAATCAGGGCGATATAACAGAGGGTGTAAATGTAACGTTGATTGCGGAAATCGTCGGCGAGAGCAGCGGCCCAGCCTGAACCGCGGGGCATCAGTTGAGCCAGAAAGTCGAACAGGAAAACAGGAATCATGAGCAAACTTCCCGCGAAGATGATGGGCATGACGCCTGCTTGATTGACGCGTAGGGGTAACCAATTACGTTGTCCGCCCATAACGCGGCGACCGCGCACATGCCGGGCTGATTGCATGGGCACCCGCCGTTGGGCCTTGGTCATGGCGATGACTCCCAGTACCACTCCCAGGAACAACAGCACCATGACGACAACGATTTCTACAGTCGGCTCAGTCCCCGAACCTCCGCCCAGGCGGAAGAGGCTCTCCCGGACGCGGACCACGCCTCCGACATCCTCGAGGATAAACATACGGGTCGCTTCCGGCAAACGGGCGACAATGCCCGCCATGATTAACAAACTGATTCCATTGCCGATGCCATATTCGTCTATTTGTTCGCCGAGCCACATCAGAAAGACGGTGCCTGCGGTCATCGTGATCACTGCGGTGCCATAGTAAAACCAACTTTGGTATAGCTCGATGCGGAAAACGTTTTCTCCAGCGGCGCCTGCGGGAGCCAACATGCGCAGATACATGGCGCTTTGCACCAGACAGATTCCCACGGTCAGCCAGCGGGTCATCTTGTTGATTTCGCGCCGCCCCATTTCCCCTTCTTTTTGCAGTTTTTCTAAGGCGGGAATGACGCTGGCTAACAACTGCATGATGATGGAAGCGGAAATGTACGGCATGATGCCCAAACCGAAAATGGTCAACATGCCCAAATTGGAGCCGCTGAACATGCTCGCTAACGCAAAGAGTTGCCCGAACTGGCCTGCGGCCACTTGCTCGGCCCATTCTCGCATCGCCGTCGGATCGACCAAGGGCAGGGGAACGTGATAACCCAACCGATAGACTCCCAACAGAAGTAACGTGATGAATATCTTGCGGGCCAGATCAGGAATTCTGAATATGTTGATCAAGTGATTCACTGCGCAGCTCCTACGCTCACCAAAATTAAGAAAGCCTGAGCCTAGGTAAGGCCAGTCCTTAGGTAAACTCGCCTATTCCGCTTGTTTTGGCGGCCTAGGTTTCATTTTGTTGCGAGGCACGGGTTTGGGGCCGGGCAGTATTTCGCACGTCCCGCCTCGGGCCTCAATCTTACTTTTAGCGGAGGTGGAAAAATGATGGGCGCGGACGATCAGCCGCTTAGTTAGTTCCCCGTCTCCCAAGACACGCAGGCCATCATATTGACCATCCACGAGACGTTTTTGCCGCAAGGTTTCCAGGTCCACGGTGTCGCCATCGCCGAAGACGCGTTCTAAATCGCCGACATTGACAATGGCGTAGTGGCGCCTCCAGGTGGCATTACTGAAACCGCGACGGGGAACACGTCGCACCATCGGCATCTGCCCGCCCTCAGAGAGGGGATGGGGTTTATTGGTGCCCGCGCGACTGCGCTGCCCCTTATGGCCGCGTGTGCTCGTCTTTCCATGGCCGGAGCCAATGCCTCGCCCGACCCGCTTTTTGCGTTTGCGGCGGTGCACGCCCACATGTACTTGCGACAAATCCATAGACCACTCCTGCTTAATTCTGCGTGGGGGTTGGTGACCGCTTATAGTTTAACGCCACGCAATCGCTCGACTTCCTCTTTGGTTCGCAGCATGAGTAAACCGTTCATCGTTGCTTTGACCACGTTCAATGGATTAGTACTCCCGTGTACTTTAGTCAGGATGTTGCGAATACCACACAGTTCGAGCACTTGGCGCACGCCAGGACCTGCTTTCACACCGGTGCCCGGCCCGGCAGGTACCATAATGACTTTGGTAGTGCCAAACTTGCCGATCACTTTATGCGGAATCGTGTCGCCTTTGAGACTGATGCGGTGAAGATGCTGCTGGGCTAATTTGGTGGCCTTCTCAACGGCCGGTGGCACCTCATTAGCTTTAGCATAACCGTAGCCAACCCGGCCATTGCGGTCACCGACTACGACTAGCGCGTTGAAACTAAACCGCCGACCGCCCTTGATCACGGCAGCACATCGGCGAATCTTGATAACGCGGTCTTCCAGTTGTCCTACGCCCGAATCGATATAGCCTGCGGCCATCCTCTTAGTCTCCTCAAGCAGTTTGTTCGTGAAATTCCCCGGGGGTATGACCAGTCTTGAACCGGCCATTTTCCCCACGCTTAGCAACACGGATGAGAATTTATGCAGTTGGTGGAGGATCAAAGCTAGCAGTGAAAAATCGAAATTCGGCCGGGCTAAAATTGTAAGCCCGCGGCCCTAGCTGCCTCCGCGAGGGCTTTGACGCGTCCGTGATATTTATATGGCCCTCGGTCAAAGCAAACTTTGGTGATGCCTTTCGCCAAAGCTAGCTCTGCAATGCGCTGGCCGATAATCTTTGCCGCCGCGATATTTCCCCCGTGCTTCAAACCCGATTTCTTTCCACAGCTACTGGCGGCACACAAAGTCACGCCGTGCAAGTCGTCAATGATTTGCGCGTAAATATGCTTGTTGCTGCGGAAGACCGATAGGCGAGGCCTTTCGGGAGTCCCGAAAATCCGTTTGCGGACGCGCCAAGCACGCCGTTGGCGCTGCCGAGCTTTTTTCTTCTGCGGATTCATCCTCTATGACCTCCGTCTTCCGATTGCCGACCGGAAGAACACGTGCTTCGTTGCGTTTTGTTCTCGCCAAAGCAAGGCCTTGGCCCGACCAAGGCTAGGACTATCTCCCGAAACAACAATGATGAATAATTCGTATGAGCATTCAGGGTTGGCCCATGGTTGATCCTGATAACCCTTAGTTGCTATAAGGTTAGCCTCCAGCCCCGACGGGCGCTTTCCCTTGTTTGCGACGAACCACTTCGTTTTCGTAGCGAATGCCTTTGCCCTTATACGGCTCCGGTGGGCGAATATGGCGGACCTTAGCAGCAAATTCACCCACCTTCTGCTTATCGCAGCCACGTACCACGATCGTGTTCGGATCAGGCACTTCTACTGTCAGCTCCAGGGGAATATTCACAATAACCGGATGGCAGAAACCGACATTGAGTACCAGCTTAGGCTGCCCTTGTTTATCCTTCTCCAAGCGGGCCTGGTAGCCGATGCCCTCAATCTTGAGGCGTTTCTCGAAGCCCTGAGTGACGCCAACGATCATATTGTACACGAGGCTGCGGGTCAGGCCGTGTAAGGCCCGATTCAGTCGCTCATCGTTAGGACGCTCCACACGAATCTGCCGGGCTTCGCTATCATGGATAATTCGCATATTAGGATGGTAACGCAATTCCAGCTTACCTTTGGGCCCTTCGACCCGCAGGAGGCCGTCTTCGAGTTGCACCTTAACATTGGCCGGCACCATAACTGGTTTCTTGCCGATGCGAGACATGGTGCAGCCCTCCTGTGTTACCACACTTCACACAGCACTTCGCCGCCCAGCCGCCGACGGCGCGCTTGGCGATCGCTCATGATGCCCCGACTAGTGCTGACGATGGCGATACCTAAGCCTCCTAGAACGGGTTTCAGTTCTCGGTAGCCGCGGTAAATCCGCCGTCCTGGTTTACTCACGCGTTGCAGGTCGCGAATTACCTTTTCTCCCTGGTCCCCATATTTGAGGAAAATGCGAAGAACCGGTTTGGCGTCTTTTTCCCCAGGAAAGAATTCTTTACGTCCGGTTTGTTCATCGAGGCGAACCCTGCCGACTTCAAAACCCAGAATGAATCCCTCGTCTTGAAGCACGCGAGCAATGCCGAGCTTCTCTCGGGAGGCAGGCATATCCACAAAGGCGGCTTCGATGCGCAAGGCATTGCGAATGCGCGTGAGCATATCGGCGATTGGGTCGGTCATCATGGGGCCTGAACCTCCCGATTACCAGCTGGCCTTCCGTACGCCGGGGATCAACCCCCAGCTCGCCATCGTACGGAAGCAAATGCGACAGATGCCGAATTTCCGGTAATTACCACGGGGTCGCCCACATAATCGGCAGCGCAGACGAATGCGGATCAAATCGCGGGGCCTAATCTTCGACTGGTCGCGTTCCCGACGGTATTTTTCGAGTAATTCCAGTTGTTTTGCAAATTTCACTTTCTTGCTTTTGACAGCCATCAGCTTCCTCGCTTTCTAAGCAACGTGCCATTCAGCTTAGCTTTCTCGGAAAGGCAGACCTAACAGCTCTAAAAGCAATCGGCCCTCCCTGTCATTCTTTGCAGTGGTGGTGATGCAGACATCCATTCCTTGGGCAAAACTCACTTTGTCAGGATCAACTTCAGGAAAGATGGTTTGTTCCGGTAGCCCCAACGAATAGTTGCCATGGCCATCGAAGCTGCGCGGATTGAGTCCGCGAAAGTCACGAATACGCGGCAGGGCAATACTGATAAGGCGGTCGAGAAACTCGTACATGCGCTTGCCCCGTAACGTGACCTTGCAACCGATCTCCATTCCCTTGCGGAGCCGGAAGCCACTCACCGATTTTTTCGCTTTGGTGATGATAGGTTTTTGGCCGGTAATCAGGGCGAGATGTTGAACGGCTTGGTCTAGGCGCGAGCGCTCCTGAATCGCCTTGCCTACGCCCATGTTGACGGTAATTTTCTCCAGGCGTGGCAGACTCAGGATATTAGTTCTTCCTAGCTCCTTCTGTAAGCGAGGGATGACTTCTTTGCGGTATTTTTCCAGCAGGCGCGCCATGGTTGCTCCCAGCGTGATCAAGAGCTAGACGGTGCTGAGGTGGTCACCTTAGTAAGACGTCGCTTCCTCGGCGGGCCAATCGTGCCCAAACCGGCACTGCATTTTTTGCAGTAGCGTTCTTTGGTGCCATCGGGAAGATACCGCCGGCCAACACGCACGCCCCGTTGACAACGCTCGCAGTACAACATCACATTAGCGGCACTTATAGGCATTTCTTTTTGCACTCGGCCGCCCCGTGGGTTGCGCCGAGATGGGCGAACGTGCTTCCAGACTACGTTCACGCCCTGCACGAGTACTTTGTTTTCTTTTGGATACACTTCGAGCACCTTGGCAATGGTCTTGTGCTGAGGGTCAGCGTCACTGCCTTTGATGACGACCACCGTGTCCCCGCGTCGTATCAGCATACCTTCCCCTCACGCTTGCCATAAGCCCACCTACGACGAGCTCCGTTACACGACTTCCGCCGCTAAACTGATGATCTTCATGAACCCCTTCTCACGCAGCTCTCGGGCGACGGCGCCAAAGATGCGAGTGCCTCGCGGATTCTTTTCGTTATCAATCAGTACCATGGCGTTCCTGTCGAAACGTACGTAGCTCCCGTCTTCTCGGCGATATGGTTTCTTACAACGAACAATCACCCCCTTGACAATGTCGCCGGGCTTCACTTCGGCCCCTGGAATCGCTTTTTTCACACTGGCGACAATAATATCGCCCAGCCCGCCATAACGACGTTTGCTTCCTCCCAACACTTTGATACACATGCACTCTTTAGCACCTGTGTTGTCTGCCACGTCCAGGTAAGTGGTCATCTGTATCATAGTTGGCTCTCCTGAATGAAGCTCTGTAAGCCATCGAAAGTTAGTGGCAAATCACCGAAAATCATTAATCGCTATTGTGCCTGCTAAGAAGGCATCGCAACTTATGAGCCATGTGTGTCGCCTGCAGTGGCGGGAGGCGGTGGGGCGGTAGGCGCACCAGAGTCGGCTTTTGTTTCTTGTTGCGCCCCCGCGCGGGCAAGAATGGCCACTAAACGCCAGCGCTTCAGCTTAGACAATGGCCGCGTTTCCATAATTTTGACTGTATCACCGACGCGGGAAGCGTTATGCTCATCATGGACATAGCAGATAGTGCGACGGCGAATGTACTTGCCGTAGCGTGGGTGGCGCACCAGGCGGGGGATTTCCACGCGCCGTGTTTTATTCATTTTGTCGCTGGTGACGATGCCCACCGCGACTTTGCGGCGCCCCCGTAAAGGTCGTGGTTTCTCTTGGGTCGGCGATGATGGTGGTGTTGCCGCTGGGCTCATGGCAGGCTCGAGAATAGGTCAGGCCTAAGATGGGCTGGCTTGGACAAAGAACGAAAATGGGCAGCTAGCAATTTGGTCAGGAAGAAGAAGGCTTTGCGGTCGGTTCCGCTTGCGGTTGTCGTGCCAATTCCCGTTCACGCTTCACAGTAAGGATGCGGGCAATGTCGCGCCGGGCTTTCCTTAGTTCCATGGGCACATCCCGTCGTTGTGTCGAAGCCTGGACGCGCAGGGAGAAAAGGTCCCGGACGCGTTCTTTATAAAGCAACATGAGTTGTTCGTCGCTCATCTGTCGAAGGTCGCGTGCTTTCAAAGGCTTGGCCATTTTTCAGCCTCCGATGCTGGGACGACGGGTAACGAAGCGGCACTTGAAAGGCATCTTGTGAGCAATGCGCGCCAGACACTCGCGCGCCGCTTCTTCCGGCACACCTCCTACTTCGTAAATAATGGTGCCGGGCTTCACCACCGCGGCCCAGTATTCGGGTTCGCCTTTGCCCTTGCCCATGCGGGTCTCGGCGGGTTTGGCCGAGATGGGCTTGTGGGGAAAAACCCGAATAAATAACCGTCCCTCGCCACGAAGGAAATGGGAGGCGGTGATTCGGCCGGCTTCAATGCACTGAGCACTGAGCCAGCCACCCTCCAAGGCCTGCAGGCCGTATTCGCCGAAGGCGACCTGATTCCCGCGGCAGGCGTTACCGCGCACGCGTCCGCGTTGGCTTTTTCGATATTTCACCCGTTTGGGCATTAGGGGCATGACTGCCCTCCTCCAAATAATCGCCGAGATTGATCCACACTTTCACGCCGATCGTTCCCAAGGTCGTTCGGGCGATAGCAAAGCCATAGTCAATCTTGGCCCGCAAGGTTTGCAGCGGCACGCGGCCACGAATCTCTTTCTCACAACGGGCCATCTCCGCCCCCGCGAGCCGGCCCGAAAGCTGAATCTTGATCCCTCTGGCGCCAGCTTCCATAGCTTGGTCTGCGGCCCGCTTCATAGCCCGGCGGAAACTGGCACGCTTGACCAACTGCTCCGCAATGTCTTCCGCCACGAGCTGAGCGCTGAGTTCGGGTTTTTCCACTTCAATGATACGCAAATTGGTTTTGCGGCCTGTGAGGTCTTCGAGCTTGTGCGTTAGCTCTTCCGCCTCCTGGCCTCGCTTGCCAATGAGCAAACCCGCGCGGGCCGCATGCACGATCACCTTCACCTCTTCGGGAGTGCGTTCGATCTCGATGCGGGCAATACCTGTCTCCGCATAATTCTTCTTGATGAAGCGGCGAATCTTCTCGTCTTCAACGAGTAAGTCCGCAAATTCGCGTTTGCCCGCGTACCAGCGACTGCGCCAGTCTTCCATGATGCCGACGCGGAAGCCAATGGGGCAGACTTTTTGGCCCATTTGCGATACTCCTTCGTGTGCTTACTCGCCCGGTTCCGCTAAGGCGACGTGAATATGGGCCAGCCGCCGACGGATCAGATAAGCCATTCCCCGAGCTCGCGGATCAATGCGTTTCCACATGGGGCCGCCGTCCACTCGCGCCTCGACGACGACCAATTCCTGAGCGCGGCGTACTCCTCGGTCCACTGCATTGGCCATGGCGCTCTTGATCACCTTTTCCAGCAGGCGTGCCCCGCGGTTGGGATAGTAGCGCAACAACTCCAAAGCTTCGTCCACCGTTTTGTAGCGGACGAGTTGGGCGAACGGGCGAATTTTGCGTGCGCCCATGTCTGCGAAATAATGATGCGCCCGATAAGTCGTTCGTAATGGGGATTTCGTTTGGGCCATACGGCGCTCCACTGTTCCGCCGGAAGGCTCATTCCGCACACGCGGCGAAAACATCGCAGATTACGCCACGCGTGGGGGCGACCACCAACCCACTCGGGAAGAGTCAGCAAATTGCGGGGGCGGGATTCGAACCCGCGACCTCCAGGTTATGAGCCTGGCGAGCTACCACTGCTCCACCCCGCGATCGTGGGCATATTATTTTATCACTTCTGTCCAGTGGCGCTCTTGCGGTGACCACTGTGACCTCGGAACGTTCGCGTGGGCGAGAATTCACCGAGCTTATGTCCCACCATGTCTTCAGTTACGAACACTTTATTGAAGACGCGGCCGTTGTGCACCAGAAAAGTAAAGCCGACAAATTCTGGAATGATGGTGCAATCTCGCGCCCAAGTCTTAATAGGCTCCCTACGGTTGGCTTCTAGGAGCTTGGTGACCTTTTTGAGCAGCTTGGGGTCTACGTAAGGACCTTTCTTCAGCGAGCGGCTCATGACAATTTACCTGTCACAGTTTAGTACTGGCCTCAGGATTGACGGTAATGAGGTCCTGGTGGGCGACGCCGAATGATAAAGCGGTTAGATGGCTTGCGGGGATTCCGAGTTTTCCCCCCCTTGGCGTATTTTCCCGTCGGGCTACAGGGATGACGTCCCCCTTTGGTACGTCCCTCGCCACCACCCATGGGGTGCGCGTAGGGACTCATGGCGACGCCACGGACATGGGGCCGAATACCCAGCCAGCGACTGCGGCCCGCCTTGCCGAGCGGAATGTTCATATGGTCGGGGTTACTTACTCGGCCAATGGTAGCACGACAGTCCGCGGGGACACGCCGCACTTCGCCCGAAGGTAAGGTCAGCTGTGCCCATTTCCCCTCGCGGGCGGTCAGCGTCGCGCAGGTGCCTGCACTGCGGCACAATTGGCCGCCGCGACCAGGGGTCAGTTCGATATTGTGTACCTCCATGCCTAAAGGAATCTTCCGCAGGGGTAAACAGTTACCTAACCTGGGTTCTGCATCCTCCCCGGAGATGATCTTTTGGCCGGCCTTCAGTCCCTCGGGCGCCAGGTGATAGCGCCTCTCTCCGTCCTCGTATTCTACCAGAGCAATGCGTGCGGAGCGGTTGGGATCATATTCGATGGCGATCACCGTACCCCAGACGCCATCTTTATCCCGCTTGAAATCAATGATGCGATACATCCGCTTATGTCCGCCGCCACGGTGACGCGATGTAATAATCCCCTGGTTATTGCGCCCGCCGCTCCGAACATAAGGCTCCAACAGAGCCTTCTCGGGCTCCTTTTTCCGATCCGTAATCTCCGCAAAATCGCTAACCCCTCCGTGTCGGCGGCCGGGGCTAGTCGGTTTGTAGTAGCGAATGCCCATCGGTCAAATTCCTCAGTCCTCGCTGCCGCTCAGCCAGGGACACGACGAAAGTGAACCATTGTACGTGTCGCAAGGCCGAGCAACAAGTCTACAGCATCGAGTGCCTAGTCGTACGGGGTTAGGTCAGAAAAGACTGATGCGGTCTTCCGGATGCAAATAGACAATCGCTTTTCGATAGTTGGCAGTACGCCCTGGAATGCCGCGAAAGCGTCTGGGTTTGCCGAGACGATTCATCGTCCGCACCTTCACAACTCGAACGTTGAACAACTCCTCCACCGCGGCCTTGATTTCTGGCTTAGTGGCATACTGATTCACTTCGAAAGTGTACGCGTTGTGCCGTTCAACCTGGTGCAGACTTTTTTCCGTGATGAGGGGACGAATTATAATCTGGTGTGGTTCGAGTTGAGGGCCCTTATCGCGTTTTTCTCCCGGTTTGAGCCGCAGCATGGTTACCGTCCATTTCCACGTTTAGCTGGCAGCGGATGCGCTGGAAACGGCACTGGCACTTGCTCCCTCGGAAGCCGGGGGAGACCCGGCAGCCTGGTACCCGACTATGGCGCGTGCCCGCTGCCGGAGTAATTCTAGAGCTTTCAGTGTAAGGAGCAGGCGCTTTTGCCGAAGAACGACGTAGGTATTGAATTCGCGCACCGGATACATAAGCACATGAGGCAGATTCCGGGCGGCCCGATAAAGATCGGGATGGTAATCGTCTAAGCCCACCAGCACAGTTACGCCATCCAACCGGAGGTTTTTCAGGATTTTGGCCATCTCTTTTGTCTTAGCACGGGGCAGTTGCAGATTATCCAACACGACCGTTTCACCATCGAGAAACTTGCTCAAAATAGCTTGGCAGATGGCGGTGCGGACTGCACGCTTGGGTAAGCGGTAGTAATAGTCGCGGGGCTTGGGCCCTTTGGCGGTCCCGCCACCGACACGCTTATTGGTGCGGCGGGTGCCAACGCGAGCGCGACCCGTACCTTTCTGGCGATAGAGTTTGCGCGTGCTCCCCGCCACCTCGCCGCGTCGCTTGGTGGAATGCGTACCACGCCGGCGATTGGCCAGGTGCATCAAGACGACCTCGTGTAATAATTGCTTATTGACCCGCCCACCAAATTCCGCCGGGTCAATCTCGACTGTGCCGACTGCATCACCTCGATCGTTATAGACGTTCAGCGTGATCATCCGTTAGCAAACTCCCCTAGCGTACCAGCCGCGCCCTAAGAATCGGCTAGCATGGTACCTGCCATTCGCCGCAACACTAACCCACGAGTGTCCGTAAGGTGAGCTGGCCGCATTTCCACAAGAGCGATCCTTACAGGCCAGCCCGTGAATGCATAGGCGACCCTATCGCAGCGTTGGCCCTCAGCTGCCCGCAGTGGCCTTGATCTTAATGTCCACGCCCGCGGGCAGAGTCAGCTTATTGAGCGCCTCGATAGTGCGTGCGTTGGGTTCGTAGATGTCAATAATGCGGCGATGGGTGCGAATTTCAAATTGTTCGCGCGATTTCTTATCAATGTGCGGACTACGCAAGACGGTATAGCGCTCGATGCGCGTGGGCAAAGGGATCGGCCCATGGACGCGAGCGCCCGTCATTTGCGCAGTTTCGACAATGCGTTTGGCGGACTCGTCCAGGATGCTGTGATCATAGGCTTCCATCCGTATGCGAATCCGCTCAGTGGCAAGCACAGCCACGTCCCTCACTCCCTCTCGACCGTCCTGACCTCGCGCCTGCGACGCCAGGCAACGGGAATTCCATAGTGTACTAACCGCTATGCTGCCGTCAAGCGGCACTCTCGAAGTTTTCTCGACACAGCACACCCGACTACGTGCCGTTGTTGTGGACGTACGATTATACGCTGTACGTTGAACTGCGACTACATTCTCACTTAGCTTGGAATAGCCCAGATACATTAATCTCACTTGTCCCGGAACTACTGAGGGAATCATGCTGGCATTAACGCGTGAGCAGGTACAAGCCTTTGACCGTTGGGCCCTGGAGCGGTTAGGCGTACCAGGCACCGTGCTCATGGAGAATGCCGGGCGAGGGTGCGCAGAGGTGTTGCTCCACGTGATGGCGCAAGCGTCAGGGGTCCCGGTGTCGCGGGGACTGTCGCGGATCAGCGTTGTCGATAGCCCCGACACCGATGCGGCGCCAGCCACAGTTGCTCCTGGTTCGAAATCTCCCCGAGTGGTGGTTTGTTGCGGTCGTGGTAACAATGGTGGGGATGGCTATGTGCTGGCGCGCCACCTGAGCCTGGCCCAAGTGCCCGTGCAAGTGATAGCCTTTGCCGATCCAGACCAGTTAACTGGCGATGCCCGGTGGGCAGCTGAGGTTTATCGCCGTCTCGGCGGAACGCTTCACAACTTTTGGCACACTCCCTTGGATGAAACCCGCTTGTGCCAGTTATTGACCGATGCCGATTGGGTCGTGGATGCTTTATTTGGTACGGGGCTGAAAGGAGCGGTGCGGCCACCGTTTGATCGCGTCGTGGAAATCCTCAACGCCAGCCACAAGCCAATATTGGCCGTGGACATCCCGTCAGGACTGGACTGCGATACCGGTCAACCTCTGGGCGTGGCAATTCGCGCCCGTTGTACGGCAACGATGGCTGCCTGGAAGCGAGGCTTCCTAACGGAAAGCGCCCGACTGTTCACCGGGGACGTATATGTGGTGTCGCTGGGCGTTCCCGTGAAAGCCTGGCTCGAATCCCAAGGAGTGAACGTTTCTTCCCACCAAGCTCCCGACACGTAAAGGGGGCATCGAACATCCCTTCCCGCCTGGCTAGGTCGCGTGATGGCGGCGAAGACCTACGGCGCAACTATTCGGTCCATACACGTCGGGATCGCTGCTTCGTAATCGATAAAAGCGAAGAAGTCGGCAAAAGTTTCCTAGCCGTTAGAGCCGATACTATCGGAGAGCGTACCCGCAGAGACCGCAATTACACCGTATGAGCAGCGCTAAACTGCGCGGCAGGCACTAAGTGAAGTATTAGATGCTTGGATTTTGGCACGACACTTCATTGTCTTTTTTAGATGCCTGGAGCGAGGGCATGCACAGATGGGTCTCAAGAGCTAGCACAAGCTTCAATAGCTTCAGGGGATTCGCTCATAACTCTCCTTGGTCGCAGGCGGAGCACAATAGTTGCTGCGCCAGGGCGGGTAGCAGCCGCAACGCTTGGGGCATCTGCTGTGGTTGGCTCCTAGGTCTATCTACGGTTGCGCTGAGTACCTTGTGTTGCTGTACCTTGCATAGCGAGTTGCCTGGGGCGGAACCTCCCCGCAGTCCTAATACAACCGTGGTCCGCGGCGGTTTCCTCCAGACCCCTGTGCCGTTGAGCAAACCGGACAATCCTGCGGTCACCGCGCCGAGTCCATCTGCTCAAGCCACCAGCCCATCTAGTGGCACCCCGAACCCTTCTCGCACCGGGCCGTCCCCTGAGGGGAGTCAGGGCGGCGACCGCCCACCGGCGCCAAGTGGCTCGGAGTCGCGAGCCTTGAAGCCTTTTGGCGAAGGCCAAGTGCGAACGCCTCTTTTAGGTGTCCGCAGCCCACTCGGGGCTACGCCGCGACCAACCCCCGAACAGCTTCGCGAAGCCGCCCAGTATATTGATCCGAACATCGTAGACCCTGCTTTCACCCTCGACGTGATCGTCGGCCGGCCACGCTTACTCCTCCTTAAGCAAACGCCCACCCGTATTCAGATCGCCGATGATCGCATTGCCAACTACAACTTGCTCAGCGAACGCGAGCTTTCGCTCCTAGGCCTACAAGTCGGCACGACCGTGCTCAATCTCTGGTTCCCGGATGTGCAGGATAAAACCAAGCAAAAAGTGCTAAGTTATCTGGTCAACGTCTTACCCGACCCGGAATACAAGCAACGCCTGGAACAGGCCATGCAGGCCTTACAGGAAGAAATCAACCGCACGTTTCCCGATAGCGTCGTATCCCTGAGGTTAGTAGGCGACAAAGTGGTGGTCATGGGCCAAGCCAAGGATATTTACGAGGCACGGATCATCCTCGACCTAGTGCGTGCCAACGTGCCCCGCACCTATCAAACAGTGCTGCCGGCCACGCTGAACATCAACCTCGACTTAGGCGCCGTCGGTTTCGACAATCTGCCACGCAACTACCTGCAGCAATTCCTCACGCCTGGCTTCCCGGAGATCATAGATGCGTTACGCGTACCCGGTGAACAACAGGTGTTGTTGAAGGTAATCGTCGCAGAGATTAATCGCTCCGCGGCGCGCAGTATTGGCGTCAACTGGAGCATTACCGACAACGAAGGCCGCACGATTTTCTCTCACACCACCAACAGCCAAAACCTGCTGGCCAATCTCACCGCCGCGTTCGACACGGGGCAGATCACCGCTAGTATCGAAGCACTGCGCACCCTGAACTATGCCCGCACCTTAGCCGAGCCCGTGGCTACAGTCATGAACGGCAATACAGCCGTCTTACTCGTCGGCGGTCAATTCCCCGTACCCGTGGTAACCGGTTTCACCGCCGCCGGCCTGCAAGGTGTGTCCTTCGTGCCGCATGGCGTGCTCCTATTCTTTACCCCGTTCGTGCTCGACCGCGACAAAATCCGCCTCACCATTTGGGCCGACGTCAGCGAAGTCAACCCAGGCTTAGGCGCGGTCTTCGCTGGGGTAACGCAGATACCGGGCTTGAGCAACCGTACTATTTCCACCACTGTCGAACTCCGCGAGGGACAGACGTTGGCCATCGGTGGACTCATCACTAACAAGCTCACCGCCAACGGCAATCGCGTTCCTTACTTTGGCGAAATACCCTTTGTCGGTCGGCTTTTGTCGCACGATCGCATCACCCAGTACGAACAGGAACTGGTTATTCTGGTTACGCCCGAACTGGTGCATCCCCTGGAACCCAACGAAGTCCCAGCCCTACCAGGCTCCGACGTATTTGAACCTGGCGACTTGGAGTTTTTCCTCTACGGCCGATTGGAAAGCCGACGCAGTTACGACTTCCGCAGTTCGGTCATGACCGATATTCACCGCATGAAGCGCTACCGCGAATGCTCGCAAATCTTTATCCTGGGTCCGCACGGCCATTCCGACCTTCTGCCCAAGTAGGTCTGAATCAAACCCCCAGTTTCTAACCAGCCGCGAGGGGCCAGGAATCATTCGCTGTATTCACACTATTTCCAAAGATGAGACGGCGCGGTGAGATCATTAGGGCCAAGAAGCAACATTCGCACGATCCTGGGCAACTCCGCCCCGGACGGAGTCAAAAGGAGCCAATCCTTATGAATCAGCGGCAGTTTGCCAAAGTCGGACTGATGAGCCTGGCGCTCGCCGTCGTCCTCTTGGCGGGTTGTGATACTTGCTTCATGCACACCTGTGGTCCGCTGTGGTGTGGCCCATCCCCGTGTGGTCCAACGGCCCTTGGCCCGATCGGTTACCATGCCCATGTCGATAACTGCTCGACCATTCCGCCAGGCGCCATTCCCGCCCCCGTAGGCACCTATGTGCATAAATTCATTGACCTGCAAGCCGCAAAAGCCGAGGCCGATGATTTTGTCATTTACAACTATGAATGGTATCTCGGCGGCCGAGATTTGGGACCTTTCGGACGTTACCACCTCAACGAAATTGCCCGACGCTTACCCAGTGTGCCATTCCCCGTGGTCGTGGAACCGTCGCTTGACCACGAACTCAACGAAGCGCGTCGGCAAGTTATTATTGATTACTTGGCCCAATACGGTGTACCTAATCCGCAAGACCGTGTTATCATTGCCTTCCCGCAAGCGGGCGGACTGTATGGCGACGAAGCGGAAATCCGCAGCTACCTGTTCTTACTTAGCTCGTTCGGTTGGGGTCCGTTTGGCTTTGGTGGCTTTGGCGGCTTCGGGGGACTGGGCTTCGGCGGACTGGGCTTCGGCCGATTCGGCTTCGGACGCTTTGGACTCTTCGGCGGACTTGGTGGCTTCGGAATACGCGGTGGGTTCTTCGGCGGAGGCTTAGGCGGCTTACCGCCCTTCTGATCCCCGTCCCTCTTCCAAATGCATAGATTTGGTCTTCACAGGTTCGGCGCTTGTGGCATAACCCAGTCCCATGCGATTTCATAACCCGTATTCCGCATACTTGCTTGCTCCCTGTTTGCTCATTTGTGGTTGCGGCGAATGGCTCGCCACCGTGCTCACCGACTCACCACTCGCTCGCATGGAAGTTCCGCGTGGCTCCATACCCCTCGAGCCAGACTCATCTACGGAAACCTTATCGCACGCGGAGACCGTTCGCCTGCTAGTAGTGCATGGCGACAAACTCGTGGAACATGGCCGCGAGGCCCAGGCCCTCGCTCAGTACGAAAAAGCACGTTCCTTGCAGCCCGACTATCCGGGACTAGCACACAAGCTCGCGCTTCTATATGACCGCCTGGCCCAAGATCAAAAAGCCTTGGCGGAATACCAGCGCGCGTTACAGCAACAACCCCATGATCCGCAAATTCTCAACGACCTGGGCTACTTTCATTACCAACGCGGACGTTTTGCCCAGGCCGAACATTACTTCCGACAAGCTCTGGCAATGTGCTCACGCCACCAGAACCGCGCCACCGCCTGGTTTACTCAGCCTTTCGCTCCTAAACCCGCCGAGAACACCATCCAGCAGCGCGTGCTGATCAATCTAGGCCTGGCGCTCGCTCAGCAAGATAAGTTTCAGGAAGCCTATGCCGCTTTCACCCAAGTCTTACCGCCCGCCCCAGCTCACTACAACCTCGCAGTGGTGCTATTACAACGGGCGGGCCACTTGCCCGAACACGAAGCGACAAGACAACAGCACTATCGCGAACTGGCTCGTCAACATCTGCAACACGCTCTGCGACTTGACCCATCATTACGTCTGGCCCGTGCTTTGCTCGAAGAGTTAGACAAACCTCGTCCTGCCAACCAGTCCTCACCCGAGCCAAACCAAACGGACACGACACGAACTTCTTTGGCTGGTCCGCACTCACCCTCTTCATCTTGTCCGCCGCAAGCGCCGCCGCATAGTAATCCACCTTCTCGTGGCAGTCAGCCCGCAGACCAGCCCGAAAATAGCACCATCACCTCGGTAGATACCGAAACAACGCCCATTGTCATTCCACCGCCACCTCCGCCGCTATCCACCAGTCCGGATGCGTCCCGCGCGACTAAGCCGATCCCCCGTCCCGTACGCAAGCTGCTACGCGACGACGCTGAGCAACCCTAAACAACCGTTACCTTACCACTCACGCCCAACCTCGGCTCGCCAGCCAACGTTCCGCATCCAAGGCAGCCATACATCCCGTACCTGCAGCGGTCACGGCCTGACGGTAATGCGGATCGGCCACGTCCCCCGCAGCAAACACGCCCTCCACGCTCGTATAAGTGCTATGCGGCTTGGTCAACACAATATAGCCTTTCTCGTCCAACTCCAGTTGTCCCCGCAGAAAATCAGTATTCGGCGTATGACCGATAGCCAGGAAAACCCCGCTCACTTCCAAAACCTCCCGGGAGTCATCTACCGTGCTCCTCAGCCGCACACCCGTTACGCCCTGCTCCTCCGTGCCCAGAATCTCTTCGACCACGCGATTCCACTTGACCACAATCTTGGGATTCCTGAATAACCGCTCCTGCATGATCTTGCTGGCCCGTAGCTGGTTACGCCGATGCACCACATACACGACGCTGGCAAACTTCGTCAAATACGTACTCTCCTCCACAGCCGAGTCGCCTCCACCCACCACCACCAACGGACGATTGCGAAACCGAGGCAGCGCGCCATCACACACCGCACACGCCGACACCCCATGGTTCTTGAAACGTTCCTCCGAAGGCAGCCCCAGGTAATTGGCCCGCGCACCGGTAGCGACAATCACCGCTAACGCCTCAACTTTCTCACCGCTTGCACTCGTCAACAGAAACGGATGCTGGCGTAAATTGACGGCCACGATGTCATCGGTTACCACGCGCGCTCCAAAATTAATCGCCTGTTGCCGCATATATTCCATCAACTCGGGACCAAAAACAGCCCGTTTCCCTCGATGAGCGGCTTTGCCCTCATAAAATCCCCGCAAATTCTCGTAACGCTCCGGCGGTAAAGCACTGCGAGAAAACGCCTGGAGCGCCTCGCTGTCCACGTGAGGCCAAGCAGGAAAATTCTCCACCTCAGTAGTCAGGTTGAGCTGGCCCAAAGGCAGCGTACCCTTGAGCCGGTTCGCCTCATTCACCGCCCCTTCGTACACCAACGGCTGCAAATTAGCCCGCGCCGCATAGATCGCTGCCGTCCACCCCGCGGGCCCCGATCCGATAATCACCACCTTTTCCGGCATATCTTACGCTCCAGAAGAAAATTCACTTTTGTTTGTCCGCAGGGTCGTCGCTCCCGCTCCGTTGCTTTTTCTTGGAGCATTATCCATGCCGCGCCGTTTGATCAAGCGTCTCCGATCAGCAACAAAGCGTTCTCTTACGAACCAGCTCAATCGTCGGCTAGACGCTGGCTCCGCGGCTAACGGAACTTGGTTACTGAACCGAGCGCCAATCGCACTTGGTGATATTCATGACATATCCGTTACAAGCCGCCACCGCGCGTAATCATTGGGTGGTTGGTTTGCCCCTAGAGAATCAAAACCGGCCACCAGGCCGCCGATACGCCCACCCGACACGCCTCATGTCAACGGTGTGCCACAGACCGATTAGCAAATGTGCTCGGCCAGCATGTTCGCTTTATAATCGCCCTTACCGCGACGCGTCCCTAAGTCATAGAGTGAAAAACTCCGCCACGCTACTGCCGCGGCCAACACCACTGCACCCATTATAGTTCGTACTGCCTAAGTCTTCGGCACGCATTTGCTGGCAAAACTGAGGATACCACAAAGCTGACATTATTTCTCTGTGCTCCGCTTCCACCTGTGTAATCGGCGGTTGAATTTTCATTCCCATGGAACGAACTGCTAATCGGGCTAATCGATCCCTTCACTCCTATGCTCAATCCGCATAATCGCCGGTAGGATTTTCGTTCAACTAGAACGACACCCGAATCAAAATCATCTCTGCCCCAATTGTTGCAGCGTTCCTGTGCGTAATCGTTGGTTTAGCAACTACTAGCCCCCCTGAGGCGAACCAACCAGTGGACTTAATACCTGCCCATGGGCAAGTGCATGTAACCGTGGGTAGTGAGGACAAAACCAGGCGCCTCCGGGTGCATTGTTCGCGGAACCTGTGATTGCCCTATCACGCCGCAAAGGCAAGCGGCGCACGACCCGCGTGGGTCGGCACACGAAGCCCGCTTTGCTTCACCTCGCCAAGCGCGAACCGCCGCGAGGCATATGGTTCTTAACTATCGGTTGGGGCACGTGCCCAGTCTCAGGATCGTTTCGACCTAGTGTGGCGATAAGACCAATGTACAACTCTCTGTTCATAACCTTGTTTGGCCGACAGGCCGATATATAATAGAAAACGGCAAGTGAGTCGACAGGCATAATTCCACAGTACTCCCCGGTAGCTCAATCGGTAGAGCGGCTGACTGTTAATCAGCGGGTTGCAGGTTCGAGCCCTGCCCGGGGAGCTAACGGTCAGTTCTACGAATCAATCGTCCACATCAGTTGATACCGAACGCCGAGAGTTGTCCCTCTCCCCGTTTCGCTTTTTCCGCCTGTCCCGCAAGGGTTTCCGACAAGCGGCGACGCAAACCAAAAATCTCTGTTTCGAGTGAGATCACTTGGAGTCCGAAAGGAACCTTCAAGGTTCCTCTCGGACCCCGAGATTTTGCGTTTCGAACTCTCCAAATCTCTGGTTACCACCCCTCTCGGAGTAACCCACCCGTTTCCTCTCGGACCCCGATGCGTCATTTCGAACTCGAATTGCAAAGATCATGAGGTAGACGAACGCTTCCCGCCAGACAAGCGGCCGGTCGCCAGGCGAAGGTCGTTGCGGGCGCTTCCCCGAGGAGGTCCCCTGCGACCACACGACGATCCCGCTGCCCTGACTCCCGACAAACGGCTCCGCGCGGTTGCCGCCCTCCTCGCTGCCGGGGTTCTGCGTCTCCGCTCTCGTGCCGCGCTCCTGACCGATGCGGACCAGGTTCGCGCCCTGGAAAACTTACCGGAAACCGGTCCAAATTGCCTTGAGGTTCCGCCGCAGACCGTGCTCAGTGTCCACACGGGTTAACGGTTCCCAAGGAGAGCGAGAAAGGAGCACAGCATGCATCTGAATGTCGGCAAAGAGGTCGCCGCGCTCCAGCGCCTGACCGTTAAAGAACTGCGGGCGAGGTACGCCGAGGTCTTCGGCGAAGAGACCAACGCCCACAACAAGGCGTGACTGGTGAAGCGCATCGCCTAGCGCATCCAGGCCCTGGCCGAAGGCGACCTGTCCGAACGGGCCCGACGCCGCGCGGAGGAGTTGGCCAACGACGCTGACCTTGGGCTGTCGCCGCCCAAGCCTGCCAACGCCGACCCGGAGCGCACGACAACCGTCGGCCTGCGGTTCCAGCTGGACGACCGCCTGCTGCCGCCGGGCACGATCCTCACACGCCAGTACAAGGGCGAAACCTTGCAGGTGAAGGTCCTGCCGCACGGCTTCGAATTCGAAGGCGAGCTCTTCAAGTCGCTCAGCGCCGCAGCCAAGGCGATCACCGGCTAGCACTGCAACGGCTTTCATTTCTTCCGCCTGGGAACGGAGGGACGCCGATGAGGAGGAGCAAGAATCATAAAGCCCACCCGCATCATCAAGCATCCGCTGCGCCATTTACACCCGCAAGTCGACGGAGGAAGGCTTGGAGCAGGAGTTCAACACTCTCGACGCCCAACGCGAGGCCGCCGAGGCGTTCATCAAAAGCCAGGCCCCCGAAGGCTGGACGCTCTTGCCCGACCGCGACGACGGGGGCTTCACCGGCGGCAACATGGACCGGCCGGCCCTAAGGCGACTGCTGGCCGACATCGAAGCCGGCCGGATCGATTGCGTGGTGGTCTACAAGGTGGACCGCCTCAGCCGTAGCCTGCTCGATTTCGCCCGGATGATGGAGACATTCGAGAAGCAAAACGTCTCCTTTGTCTCAGTGACGCAGCAGTTCAACACCGCGACCTCGATGGGCCGGCTGGTGCTCAACGCGCTGCTGTCGTTTGCCCAATTCGAGCGGGAGATCATCAGCGAGCGGACGCGGGACAAGATCGCGGCCACCCGCCGCAAGGGGAAGTGGTCCGGCGGGCACCCGATCCTGGGCTACGACGTGGACCCGCACAGCTTGCGGCTGATCGTCAACGAGGTCGAGGCCGAGCGCGTCCTCAGCATCTTCGACCTTTATCTTGAACACGAGTCGCTGGTGCCGGTGGTGCAGGAACTCGAACGCCGGGGCTGGGTCAACAAGGAGTGGACGAACCGCAAGGGTCACGAGCGTGGCGGCCAGCCGTTCACCTGGACCAGCCTCTACAAGTTGCTCACCAACGTCGCCTACGTCGGCAAGGTGCGGTACAAGTCCGAGATCCACGAGGGAGAGCACCGCGCCATCGTGGACGCGGAGGTCTGGCAGAAGGTGCAGGCCCTGCTTCAGCGCAACGGCCGCACCGGCGGGGCACTGGTGCGGAACAAGTTTGGGGCACTGCTCAAGGGCCCTCTGCGCTGTGCCCCCTGTGGCTGCGCGATGACAGCGTCGCACACCACCCGCAACGGCTAGAAGCGTTACCGGTACTAGGTCTGTTCGTCGGCCCAGAAGCGTGGCTGGCACACCTGTCCGTCCAAGGCGATCCCCGCCGGGCAGATCGAACGGTTCGTCGTTGAGCAGATCAAGGGCATGGCGAAGGACCCGACGTTGCTCAACGAGACCCTCGCCCAGGCTCGAGCCTGGGCCGACTCGCAAGTGGCGGCCTTGGAGGCCGAACGTCGGGACCTCGAACGGGACGTGCAGAAATGGAACGGCGAGGTCCGAAAACTCGCCAGCGACCTCGGGACCTCCGATTTGTCTCGGTTGGCGGACCTTCAGGAGCGGATTCGCAGCGCTGAGCGCCGGGCCACGGAGATCCGCGAGCAGGTCATCGCTCTGAGACGTGAACTCGTGGACGAGCGCGAGGTCGCGCGGGCCTTGTCCGCCTTCGACCCGGCTTGGGAGTCGCTCGCGCCGCGTGAGTAGGCCCGGATCGTGCAGTTGTTGATCGAGCGCGTCGATTACGACGGGGCCAGGGGCAAGGTGTCGATCATATTCCGCCCCACGGGCATCCAGACGCTGATTGGCCGTTGCCAGGAGAAGATCGCATGAGCGGGTTGACCATCGAATGCGACATTCACTTCGACCGCAAGAGCCGGGGCGGCCGCAGGGTGATGGAGAACGGCTCCCGCCCGCAACGGGTTACCCAGTCGGGCCGGGTGCCACGCGTTGCCCGCTTGATGGCGCTGGCGATTCGTTTCGAGAGACTGATCCGTGAAGGAGTGATCGAGAGTTACACGGAGCTGGCCGCGCTGGGCCACGTCACGCGGGCGCGGATCAGCCAGATCATGAACCTGCTGAACCTGGCCCCGGACATCCAGGAGGCCATCTTGTTTTTGCCCCGCACGCAATACGGCCGCGAGCCGATCCACCTGCGCCAACTGCAGTCCATCGCAGCTGTGCCGGACTGGCGAAGACAGCGACAGCTGTGGCGGGAACTCCAAGAAACCATCATTGAATAAATCTCGTGATCAACGATACTCGCAACTCGGAGCCCGGGCATTCCTCGGACTGACTGTATACTACACTCATGTTCATGTCCGATAGGCTCTCCTGCCTTGCCTCCGAGGGGTGAAGGTCTGCCCCTCATGGCGAGCCGCCAGACCCAGAGAGGAGAGGCGATTCGATGGCGACGTTTTCCTTGCGACGTTTTTCGTGTCCCGAGACCTTGAGGGCTATCGCGCCGGAGCGGATGCTGGCCTTCCTCGAACCGTATCGGCAGTTCTTCCAATCGCGGGGCGTGCCCCTGCCCGCAAACGTGTCCGACGGAAACCTGGACTACGAAAAGCTGGCCGCAATCCTCATCACGCCCGACTCAAAGACCCCCAGTGAGTTGATCGACGCCCTGTACTACGTCGATGAGATGGCGACGCCCGAGGGAATGGATTCACTTCTGGCCGAGGCCGGGCATAGGAAGCTGAAGCTCGCGCCTGGCCCCGACCAGTCGCCGGCCGATATTGCGGTCCAGGTCTGGCTACTCGACAGGGATATCCTGGAGCGCAAGCACGCTGAGCTCCACATCGCTAAGGTGCGCTCGTTCGAGTACTACCAGATGGACCGGCGGCCTCGTCGTGTTTTCAGGCGGCCGAGCAACGAGCAGCTCAACGCGCTGGCGCGCGATCTCGACGACTGGTTCGAGGCCAACAAACGCGGGCGCGGGACGTGCCTTATCATGGGCGAGCAAGACGACGGCGTTTGGTTCCTGGTGCGGCATGGTGACCCTTATAAGCGTGAAGAGAGTATCGACGGGGAGATGGCCTCCAGTGTCTGCTACCGTCTCCTCAAGCCCGACGTGGTGGTCTACGCGCCGCAGATCGGCGAGCTGCGGATCAATGCTCGGTCCCGGGGCGAAAAGCAGCTGTATAGCACCAGGTTCGGAAAGCACCTGTTCGGCGACGAGAATATCTTTCCCGGCACGGAGAAGTACACTCTCGATTCGCTCCGTGAGATGGGCGAGGATTCGTTGGCTCCGGGGGACATCGACGGCATCGAGTGGATCAAGTTGGGCGAGGTGCAGTTCTTCTTCCCGGGCAACCCGTGGGAGGTGGTGACCCGCAAGTCCGACGACTCCTTTGCCCTGCTCAAGTCGCGCGACAAGCGATTTCCCGAAGTGGGCCGCATGATCCGGGCGACCTTCCAGGTCAAGTTCAGCGATGCGAAGAAACCCCGCTCGGTGGTCCTTAAGCCTTCCAACATCGCCTAGCTCACACGGAACGACGACCGCGTACTTACAGAGCAATGGCTCCGGGCCCGAAAGTTCACCATCAATAGGGAGGTCGAAGAACACGAACAGCCTGAGACGATCCTGGCAGGCCATTGAAGCGCTGCCCAGCCTGGCCGCCGTCGAAGCGGAAGGGCGGACGCTTGTTGGCGACGAGTACGATCGGATCGGGCGCTTTCTTCGACCGGGCAAGGAACGCGCCTCTTTCTTTCCTCACCCCGATGGCGGCTTGCCCTTGCAGGTGATTGAGCATGGCCGCGATGACCTTGTTGGCGTCTGCCAGGAAACCGGCGCGACCATCGCGCTGCAACCGCGGCAACTGGTCGTGTACCGCTTGGACCCGGAGCGGCTGGCCCACCAGGTCGCCCGTGCGTTGGGCTTGGCAACCCCCGGCCGCATTTGCGCATCGGATGTGCGACTTTTTCACCCGGCACCCTTCGACCCACCGGCTATCCAATGGCGGTGTTGCGATCTTTCCGTGCGATTCCGCCGACGTCCCGGCCAGCGCCATCCAAACACTCAAAAAACCATCGACTATCACCCAGGATCACACCTGCCCGCCGATCAGGTGCAGCTCTTGGTTCGGCGATGACTTGCTGCCAACGCTCGCCCAACCGATCCTGAAGTGTTAGGATCAACTGATCCACACCGCTCATGTCACCGCGGATCAGCACCATGCGAGGCCCAGTCTTAAAGTGGATAACAAACCCCCGATTGCTCGTGCCCAGCAGTGCGTCGATGAGGACGTTCGTAAGCATCCCTTCCACCCCGTCCATCCCGGAAAACATGGGCACGACCCTCGTGATATCGTCAATGTGCTGTTCGATAACTGCACGGGTCCAGAATCGCTGCCCGCGCAAGACATGTCCATCCAACTCAACCCAGGCATAGTTCTCAGCCATCTTGTAAGCGCAGACAGCCGCGAGAGCCACGAGCAGAGTGCCCACTGGGATTGCAACTGCGGCTGGGGCGAACAGTAGCAGCGTGACAGCCATGGCAATCGGACCGACGACGAAGATCGGGGCCATCACCAAGGCGGCAACCGTGATAACTACTCTCTGTTTGCAACGAACTGGCTCCGTTTGCATCGATTGACCCGCGGCTGAAAGAATCCATGCAAGCTAGACGGGAGCGGCCAGCGCTGGCCCACCTCTGGTTGTCTAGCCCTGACCCTGAAGGCGTACCATGAATCCGACAACTCCCATTCTCGCAAGCGACCATGATAAATGCAACTCTGTTCTTTTGCGGTTTATCACAATTGCCGACACGGTCGCCTTCCCCTCGGTCAAAACTCACCTCGACCCCTCAACGACGAACTCACCGCTACCCAATCGGTCGAATGCAACGTGTTCGAAACCTGTTCCCCCGTCGGCTGGGTTCACAACCTCTGCCAAAACACTTATCATCCCCCGCCCCGTCGCTCAGACCGCTGGCGTAGCAAGGGCCCGGCAGAACGTTCGGCGCCAAACTTACCGTGACGACACCAGCTGCATCCAACGCCGGACCGACCAAAACCACCCCAGGAGCCGACCACATGAGCCTGTTGGCCCGCGTGCAGCACGGCAACACCCCCAAGCCGCCGCGGATTCTGGTCTACGGCACCGAGGGCGTGGGGAAGACTACCCTCGGCTCCCAGACGCTCAGACCGATCTTCATCCCCAGCGAAGATGGCCTCGACCAGATCGCCGCCGACAAGTTCCCCGTGGCGACCACCTACGACGACGTCCTAGCCGCCCTGGACGAACTCCGCACCCAGTCGCACGACTACGAGACGGTCGTCCTCGACTCGCTCGATTGGCTGGAGCGGCTCATCGGGGATGCCTTGTGCCGGCAGTACGGGGTCAGCTCCATCGAGAAGGTCAATGGCGGCTACGCCTGCGGCTACACCCATGCCCTATCGTTCTGGCGCGAGCTCATCGACCATCTCAACGCCCTGCGGCACGAGCGCAGCATGATGATCTTCCTCATCACCCACTCCAAGGTCGAACGCTTCGAAGACCCGGAATCGTCCCCCTACGACCGCTACTCCCCCCGGCTGCACAAGCACGCGGCGGCACTGGTCTGCGAGTGGTCCGATGCGGTGCTGTTCGCCACGCGGAAGTTCCGCACGCAGAGCGAGGACTCTGGGTTCGGCCGGAAGCGGACCATCGCCCAGCCCATCGGCAAAGATGGCGGCGAGCGGATCTTGCGCTGCATCGCCGGGCCGAGTTGCGTCGCCAAGAACCGCTTCGGGCTGCCCGAGGAGATTCCCTTGTCGTGGCCGGCCCTCCTTGCCGCTCTGTCCAACAACCATCCACCCCAGGAGTGATCCCCATGGCTGATGTACGTGGCTTCGATGCCAACCAAGTCGACCCCTCGACGGACTTCGAACCGATCCCGGCCGGGAAATATCTCGCCGTGAATACCGACAGCGAGATGAAGCCGAACAAAGCGGGCACGGGACGATACTTGCAACTGGCGTTCGAGATCATCGAAGGGCCATCCAAGAGCCGCTTCCTCTGGACCCGGGTCAACCTGGATCACCCCAACGCCACGGCAGTGCAGATCGCCCGCGCGGAACTGTCGGCCATCTGCCGGGCCGTCGGGGTGCTGGCCCCCAATGACTCCGTGGAGCTGCATAACCTCCCTTTGGTCATCCGCGTCGGCTGCAAGAAGCGGACCGACACCGGCGAGGTGGTCAACGAGATCAAAGGGTACGCCAAGATGGAAGCTCCGCCGGTGGTGACGACGGCTTCGACCAACGGCACTTCCCCCTGGAAACGCTGATGCTCGATTAAACTTCCTTATCCACCGTCGGTCAACCACTACTGGCATCGCGTCGGCTGCCGCACGCTCATCAGCCGGGGCGGACGGGCCTTCCGCCGGGCCGTGCAAGCGGCCCTGGCGGCCCGCGGCGTGCGGCCTCTGACCGGCTCCCTGGCCGTCACCATCAACGTGCATCCGCCCGACCACCGCCGCCGCGACCTGGACAATGCGCTCAAGGCCCTCCTCGATGCCCTGGAGCACGGCGGGGCCTGTGGCGACGACGCCTAGATCGACGACTTGCGCGTCCGCCGTGGCGTGTGCGTGCCGGGCGGCTGCGGGTGGGTCCGTCTGGGGCCTTGTGCTGCCGACGGAACTCTAGACGGACCGGCGGACCTGGCCAAGCCCTGCGGGCACGATCAACTGCAGGACCCAGACGATCGCGACGACCAGGACGAGCAGGAGGGCCCGGACGAAACGGAGGGCCAAGAGAGGCCGAGCAACTTGGCCAAGCCGCGCCGGTGCCTCAAGTGCGATCGGCTCTTTCCCTCAAGCGGCCCGGGGCACTGCTTCTGCACCGCCTGCGGCCGCGCGAATGCCGCGCTACGGACCAGCGAGGCGGAATTGCAGCGGCAACGCGGGGCCAAGCGCCATAACGGGGAGCCGATGCTGCCCGGGTGCCAGGGAGACGTGCTGGCATGATCCTGCGCGACTACCAGCAGGCCGCCGTGGCCGCCGTCTACGACCACCTGCGGACGCGGGACGACAACCCCTGCGTCGTCATCCCGACGGCAGACGGCAAGACGCCGGTCATGGCCAGGATCTGCAAGGACGCGGCGACCCGCTGGGACGGCCGGGTGCTGGTCCTGGCCCCCGTCAAGGAACTGCTTGAGCAGACCGCCGACAAGCTTACCCGCGTCTGCCCTGAGGTCCGCTTCGGCATCTACTTGGCGGGCCTCAAGCGGCGGGACCGACGCGCGCCGGTCATCGTTGCCAGCATCCAGTCGGTCTACCAGCGGGCCTGCGAGTTCGAGCCGTTCGACCTGGTCCTCGTCGACGAGGCGCATCTCATCCCGCCGGATGGTGACGGCATGTACCGGCAGTTCCCAGCCGAGGCCCGGATCGTCAATCCTAACCTGCGGGTCATCGGCTTTACGGCCACGCCGTTTCGGCTCAAGACCGGGTCGATCTGCACGCCGGAGGGGTTCCTCAACCACATCTGTTACGAAGTGGGTGTCCGCGAGCTGATCGTCCCGGGCTACCTCTGCCCGCTCGTCACTAAAGCGGGGGTGGCTAAGGCCGATTTCAGCCACCTGCACGTGCGGGCTGGCGAGTTCGTGGCCGACAAGGTCGAGGCCCTGATGGACGACGACCGCCTGGTGGAAACCGCCTGTCGGGAGGTTGTCGACGCCACTGGTGATCGCAAAGCGGTCTTGATCTTCGCCAGTGGCATCAAGCGCGGCCAGCACATTGTCCGCGTCTTAGGGGACCAGCACGGCCTGGAGTGCGGCCTGGTCCCGGGCGACCTGCCGATCCGGGAGTGGGACGGCATCCTGGAGCACTTCCGCTCAGGCGATTTGAAGTATCTGGCCAACGTCAACGTCCTCACGACCGGCTTCGATGCCCCGCACATCGACAGCGTCGTCCCGTTGCGGCCGACCCTGTCGGCGGGGCTCTATTACCAGATGGTGGGCCGGGGGTTTCGGCTCCACCCCGGCAAGGCGAACTGCCTGGTGCTCGACTTCGGCGGCAACGTGCTGCGGCACGGGCCGGTCGACCAGGTCAAGGTCCGGGAACGTCCTGCCGGGGAAGGGGGTCAGGCTCCAGCCAAGGAATGCCCCGAGTGCCGAGCCCTTATCGCTGCCGGCCACGCCCACTGTCCCGAGTGCGGCTACGAGTTCCCGCCGCCGGAACGTTCCAAGCACGATGCCAAGGCGAGTGAGGCGGGCATCCTCTCCGGCCAGGTCACCACCACCTACGTCGTCCGCGAGGTTTTTTACAGCGTTCACCGCAAGCACGGCGCCCCGCAGTCGATGCGGGTCGATTACCGCGTCGGCTGGCACCTGGTGAAATCCGAGTGGGCCTGCTTCGAGCATACCGGCTACGTCCGGGCCAAGGTGTTCGAGTGGTGGCGACGCCGCTCGCACGAGCGCGTGCCAGAGACGGCCGAGGAGGCGGTCACCTTGGCCAAATCCGGCAGACTCGCGGGGATCAGGTCCATCACCGTGCGGTCAGTCTCGGGCGAAGACTGCGACCGGATCATCGGCTACGAGCTGGGCGAGATTCCGCCGCCGGTTGATGAAAGCGACCTTCCCGAAGAGGCCTTCGACCTTCCGTTCGGGGCCAATCTCGTCGCTGCCGAGGAGGTGCCGTGGTGATGGCAAACGATCTCGTCTCTGCCGCCCTCCGTTACGCTGAGTTGGGCTACCCGGTCTTCCCTTGCGCACCGGCCGGCGAACGACCGCTGGTCGCCCGCGGCTTCCACGAGGCCACGAACGACCTGGAACAGATCGAGCGGTGGTGGAAGGAGCATCCCCAGGCCAATATCGGCCTGCCGACGGCCGGCTTGGTCGTCCTCGACCTCGACCGCCGGAATAACCCTTGGCCCACTGACACGGACCAAGCCGCCGACCTGGCCTCGGCCGGGGCCATCGCCGTGACGCCGCACGGCGGTCGCCATATCCTCTTCCGCCGGCCCGAAGGGAAGGCGTGGAAGTGCTCGACCGGCAAGCTCGCCCCCGGCGTCTGGCGTTGATGCGTGACTCCTATCTGGTGCTGAGAGCCACACCAGCTCGGCCCGTTGGTTCGACTGGGCTGGGGAGCGATTTTCGGCCCACTCGTTTGATGACGGCCGCCGCCAGAGTTGCCGCTTGCCCGGCGCTCTCGACCACGGCTGATCCCGTTGGGACGGCTGACGCCCTTTTGCCGACTCCCCACGCCGGACGCCTTGTGTTTCGTCATTCGACACCAAGGAGTCTGGCAGGGCGACGCAGAATCTTGGCTCAAAGCCCTGCGCCGAATTGGCGTCGCTGCCGATCCAGCGGACGCACGCCGCCGGCATCGACGTCGGCGATGCCAGCCACTGGGTCTGCATCGGTGCCGACGGCGGCGACGCGGCTATCCGAGAGTTCCCCGCCCACACGCCCGGCCTACGCGCGCTGGTCGCCTGGCCGCGACAGTGCGGTGTCACTACCGTCGCCCTCGAATCGACCGGCGCCTACGGCCACGTTCTGTTCCTGACCTTGCTCGAAGTCGCCTTCTACGTAGTCACGACGTCGCCCACGTTCACCGGCCAGATCAAGGGCCGGCCCAAGACAGATCGACGTAATTGTCAGTGGATTCAGCGGCTGCATCGCCACAACCTGTTGCCGTCGATCTTCCAACCCGACGAGGCGACGTAGACGCTCCGCGACCTGGTGCGGCAATGCGACCATCACGTGCGGCAATCGGGCCAGCACGTTCAGCGGATGCAAAAGGCGCTGGAGCTGATAAACCTGAAGCTGACCGAGGTGCTCGGCGACATCACCGGCGTGACGGGGTTGAAGATCCTCCGCGCCATCGTCGCCGGTGAGCGTGATCCGCAGCGGTTGGCCAAGCTGCGCGACCGTCGTTGCAAGCACATGCAAGAAGAGATCGCGGTGGCGTTGACGGGCCGTTATTGCGTGGAGCACGTGACCGAGTTGACGCTGCGTTGAAGATGTGGGAGCAGTATCAGGTCGTGATTGCGGAGCTGGACAAAGGGATCGCGGCCCAGTTGCGGGCGATGGCCAAGCAGCTGACGCTGCCGCCCTTGCTGCCCAAGCCGCGCGCGTGCGTGGCCGCAAGCCACACGATCCACGATTCGACGTGCGCACGGCCCTCTACTACTTGGTCAGCATTGATTTGACGGCGATCGAAGGCATCGATGATATCCACGCCTCGGCTTTGGTGAGCGAGTTGGGCACCGACTTCTCTAACTGGCCGACGGTTAAGCACTTCGCCAGTTGGCTTGTCCTGTGCCCCAACTGGAAGAAGATGGGCAGCAAGGTACGGTCAAGCAAGATGCGCAAGGACAAGAATCGCGCGGCGTCGGCATTGCGCTTGGTCCCGTGAAGCCTGGTACGCAGCCACAGCTACCTCGGCGCTTTCTTGCGTCGGCAACGCGCCCGGCTGGGCGCCTCCAAGGCGATCACCACCACGGCCCACAAGCTAGTCCGCATCCTCTACAACCTGATGGGTCACGGCATTGCATACATTCGAAAGCAGGAAGCGGCTTATGCCGAGCAAGTGCGCGACCATTTGCAAAGGCAACTGCACCGCCGGACGCGGGAGTTGGGTTATGAGCTGAAAAAGATCGAGCCGAAGCTAGAAACGGTGACCATGGCCGACGGCGAGGTGGTGCCAGTCACACCCGACGGCGAGATCGTTAATGAATGACAGCCAGGTGTCAAGCGCCCGACCCGTCAAACCACGGCGACCGAGAAGTAGAACGAGACGCACCAAAACCGCTTCGTGGAGCCGGCGCGGAGGGTGCGCGCCGCGTCCGGCGAAGGGATTGCGTCATCCTTGGTAAGTTCCTGGGACTGCGTCAGGGGCTGCCCACGACCGGGAACACCTGTACCGCGGCGGCCAGTTCCGCGACCGTGGACCGGGTGAACGTCTGGTCGGTGCGGAGCGTGCAGTCGAGAGTGTTGCCGACGCTCGGCTCATCCCGGACGACGACCCGACAGGTCATATGCCCCAGGCCGTCGCCCTCGACCCGGATAGACAGCCACCCCTCCATCGTTGTGAACTCGGCGGTGCCCCACAGCGACTCCTGAAGCTGTGCGAGCTGACGATGGAACTCGGCCAACTCCTCAGCCCGCAGGTGTCCGCTGGCCGACCCGCGGAACCCACCAGCCTTCACCTCCACGGATGCGCTGATCCAGTTGCTGTCCCAGTAGTCAGAGGCCTCGGGATGAGGCCGGCTGATGAGCGCGATGTTCAGGAACCCGCCGCCCTCGCCACGGATCGTGACTTCCCACATCAGCCGCACCTCCGCACGCCGAACCCTCCGGTTCAGCCGCGGCGCGGAGCGCCGTACGCTGCAACCGGTTGTCAGGCGGATCACTTCTTCGCTTCAGCAGCCTCCAGGTGTTTGAGTTTGGTTTCCCGTCCGACCTTCAGCACGTTCTGCGCCTTGTCGTAGCCTTCGGTCAGCGCCCGATAAGGCGGGACAATGTGATCCATCATGACCTGTGCGAAGTGCATCGCATCGGGACGATTCCACTTACTCATGAGTTCGTACAACACAGCATACGTGTCGATCGGCACTGCTCCGGCCTGAGCAATGCGGGCAATAGTGATGTCGGTCGCCATCTTATACCAGTTGCCCGAAGCGTCAATAATGCAGAAGACCTTGTATCCGGCCTCAACGGCGCTCAGCGCAGGAAAGGCCATGCAGACGCTTGTGAGGATGCCGGCCATCAGTAGCGTTTGGCGTTTGGTCTTCTCGATGGCCTCAACCCCCGCCACAACGACGACGCCGTCGCTGCCGTGGCCGCCTCCATCCGCGAGTTCGGCTTCCGCCAGCCCATCATCGTCAATCCCGACGGGGTCATCATTGTCGGCCACACCCGCTACAAGGCCGCCATTAAGCTCGAGTGGGGAGAGGAGTTGCTGCATTTAGGCGAGAACTGACTCGGGAAACGTAAGAACAATTGGTACAATGGTCAGTGATATATACCAGTCATGGCGTGCAGCATTAAATGTCTAACATAACTAGTTACACGTAACATTTACAAAAATCAATTATTTGAGTTCGTAGTTGATTTAGATGTGATACTTCTGGCGGCCGAGCCAGGGGCGTCAGCCCCCGGTGTTTTTCGAGAAACTCGAGGTAGCCTAATTCGACACCGACGATTTGCCTTAACGACCCTCACCTCAACCCTCTCCCGCAAGCGGGACAGGGGGATCGGGGGCATATGAAACCCTCCCCCGTGGGAGAGGGTGGCCAAAGGCCGGGTGAGGGTCAAGTCGGGCGACCTGTGGGTCCTGGTTGATCATCGGCTCCTCTGCGGCGATAGCAGCCAGGTAGAGGACGTGGACCGGTTGCTGTCTCAGGGGCTGAATGCCCGTGCCACAATCCACCTGGTCAACACCGATGCGCCCTTGCTCTTGAGGGCACGTTCGACAGAGTCTCTGTGTCTTGCTAGGATTGATAGAGCGGACGTTCTCACAACTAGCGCCGTAATCGTCATTAGCGATTGATTCAGTCGCTTCTTGGGAAGGTAAAACAGTGAACCAAACAAAGTCGTAATTTGGTGATCGGACTATTCGTCATTACGGGGAGGGCCATCGAGCGATCTTTTTCACCGCGTCCTCCATCATGGGTGCAATCAACGAATACTCTCGCCCCGAGGAGTCGCATCGGCGGTTAAACGCGGCCGTAATGACCACTTCATCCGGTAAACGGAGCATCATGGAATACGTGCCAGGCATGCTCCCGAAGAGAACCTCACGCGTGCCTGGCCTTGCCGCGGTTCCGTCGACCATGTAGGCCGCGAAAAACTTGGCCAGCTGATCCATAGGCGCGATCAGGCCGCCGTGCGCATCCATGTGTTCGAGGCAGAACGCGCCATCAGGAAATGGGACCAGTCTCTCTTTGTGCTCAGCAAATACGCTTCGGCCTTGGGCTTCGTCCTGATATTCAGGTTCCTCCAGTAGTCGTTGATCTGGCAGCGTCCGGCCCAAGTCGATTTGGGTCAGGCCCATAGGGATTAGCATTTCGGATCGAACCGCTTCAATATACGTTTTTCCAGTGACGGTTTCTATGACGCGGCCCAACAGACAATACCCGAAATTCGAATACACCGACTTTGTACCCGGCTCGAATTGCAACGGCTTGCCAAGCATGTAGCGAACCACGTCCTGGGGCGTCGGCGGGCCCGGCTTACCTACCGCTTTAAGTATATCCAGCGAGCGAAACATCGGATCAAAACTGGCGTTGCAGTCCCATCCACCCTGGTGTTTTAGCAAATGCCTTACCGTAATCTTGTTCCAGCGCGGATCAACAACAGAGCCAGGCAGCGGTTCAATTTTGAGTAAAGGAAGTACGGGGGCGTCCTCGGAGAGTTTGCCGTCGGCGATGAGCTTGCGGACGAACGCTGCCGTGATCGGCTTGGTCAGGCTGGCGATGCGAAAGGGCGTGTCGGCCTGCGTCGGATGCAAGCCCGCGGAATCGCGATTGCCATATCCAGCTGACATGACAACCCGGCCGTTTTTAATCACCGCGACGGCCCCAGCGGTGATGTCGCGTTCGCTCATGAATTTGATCATGGCGTCGTCGATCGGCTTCAGTTCCGCAGGAACAGTACCAGCGCGCCGCAGGTCAGGATCATATGGCCTTGCGCGGACCCACACCGCTCCGAAACGAATCTCGCCATTGCGCGGATATGTTGTCAAGCGATCGAGCCGATAGCCGCGTGCCTTTTCTTTGGTCATTGCTTCAGTGAATTCGGAGTAGGTCATATCGAGCCGGTAAATCCAGGGCACGCAGTCCGCGTCCTGCCGCCACACGGCTGCGTATCGCAATTCATTGTTCACTGGATAGATCGCCAGCGAAATCAGCCGATACTGGTCGGCAGGGTACTTCTTTGAAAATTCCTGAAATTCGCCCGCTGAGATGTCCACAGCCCAAACATGTGCTCGCCCCCCTGAAGTGGTAAAGACGCTGGAAGTCTTTTGCTCTGGCTCGGTCTGGTACGGCATAATCAGCACTGGGACCAAGTTCTCGGCCTTCATTTTCTTGATGTATTCGAAGAACACATCTCGATTAACTAGCTGCCAGGAGGCCCAGTACCCGCGTCCGGCCTCCCAAATGGCGATTAACCTTCCTTCCCTGGCATCCGCGCGATGCTCCATGACCCAAGTAGGCCCAAAACCCCGATCCGATATGCTTCGAAATTTGAAATCGTACACTGACTTGGGTATGCTCAGTTGAACCAACCAGCGCAGCCCGTCCAGATTAGCCACCGCTGTTCCCGAGTACAGAACTTTTCCGCCGTGTTCATAAGCGTAAATGAAGATCGGCCTCATTCGTCGGGGCCGCAAACCATCGATCCACTTCTCCATTTGCTCTTTAGTAAGATGGATGACTTGGTCGAAATCGCCGGAATTTGTGGGGGAGGCTGATGCGGGCGCATTCGTGAGGCGCCAGAGACAGACTGACCCCTCAACGCTCCCGGTGAGCAGGTGCTGACCATCGGGAGTGAACGCCATGGCCGTTACTGTTTCGCCCAGCCCGTCGCACCGACTGATGCCGCAGCATTCGACAGACCAAATGCGCCATCCGTTATCAAATCCGGCTGGATACCATCGCGGTTGGCTAAAAAATAGTCCATTCGCGACGGCGATCTCGCGCCCCTTTGGTGAATACGCCAGCGTGCTCACGCCAGTGCGTTGAACGGGCCACCTCTGAATTTCCAGGCCTGTGGCAGAGTCCCAAAGGCGGATGGTTCGATCGACTGACCCGGAGACGAGGTGCTGGCCATCCGGGGAGAAAGCAAGTTTCAAGATTGGAAGTTGATGTCCCACTCCGCGACGGAGTACCTTTCCGGTCGCCGCGTCGAGGAAAGAGATGTCGCGGCTGGCGACGGCCAGAATTCGGTCGTCAGGAAAAATGGTAAGTGTGGTACAGGTAAATCCGGGATACAACCGCTGTTGCCACAGGATCGTACCATGGGGCAGGGACCAGGCTCGAACCACTTCTTCATCTCCACATCCGTACACGACCTTACCAGAGTGGGCCATGGCCAACGAAACGATGCGTTCCTTGCCAGCAGGCAGGGAGCCGACCAGCGAGCCATCATGGACTCGCCAGATCCGCGGATCGAATTCGCCAACAGCGCCTAGGTGTTCTTGTTGGGGAGCGCCGGATCCGGAGGTTACGACAAACCGGCCGTTGGGACTGAGGGCCAGACCCCAAACCTGTTGTCGGGCCGCACGCCATCGTCGCAGTTCGTTACCGGTCTCCACATCCCAAACGCGCACAGTCCCGTCCCATCCAGCGGTCACGAGTTCGCGAGCGTCGGGCGCGAGGGCCAACCCATTCACTTGGCCTTCATGGCCGATAAAGCTGCGCACGAGCGTCTGCGGATCGTCGCTCCAGGGGATGCCGACAGGTGGCCCTTCAGCCGGACCGAAAACAGCTAACTCTTCTCCGGGCCTTTTGGCAACGGATACGTCGTTCTCCTTACCCGGCCCTTCGGTAACGGATACGTCCTTTCGCGAGCCGAATATTAGCACGACTGCAAGAATTGCCAAGCAAAAAGCCGTGCTCATGACGAGCATCGGCACAAGCTTGTTCCGTCGCCGAGGAAGAGAACCGGTCGGCTTTAATTGGTCGAGAATTGCTTGGAGCAGCACCATCGCCTCCGCGGGAGTCGCGAATCGCTGAGCCGGATCCTTGGCCATCATCCGGCGAATGAGAGCGGCGAGTTCTGTGGGGATGTCCTCAACCAGCGACTCGATGCGCGGCGGCTCCTCAATCATGTGGCGAACGATTTTTTTCCATCGGAGTGCCGGTCGGAAACGGCGGTTTGCCGACGAGCATGTGATAGAGCGTGCAACCAAGACTGTAAATGTCGGCCCGGATGTCCGCAGCTCGGGCGTCGCGCGCCTGCTCCGGCGCAATGTAGTCCGCCGTGCCCATCGTCACGCCCACGCCCGTGATCTCGTCGTTTTCGGGCTTATAATCCGTCGTGAGGCGAGCCAGACCAAAATCGAGCAACTTGATCTGCCCCTTGGCCGTCCGCATTAGGTTCGACGGCTTCACGTCGCGATGCACCAGCCCAAGTTCATGCAAATGTTGAAGCGCGGACAGGACTGCAATGCCGACTGAGCATACCTCGGCCACGGAAAACCGCCCCTCCCGCGCCAGCCGGCGGCTGATCGTTTCTCCCTCGATGTATTCCATGACTAAGTAATACGACGAACCGATTTTCTCCGCGTCGTAGGCAAGGGCGATGTTCGGATGCTGGATTTTCGCGCAAACCTGTACCTCCCGGCGAAATCGCTCGACGCTGGCGGCGTCGGTCGTAAAGCGCGGATGAATAGTCTTCAACGCAACCATCCGCTTCATGATCTTGTGCCGCGCCAGGTATACGGTTCCCATGCCGCCGGTACTTAGCACGCGCACCACTTCGTAGCGGTCGTGATGCGTTAATTCGGGCGGCACCAACAACACTTCGTCGCTGTTAGCACTGCTGGCGTCCGCATTGAGCGCGTTCTCCCAGGTCTGCGTGGGCAACTGTTTGACCCGGCGGCATTTTCCAGCGGTTGACTAGTCTCATGTTCGGGCGAGGACATGCGACACTCCGCCTGCGACAAGATCGGTAGCAAAACATACTTAATTTTTTATTCTAAAGCGAACCGGAAGCGATGCAAGTAAAAATGACCACTCACATGTCCGCGGCGGGCGGCTGTACAAAGTCTCTCACGTGGCACTGCCGGCAAGACCGCAGTCCAACTGCCGCTCGCGAATCACCTCGCCGAAGCGGGTCGGTTTCAGTAAATCGACACTACTCTCTTGTTCGCGGTCGTGACGGTCCTGAGGGTGCCATTTCACGACGCCTTGGATTGAACATCCCTGGCCATCCGCATTCGACAGCGTCGTACCCAACTGTTGGTGAACATTCTTGATGAGGAAGATCCTGTTGGTCGTGCCAAGTGTGCCAAAGAATTCGATGATTTTCTAGCATCGCAAAATGCAGTCCTGTGTGAGCGACTTATACCCTTTATAAGGACAACTAAGACGAACGAGCTGTTGTCCACTTTCGGAGATCTGCTCGACGAGGTTTCGCGAAAGTTCCTCTATTCGTCTGAGGTAGTAAGTTTGTTTGCGGCTCAGAATCTCTCCCACGAATTCGACTACTCCTTGCCGGCCTGTGGATTATGGAAGGTAGCGGAAAGGGAATCGAATCTTTCGCTAGTTTGGTACATACGAATCCGAAGAGGACTAGCTAGTGCGTCGTCACCTTGGGATGCAATAAGCCCCAAGTCGGGTAGGTTGGAGATTGGAACCGAGAGAGGACGGTCAGTGAACCTGAATTGGCAGACTGAAGATGGCAAGTTGAGGGGCTTGATGCTTGGCGACATGAGGTTACTTCTTACGGCGGCTTACGAAAATGGCATCTCTGAAGATTTGCAGGAATTGTGGGAAAGTTCAACTCATCTCGACATTATTCAGCACAAGAAGATCGTCTCGTATGTTCCCGGTTCGTCCGGTCGAGATTCTCCATCCAGTGGAAGTCTACCCTGGCTGCTGGGAAGGATCGCAAATATCCGTAACAAGCATGCGCACGTCGATGCCATGCCCATAGAAATCTTCCAGGAACTCGAAAGTCTCCTTCTGTCTCCCAGTGATGGTTGTGATCTTTGGTCATCACATCTCGGCAAGCTTCTGTTACTAACAAGGTGTGTGATCGAATATGTAAACAGCAAGTATCCCTACCGTCTCGTTGGATGAATTAAGACCGAGCGCCATACCCAGCATCGCGTTTCAGGCTCCATCCTGTGCACCGACGCTCTCGCTGGAGCCGAGACCAGTGTAGCGGATTGGCTCAAGTTGATTGAACTCGGGTAGCGGGCACTCGCCTACTATGCCCAATGCCACGAAGACGAGCCAACTGGAGGCCCAACAGCCCGCCACCACCTATGCCGAGTTCAAGCACGAGATTCTCAACGAAATCGCCCGCTGCCTGAACATGCCGTTCAACGTCGCGGCGGGCAACTCCTCAGGCTACAACTACGCCTGCGGCCGGCTCGACCACCAGACCTACTTCAAGGCGATTCGCGTCGAGCAAGCCCACTTGGAAGCTGTCGTCCTCGACCGCATCCTGGCCGCGTGGTTCGACAAGGCCGCCTTCATTCCCGGCTTTCTGCCCGCGGGGCTCGGTCCCATCGCCACCTGGCCGCACCAATGGTTTTGGGACGGTCACGAGCACATTGATCCTGCCAAGGAAGCCGCCGCCCAAGCGACCCGCCTGGCCAACCACACGACCACGCTCGCGCACGAGTACGCCCGGCATGGCCGCGACTGGGAAGAGGCCTTGCGCCAGCGGGCCAAGGAACTGGCCCTCATGCAAGAACTCGGCCTGACCGCCACGCTAGCCGGGCCAACGCCCAACCCGACGACGAGGAATCACTCGATGAAGCCGCCGAACCAGATGATCAGGCCGACTGAAGAGCGGACGCTGAACTTGCTGGCGGCCGCGGTGGAGCTGGAAGCCGCCCCGGCCGACGGCGACGCCCAGAAGCTACGCCGCTGCACCATGACCGCCTACACCGGCGGGGCCATGCCACTGGCCGGCTGGCGCTACCCCGTGGTGGTCGACCTGCACGGCCTGGACCTGGGCCGCCAACGCCGGCTAATCCTGCTCGACCACCAGCGTGACGTCGACTTTGTGCTCGGTCAGACTGACTCGGTGGCCGTGCTGAACGACCAACTAATCGTCGCCGGCCACATCCTGGGCGACTCGCCCAAGGCGCGGCAGGTAATCGCCCTCAACGACCGCGGCTTCGCTTGGCAAGCCTCCATCGGGGCCCGGGCCGAGCAGGTGGAGTTCGTGGCCGAAGGAAAGACCGCGCAGGCCAACGGGCGGGAGTTCGCCGGGCCGGTCAACATCGTCCGGCGGGCCACCCTGGGCGAGATCAGCTTCGTGGTGCTGGGGGCCGACGAGAACACCTTGGCCAGATCGCCGCCACGCAGCAGGAAAGCCACATGGACACCCCGGCCCACGCGGCCTCGTCGCCGGAGTCGCAGGTCGCCGACATCCGCGCTGCGGCTGCGGCCGAGGCGAGGCACATCGCCACCATCCGCAAGCTGTGCACAGGGCAACACGCCGAGATTGAGGCACAAGCCATCACCGAAGGCTGGGACCCGACCCGCACCGAACTGGCCCTCCTCCGCGCCTCCCGGCCGCAAGGGCCTTACCTCGTCCGGGGAACGGCCCACGACCGCTTCGGCCCGGCGCAATTGCTCGAGGCCGCCCTCGCCCTAAACCGGCCCTTCATACGCCTCGAGCGCCATTACCCCGCCGACCTCTTGCAAGCCGCCGAGGACCGCCACGGCCGACGTTGGAAGCTCCGTGAGGCGATCTGCCTGGTCGCACAGGCCAACGGCTATGCCGGCTCGCCTTCCCTCGAGGCTCACAGCCTCGGCGAGGCCATGTGCTATGCTGGGACGTTCCCCTTGACCCTGCAAGCCGCCGGCTCCAGCACCCTGTCGCTGCCCAGCATCCTCTCCAACCTGCTCAACAAGGAACTCCTCGACGCCTACCAGGAGCAGGACCAGACCTGGCGGCGAATCGCCATCGTCTGCTCGGTCAACGACTTCAAGATCGTCACCAGCCACCGCCTCTTGGACAACATGGCGTACAAGCCGGTGGCCCCGGAAGGCGAACTCAAGCACGGCACGGTGTCGGAGGAGACCTACACCCGGCAGATCCACACCTACGGCCGGATGTTCGCTCTGACGCGCGACAAGATCATCGACGACGACCTTGGGGCTTTTGATGACATCCGCACCCGGCTGGCCGAAGACATCGCCGTTTCATTTCAACTAAGCATCTGGCCTCTCCCTCCTCTGATAGTGTTGATCCAGTGCTTCCAGTACTGCCGTGCTATAAAAAGTCTTTTTGGCTGATTTCGGATTCTGGGGGTTCGAACATAAGCGTACCGTTGATCGCTTGCCAACTCTTTTCGCAGCTTATGATACTTCTTATCAACCTTGAAGTCTGTATAACGCTCTCTGCACATACGGGTCAGTTGCTCGTAGTCTAATTGATAGCGCTCACGCATTTGCTCTTCTGTCAGGCGAACGGCGGGGGCATTGGGATCACTGGTGAGTCGAACCGGTGCAGCGGATGCCGCTTTTGAACGAACAAAGTGCACCTCTAACTTCATGGCTACGGCATATTTTGAATCGGAACCAGCCTCGGATTTAGCTAACTCGTCTATGTATCTAAGAAATCGTTTTTCCTCTTTATTAAATTCGACCGCGTCAGTGGCTACCGGTGGCGAAACGAAAGAAATAGGCATCCAATGAGTGTTCAAGTCTGATAGGTCTTTCTTAAACCAGTCCTGAACGGCAGTAAAAAAATTCTTCACCGCCGCCAGTGCGATTTCTTGCAGTCGCTTTGATAAAAGATTATTGCGATGGTAGAAGTGGACAACCGTATCCCGCAAGTCCATGAGCGCGTGTAGGTTTCTTGAGCAAGTTTCCTCTAGGATTTGCTGCTCTGTGAGTTTTTTCACGAGATAGTCTAGGCTATGAGTCATTGGGTTTCCTGAGCGCGTGCGCTTGTAGCGTGGCTTCTTCGTACCCTTTCCTTGAGGAACGTAGAGGCTGCTGAGACGGTTACGGTTCATGGAAAGCCATTTAGCTTTCACTAACAACTCCCAGGCGTTCAATGCGAGAATGAGAAATGATTCAATTCGGTATGGGAAGGTAGGCTTGTTGTATATCTCAATGGCCGCCAACATGGCGCTAATGGAATGATCAAGCAGCTCGCGCGAACGGGATTTCATGCCTTCCTCACATGCAAGATGAACGGATAGTCACAATCACTTTGGCCATCCACAATTGTACACGTTTCGACGACACTCTTGTATTCCAAATCGTACTGGTCAACGAACCGGTCTAGGCCCTGGAAAACTTGCACGAGTTCCGCCAGTTCACGAGCATCCTCACGCTGAGCTATCGCGTGTGGAGGTGAGCTCTGATCGGCATGACGCTGCAAGTTGCCCAAAGGAACTTCTTCGACCGCGCGACGGTGCAACGCTCCGTGGACGCCGGTACGCGGAGGGTGCTGTCAAAGTTTGGGGCGTTCCTGCGACAGCGGGCCAGGACCTCGATCCGCAAGCGCAAGGGGACCAGCCCACCCGGGCAGCCGCCCTATTCGCACACCGGCCTGTTGCGGAAGTTCATTCTGTTCGCCTTTGACCCACAGCGCCGAAGCGTCGTCATCGGCCCGACGCTGACGAAGGAAGGGTCCACAGCGCCCCGGCTCCTGGAGCACGGAGGCAACGCGGTGATCGCGGACTGCGGCAAGAAACGTCGTGCTCACTATCGGCCCCGGCCATTCATGCAACCGGCCTTCGAGCAAGAGCAGCCAAAGCTGCCGGCCCTGTGGCGTGATTTCCTGAGGTGATCCATGAGTGTTCGACTCGGACTCGATGCCAAGCTTTACCGCAACACCGGCACGTTCGCCTCGCCGGTGTGGAACGAAATCGCCAACGTTTAAGGACGTGACCTTGAACTTGGAGGCGGGCGAGGCCGACGTCACCACCCGCGGCAACAACGGCTGGCGGGCCACGGTGGCGACCTGGAAGGATGCCTCCATTGAGTTCGAGATGGTCTGGAACGCTGGCGACGCCGACTTCGCCGCCATCCGCGACGCCTTCCTCAACCGCGGCGCGATGGAGTTCGCCGTGATGGAAGGCGACATCACCGCCGCCGGCTCATAGGGCCTGCGGGCCACCTGCATGGTCACCAGCTTCAGCCGCAACGAACCCCTCGAGGAAGCCATCACCGTCAGCGTCACCGTCAAGCCGACGTACTCGGTCACGCCGCCGGCCTGGGTCGTCGTCCCCTGATCTTACTTGGAGGAGGCATCATGCGTTCGGTTCTGTTGGTTGGTCTGGTTCTGGCCTTCGCCCCAAGTGCTGCGCGGGCGGATGCGCTCCGCATCGTCGGCGAGACGAAGTACAAACCGCACCAGCTCGTCCGGCTCAAGGCCGAAGGGGTCGATGCCAAAGCCGCGCTTATGTGGCGTGTCTACCCAGCCCAGAACGTGCAGCGGGCCACCACCCCCAGGCACCTTTTGGAGTTCGCCGCCCACCCCGGCACCTACGAGGTCGAACTGCTGGTCATCACCAGCATCGACGGAGCGTTGTCGGTCGAGGAGGCGCGAACCAGCGTCACCATCGAACCCTGCTCGCCATCTCCACCCAAGCCGCCGGAGGGGGGCAAGCTCGACCCGGTCAATGCCATTGGCCGCATCCGCTTCGGCAACGCCGGCTGCACCGCCACGGTCATCGGCCTGCGTCGGCCCGACGGCAAGTGGGACGTGCTGACCGCTGCCCACTGCGTCAGCGGCGTTGGAGCGCGGGGGACAATCCCCTTGAAGGACGGCCGCTCGCTCGGGATTCGCATCGTGGCCCACTACAAAGGACCCGACGTGGCCTGGTGCGTGACCGACGACGCGATCGCTGACCTGCCGTACGCCTTGATCGCCGCGAAGAACCCCGACCCGGGCACGGCAATCTGGCACACGGGTTACGGTGTCGATCAACCGGGCAATCGCGAAGACGGCGCGATCGCCGCTGGCGAGGATGGCAACGGCCAACTACGGATGACCCTGAGCGTCTCCGGTGGCGACTCCGGAGGCGGCATCTTCCGCGCCGACACCAATGAATTGGTCTCGGTCGTCTGCTGCGCCAGCGGCATGGGCCGCAAGGTCGCTATGTGGGGGGCCTCGACGGCCGCGATCCGGCGCACCCAGCACGCCGCCACCACCGAGGAAGCCTGGGTTTCCCTGCCGACCCTCTCCGCCACTGGCCCCACCAAGGCAACACCGACCATAACGACTAGCGACCCACCCCCATCCCGATTCGCGTGTCCCCCTGAGGAAGCACATGCACACCCTCACCGACGCCACCGGACGGACCGGGATCATCGGCATCAACGTGGCCACCATTAAGCGCGTCCAGGGGCGGCTCTAGATCAAGCTCTACCAATTGCTCGACGACCACTTCAAAGGCCTGGGGCAATTACTCGGCGACCCGGTGAAGCTAGTCGATGTCCTGTATGTCCTGTGCCAGGACGAAGCCAACGCCCGCCAGGTCAGCGACGAGGATTTTGGCCGCGCCATGTTCGGCGATGCCGCCCACCGGGCGACGGAAGCATTTTTGCAGCAGTTGATCGATTTTTTCCCCAGCCCGCGGGGTCCGCAGGCCCTGACCACGATCCTGACCGAAGCCCGCAACGTTCGCCAGCGGATCATCGAGCGGGCGGAAGCCGTGCTGGCGAACTTCGACGCCGACCGCGAAGCGAACAAGCCTATGCACTCGTTTGGCATTGTGCCGGCCTGCTCGGCATCGACCCCGGCCTCTTCACCCTCGCCGAACTCGTCCTGATGGCCGAGGCCCGTTGCCGCGAGGCATGGGCGTATACAGCGTCCAGGATGGCCTTGGTGGCCAACTGCCACCGCGACCCACGCAAGCGACCGACGCCCTACAAACCGGCTGATTTCCACCCGTACCTGCGCCAGCCTGAGCCGCCAGCGCGCAAGGCATCCATCGAGGTGCTCAAGCAAGTGTTCGTGGAACGGAGTTGAGTATGCCTTCTGCCTCGGGAATTCGCGCCGGAGCGGCCTGCGTGGAGCTTTTCGTCAAGGACAACAAGCTCGTGCGTGGCCTCCAGGCGGCCTCGGCCGGGTTGAAGGCTTTGGGGGCGAGCATCCAGGCGGTGGGCACGCGGCTGGCGGGCCTGGGGGTGACCCTGGCGGTACCCTTCCTCGGAGCCGCCAAGCTGTTCGCCGACATGCGCAGCGACCTGCTCGACATGTCTCAGCGCACCGGCGTGGCGGTCGAGGCGTTGTCCGAGTTACGTTACGCCTCTGAGCAATCGGGTTCCGGCGCGGAGGACCTGGAGAAGGGCCTTCGCACCATGAGCCGGAACATCATCGAGGCGGCCCGCGGTTCGGCCGAGGCCCGCCGCAACTTGGCCCGGCTCGGTTTGACCGTTGCTGACCTATCCGGCCTATCACCCGACCAGCAATTCGAAATGATCGCCGACCGCCTGCCACGGATTCAAAACCCGGCCCATCGCGCGACGATTGCCCTGGAGATCTTCGGTAAGACGGGAGCAAACTTGCTCCCCCTCTTGTCGGGCGGCGCGGACGGCATCCGCGAGTTGCGCCGGCAGGCCCGCCAACTGGGCTTGACCATGAGCTCGGAGGATGCCGAGGCCGCCGAGGCTTTTGGTGACTCCCTGGACACTCTTTGGAAGACGATCAAGCGGCTCGGCTTTGCCATAGGGGCCGCCCTGGTCCCGACCTTGCATCAGATCGCCCAACTGGTGGCAGCTCTCGTGGCTCGGATCAGCGACTGGCTCGATCGCAATCGCGAACTGGTCGCCATCGCGGCCGGCGTGGTCGCCGCCTTGACCGCCATCGGCGTGGCTCTGCTCCTGTTGGGTCCGGCCATCACGGCCATGGGCGCGGCGATTGGCTTGGTGAACTTCGCCATCTCCGCTGCGGCGATTGCCGTCAAGCTGCTGGGTGTGGCCCTTGCGTTCTTGCTTTCGCCCATCGGCCTGGTCATTGCGGTCGTCGGCGGTCTTGCCGCCGCTGTGCTTCTGGCTACCGACGAAGGCCATCAGGCTCTGACATCGCTGGGCCAAGGGTTCGAGCAACTTTCAAGCATTGCCAGCACGACGTGGCAAGGCATTCGCGACGCCATCGCGGCGGGCGACCTGGCCGGAGCGATGGAAGTCGCCTGGCGGGGCATCCAGGTCGCCTGGGAAACTGGCCTCGCCGCCATTAGTTAAGCCTGGCGGCACTTCAAAAGCTGGTTCGTCGAGCTGTTCTGGGACGCCGTCTATGCCGTCGCTCCGGCCTTCAACTCGGCGTGGACCAACATCGAAGTGGCGTTCTGGACGGTGGTCAACGCCCTGGCCGACGGCTGGGATTGGTTCGTGTACGGCTTGACCGTGGCCTTCAACGAGTTTGTCGCCTTCTTCCGCCGAGCCTGGGCCCGGGTGCGGAACCTGTTCAACCGCCAGGCGGCCCAACAAGAAGTCGAGGCGCTCAATCGTGAGGTCGAAGAGCAAAACCGGCAATCCCATCCGCGCCTTGACCGCCAAGTGCAAGAACGCGCCCAGCGCCTCGATGAGGCGCCACAGGCGGGCCAGCAACGGGAAGACGCCCTGAACCAGATGCAGGAAGAGGAGCGTCGGCAGCGGCGTCGCGAGATGGAAGCGGCCAACGCCGCCGACCACGAGCGCATGGCTGCAGCATAGCGGGCGCTCGAGCAGCGGGCGGCCGAGCTGGCCGCCCGGCGTGAGCAGGTGGAAGCGGCCCAGCGCCAAGCCCAACTGGCCCATCGTCTCGAGTTCGACCTGGAACGGCTGGACGAGGCGGAGATCAAGACCGACGTGAAGGGAACCTTCAGCGCCTTCGCCGTGGTCGGCCTAGGCTCCGACAGCCTCGCGGAACGCACCGCCCGGGCCAGCGAGCAGATCGCCCACAACACCGACAAGCTCGTCCGCGAAGCCCAACATGCCGGACTCGTCTTCGCTTGAGGACCAGCCATGCCCGTCATCATGGAACGCTACGACAGCCGCGAAATCACCGTCGGTATCGATAATCCGTCCGGGGACCTCATCTACGTCGTCGATGGCACGAAAAGCGATGCCGTGGTGCGGGCGACCGTCGAGGCCACGATTCCGGCCATGTACGCCGGCCTCGTCTTTCAGAACTACCACATCCCGCACCAAGGTGGCGGATTGTCGGAAGTCCCGTTCGCTACGGCAAACGCGAACCCAAACAGCCCGGCGAGTCGTCCTTCTCCTTCGACACCGGCGGCGGCACGACGCACATCACCCAAAGCCTGCAGACGGTCAACAGCTACGCCCCACCTGGCGAGGATCCGCCTGACTTCCAGGGAGCCATCGGCGTCAACAACGATTCGGTCGAAGGCACCGACATCACTATCCCGGTCTACCACTTCAAGGAGACGTACTCCATTCCCGTGCCTCTGGTCACGCCGGCCTACCAGGCCACCCTGTTCGCCGTCACGGGCAAGGTCAACGCCGCGCCGTTCAAAGGTTTTGCCCCGGGGAAGTGTTGTTCTTGGGTGCCTCGGGATCGCAACGCGGCCAGGACGACTGGGAGATCACGTTCAGCTTCGCCGCCAGTCCCAACGCCACGGGGCTGACGGTGGGTGAGATCACTGACATCGAAAAGAAGGGTTGGGAGTACCTCTGGGTCCGCTACCAGGACATCGAGGATGAAAACGTCCTCGTGAAACAGCCGGCGGCGGTCTACGTGGAGCAGGTCTACTCCCATGGGGATTTTGCACTTTTGGGGATTGGCACCTAATGGCCGGCGACGCCTTGAGGAAGGTCCAGCCAGGCCAGCGGCTGGAGATCACCGCCGAGGCCTACAACGCCTTCCTCGATGCCGCTCTGGCCATCCGTCAACACAAACGGTTCGGCACCGAGGCCTCTCCGTTCTTCCGGCAAAGCGGCATTATCAAAGTCAAGAACGCTTCGGGAGCCGATCAGGGCAGGTTTGCTATCCTCGGCCTGGACTATCCCATCATCCGGCCTGCCGATCATCTGGACGAGTTCAAGCGGCAGGTGACGTTCAAAGGATTATCCCCGATCAGAAATTTCACCAAGGCAAATTTGCCGTCCTTTTGGAACCGATCGCCGCCGGCAAGATCGGCTTAGCCGTGATCGCCGGCGTAGTGCCCGTGCGTCTGCGAATCGATCCCAAGCAACTCTACGACCACGCCGAAATCATCGACGCGGACACCGGCAAGCTGCTGAACGTGCCACACGGCTTGGCATGCGTGCTGTGGATCGACGAAGTCGGCGGCGTGGAGCGCTGGGCCGTCGTGCGGTTGGACGACGGCGACTACCAGGCCCACGTGTTGATCACCAGCAACGTGCCCGACGAGCACGGCTATTACCCCGGCGAGGTGCAGCGCTACGACGTTGCCACGCAGACTTGGCAGAAGCTTTTCCCATGCAAGGTGATGGACATCAACCAATGATCGCGCAGCAACGCTACCTGGCGCGGTTCGTGGGGCGGGACGGCGACGTACCGCTGTTCGCCATCGGCTGCCCTGGCTCCGGTTCTGGGCCGGCGGCGTTCCAGACGTCCGTGCCGCGCTTGCTGGCCCGGTTCCTGGGTATGGCCGACGGCGTGTCGCGGTTCGGTTACTCCACCTGCGAGTTCCCCCGCATCGGCCGCTACCTGATGCGCTTCGTCGGCCTGGCACCACAAGACGGCATGCCGGTCTACACCATCGCCTGCTGTCCACACAGCTCGAGCGGTTCCTCGGGCTCCAGTGGCTCCTCGGGCCACAGCTCCGGTGCCTCAGGAGAAAGCTCTGGCGCGATGTCCGGCTCGAGTGGTTCCTCAGGCCAGAGCTCGGGAATGAGCGGCTCGTCCGGTGCCAGTTCCGGCCCGAGCAGTTCGAGCGGTGTGAGCGGAGCCGATGGCACGAGCGGCATCCACGGAGTCAGTGGGTCGAGCGGCACTATTGGGATTGTCACAAGCAGTGGTGTCGGGTCGCTTAGTTCGGGCATTTCCGCGTCGCAGTATGGCAGCGACACTGGAGCGAGCGGTCGCCCTGGTGCTGTCACAACATGTGAGTGTCAAGGTATACCGCCGGTGCTGACAGCCACCTTGACAGGTACTTATGACGGCCAATGGGACGGCGAGTACATCATGAGATATGTTGGGAACGAAATGTGGACAACAAGTATAGCTAATGTTGAGATTCCGCACATCTGCCAAGGCAACTGGAAATGGCGAGAGGTAAGTGCTTTTGGTGCACAACTTGAAACGAACGCCAGCTTCGATTGCCAGTCGAAAACGGGGTCAGGCATCATGTTTGGCTCCCTCTTCTCGTCAGGTGGCTATTCGTTTGAGGTCCATGGATTAATCGCTTGCGTCTCAACACCTGTCGGTAAAGGAGATGATGGCACTGATCGAGTCATCGGTTCCCGGCCCGTGGCCCGCAGGCTGGGCCTCCTGGCCCAACGTCAACGAGGCCCACTGCGTCATGGCCCGCCGCTTCGCTGACAGTCTCAAGCCGAGCCGACACGCCTATTCTCAGAACCGCGGCATCGTCATCGCCGGCGGCGGGCTGAAGTACTTCCCGAGTGTCTGGGTCAACGTCCACCTGGTCTGGGACTTCGGCTGCAAGCTGCCCATCCAACTCTGGTATCTCGGCGACGGCAAATGCGATCCGTACATGCGGCGCCTGCTCAAGCCACTGGGCGTCGAATGTGTCGATGCCCGCAGGCTCGAGAAGGACATCCCCTGCCGCATCCTGTGCGGCTGGGAGTTGAAGCCCGACTCCACGCTTCACTCGCCGTTTGCCCAGGTGGTGTTCCTCGACGCCGACAACGGACCCGTCCGCGACCCGACCTATCTCTTCGACACGCCGCAGTTCCACGAGCATGGCGCGATCTTCTGGCCCGACTACGCCTGCTGGACCTTGAAGCCGGAGGTCTGGACCATCTTCGGCATGGACTGGATGGTGCCGCGGGCCCACGAGGAGGTAGCCTTTGAGTCGGGCCAGTACCTGATCGATAAGACTCGCTGCTGGCGTGAACTCCGCATGGCCCTCTGGTATGCAGAGCATTCCGACTATGTGTTCCGCATCGTCTACGGCGACAAGGAATGCTTCCACCTCACCTGGCGGCTCCTCGGCACCGAGTACGCCAGGCCCACACATCCGCCCGGTTGGAACCAGCACACCATCGTCCAATACGACTTGGAAGGGAGAGTCGTGTTTCAGCATCGCTGCCAGGACAAGTGGAAACTCGGCGGCGGCAACCGCCGCAACCGTCCCTGGCCAACGAGGACCTCTGCTTCAACCTCGTGGCCGACCTGCGCCGGCGCTGGGACGGTGTCCTCTGGCACAACCCCGACCCGGCGCCCGCCGAACAGCGAGTCATCGCCGAACTGACCGGTCAAAGCTTCCTCTACCGCCGGGTCGGTTACGACGAGCGGCCGATGCGCCTCGAGAGGGGCAACAAGGTGGGCGAGGGAGCCGCTGAGTGCGAACGGCGTTGGGATGTGAACATTGACGATGGCCGCATCATCCTGACGCTGAGCCGGCTGGATCGCCCGACCTGCCACCTGCAACGCAACGGCGATGGGGTGTGGACGGGTCAGTGGCTTGAACACGAACGCATACCTATTGAGTTCATCCCTTTGGAGGCTTGATCCTGCCGCTGCCGTCGCATGTGGTGTCGAACCGCGCCGAGTTGGAAGAGGTCAGCCGTCGCCGAGCCAACGGCGTCGACTACGGCGACCACCGCCTGCTCTGCCGATTGCTCGGCGACTTCCTGGCGTGCGTGGATACGCGCGACCTGATGCTCGGTCCGCGCCTGGTGCTGGACGGCTTCTGGGAAGCCTGGATGACCCTGGCCATTGCTCGTTACCTGCAGCCCGGCATGTGGTGCGTCGATGTCGGCGCGAACTACGGCTACTACACGTTGCTGATGGTCGCCGGCTGTGGCCCCGAAGGCCGCGTCGTCGCTTGCGTGCCGAACTCGGTCCTGGCCGGGACGTACCTGCCGCAGAAGCTGGCGCTGAACGGCTGCCACCGCGGCGTCGAGATCTGCCCGAAGGTGATCGGCAACCTCTACGATCGCACCGTGCACTTCTTCCTGCACAAAGGCGACCTCGCCACCAGTTCGCTGGAACGTTGGGCCTACAACCACCGCAGCCAGACCATCCAGGTTCCCTCGATCACGCTCGACCGTCTCTGCGCCGACTGGCCCGGCCTCGACCTGGTGAAGATCGACGCCGAGGGCGCGGAGGCCCTGGTCTGGGTAGGCATGCCCAAGGCGCTCCGCCGCTTCCCGCAGGCCGCCGTCGTCCTCGAACTCCACCTCCAACGCGACCCGCCGCAGACCACCAATCTGCTCCACCAGATCGAACGCGCAGGCTACGCTCTGCAAACGGTCGGCTATGAGGGGGACCTTATGTCGACCGACGCCGCGACGATCCTTGCTCAGCCGCAGGAGCATTGGAGGCTGTGGTTGGTTCGCTGAGCTGACAAGACCGGTTGGGGCGACAAAACGGGTCGATTCAAAAAATGAAAAATTCACTTGACACGGGGGGTAGGGTGTATTTTTAGTTTCAGTGGCACGGTCGGCCCTATCTGGTCGAATCATTTCTTGGATTGTCGCCCGTGCCTGCTTGTGGAGATGACGCCATGAGCCAGCACCCCAAGCGCACTGGTTTCTCGTCCTGGGTTCGGAAGTGGTTCACGCCGCAGCGGTCGAGACAGTTTCGCCGCAAACCTCAGCTGCCACTCGAACCGCTGGAGCCAAGGGAGATGCCGGCGATTAACCCCGCTCTGGCGCTGGGAGCCGAGGCCGGGCGGCTGCCGCTGGTTCGCGTCCTCGACGAGCGAGGGTCGCTGATCCGCTCGTTTGCCGCCTATGATGCCTCGGTCACGGCCGGGGTCCGCACGGCGGTCGCCGACCTGAACCGCGACGGGATCAACGACATTGTGACCGCACCCGGCCCAGGGGCGGCTCCGGTGGTCAAGGTCTGGGACGGGGCCAGCGGCTCGCTGCTGAGCCAGTTTTGGGCGTATGACCCTGGCTTCCGGGGTGGGGTGCAGGTGGCCGCGGGGGACATCGGCCGCGGCGAGGTCGGTATCGTTACCGGACGCGATCACGGCAGCTCGTAGGTGCGGGTCTTCACCAGTCAGGGGGTACTGCGGACGAGTTGGGACGTATTTGGCCCGTCGGTCACGACCGGTGTGCGCGTGGCCCTCGGCTACGCGGCCAACGGCAACGCGGCGGTGTTCGCGGCGGCCGGTCCCGGGAGTGCCCCACACGTCACGAGCATCGAGATCCGCAGCGGCCAGACCCTGGCGAGTTTCACGGCCTATGCCACGACGACGACAAGGTGGGATGTGGATCGCGGCGGCTGACCTGACCGGCGACGGCGTCAGCGAGATCGTCACCGGGACGGGGGCAGGGCATCCCCCGCAGGTCAAGGTCTTCAGCGGCGCCGGCCGACCGTTGACGGAGTTCCTGGCGGCGTCGCCGCCGAACCGCAACGGTGTGATGGTGGGTGTAGTCACCGGCCGTGACGGCCAATCCCGGATCGCCGCCCTGGTCGGCAGCGGCAGCAGCAAACAGGTGCGGCTGTTCGATCCCCGCTCCCACCGCACGCCGACTCCACTGGCGTCCTTCCGAGCTGTCGGGGCAGGGTCGCTGGGAACGCCCACGGACCGCTCCGAGGTCAAGCGCTTCGATGCCCGCAATCCCACACCGCGAACGCTGCGGCAGACCTATCGTCATCGGGCCATTGGGGTGACGGCGGCGGGCTACTCGGCCTGGGCGGCAACTACACCACGTGGCGAAGACTGCCGCCGAGAGTTGCTCCATCATTCACGGGGCGTGTCACTGGAGCATTTCAAGAGGGCTCCCCTGGCTTCGCTGAACGTGGTCTTGGGAGGCTTGCAAACCGAGAGAGCGCTGTTACCTAGAGAGGAATTGCGAGGATCGAGCAGCACTTGGTTAGGCTTGGCGTCGCTGATGAGCCCGCCAACGCCGCGATGATTCAAAGGCTTCGGAACGCATTGGCAAGAGGAGAAAGGATCAGGGGAGCTGATGCTAGTTTCTACATGCATGAGATTTACGAGTCTACTCTGATGAACCGAGGTATGCTGTACGATTGGGCACATCATGCTGCGTTAGAGAGGTACGGCGTTTCGGCATACAGCGTGTATCATCCCGATGTGATTCGTATGTACCCACAAGAGTTCAATTCCAATTGGGTGGATTTCTGGGAAGAGTGGGCACGACGGGGAATCAGCCCGTAATCCGGAGGACTGTCATGGAAGTTGTGCTACAGCTCGATCCACTTCTTCCGCCCAGAGCGAGGGCCTGGGTGGGCGAACTACCTAACCTACCTACTGAGCCGTCGCAGGTAGTCCAAAAAGTGATAGAGGTCCGCCATCCCCCACGGAGAAGCAGGTCGATAGCAGCGATTGAGGTCCTCATACCCTGCGGGGGAAGATTCATTTACGGCCTCCTTGGCGGTGAATTCACCCCAAATGACTCTCAGCCGTTGGTTGTACAGGTCGCCTGTAGTGAAACCGGCCAAACAATCACCGACTGGTCCCTAGCTCGGCGTCTTGATGCCGTGATAAGCGGTATTCCTCCATGGGCGGCGGAAGAAATCCTTAACGCTGCGTTGGAAAATGCCGAGAGCCAAGCTCTAGGCCCAGGTTGTCTTCGGTACAGCTTGGGGGCTCATGGGGTGCTGGGCTCAAGTAGATCAGTGTTCCGAGGTCTTGCCGGCGTGGTCGTCAGTCTTATCTGCTTGGACAACCCTCTTTCAGAGGCAGAGTTATCGTCGATTCTCAAACGGCACTCACTATAACACCCCCTATAGTCCTAATGAACGGAACAGTTCAGAGTAGCCCACGATGCTGCCTTGACCGACTTTCCTGTCAAGGAATTATCATCTGCGATTCCGGATCATCAAGTGCTTCAAACGACCGCCGTTGAAGTCATTTGGCACTGGTCTGTAGCCGGCAGTTCAAGCAACCTTGCTTATTGGTTCCCGCTCGTTGGAGAAACTGTTGTGACTTCGGCAGACCACGCGAGATGGTGGCGGCGGTGGCCTTGCTCTCAGCACGAACAGGTCGAGGGTCAGAGCGAGACGCCGTATGTGTGGAGTCCGGTCTACGTCGATGCGATGGTGCTGCGCGACCGTGACACTTATGGCGACGGCACGCTGGACGAACGCCTCTATGTTGTGCAGGACGCCAACGATTATGTCACCGCGCTCTTTCACAACGCGGGCAACGTCGTCGAACGCTACGTTTACGATCCGTTCGGCAGCGTGACGGTCCTCGACGCCAGCTGGAACGTCCTGGCCGGCAGCGCCTTCGCCTGGGTCTACCTGCACCAGGGCGGCCGATATGATTTCACTAGCGGCTTATATCACTTCCGCTTCCGCGACTACTCCCCCACCCTCGGCCGCTGGACAAGCTTAGATCCGATCGGCTATGCTGCGGGGGATGTCAACCTCTACCGCACCGTCTTCAACGCCCCGACGGTATTCACTGACCCCAGCGGGCAAGCGATATTTATCCCGGTGCTGATCATTGGCGGTTTGTTGTTGGCCGGCGCGGGGGGTACACTGCATATGAATCATACCGGACTACCGGAACGCCCTGCAGCGGGGAGATCTGGGGGGCTGCTCTTTCGGGGCTCGGTGAGGGCGCTATGGCAACCGTGGATGGGATCGTCCCCTTTGCCTACTACGGCATGCACGATCCGAATGACCCTGTGCTACAGTTCAGCCAAACCATGGGCCAGGTGGCAAGAGACCTCCTACTCATCGCACTGATCCCGAACATTACTACCTGGATTCGAAACCCCTTTCTGTATGAAGTGGGATCCACCACTGTTCCGCCGAGAATCTGGCAGGCAATCCAAGGGATGTCTGTCATCGACCGAGGCAGATATCTCTGGCAGGTCTACGGATGGAGATCGCTGTTTTTCGGCGCTTCGGCGCCAAGCCAGTTCTGGACAACGATTTGGTCTGGGTTAACTCCTGGGGGATGGCTAGGCGTTCTGACCCTGGTCGAGATTGCTGACTATTTCGGGGAGACGCCATTGGAAAGGTGACAACTGAGATGAAGGGCACCGTTGATTGGGCTGGGCTCGCCCGTTGCTTTTGGTCATGGACACATGAGATCTTCATCAGATCGTAAGCTCTCTCGGGCGGCTGTGTTACTTCTGGCCGGTTGGTTGGCCGGGGCGTTGGCTATCGGTCTGTGGGTCACCCTGCTGCTCCAAGACCAGGGTGTGAATTGGAGAGCCAGCATTGTTCTCGGGGCATCTGGGGGTGTTGTTTTGTGCTGGTTCCGCTGCTTCCTGACCTGGCACATTGTCATGCGCGTCACCCGAGGCGCTCCCTTTCAGATCGGGGATCGAGTGGTGATAATAGACGGCCCGCTCAAAGGCGAGGTCGGTGAGGTTCGTAAGCTTTGTGAAGGCCGCTGCAGCGTGTGGGTCGCGCTTGCGCGTGGCAGTGACACTTCTGACCTTCATTTTTTTGACTGAGACCAAATCCGCCGGTTCGAATCACGCAGTGATTCTTCGGCATCTCGACCCCCACTAGCAACAGGCTGAAATCGAACAATGTCGTGAGTATGACCCGGCGGCGTGTTCCTTGAATAAGTGTGCCCTGACTCAGGGAGCAGAAGCCAGCCCTGGGCAACGCCCTGCGATAGCCGCTCGTCGCCACTGAACGCAACGGCAACACGCAGACGCGAAGCCACAACGCCCAGAACGAGATCACCCGCATCAGCGGGGCGACCACGCCGACCTACGATGCCAACGGCAACCTGACGCAGGACGAGACGGGTCGGCAATTCGTCTTTGACGCCTGGAAACGGCTGGTGCAGGTCAAGGACAGCAGCGGCAACATATTGAAGACGTACACCTACGACGGTCTGCATCGGCGGATCAGCGAGATGGCCAACGGCACGACGACCGACTTCTACTATTCGGACGCCTGGCAGGTGCTGGAGGAGCGCGTGGCGAGTGGGGAGACGTTTGTCGAGATAGGAGGCATCGGCATGGTGGCTCGCCCGACGGCAGGGTGCGTGCGAAATGTTCGAGGAGTGTTTCCTTCGCTCCTGCCGACCGAGCGAGACTCGAAATCGCTATCTGGTTGGATGACAACTAGTTACAGATGTGGGTTCGGAGAGTATTGTTACGAAGAGTGTTCCGCTCGGGGAGCTGACCGTGGGTGTTGTAAAGAACCAGTCATCTATACGGCTAAACGGCAGGCGTTGAAAGTTCTCCGCTAACTCTTTTGCTTTCCGCATGTCTCGTAAAGTTTCCCGATTAGTCTCCACCAAAAAACAAAAAAATCCCCGTTCCGAACGAGAAGATCCAGTAAGCGGGGTAGCCCGGAAGGTCGCTGTACGACGTTGAGAGGCACGGCCCAAACTCGCAGCTTCGTTCGTTAACATCGCGTTTGGTAGTTCCTTGACCTCATCCCCCGAAGACCGTGATGCGTCAATTTGAATGCAAACGGCAAACGTGAATAGATGGAACAACGTTTCCCGCCAACAAGTCAGTCGGTCCTTTGAGCGAAGATCGTGAACAATCGCTTCCGCGATAAGGTCTCCTGCGAGCGCCTCAGCCGCTTGCCACGTTGACTCCTGATCACAGACGCCGTGAGGTTACTTCCCTTCACACCGCCGGGCCTTTCCGTCTCTGCTCCCGGGCCATGTTTGCCTCTGATCCCAGCTAAGAGCATTACTTTGGATTGAGGCCAGAATGGGCCCAAGCTGCCTACAAAACGTTGCTCGTCGTCCACGGGAATTAGCCGGCTCTTAGCAGACCGACGCAGGAACATCCATCGTAACCTCGAAAACGAGGACGCCGCTGCGGTTCACCCTCGAGGCATTATCGGCAAGGGACGCGAACACCTCCGGCTAGCAAATGAACGCTGACAGCAAGGCATGGCTGCCTAAGTAAGCTGCGTAGCGGTTCCGACCTTACACTGAGGGTACCCTGTCAGGACATTCCCAGTAACGAGCTTCAAAGTTGGCTCGCAACGCCACGTCAAAACTTCTCCGCGAAATCCGCTTATTTATATAAATGCTTCGTATCGGCTATACGAACATGCATGTCGGCAAAACGGGGGGAATCCGTCGTGGCCAAGTTGACCGTTCAACAAATTCGCGAACTTGCCAAGCAAATCATCCTTGAATCGCCGACAGGTATCCGCTATGGCGAGCTTGTCCGCCGCATCCTTCAGCAGCATCCGGAGACTCCCAGGAGTACGATCCAAGGTTCTATTTGGGACCTTGACACACGTTTTCCAAATCTCATCCATAAACCCAGTAGAGGACTGTTCTCGGCCCTAGGTAAATACGAAAGTAGTCCAAGCACAGACAAAGAGTTGACCCGACTGCCCAGAGAGGAAGATTTTTACGAGCCTTTCGCAGATTGGCTTAAGAACGAGTTAGATGAGGTAACCGTCGCAGTGGCCGTGGGAGGTTCTGGCCTTCAAAAGAAGTGGGGAACTCCCGATGTCGTCGGCGTGTATAAGCCTCTGGCCTCCCATCGTATTAAAATTTGGTCTAGAGATAGTCTCGGCGGAAATTAAGGTGGATCCCAACCAGCCGGTGGTTGCTTTTGGTCAGGCAGTCTCGTATCGGTTATTCTCAGCCAAATCCTATGTGGTGATGCCAACCACCATATCCCCCGAAGATTACGGGCGCTTGGAAGCGTTGTGCATGCTGTTTGGGATTGGTTTCGTCGTTTTTACGCCCGACGTGAAAAACCCTGATTTCTCAATCCGAGTTCGGGCCCAGCGATTCATGCCTGACATGTTCTATGTCAATGAATTCGCAGATCGCCTATACAATCACGACCCATCGTTGTTCAATCAACTGTTTGGCTAACGATCGTAACTTGGACTGATATCAAGTCCAGCCATATGTAAGCCGTACGGCTATCTTCTTTATGACTGCCCCATGAGCTATAGCTCCGCCACCCGCAACGCTCCGCACTATTGAAGACCGCTAGCGCCGAGGTGTAGCAGAGGCAGACCGCCAGCCTGGCGTTCAAGTACGACAATAGCCTGTCACCTTCTAACACGATCCTCGTCCCGCAATCCAGGCTACGAGCGAACTATCGCCTTTACGGTCCCCGACTCATGTCGCCTGTTGACCCGAGACCCATGTTACGCGCTAACACGACACTCGACCGTGATTGCACGAGTCGCCCCCTCGAACCTCATGCTCACCATCCACTCCAAGTCGAAGAACCGAGTCGTTAGGTCGCTCACAGGGTGGGCAAGGCGACCATCGGTCCATCACTGCAATAGGTTGTCTGAATTATTCCACCTCAGGCTGGAGAACGTAAGATGAAGACAACCCTGACACCCGCGCCTCAATCAATAGGCCGTTCCGCTATCTACAACCGCTAATCCATAAAGGAGAGATCGAGGCAAGAAGTTCGACTCCCTCGACGCTCAGAGCGAAGACGCTGCTGCATTTGGTCGGGCCAAATTAGGGCAGATTTAGCCTGCGTGCTCGCATGCTAACGATGATGGCCGCTTCCGTGACCGCCACGTGGAACGACCTGTCCATTTGCCGCTCTTGGCCGATATCGAAGCCGACCCCATGGACTGCGTGGTAGTGTGCAAGGTGGCTCGGCTCTCTCATTGGTTTACCCACCTCCCCCAGGTGATGCGGAAATTTGACAAGCATCATCTCTTAATCATGTCGGCAACGCGGCAGTCTAGCACCTGCGACCGCGCTGGGTACCGCATGAGCATTGAGCGTTCTATCCGCCCCAACCCTGACTCCGCCCGCCGTAGGCACGGCAATCCGATCCGCATCATGGTAACTTGTTCAGGCACTTCACTCCAGCGTACTGCACCACCACCATGACGCCGAAGCCCCGGCCCGACAACAGGGAGTACGAGCCGGTGGCCTCAGAGGGCGAAGCCTTCGCATTCTGACGAGTAACCCGAGGCTCCCTAGCCGGTGCCGCTCGACATCCGCTTCGTTGAGGCCGACCAGGTCACCATGCCCGACCCATGGGAGCTAACGGAACGCTTAGCCGACGGGATCGTCTTCGATACATTTGGCAACCCAGTCGAGTACCACGTCTTACAAGACCATCCCAGCGAGGCCGCGCAGCGGTCATACGCCGACTTCGATCGTATCCCCGCCCCGGCGATGCTGCCCTAGTCTTGCGCCGATCGGCCGGGCCAAATCCCCGGCGTGCCTGACATCCTCCCGGTCTTCCCTTGGTTTGCCCAACTACGGCGCTTCACCGTCTACGAATTGTCATTCTTCAAGTGTAAATTCCAGTTGCCCTGGTAATTTGGCGGCGCTGGTAAGCGATTGACCGGCGAGGAATGGTCACCCCCAAATTAGGATGGCTAGGCTGAAGTTGCAACTAAACAAATATACCTGACTCTTGTCTGGCTGCGCCAGCAGAATCACATTATACAGCATGGCCGCCGAGGATATTCCCGGCTGCCGAATGTAAAGCTCCTGGAGAACATTGTGGAACGTTGGAAATGGCTTCTGGCATCGCGAGGAATCGGGGAGGAATCAAACACGAACGACTTCCAGCTCAAAGAACTCTGCCTACGCCTCATGGGAGCCGATAGCGAGGACGAGGTCGCCCGCATCCTGTCAGAGGCCGGATTCTGGGATAACCCAGCTTATTGGCGTTAGCACGGCAACCGCGAAACCCACTTTGCCTTTGTCAGATAATGGCTTCATCCGGGGCTCCACATGGTTGTGCCCCAGTCCGCGTGGGCGACTGTCTAATCCGAAACTTCGCTGGCTCTGGATTCTTTGGCTTGACGTCTAAGACATGGTGCTGAAGTTCCACATAACACGGATGAGACTCGAGGATCTTCGGGTTGATGACAGTTCCGCTCGAACCAGTATCCTAATCTACAAGTTTTGACTCATCATCATTCTGCTCCCTTCGAGGCATGACCACGACAAATCCCATTAGCCCCGACGTTCGGCTAAGATAAATAAGTTGCGACGCACTCTAGCGTGGTGGTTCCCGCTACGTTCCGGCAAGGCCAACCGCCTAAAAATAAAATTTGGCGGCACCATGCTGCGCCATGAGTCAGTCGACTAAATCAGAATCCAGGCAACTAACTTCCGAGGCAGCAGACAAGTCCCAACCACTAAATCTCGCGAACTCTACTGCCTTATCGCCGCCGGCTACGGATAGCGTTACAATTACGGGCAAATCAAAGTTGGCGCCAAAGTTACTTCACTAGGGTTAGCCAAACATGCCGTAGCCGTTTTTTATGGCTAGTCAACGGGACTGCGACGGGGCGGTAAGCTAGTCTTTGGGATTCGCGAATAAGCATGCTGCTGGCGTAGGTGCAATCGCTGCCGGTTTTGGCCGTCTCCCAAGTTAGTGAAAGCAACACGGCTCGTGGTTGGCTCGCAGGACGGTGGGGTAAACGATGTTGCACTGCTTACGAGCGATTTGACAGAGGCTTCGTCAATCATCGATCGTGAACCCCGATGGCGGGCCATTTCTACGACTTACTCATAACATAGCGAACTGACGCTAAGTATAGTCTAAGGGAGGCAGCCTCGCTGATGTGCGGGCAAATGCGGTGGGTCCGCCTCACTGGTAACCTGGGTTCTTTATACTGGCTACCGTTGTCATGAGCTGGCGAAGTAGGAGTGAGTTAGCGGTTCCTCGCCCGTGGGCGAATAGAAACTTTTGTGCTTGAGCTAGAGGCATAACTGTTTGAGGCCAGTGGCCATTTCTGCGGGCGAAATCGTTAGGCGGGAGGGCCAATCCAACAAACTATCACTTCTGGCCGAAGCGCGACAAGCGGTTGCATTTTGAGCGATTCTCATACCGTAGCGGGCCTGCGAGTTTTCACCGTGGGGTATCACTGTGCGATTCGACTCTGGCTAACGCGAGGTTACGGGCCGAGGTCACCGAAACATCACTAATTTTGCCGCGAACTGTTCGGGTTTTAGTCGACGCCTGGATGGCCAGTATGCGACTAACTAAATTGTTAGAGTAATGCTGGCGCTCAGTCTGGAAGAATTGCGACCGTTTCCTGAGCCAGAATGGTTGCCCCCGCCGGACTATTCGATCTGGGGCTGGCTGGCCGCGTTCACGGTGTTAGCGCTCGCCGCGGTAGGACTGATTTGGTGGCACCGCCATTACCGCGCCCGAGATGCTGACCCTTCACTGCTCACCCTACAGAAACTGCTGACGCTGCTGGCACGGTTAGACCATCTTTACCACATGGCCAACCGACTGATGCCCAACGTCGCGAGCCCCCAGGCCGAGCCGGCGTTAGCCACACAACAAGAATTCTTGGCCCGCACGTTAGACGAAGCCCATGCGGCTCTGCAATCCTGGTGGCGCCAACGACAACCAGCGACACGCGCCACCAATGTCTTGCAAGACGTCTCTCTCCCTGCCGCCGGCCCACCCATCGAGTGGGAGAAACGCCTCCTTCAGCTCATGGCAGAGATGGAACAAGCGCGGTTTTCAGGTCGGCCCCTCGCGTTCCACAGGGTAAAAATGCAACTGGAATCTGCTAGCATAATACTCGCAACCTTGTCGTGTCCGAACAAAAGACCCACAATAACGTCGGATAACGAGTCGCGTGCCGTCCGGCAAACATCATGGTGGTTAGGGGAAAAATGATAGCAACCCAAGCAGGACAACGTTAGTAGAGAGCCGATTGGGGAAGCAAATTTATTCGCTCGGCTTGCGGCAATTCTCTTTCGAGGGAGCGATTTCAGGTGCCCGGCCGTGGATGGCTTCATAAACTTCCCGGCGGTGCACCGAAACCGACGCGGGAGCCTGAATGCCTAACCGAACCTTATCGCCGCGGATTTCCACGACCGTGATGATGATGTCGTGGTTAATGATAATGCTTTCGTTTTTCTTCCGCGAGAGCACCAACATCGTCGCTCGTCCTTGTGCTGTGGGCAGAGCTGCAAGCTCACCGCCCAGATGCCTCATCGCCACGTCCGTCGCACTGCTAAGCGCCACAGGACGTTGCCACCCACATCGCGGGAGAGGTTGCCAAGCGACGAGTCGGCACGGCACTGCGGCTGGGTACGGTGCCTGCGCCTTGGCTGCGCTCGTACCTCTTCTCCGTACAACTCTATACCTGTGGCCTAGTCAGGTCAAGGGTTTACGACAAAGGCTTTCCTCAATTACCTAGTTGCGTGGTAGCATATTGCGTACCGATGCTACGTTCCGCACGAGATTTCAACGGGGCATAAACATTTCTTGCTGATAATAGCGCGCCAACTGCCGCACCGTGCCACTGGCATCGTCTTGGGCCAACTCCCTAAGTCGCGCCATAAAGCGAACTTCTTTTCGCTCGCCAGCGGCGCGAATCGCCGCGGCGCGCACGACAGGCGCCGGATCATTACTGAGGCGATGTAACCAAGCTACGGCATCCAGCTCTGTATCTTCGTACACGATCTTAGGTACCTGGGCCCGCACCAGGGGATCGTCATGTGTCCAGAGGCGAGCCAGCTGAATTTGCCGAGCTGTCAGTCCGCGCGCGCGCAACACTTGTTCACAGCTTTGCCGCACTTCCTCGCTGGGATCGTGTAAGAACCGCGCCAACTCTTCGCTCGGCGCCACGTCCTGGGCCTCTAAAACCCCGACTGCGAGTATCAGTAAAACGCGCACCGCTGGACTCGGCTCCCCAGGCTTTTCTAACAATCGCCGCGCCAGTTGCTCTTGCATTTGCGCCGCAGGTGAACAAGCTAAGCGCACTGCTTCCAAACGCACTTCCTCACGCTCATCAAGGAGGGCTAAACTGGCTAACTCGCGACACCAACGCCACCACGCGCTCGCCCACGAAGCATCGGGACGTGCCGACTCAGCCGACGCGGCAAGCTGTTCTGTATCCAGTTCAGGATCGTGCGTCGCGACCCAACGTGCTAATCTGAGTGCCCCCAGCCGCGCTAAGCGTTGATGCAACGGTTGAGTATGCAATAAAAATCCCCGCAACAAACGGGCTACGTAGGCCTGACCAAGCTGCTGGGCGACCGTTGGCGCTCCCGCCTCGAGAGATTGACCCTTAGACTCAGCGAGATCGGCGGACGGAGCAAGGTCTTCAATACTTAGGCACAGTGCCTCGACAACAGCAGCTTGGCCCACCTCGCCTAAGTCTGTCCAGTCGCGAGCGATCTGACGTAAACGTTGCTCTAACTCGGACTCGTCCTTATCGGCGGTGAGCCACCGCGCCACTAACTTCGCCCCGGCGTGGCAACGCGATTCCGATTGCCGCGACAAGAGCCAACTCAATGCGGGCCAGGCAGCAATTCCATTTCGCACTAACTCGCTCGCGTGAGGCTCGGCATTTTCTTCCCCTGCCTGGTGCCAACACCAGGCGTGGTAATAGCTCACCAATTCCACCCGCAACAGCCACACCACAACCCCCAACAGCGCCAAGAGTGCGAGCAAAGCAAGACCGACCCTTCGACGCAAGAGAGCGACCTCCTGTGGATTCGCACCTCGTCGCCTAGTTAGCTGGGCTCCAAGTAAATGCCCGGCCCTTGAAAGTAACCATCCTTCCCACTACTATCAAGAGCAACTACCCAGTTTGCCCCGCTCTTGGCCTGATGTAACCAATGGGCGGCTTCGCCTCCGACAAGCTGTGTAACTTCTTCCCAGCCTGAAAAACCCGCCCGATGGCAAACCGTCGAGGACTGCTTATGCGCCTGAGTTGGTTAATAGGCGTGCTGACAGTAACAGTAGTGCTGAGTGTAATAGCGTTCGCTGAAGATAAGCCGGTCCGACCTGCCGAAGAGCCGCCCCACTGGGCCTTCGTTGCACCGAAGCGACCTGCACTTCCGCGGGTGCAGCACACGGACTGGGCCAAGAACCCCATTGACTATTTCGTGCTCGAACGCTTGGAAGAACACGGACTGGTGCCGAATCCGCCCGCAGATAAGCTCACCTGGCTTCGCCGCGTCACCTTCGACCTGACGGGATTACCTCCCACCATCGAGGAGCAAGAGGCTTTTCTTCAGGATACATCGCCGCTGGCCTGGGAACGCGTGGTGGATCGTCTGTTGGCTTCGCCCCACTATGGGGAACGAGCCGCTCAATTCTGGCTCGACCTGGTGCGCTATGCCGAAACCGATGGCTTCCGTGCCGACGACCATCGTCCCGAAGCCTATCGCTATCGGGATTACGTCATTCGTGCTTTCAACGCCGACCTCCCCTATAATCGCTTCATTCAACAGCAATTAGCCGGCGACGAGTTGGAGCCGAATAACTTCGACGCCCTGATCGCTACGGGCTTTTTACGCTTGTGGCCCGATGAGTTCAACGCGGTCAACCTGGAACAGCGCTGGCAGGAAATTCTCGATGACGTTACCGAAGTAACAGGTCTCGCCTTCCTGGGATTAACCGTCGGTTGTGCCCGCTGCCATGATCACAAATACGACCCGACGACGCAATTGGATTATTATCGGTTACAAGCTTTCTTCGCAGCCATGTTGCCCCGGGATGACCTGGTCTTGGCCAGTGCAGAGGAACGCGAACGTTACCAAACCGCTTTACGGCAATGGCAATCCGCGGCCCAACCGATATTAGCCCAAATGGAGGAGTTAATCGCTCCGAAAAGGAACGAATTGCGCCAGCGGGCTTTAGAGCGTTTTCATGAGGGCATTCAGAAGGCCGTGCTCACGCCCCGCGAGCAACGCACTCCATACCAAATGCAAATCGCCGCCTTGGCCGAGAAGCAATTAGAACGGGCCATGCGCGAAGCCCCCAGCCGTATGACAGGACCGCAGAAAGAAAAGTATCAGCGCCTCGCGGAGCAGCTGGAACGTCTGCCTGTGAGCCGGCCAGCGCAGTTGCCCACGATTATGGGCGTCTGTGATGTGGAGACGGGCGCGGCACCGACGTATCGGTTGGCCCACGGTGATTGGCGCAAACCGAAGGAAGAAGTTCAGCCCGGTTTTCCTCATTTCCTACCGCAAGAATCGCCGAACACTACGCTTCCTCCCGGCGTTCGTAGCACCGGTCGCCGCGCTGCCTTGGCTCGCTGGCTCACTCGGTCGGATCACCCGTTGACCGCGCGGGTCATGGTCAATCGGCTTTGGCAGCAACATTTCGGAACGGGAATCGTGGCCAGTGCCAACGACTTCGGCATCATTGGCGAACCGCCGAGTCATCCGGCCTTATTGGATTGGCTGGCCGTGGAATTGGTCGAACAGGGATGGAGTCTGAAACACATCCATCGGTTAATTTGCACCTCGGCGACGTATCGGCAAAGTTCGTTTGTGGATTTCTCGCGACCACAGCATCGTTCGGCCCAGGAAGCAGACCCGCAGAACCGTCTGCTGTGGCACTATCCCCGCTGGCGCCTCGAAGGTGAAGCGTTGCGGGACGCCATGCTGGTTTGTGCGGGAGAGCTCAATCGGCGTATGTTTGGCCCCAGTGCGCGCCCCGAACTGCCTCCCAACATCAGCCGCCAGGCCTGGAAACCCGACCCCCAACCCGAAGCTCGCCATCGCCGTTCGATTTATGTGTACAGGAAACGCAACCTCAAATACCCGCTGTTTGAAGCCTTCGATCAGCCTGACATGTTCCACAGTTGTGCCCGACGGGCCCGCACCACCACCGCACCGCAGGCGCTGTGCCTCCTGAACGGCGAGCTGGCCCGCAGCCTGGCATTCCAATGGGCGGCACGCTTGCTCCCGCTTGGCGGCGGCGACGACGCAGCACGAATCGAGCGCGCATGGCGCGAAGCATTAGCGCGCTCCCCCAGCCAGCGCGAACTTTCCTGGGCGTTGGAGTTTCTCCGCGAAACGCAGAAGTTTTATAGCGACGAGAAAAACTGGCCCGCCGATTGGCGTGAGCCGTTGCGCCACCATCCACAGGCTGCGCACCTCGCTAGTCTGGCCGAACTGTGCCTGGCCCTATTCAACCTCAATGAATTCGCTTACATTGACTAGTCGCTGTCCGTGCGTACACAGTCCGAGCTGCAAACAACGCCGCGATTCCTTGAGCCAACCTAAGACCAAGAATCACCCACACCAGTTTTTCGCCGCGTATATCTGCGCTCCGAAACGGCTTAGGTTTGCCCGACCAACGTTTCAAATCGTGGCATTGCCGATAGGGCTGCCGATGTTGCGCGCAGTCTAGCGTCGCATTCCCTTTCGCGCGAATCAGCGCACACACAATAGCCAGTAAGCAGATGCCGTGGTTATAATGCCTCAAGCTGCCAAGCGCCATCGAGTAAGAAGGAGGGATGTCATGCTGCGAGCGATCTTGGTGGGTTTAGATGGGTCGCAATACAGTTGCGCAGCAACGGAGTTGGCTTTGCAATGGGCCAAGCGTTTTGGCGCGCGCATCCTCGCCTTGGGTATCGTAGACGAACCGACGATACGCCGACCCGAACCCGTGCCTTTGGGTGCTGGCTACTATAAACAGCACCTGCAAGAAACCCGCTTGCGCGAAGCCCAGGAGCGAGTTGCCGAGTTCTTGCGCCGCTGTCACGAGGTTTGCGATAAAGAACATGTGGAATGTAAAGAAATCACGGACGTGGGTCAGCCGTGGGAGCAGATTGTGTTGGAAGCCCAACGTTGCGATGTGGTGATTCTGGGCAAGGAAACCTACTTTCACTTCGAGACTCAGGAAGAACCCTGCGACACGCTCTACCGTGTGCTGCGTAACTCGCCGCGGCCCGTGGTGGCAGTGCCGGAGAAGATTCCTGAGGGGGAAACGGCCTTAGTGGCTTACGATGGAAGTTTACAGGCGGCCCAAGCCTTGCAGCTCTTTGTCTTGTTGGGATTAGCCCAACAGCTCCGCGTTCTCGTGTGTAGTGTGAGCCACGATGGCCAGCTTGCCAAACGCTGGGCCGACACCGCGGCCGAATTCCTCAGCTATCACGACGTTCGCGCTCAAGTGCATCCCATCACTTCCTCATCCGCTCCCGCCCAGGTAATCCTAGAAGAGGCTGGGAAACATCGCGCCAAACTGCTGGTGATGGGAGCTTATGGCCAACCAATTCTCAAGGAGTTTTTCCTCGGCTCGGTTACGCAAAAGGTACTTCGGGATACGGACGTACCACTTTTCTTGTATCATTGATTCTCGCGCCTGGTTGGCCACACACATTCCTCATCATCCCGTGATTAGAAAGGATGCTCAGGTACGATGGAGCGAAGTCGCACTTGGCCTGTCATCGAAGGCAACGAAGCCTGGCATGCTTGGCCTGCCGACAAGGCCCTGGATGTATTGGCCAGCCACGCAGAAGGCTTGAGCCAAGAAGAGGCAGCGCAGCGGTTGCGCCATTATGGTCCGAATGAACTGCCGCGCAAACCACCGCCGCCGTTATGGCAGATTTTCTTACGTCAATTCAAGAGTCCGTTAATCTACTTGCTCGGTATAGCGGCGGGCATTTCCATACTAACCGGGCACCCGACCGATGCCGCCTTTATCGGGGTAGTGTTGCTCATCAACGCGATTATTGGCACGACTCAAGAATGGAAGGCCGAGGAAAGTGCCCATGCCTTGCAGCGCTTATTGCGCATCCGCGCCACAGTGCTGCGCGACGGCGAAGCGACGGAAGTGCCAGGCGAGGATTTAGTGCCTGGCGACGTCATTTGGTTGGAATCCGGCAACCGCGTTCCTGCCGACGCGCGGCTCTTGTGGGCGCAGGGGCTGGAGGTGGATGAATCGCTCCTAACGGGCGAATCCGTGCCCGTGAGCAAAGACGCTGACTGGCTCGGCCGACCCGATACTGTCCTGGCCGATCGGCACAACATGGTCTTTGCGGGAACGTTGGTCGCCCGCGGTCGAGCACGCGCGGTAGTGGTGGCCACGGGAAGTAAGACCGTGGTCGGACAATTAGCCCTCGATGTGCAGCAAGCGCCCGAGGGCTTGCCTCCTTTGTTACAGCGCATGGAGCGGTTCGCTTGGTCGATAGGCCTGGTGGTGTTAGTGAGCTGCGCCATCGTGGGCGTGCTCGCCTACCTCATCCGCGGTTATACAACAGGGGAAGTATTCCTGTTCGCGGTAGCCTTGGCTGTCTCGGCCATTCCGGAAGGCTTGCCTGCTGCCCTAACGGTGGCCTTGGCCGTGGCCACGCATCGCATGGCGCGGCGTGGGGTCATCGTGCGGCGACTCGCTGCCGTCGAAGGCCTGGGCAGCTGCACCCTGATTGCCAGCGACAAAACCGGCACGCTGACGTGCAATGAGCTAACCGTCAAAAAAGTGCGCCTCCCCGATGGTTCCATGTTTGAGGTGACCGGCCAAGGCTACACACCTGTAGGTGAAGTGGTCAGCGGCGGTCGGCGGATTCTTGCTGGGGAACATCCCGCATTGGATCGCTTGGCCCGAGCAGCCGTGCTTTGCAGCGAAGCGGACCTTCATCAGCGCGACCAGCACTGGGTTTGGCGCGGCGACCCGACGGAAGTTGCGTTACTGGCGTTCGGACACAAATTGGGCTGGCATCGCGAATCGGCCCTCGAGAAGTTCCCTCTGGTGGGCATGATTCCGTTTGAACCTGAACTGCGTTATTCCGCTTCGTTTCACTTGTGGCGTCGTGCATCGGCGACGACAGAAATGACCGGCACCGTCGAAACAGAACTTGACGCAGCAACGGAGGAGTGGCTCGTCGTTGTCAAAGGCGCCCCCGAGCGGGTGCTCTTCATGTGTCGCGACCTGGATGAATCTCGTCGCACGGCACTGATACAATCGGCCGAGCAACTGGCGGCACAGGGTTACCGAGTCTTAGCACTAGCAGAGGGCATCGTGGCAGCAGACGGGGCAGGTGTACCTCCAGCTCTTGAGTCGGACCACGCGCTGAATTTTCTGGGCTATGTCGGCATGATCGATCCGTTGCGACCCGGGGCGAAAGAGGCAGTGGCGGAGTGTCATCGTGCCGGCATCACGGTGTGCATGATCACAGGCGACCACCCGACAACGGCGCTGGCGATCGCTCGAGAGCTCGGTCTGGCCGAGCGTCCCGAACAGGTGGTTACGGGGCAGCAACTGGAGAAGGTACCGGCGGAACAACTGCCACGATTGGTGCAAACAGCACGTGTCTTCGCTCGAGTTACGCCCAAGCAGAAACTGCTCATCGTGGAAGCGGCCAAAGCCGCGGGTCATATCGTGGCCGTTACGGGCGACGGCGCGAACGACGCTCCAGCCTTGCGAGCGGCTAATATCGGCGTGGCCATGGGACGCAGTGGCACAGACGTGGCCCGGGAAGCTGCAGAGCTGGTGATTACCGACGACAACTTTGCCACCATCGTCGCTGGTGTGGAAGAAGGACGCGTCGCTTACGACAACGTCCGCAAGGTGATCTACCTGCTTATCTCGAAAGGCGCAGCTGAGGTGATCCTCGTTCTGCTCGCGGTCGCTGCGGGATTACCATTACCGCTTCTGCCCGTACAGCTCCTCTGGTTGAACGCTGTCACGAATGGTATTCAGGATGTTGCGTTAGCTTTTGAACCGAATGAAGGTGGTGTGCTCCGACGCAAGCCCCGACCGCCCAAAGAGCCAATTCTCAACCGACTCATGATCGAACGCACAGTAATCGCGGCCATTGTGATGGCACTTATCGGCTTCCTCGCCTTTCGGTGGATGTTGGAGCTGGGTTGGTCGGAAAAATCAGCCCGTAACGGGTTGCTCATGCTCGCGGTGCTGTTTGAAAACATTCACATCGGCAACTGTCGTTCCGAAACTAAATCGGCGTTTGTCCTGTCGCCATTACGTTCGCCTATTTTGCTGATCGGCACGATCACGGCTTTCTTAGTTCACATTTTCGCCCTATTTTTCCCGCCTCTGCAAGCCGTCTTACAAACGGAGCCGATCAAATTGCAGGTTTTTGCCATTTTTGTACTGTGCGCACTGACTATCGTGCCGGTGATGGAATTACACAAGCTAAGCTGGCGCTGGCGTTATCCGGAGGAAGCTGTTTAGCTGCCTGGCACTTGAGACAAAATCCAGCGTTACTCGGCCAATTCCATCCGGCGATACATGGGCAGGTGGCGGTAGTACACTTCCAACGTCAGGATGCACAACGACGTGGAATAAATACGTCCCGCATGCGAGCCATAATCGAAATATTCTGGCGGCCAGGAACCATAATTACACGATGCCGGATCGGCCTTCTCTTGCAACTTGATCAGCAGGTCGCGCATATTGGGGTTCCATTCCTCGAAGTATTTGCCTTCCATGTGGTGCATAACCTGGGTCGCGTAATACCAGCCGTAGAGAGGTAAGCCACGGGGGTTGTTCACCTTATCCTTATCCGGCGGCTTGAAACGCGCCAGCAGATACTTACAACCCGCGTGGAGATCGGGAACTAGTGGTCCCCAACCGAGGTATTGACGGCATAGCAAACCTACGGATGTAAGTACCGGAGTGCCTCCCGGATCAGTGTAACCATAAACGGCCTTACTATATTCCTTCCCGTCGATCGTAATCTTACCAGCCACTCGGTCCAAGAATCGGCGAGCCCCGTCTAATGCAGAACTGGGCACGTGGAGTCCGCCCATTTGGCCGCTACGTAACGCCATGACACACCAACCAACTACCGACGTATCCCCGGGATCGCGTTCCCCATAGCGCCAGCCCCCTGTGACTGGGTGCTGGATGCTGACCAGATAATTGATCGCTCGCTGGGCGGGCCCTTGCAAACGCGGGTCGCGCGTCATCGCATAGGCCTCGCACAGGGCAATAGTAGCAATCGCAGTTTCATACGTCGAACCCTTCCCGATCTTTCCCCGGGAGTCTTGCTGCTGAATCAGGAACATCAATCCCCGCAGCACGTTGTTGCGATAGGGCGATTCCTTAGCCACGTTCTTCGCCCCCTCAGGAGCCATGTGGGCGTGGCCTGCACCCAGGAACGCTAGTAACGCAAATCCGGTCATGGCCACATCATGAGCGCCCACGTTTTGTTCGGCGGGCGTACGGCAGCGGCAGCCGGGGCGAGCTAAGTGATACTTATCGCCAGACCAGCGACCATCAGGGCTTTGATGTCGGGCTAACCACTGCAAGCCGCGCGCTACAGCCGCCTCCGACTCATCAGTTCCGCCCAACTTTCGAACGAGGTCTAGGTTGCGTCCTGCACGCACGCCAATACCACCCGCATTAGGGGAACCACCGCCCCCGCCGCCCGGAAGACCCAGACCGAAACCAATGGGCAAGCCGCCTCCTTCTCCTAACGCCCCGTAATCCCGCCGCGCGTTTTCTGTGTAAAGCAAGAGTCCCCGGAGCCCCTCCGGGCCAGCCATATTATTGCCCTGCACGCCGCCTTCATTGCCTGAGCCAATACCCTCGGGTAAATTCTCTAATACGTTCTGAACTACTTCTATCCCCCGGTTAGTCGTCTCATCACTCGGATTTATCGAGGGCAGCTCCAAGTCGGCCGCCTGGGGCACATCGGGCGTAGCTTCTATTACGTCATCCACGAAAGGATTGATTGGAGAATTCTCTACCTCCTCAGGTAAAACTTCGCTAGTGGTTTCTTCCCGCTGCGCCAATTCCGTGGTCACGGGCTGATTCGACCCCGACTGCGCTTGCGTCAAGGCATTGAACCAAAGCAACGCTACAAGCACGGCGACATTGAAGACTACACTTATTAGCATCGCAGGAATCAGCCGCAACAAATCGCGTACGGTGAAGTGAGTATCGGCTAATTCGCTTAGCGGTATAAAGCCCCGCAGCACTCGTGCCCCTTGCGGTGCAGCATGGGTGCCTGGCGTTTGTACCGGAGTAGCAGACATGATCAGTCCCTCCTCAGACCCCGACAACGTTTTTACTTTGGCTTTATTTTTTAGACGTCATACTTGGTCATTAAGTTCCTCTCCTCATCAGTGTAGCTAGGCCGATTGAGCGCCGCAAGGGGTTAGGGAAAAATTTCTGACTAATTGGCCGACTTGGATCCGCCTCACCCCTTCCTGCCGATTTCCCGCAGTGCAGGCCGCGCCACGGAAGGCCACCACCGCAGGGGCGATGGCATGAACTACGGGAGCATGCTCCTGCCGCAACGAACCCGCCAGCCCAAACATTACTCCCGCCTGCCTCAAACGTCGCGACCATACCATCAAGAAATCGGGGGCAAGATAATCAAAGAGACATGGTCCATCCTTGCGCCAGGTATCCACTAGGATCGCGGGCCAGTTTCGCGTCGAGGCAATTTGGAACACGACCTGCGGCGACGGTGCTTTCGCTTCGACCCAATCGGCATAGGCCACGGGCACCAAGATCGTCGATTCTCCCGAAGTGCCGTGCTGGCCAGTTGCTAAGGCAGATCTTTGAGCTACACCGTCCACACGCTCCGCGTTACGAGTGAGTCGATTGGCCTGCAATTGCCTGAACCAGCGCTCGAAAATCTCCGGCCAATTGGGGGCTGCCGCACAACCAGCCAGCCCGACTTTACCCGCCCAGAAACCGCTCAAGTCGGGTAAGGCCGCCAGCTGAAGTAGTTCGCCTAGAGCTGCCGTCAGCCGCACACGCCCACGCACATAATTGGAAATGGCACGTAACGTAGCCTCGTCAGCTGCACCCAGAGGACCGCGACTCGGCTCCTTGACATCCAATATGTGTGCACCGCCCGCTAGCGCTTCCGCCGCCTCCGACACATCCCGCACACTGATGAGCACCTGCACTTGGCTACTCGTTCCCATGCCCTTACCCCGAAAATTCGCGTGGTTTGCGTTCGCGTCGTAAGTTTGGCAGTTCCCCACAACCGTGATTTATCTCTGACCAGGTTATGTCATATAACCCGATTGTGGCGCTCTGGGGGATTGCACAGTGCAGTGTATATAAGCAATGGATGCGTAGAATAATGTGCTGGGCACGAGGCCGCGACGCCGATAGGGGCGTCGCGTTTGCTTTAGAAAAATGTACCCGTTCCGCAAAACGACCCCGCCGGGCCTGGCAGCAAGAGGCTCGGCAAACACGCTAGCAAATCAGGAGGAAAAACGTTGTCCGAAGAAACCATGCTGACCGGCGGAACGACGCCACCCCCGGGCGACGGGGCGACGCTCACGCCTCCGGGCGGTATTGGCCGTGTGCTTTTGCTCAACATCGAGGACGAGCTGAAGGCCAGCTACCTCAGCTATGCCATGAGCGTTATTGTCAGCCGCGCCCTGCCCGACGTGCGTGATGGTCTCAAACCGTCGCAACGCCGCATCCTGGTGGCGATGAACGACCTGAACCTCGGTCCTAACGCGCCGCGGGTCAAGTGTTCGAAAATCTGCGGCGAAACCATGGGGAATTATCATCCCCACGGCGATGCCGCGATCTATCCGACGTTAGTGCGCATGGCCCAGGAATGGAACATGCGGCACGTCCTGATTGATAAACAAGGGAACTTCGGCTCGTTAGCCGGCCTGCCACCTGCGGCCATGCGTTATACCGAAGCACGTCTGTCGCCGATTGCCGCCGAAATGCTCGACGACCTCGACAAGGACACCGTGGACATGGTGCCCAATTACGACGGTCGTCGGCTGGAACCGACGGTGTTGCCCAGTCGCTTCCCGAACCTGATCGTCAACGGTTCGGATGGCATCGCCGTGGGTATGGCCACCAGTATCCCGCCGCACAACCTCCGCGAAGTGTGCAACGCCCTGATTCGCCTCATCGACCAACCCCAAACCACCATTGAGCAACTCATGGAAATCATTCCCGGCCCGGATTTTCCCACGGGTGGTGTCATCTGTGGCCGACAGGGTATCATCGAAGGTTACCGCACCGGTCGTGGCAAAATCGTGATTCGCGGGCGGGCCCGCATCGAAGAAGAAGGTTCCCGCACCCAAATCATCATCACCGACATTCCGTTCCAGCAGACGCGTAACCGTATCATGGAGGCCATCGGCGAAGCCATCCGCAATGAAAAAATCACCGGTATCCAGGGCGCACCGCGTGACGAAAGCAGCGAACGCCGCGGCGAACCCGTGCGCATTGTGCTCGATCTCAAACGGGAAGCCGACCCCAACGTGGTGCTCAACCAACTTTACCAATATACACCGCTGCAGGAGACCTATAGCATCATTCTGCTCGCCCTGGTGGATGGCCGACCACGCTTGCTCAATCTCAAACAACTTCTCGAAGAGTTCCTGCGCCACCGCGTGCGGGTCATTCGCCGACGCACGGAATACCTGCTCCGCGAAGCGAAACGTCGCGCCCACGTGCTCGAAGGACAACTCATCGCCCTGGCTTCGCTCGATCAGGTGATCGAAATCTGCCGCACTTCGCCTAGTCGAGCTGAGGCGAAAAACCGTCTTCGTGGCCTGGCCGTCTCCGCAGCGCTCATGGAACGCGCCCTCGGCGCAGAATCCTTTGCCGCTCTGCAACGCGAAATCGGCGTGCGCGACAGTTACAGCATGTCCGAAGAACAAGCCGAAGCCGTCGTTCGCATGCAACTGGGTCAATTGGCGGCCCTCGAACGCGATGAAATCATTCAGGAATACGGCCAACTCCGGGCACAAATCACCGAGCACGAGCGTTTGCTCAGCGATGAGCGGAACATCCTGGCCGTGATTCGTAAGGAACTTGAAGACCTGCGTGATCGCTACGCCGATGAACGCCGCACCCAAATTCTCGATACGCCACCTTCCGAAGTACGTCTCGAAGACCTCATCGCCGAGGAACTCCATGTCGTCAGTATCAGCCATAAGGGATACATCAAACGGCTGCCTATCAACACTTACCGCGCTCAACACCGTGGGGGCAAAGGCATCACCGCAGCGCAGACCTACGAAGATGATTTCCTCGAACATCTCTTTGTCGCTTCGACCCACGCATATCTCCTCTTTTTCACCAACACAGGCCGCGTCTATTGGCTCAAAGTCTATGACATCCCGCAACTGAGCCGTACTTCTCCCGGACGGGCTATTGTCAACCTGTTGTCCCTGCGCCCCGACGAAAAGATCACCAGCGTCATCCCCGTGCGACGCTTTGATCCTCATCGTTACCTGATGATGGCCACCCGCCAAGGGTTAGTGAAAAAGACCCCATTGGAAGCGTACAGCCGGCCCAAAAGCGGCGGGATCATCGGCATTCATCTCGAAGAAGGCGATAGCTTGGTCAGCACAGTCCTCACCCAGGAAGGCGATGAAGTGGTACTGAGCACACGCAAAGGCATGGCCATTCGCTTCGCGGAGTCAGACGTGCGTCCCATGGGCCGTGATACCCGAGGGGTGCGCGGCATCACGCTGGAGCCTGACGATGCAGTCGTGGGGATGGTCGTGGCCGATCCAGAAGGCTACCTCCTGACCGTGTGCGAAAATGGTTACGGCAAACGCACGCCCTTCGGTCCCAACGAGGGTCCTGAGGCTGAACCATTAGCGGAAGAAGAACCAGCCGAGAACGAAACTCCTGAGTCTGAAAGCGAAGATACGCCCATGGTTAGTCGTTCCTCGATGCGGTACCGCCTGCAACGTCGGGGCGGTAAGGGGCTGCGCGACATCAAGACGTCGGAACGCAATGGCCCCGTCGTAGCAGTGCTTAGTGTCCGCGACGGCGACGAAATGATGCTGGTCACTCAACAAGGCCTACTCACCCGCATCCGCGTCAACGAGGTACGTATTACTGGCCGCAACACTCAGGGCGTCCGCCTGATTCAAGTGCAGGAAGGCGACCGCGTGGTCAGCGCTGCTAAGATCGCCCGCGAGGACTTGGAATCACAAGCCGAAAGCTCGAGCCACGGTAGTCGGCCCCCCGAGCAGTCATCCCGCGAATCCGTTTCCTCAAGCCCCACTAACGACGCCGCCAACGCAGCGGACACGAATTCGCCCTCTGGCAACTAAGACTTAGCATTCCCTTGGTATGCCTGAACTTAGATAATGCACATAATAGAGGCACCTTGTCCAGAACAAGCGCTACTAAGCAGCTATATGCACTTAGTCACTGGGACTTTTGCTATCAAACTTGGAGATAGCTAAATAAACTTAGAAGCGGTTAGCCATGGACGCATCCTTATATCGGCATGTACCGCCCGGCACGCATATCCCCTCGGTGGTAAATGCCATCGTTGAGATTCCCAAGGGCCGACGCAACAAGTTTGAAATTGATAAGAAAACGGGACTCATCCGCTTAGACCGTTACCTTTATTCTTCAAGCCACTATCCAGGCGACTATGGCTTTATTCCTCAGACCTTAGCTGAAGATGGCGATAACCTAGATATATTAGTGATGGTTAATGAACCTACCTTCAGCGGTTGCCTGATCGAAGCCCGCGTTATTGGGTTATTCAAGATGAAAGACCGAGGCGTGAACGATTATAAGATTCTAGCAGTTCCGCATTCCGACCCCCTGTTTGCCGAAATCCGCCACTTAGAGGATGTTCCCCAACATTATCTCAAGGAGGTAGAACACTTTTTCGCCACTTATAAACAGTTAGAAGGCGTGGTGACGGAAACCATCGGTTGGGCTGGCCCGGAGGAAGCCACTGCCGAAGTTCGCGCCAGCGTCGATCGTTACTTAGCACAATTGCGAGATTCAGTATTATAGAACTACAAAGGCGACAGGAAGGCCTGAAATGCGCGTCCTGATCACCGGCGGCTTTGGTTGCATTGGTTCTTGGTTGACTCGGGAATTAGTGCGGCAAAAAGTTAAGGTCTATATTTATGACCTTCGCGAAGATCGCCGACGCATGCGCTTGCTTATGGAGGAAAGCGAGTACTCTCAGGCCGAATTTGTCCCCGGGGATATTACTGACGGCCAGCGTTTCTTCGAGGTTTGCCAACTGCATGCGATCACGCACATTGTGCACCTGGCAGCATTACAAGTGCCCCTATGCCGGGCCGATCCGATTCGGGGGGCATCTGTCAATGTCATAGGAACTTTAGTTGTTTTCGAGACCATCCGTAAACTCGCGGGGCAGATTCAAAACTTAGTTTATGCCAGCTCGGCCGCAGTGTATGGGGAACCTTCCGCCTATGACTTAGACGGTGACTTAGATGAATCCTTGCCCCTTCGGCCGACGACCCATTATGGTGCCTATAAGGTGTGTAATGAACTTAGTGCGCGGGCCTATTACTTAGAGCACGGGATTGCGAGTGTCGGTCTTCGCCCCTGGACGGTCTATGGCGTGGGCCGCGATTTTGGCATGACCAGCGAACCGACGAAAGCTATCTTAGCAGCGGCCTTAGGCAGACCTTATCGCATCAGTTACGGCGGCTTTCAGGACTTTCAATTCGCCCCAGACGTTGCCCGCGCCTTCGTCCGATGTTTAGCGCACCCTGCTCAAGAAGCGGTGGTTTATAATTTGCGAGGCACGGTAGCTGATATGGCCACCTTTCATCGTTTGCTGACACAGGTAGCGCCGCAAGCCGCCGAGTTGATAACTTATGGTGAACGTCAGCTACCCATTGCTTATCGGCTCAGCGACCATCGTTTCCAGCGCGACTATGGTCCGCTTCCTGTGACGCCACTAGCGGAAGGTATTCGTCAGACCTTCGAGCGGTTTCGCACCCTTTCGCAGTTAGGCTTAGTTACCGATGCGGACTTAGCTTAGGCTGCTGCCCCCGAAGTTCAGCGTGTTACACAATCGTGCAACTTATCTCACATATGTTCTAGCCTACGGTAACCAAGTCCTACCCCATGAAATTCAGCGGTGGTTACACCGAACTGTATCGGCTTGCCAAAGAAACGAATCAAATCGCGAAAAGGCCCTGAATCACTTGAGATTGACACAAAGCGCAATCGCTCGGACAATGCAGAGGATTTCGTAACATACCGGCCCGGGCTTGGCCAAGGAAGGCATCATGCTGAGCGTAGTCATTCCCTGCTACAACGAAGCGCAAACCCTAGCGGTCACTTGGCCCCAGTTGGCCGAGGCGTCGCTGCACTGGGACGAGCCGTGCGAGTTTATCTTCGTGGACGACGGTTCAACTGACGCTACTTGGTCGTGGATTTGTCGGCTGGCTGAGGAAGACTGGCGCGTTCGAGGCATTCGGTTGGCGCAAAACCTGGGTCAGCAGAGTGCCATTGGCATCGGCTTGAGCCAAGCCCGGGGCGACGCCGTGATCGTCTTAGACGCCGATCTGCAAGACCCGCCCGATTTGGTGCCACGTTTAATAACCGCATGGCGCGAAGGGGCGGACATCGTTGTGGCAGTGCGCCGCGCGAGGCTCGGGGAACCGTGGTGGAAACGGTGGGCAGCGCGGTTGGTGTACCGCGGATTATGGCCGCTAGCTACGGGACGAACATTGCCGGATGCGGGCGATTTTGCGCTTTATGATCGGCGGGCAGTTCGTTGGCTTCTCCGCTGGCGTCTGCCACGCCCCTTTTGGCGGGGCATGCGCGAACTTGGCCCGTTTCGTAGAGTTTATCTCGAATTCGATAGGCCGCCACGCCAAGCCGGCAATAGCCACTATTCGTTTTGGCGCCTTTATCGCCTGGCCTTTGACGGCCTACTGGGACTCACCGCTTGGCCCGCCTTTTTCGCAGCCAGCGTGTTCTTGGCCACCGTCGTTGTTTTAGCTTTAACCATGCTTGCCACGTTCCTGGGCATGATTACCCTGGGAACAAGTGCGTGGCTCATAAGCTGCGGGACGGCGCTGGTTACCGCTTTGCAGATGTTCGTCGTGACGCGAAGCGTGATCCGTGCCTTGCGGCAGATGCAAATTCCGCGAGATGCTTTCGTGGCTGAATGGGTTGGCGTTCGGCAGGGCCGCTATGGAAAAATTCGCTCTGGTCGAAACCGCCACAGATCGCTCCCGGTAACGACAGGTACACACTGGAGCCGACCTGCCAGTATGATATCAACAAGGGAACGCGATCGCATGAATAAGGTTCCGCGCGACCTTGGGAGGCCAACTTCATGAGCAACGGTAGCGACGTCCCTGTGGTGCAACCCTTGGGTTCGGGCCAAACGATTATCATCCGCGAAACCACCCGTCCCTCAGCATGGACACGGGTCATGATGTGGTTGCTGGTGCTGTTTCTCTTCCTCTCAGTCCTGGTAAATTGCGTTTTAATGGGGGCATTAAGTTCCCTGACCACAAGCGTAGTGGACCGCTTGCAGATGAAGTACCACAGCGGTAAGGAATCCAGTAATCAGGCGGTGGCCCTGGTGCGCTTGGAAGGTGTGCTCGTGGAAGGTTTACTCGAGTTCGTTTACAAACAGCTTCGCGACGCCGCTCAGGACGAGCAGGTCAAAGCCGTAGTTTTAGAGGTGAACAGTCCTGGTGGAACCGTGACCGGTAGCGATTTGGTGCACCATTACGTTCGGCAGCTCCGCGAAGGTCAATGGGAGAAGCAGACCAGCGCCAAGCCGGTGGTGGTACATATGGGCAGTATAGCCGCCTCGGGCGGTTATTATGTCGCCGCTGCGGCCGATCATATTGTTGCTCAGCCGCACTGCCTGACAGGTTCGATTGGCGTCTATGCCGCTTTCCTCGACCTGCATAAGTTGGCGGAAAAGTACGGTATTGAGATGAAAATCGTGAAACGGGGTGAGCTCAAAGGTCCGACTATCTTGCACGAAATGACCCCCGAAGAGCGGCTGCAATGGGAACTCCTGGTGGGCGAAGCCTATCTGCGCTTCCAGCAAGTCGTCGAACAAGGACGTGGGCCGAAGCTCAAACACAAACTCCGCGAACCGTTTGAGCTGACCACGGACACAGGCGAAAAAGTCATGCGGCGTATTGCCGACGGCGGAGTCTTTACCGCAGAGCAAGCGAAAGAGATCGGCCTGGTGGACGAAGTGGGTTACCTCGAGCAGGCCATCAAAAAAGCCGCCGAACTCGCCAACTTGACCGAATACAAGGTGGTGCAGTATAAGCGACCGTTTGGCTGGCTGGGCGACTTTTTCGATGCCCGTGCCCAGATGCCGCGTAACCTGGAATCGGCATGGCCCGGTTGGACACTCCGCTTATGGTACCTGACGCCAGGCTATGAACTTGCCCCAGTGCCG
>JANXCQ010000001.1 GCA_025060195.1 Gemmatales bacterium | reverse complement strand
ACTGAGAAGAACCTCCAAAGATCAGCACAAGAAACAGGAGCGGGATATAGATCTGTATTACTATCAGCCCAAGCAAGAAGGCGAAGGCACATGGGAGCATGTTAATCCAAATTGGCCTGGGAGCCACGCAGGCCCGCTCGCCAAGTTTGGATTCCCATATTTCGGCAAGCCCGACACGAGTTACCGACTGAAAAGCACTTACTACAAACTGGAGTTATAAGTCCTCCAGACAAATCCATCCTGGGAAAATGTTCCGCGCCCTTTGAGGAAATTCGCTGAGGAATCTACGTCGGAACGCGAGGGGAGTAAATGACATGGCCCGCGGCAGAACCCGATTGGAGGAAGTGGCCCACTTCGAGATACGTCGAGAAACGGGGGGCTTTGTAATCACATCTAAGAAGGGGTCCCGGCAGGATGCCTACGCTGAGCTTGTCTTACAGGCCGTCAGTGATACGTCGCATACTGCTGCTGATTTCCGAGATCAGTTTCTGCTGCAGGACGGTGCGGTGGTTCACGTCCAGTCTCAGCGGGGCGCTGGAGGGCTGCCGGAATTTATCGTTCGCGTCCTAGAACCTGCATGGACCTCCAAACTATACGCGCGGGTGCGAAGTGCCCTCATTACGTTGTTCATCCTCGTTCTAGGCGCACTGCTGTGCTACGGAGCCATACGGCTCATCAAGGAGCAATGGCCTGCGTTCTACGCCCAATTAGGACTGGCCACTAGTCCGGTTCAAGTGGTAACCACCAGAGAAGTTGAAAAACTGCCCGAACAATTGCGCCAGCACCTTCTTAAGCCCGAGCTGAAGCAAAGTACAGATCGATTAGTGGAGCTATTAGAAACTCTCGACAAGGTCGCCAGTGAGGCCCAAGCTAACAAAGCAGTCAATGAGGCCACCGTCAGCGTGAATTTCGTCTACACAGTCCCTGATGGATCAGATAAATCGAGGAAAATTCCGCGGCCTGCCCGGCAGTGGAAAGAAACCGCAGAGTTGGTCAAGGTGCTTAGAGAAATCATTCATCTCGCCGAGAGGCAGAACCCCTGACGAATCAATGAACTTAGCAAGCACCCCCTCCGAGGAGCGTAGCTATGCCAAGACTGATTTACCCAGTGGCTATCCTTGCCACCGCAGCCGTGCTGGCTTTCAGCGGTTGTGGGAGCGGCCACCCCGCGAAAGCTCCAGAGAAACAAGCGCCGATCGAACAACCTAGCGTCCTCGCCCCAAAAGATAGCGTCCAAAACCCACCAACACAGAAAACCAACGGCTCGGATCAGCCCAGTGTTGAACCGCAATCCAAACCCGTTGAGCAGAAAATTGAAACCAAGCCCAAACCGGTCACGCGACCTAAGGACATTCGATAATCCTACTGCCGGGAAGTTTACTGACAAGCAATGCGCTGGTAGCACCTCCGAGCAAAAGCCGCAAGTTGCCAGATTAGTGACCGGATTTGCATCGGCTAGCTCGAAGCGGGGTTTGGCCTGATTTGCTAAAGAGCCATCGCCGCCTAACAAATAGTTGCGTACTAAGGATTCGGTCGGTGTTTGGCTTTCATGTACGGATAGTAGCTAGCGTCTGGAAATCGGTTTCGTCAGTCAACGTGGCCACAAAGGATGGTAAGTTCCCTAAAGTGGCTATGGCTATTCATTAGCTTACTTGCCTGGCCGTTTTTCAGTTGTGGTGGCTCAGTGGAACGTTCAACGAGGAGTATTCCGGGCTAACTCGCAGAGGGCCAATTAAACTCTCCCAAACCGACCAAGTTGCGTTCAGAAACAGAGTATACATTAGGAGGCGGCTCATCAGGCTGGCTCTCCGATCTTGCTTCCAAGCCGCTTACCTTAGTTATGGTTCGTTTAACGAAATTCGAACTATACCGCTGCAAGCAGCCGCGTCGAAATATTTTGGGAAGGCGCCCGTCTCAGACGAGTTGTCCGCGCAGAAAATACGGAAATTGAAACGTTTCGTGATAGATAGCGAACTTGGTCGCCTATAATACAATGGCACCAACAATTGGGTTGGCGGCATGAGTCAGGAAGCACTGCCCCCCAATTTCAACGGAGTAGTACGCCTGTTCCCCTTGCCGAATGTCGTGCTGTTCCCGCACGCCTTGCAACCGTTACACATTTTCGAATCACGCTACATCGAAATGACCGAACATGCCCTGGCTGATGACGGACTCATTGCGATGGTGTTACTAAAGCCTGGCTGGGAAGCGCATTATTGGGGCAAACCTGCTATTTACGACGTGGCATGCTTGGGACGCATCCGTTGGCACGAACGTCTGGCTAACGGCCGATTTAATTTATTGCTACAAGGGCTCTGTCGCTTCCGTATCGAAAACGAAATACCGGCCGACACTCGTTACCGCCAAGCACGGGGTTGGCCCATGCCGGATTTAGAAATCGAAGTTGACCAAGTTCTTAAACGCGAGCTGCTTAGGGAAATCTCCTCGCGACTAAACCCCGAGCATCCATTGCGGGAAACTATTGCCGCCTTGGATCAGCTCCCAGTGCCCGTGGGTGTCATCTGCGACATCTTAGCGTTCGCCTTACCCTTCGAATTACGTATCAAGCAACATCTCTTAGAAACTTTAGACGTCGAAGAAAGGGCCCACGCGTTGTTACGTCACTTACGCAACCTCCAGCTCCCAGAACTGCTTCCCATGCCGCGTCAAGCCCGCTCTTTCCCGCCTGCCTTTAGTCAGAACTGATTATGGCTGCCCGATAGATTCTTGATTCAGGATTAGGAGCACTTATGCCAAGTACTTTCGCTGCCAAGATGCTTGCCAGCGCTGCTTTTATGCAGCGCACCATGGGCTACTTAAGTATGAGTATCACCTAGAAACGGGCTAGCCGATTATTACCCTTTTTTACATCTGAATGATCGGCCGAGGCGAAAGTGATCGAGCCAACTAATGCAATTGTTCCCCGTTGATTTGTTCGTAAGAAATGTTGTGTTTCGCAGCTGGCTAAAGAGTCAATCCATAGCTAAGTGGGGAAGATGTCTGAAATCGTTTATGATAATTGGTACAATTACCCTCAATACTACGAATGCTTTTTCCGCAAGGAAACTGCTCGAGAGGTTCGGTTTATCGAATGGGCCGCCCGACATTTAGCCAATGTAAAGGTTCGCCGGGTCCTTGAACTCGGCTGCGGTGGCGGGCGATTGATCTTGCGCCTGGCACGACGAGGCTATCGCTGTTATGCTCTGGACAATAATCAACAGGCACTAGAGCTGTGTAGAAGGCGCGCACAAAGGAAACACCTTCCCGTAACAACTTTGGAATCGGATCTAGCGGACTTTGCTCTTCCTGAAAAGGTCGAGCTGGCTATTTGCACATGGAATACCATCCGGCATTTGCTAAGCGAGCAGGCAGCGCGACGGCATCTCCAGCGAGTCGCAGAAGCAGTGTGCAGTGGCGGACTTTACATTATCGGCTTACACCTGTTACCCCTCGATGTCGCGGAGGAGGCAGAGGAGCGCTGGTCGGCTCGGTGGGGCCATCTCAAGCTGCATGCACGCCTACGGGTCGAAAGCACGGACCGGAAACGGCGCCTTGAATGGCTCGGTCTTCGTTTGACCATACGCAGCCCGCGGCGTACCAGACGCTTCGAGTGCCGCTTCGCGCTGCGAATGTACACCTTGCAGCAATTTCTGAGTTTAATTCATTACTCGGGTTATTGGCAAATTGTCGGCGTTTATGACTTTTGGTATGACTGGCGCAGACCACGAAAGTTGGACAATAACCTGATAGACGCAGTGTTTGTGCTGCGCCGGGACTAGTTGTCTGCTTGCACGAATAATCCTAACATCACATGTACGCACGTCAGCGCTGGTGATACTGGTCGATCCCAATAAGTATCTTCGACTAATTTAATGATGAAGCCAGAGGGTTCGGTAGACTATCACTGTAGCGTTAGCACCTTAAGACAAAAGGGCGACGGGGCAGCGTTTTGACCACATGGTAGTGCCCTCATTTTAGTCGAATTCCCTAACGGTTCTGCTGAAGTTATGCACTATGAGGCAAGAAAGAGTTGTCGGGGACTGGCAGGCCTTTAAACATCGGAAAACGAAACGAATACCGGTAAACTGCGGCAAGCCAAATGCCGACACAAAGTTTAGCAAGGCCAACGGTCCTTGGTTCGACTCAACGGAAAACCTATACGGAAGGAGAGCATCATGGAACGGCACCGAGCTACCTTCGTCATCGGCCTGCTTGCTGCGGTCACCTTTTGGGGATGTGCGCAGAACGGTTCGACGCCATCTGCGCAGCAAAGAATACGCACCTTAGAGGAAGAATTAGCTAGCTTGCAACAACAGGCGAATTCTTTACGTAAAGAGCTCAAGGAAGCCAAAGCGGAGCGCGAACGACTTTTGGCCGAAGTCCAACAACTGCGCCCTCTGATTGGTGAGCTGGATCAGGTAAAGCAGTGGTTGGCGCAACGAACTCACGAACGTGACTCCGCGCTAACCCAATTACAGCAACTACGCAAGAGCTTGCGGGAATTGGTTCAGCAGTTGGAAATCTTAGCCACCGATCAACCTGCCAATAACTCGCAGGCACGACTTTCGCCCTAACTGTAACTTCGGCAGTTGCTCCTCATTCGACTGGGGGAAAAATCTCTGACGATCCCGGCAGTTGACCCAGTTGGGTAAGCCCCTGAAGTCTCGGCGTCACTTGGGGTTCCAGGCTTGATTTCCCCACCTAGCATTGCAAGAATGTTGGTGTAATGCCTGAGGCTTGCCCAGGAGAAAAGTGCATGAGCACCAGGGGGCTGGAGAAGCCGCGCTTACGCCGCTCAGTTACCGCTGTACCCGATGAGCGGGACCCTCGATTTGTTTGGTTGCTTGACCAGGCCCGGGTTAGCGACCGCGCAGTGCGCATACCTTTAGAACTGATCCCTGTGATTGAGATGTTCAATGGCCAACGCTCACTGCGAGATTTGCAGTTGGAATTGATGCGGCTAAGTGGCGGGACTCTAATTCCTCTCGAATGGATAGAAAATCTGGTTCGACAATTGGAAGAGGCCCTGTTATTAGAAGGCGACAGATTCCGCGAACACTTTGCTCAGATGGTAGTGCGCCCACCTTGTTGCATCGGTGTATATCCACCAGAGCCTGAGCGAATTCGAGAGCACTTGCGTCGCCAATTTCAGCGTTCGGGTGGACCCGGCATTGACCCAGAACAAGTTTGCCGCAACGGTACTCGCGAGAGTACATTGCGTGGCGCTCTCATACCGCACATCGACTATCACCGAGGTGGGCATAGCTATGCCTGGGCATATAAGGAATTGCTAGAACATGTTGACGCGGAAGTTTTTATAATTCTCGGGACTGCGCACTATAGTGCGGCACGATTTACCTTGACTTGTCGGAATTTCGAGACTCCACTGGGTATCGCACCAGCTGACAAAGACTATATCCAACTTATTTCCGATTACTATGGAGACGGTCTCTTTGACGACGAACCCGCCCATTGGCCCGAACATTCCATCGAGCTTCAGGTAATATTTTTACAGTACTGCTTCCCGAATAAGCCTTTTCGGATCGTCCCGATAGTCATAGGTTCGTTTCAGGATTGCATCGAACATCAGCAGCTTCCGGAAGAGATGCCCGACATAGCGCAAATGATAGAGGCACTCAAGGCAGCAGAGCGGGAAAGTGGTGCACGTGCGTTCTATATTTCGAGTGGCGACCTGGCGCATATAGGCCCTAAGTTCGGCGATGCCCATATCATTAACGACGAGTGGCTGAGCCATAGTCGGCAACAGGATCATCGCCTGTTAGATTGCCTGGTCAATGCCGACCGACATGCTTTTTTCCAAACGTTGTTGGAAGAACGGGACCAACGTCGCATTTGTGGTTTCCCCCCTACTTATATGCTAATGTCTGTGCTCGAGCCTACGCAGGGTCGTTTACTGCACTATGATCAGTACGTGGCCGCTAACGGCTTTGAGAGTGTAAGTTTTGCCAGCTTAGTTTTCCACAAGGATCGGTGAATTTTAGGAACGGCCTAAGGGTAGCATAGGTGGTGCTATCATGGCTATCTTCCTAGCCCTGGAAACATCTTGCGATGAAACTGCAGCGGCGGTTTTTGACGATGACTTACAAATCCGTGCTAATATTGTTGCGTCTCAGACTGATTTGCATGCACGCTTTGGGGGTGTGGTACCTGAAGTAGCTGCTCGCGCTCATTTACAGCGCCTGTTACCTGTGATTGACGAGGCATTAAAGCAGGCAAAGGTTAGCCTACAGGACATAGATTGCCTGGCAGTGATGAATACGCCCGGGCTTGTAGGCTCGCTGCTGATGGGGGTTTCTGCTGCGAAAATACTAGCCGTGGCTTTGGAGTTGCCCTTAGTCGCGGTCAATCATATCGAGGCACACATCTACGCCTGTCGTATTGCCGCCGGGCGCGACGTTTTCCCAGCGGTCGGCTTAGTGGTGAGCGGCGGGCATACAGTGCTGTTCCATTGTCGTAATGCCATAGAGTTCGACTTATTGGGGGCCACTCTCGATGATGCTGCGGGCGAAGCCTTTGACAAAGCTGCCAGCATGTTGAATCTCGGTTTTCCAGGGGGACCGAAAATTGAGAAAGAAGCGGCCCAAGGAAATCCGCACGCATTTCGCTTTCCCCGTGCATTTCTTCATGAACCGCGCTTGGACTTTAGTTTCAGCGGCTTGAAAACTGCTCTGCTTTACACCATTCGGCAATTGGGCTATACGCCAGGTGCGGACATTCCCCAGCCCTTGCGGAGCGATTTAGCAGCCAGTTTTCAAAAGGCCATTGTTGATGTGCTGGTAACAAAATGTGCCCAGGCACTTGAGCAAACGCAGCTAACGCGGTTGTGCGTCGGAGGCGGCGTTGCCGCGAATAAGACGTTGCGTGCCGCATTACAGACTATGTGCGACCAGCGAGGTGCCGAGCTCTTTGTGCCGCCTATGAGCTTATGCACTGATAACGCTGCTATGGCAGCCATGGCTGTCGAACTATATCGTTTAGGGCATTTCGCGCCGCTCGATCTGGACGCGATCCCGACTTATCGGCCTAAACGTGTTGTAGCGACCACAAAGTAGCCTCCCTAGGAGCTGCCTACTCCCATACGGCAACCACGTTATTCTTTACGACGCTTCAACCAAAATACCCAGAGCCGCTGGGGCAGGCGGCTCCGGGCGGTCGTGCTGCGACAAGGGGGTCGCGGCAAGGAGGCTAGCTACGCGTCGCGGGGCTTACTCAGGCTTTTCTTTAGGCATCGGCTTAATCATCTCGGGTGCAGGAGGTGCTGGAGTATGAGCCGCTGTCTGGCAGCAATCTTTACGGCATAGCCATCCGTGGAGGCCATTCTTCAGCCGGCAATATAGCCGTTCCAGCAGGTGCGGCTCTTCGCACACAGGCACGCACACCTTCACGCGCTTGCAAACTTTCACGGTCTTTTCCACGGGAACTCGTTCACACACGGTGATCGGCACCTGCTTCGTTACTTCCTCGCGCACCATACGGCAGGTAGTAACGGGTACCTTCTTGATGACTTCTTCCTGCACCATGCGGCAGACTTTCACGGTGCGGATTTCTTCTTTTGGCACGCACACACGTTTGCATATGATGCGGTCAGGCTCTTTTACTAATTGCCGCTCAAAGTGGCCCCAGCGGTATCGCGTACAACCTGTGCAGGGATCTACATAGCAGCCGCCGGGTACCCAAACCAATTTGCAGCGCTCCCTACCTGGCACACATTCCTGCACCGTTTGCCATTCATACGTGCACACTTTCACTTGTTTTTCCTCCCAAACTGGCTTGCAGATGATTTGCTTACATTCGACCTCTTTAGTTTCGTACACCGGTCGACAAACAACCTCCTTGACCTCTTTCATCACCGTCTTAGTAACCGTCTCGTAGCAAGTTATTTTTTTCTCCTCCACGACTGTCTGGTAACAGGTCTTGTAGCGGATACGAGGCTGCGCGCAATGGTCAGGACACGCACTCGGACAAACTCCGCCGGCGCTGCAGAAACCTGTGGCGTTTACGGGCAGAGCACCCCAGAGTGCTGCCAAGCCTCCCAGCAAGCTACTTAGCATGATTCGCCTCATCGCAGGACTCCTTATAGTGGTGCATCCTGATGCTTCCCCAGCCGTCAGTCGGCTCACTCTTGTCCGACACATCCTGTTTCGGCTGGTCACCATTATTATGAATAATGGCAAAAGAGAAGCAAACTACGCAGGCGAAATTTTTTGATCAAAGTGCAAAAATAAGTGCGAGTAATCGTCTTGTTCAGTATGTTAGGAAAGTTCAATCAAATTCGACCTACTTCCTAGGCGATATAGCCGATAGGGCATTCTCGTTCCAACAAGCTGACTTACTCTGGGTCTTTTGGTTGCAAGGCTCCGATAACCTACTTGGTGGTCCTTTGCCGCATGAAATGTCATATTCGGACTTTTCCTAACCTGCTGTCGGCCTGGAATCAGCATTCCTCTGGCGCGATACATAGGCCTTTCTGCCCGGCGCGCCTATTGAATAACCATGCGACTCAAACAGCGTACCTACTAACCGAGCGACCTCAAAAGCTCACTACACTCCCGCAATTCGCGCACGTCAAGTTGGCGATTTACACAAACCGGCATCCTGCGCCGCATTAATTCATAAATCCCAGCTAAAATTCGCTCCGTGCAACGGCCATCTACTTGCCCGTAATAGGCTGCGTGCTTTCGGGCACAATGCTCCAAATCACTTAATTTCTGGTTGGGAACTGCCGAGCTTCCTGGTGCAAAGTGGAAGTCGATTATTTCCAACCATCTTATTAACTCTTCCACTGTTTGAATCGTATGAACTCCATGAATGGGTTCTCCGACCTGGTGGTGTAACTGATAAACGTCAAAATTAATAACAGGAATGCCGCATGCTAGTGCCCAGCTTATCGTACTCGATGCGCTGCACAGGTACAGTCGAGCGTGAGGTAACACTTCTGCCAGTTTGCCCAGCACGTAAGTAACATTCAAGGATTTTAATAATCGGATTACGTGTTCACCCGTGGATGGGTGCAACGCACAAATATAACTAACATGTTTAAGGGCGCGCAATGCTTGGACATAACAAAGTATTAGATCCTCATAAGTTTTTGCAATCTCCGATCGGCGTTGTGGATAAAGATTAGAGGGCAACGCCACGACTATAAGAGGTCTTGATTTGTCTATCCCCAATTCATGCCATATTTCAGACTTCGGCCCATAAATTGGGGATGCGATGGCCACAAATAGCTTGTCCAAATGCGGACTCCCAGTCACACTGATACAATCAGCGCCGACTCCCTCACGTATGTACTGATCTGCCAACCAGCGGCTCTCCACCCATACTCCATTACAAGGAACGCCATTAGCATCCCAAGGTGAACTCAGAGCTACACCCCACCACTCTTGGGCCAGCGCCATTGGCGCTGGCAAACGCACTAAGCCACTAGGTCCAATATCGAAACGCCAACGCGGAAAATATCTCAAAAATATTGCATTTGCCGCATTGGACACCCAGTATTCTGGATTCTCAATGTAGGTGTCAAAAGTGGCTCGCTTGCTGATAATATGCTGCGCGAGTACGATAGCTACTAGTCCATTTTCCGCTGCTACGCGTAGCCACACTCCACTATCACGTTCGGCAATGTGTTCCCCTAGGATGATGGCCCCTAGTCGCATTCTTCTCGCCAACTCCCGGCCAAATTGCAGTTTGCGTTGATACCTCTGCATCCAAAGTCGGAAATCCTCTAATATTGTTCCCAGAATCTCGGGAGGTAGATGCGTGCACCATTCCTGAAGGACTTTTCTAATTGCGGCTCGCTTTTTAGAGAGCTGAGACCAGATGCGTAGTGCCTCTTGCAAATTGACATGACCTTTCAGTTGTTTAGACGACTCTAAGTCTGCCGGCCTGAAGTTAGGTAAAACCTGAGCTAGAGGCTCGCTATAGCGATTGGCCAGAATATCCAATAATCTCTGGAGGTCTACCTCACCCCCCTCAGCGGTGTGTTCTTGCAAGTATTCAATTCCTGCCTCAATGCAGCGGCGCCTGTATTCCCTCTCCCCAGGTAACGCGTACGGACAATAAATGATAGGAACTGTGTTGCCGCTCAGGCGTAAGGCCTGGGCCACCATGATGAATAATTCCATCTGCGCAGCTTCATAAGGAACGAAAAGCACTGCCGTAGCTGGTTGTGACATCATGCGCCATTATCCTTTCAGCTACTTAGCTAATTCCAACGGCAATCAACACCTCGCGACACTAGATATTTCTTCAATTCTTCTAGGTCGGTATCCTGGATGCGATTCCATTGCATGCGCTTTTTAATGAATTCCAAGTTACCTTCTTCTTGGAAATCTTCGGGATTAGGAGGAAACTTTTTCACGTAATTATAATGAAGCAAGGACGCTATACAGACTGCTTGGGCCTTACCTTGTGTAATTACCTCGTAGACATGCTCCACGCATCCAGCGCCACCACAGGCGATGACTGGAACTGACACCGCTTCGGCAATTATACGTGTAAGCTCTATGTCAAATCCTCTCCCAGTGCCCTCCCGATCGACCGAAGTTATAAGTATCTCGCCGGCTCCTAACTCCGCAGCACGAATCGCCCACTCCAGTGCGTCGAGACCCGTTTCCTGTCGGCCACAGTCCGTATAACACTTATAGCTTCCATCTTTTTGTCGGATAGCCTCTATAGAGACCACTATCGTTGAAGAACCGAATGCCTTAGCTGCTTCACGGATAAGTTCTGGTCTGCGTATGGCGGCGGTATTTAGGGAGACTTTATCCGCACCGGCACGCAATACTGCCCTGATATCATCTACACTTCGCAAACCTCCGCCAACCGTTAGGGGAATAAACACTTCTTTCGCCGTGCGCTCCACTATGTGTAAAAGGTTGTTTCGATTATAAAGACTTGCTACCGCATCCATATACAAGAGCTCATCGGCTCCCTTTTCGTAATAATACCTAGCAAAGTGTTCGGGCTTCCCCAAAACACGCAGTCCCTCCAAGTGAATTCCTTTCACAAGGTTCGGGCCTTTAATATCCAGACGGGGGATAATGCGAATCATGCCAAAGGTCTCCTTTAGGTTTCCCTGACGAGTTGTTCCGCGGGGCTTACAGTTAGTACCGAGCTTCTGCTAATGCTTGTCATTAACTGACACAAATCGAAAAAGCGTTTTTTCACTAGTTGCCTATCTAATGGTATAGTGCTCAGAGTCAAGGCGATTCGTTCGCTAGCATGGCCATCCCCATAGGGGTTTTGCAAATTCCGAAGGGATTCCCGAAAACTAGGTTGCAGGACCTTGGAAACCGCGGCCAATATTTCGCTATGCCCATAACCCGTATCGATCACATTAGCGGCGCGTAATCGGCCGGCCTGCCGGGTACCAACATTCACCACAGGTAATCGAAACGAGGGTGCTTCGATGATTCCACTTGAGGAATTCCCCAACATTGCGGCGGCATAGTACATCGCGTTGTAATAGAGGTTTACACCGCAATGAGGTAAGAAACGCGCATTGCGGTGAGTTTGGCAATATTTCTGAATGTGCTCATGTATAACACGACCATGTGTATCGGCATTGGGGCTCGTGAATAGGACCGGCAAGTCAAGTATATCCAAAGCCTTTAGCAATTCGCGAATGTGAAACTCAGTATCCAAGTATTCTCGCGTTACTGGATGATAGGTAACTAATAAATATGGTCCTTCATCAGGAAGCCCTATTGTGCGAAAGAACTCGGTACGCGGCATCGGATGGAAATGCACAATGTTATCCAAGGCCGGTGCGCCACTTATAAGGACGCGCCAAGGCTCTTCCCCAAGTTGCATTACACGCCGTGCGTATTCTCTTGTAGCTACAAAATGCAAATGACTAAACTTAGTTATGCTATGTCGAATGGAATCATCCATAGCCCCTAAGCTTAGTTCGCCTCCATGAATATGAGCAATAGGTATCTGAAATGGCAGAGCGGCTAGTGCGGCGGCAAGCATTTCGTAGCGATCACCCAGCACCACTAAGATATCCGGATGATGTTCGCGAAAAACCGGGGCAAAACTTAGGACACCTAGACTCAATGACTTTGCTATACCTATGGGGCTATCCGAGGCCAATAGGAATTCTAGCTCAATAAGCCGATCCTTAGCTTCTTGGCGTACTTCTTCTATGGTGTAACCGTATTCACGAACATGATGCATTCCCCCTGCAAGGATATAGAGAGAGACCCCTGGGACCTCCCGTAATCGTCTTATCACAGGTAGGTAGATTCCCCAGTCAGACCTAGCTACGGTAACGATGAATATTTTCCTCATGCTACCATATCCAGCGTCAAAGGCGTGCCTGCAGCGATGAAGCGCTTGGCTCGTCGTCCTAATAGAAATGGCTTCGCAGAGGGCGGCAAGCCCGTGCCAGGTCGTCGCAAGGCTATGTGTTCTGTTTCAAGCCGCGTGCCGGCAGAGATGTCACAGGCTGCAACTAAACTTTTCCGTGCCGCGCGCATTGTGTCCTGTTCACTTGGCACAGGACGTTTTCTGCCGTCTCCCATAGCACGCTCGACTTGGCGAACTGAGTCAATGAGTTGTTTTAACTCCTCCGGGGTTGCTGATGCCTTATGATCGGGCCCGGGCAAGGTCCTATCAAGCGTAAAGTGTTTCTCGAGAATGCATGCTCCTAACGCCACAGCGGCTATAGGGATAATCAAACCTATAGTATGATCGGAGTAGCCAATAGGTGCCTGAAATGCCGTTTTCAAGGTGAGCATAGCGCGGAGATTGACTTCCTCAGCCTGAGCGGGGTAATTACTAACACAGTGAAGTAATGCATACTTGTCGTTTCCACACGCTTCTATGGCTTCGACCGCTGCCTCCACTTCCGCTAAAGTAGCCATGCCTGTCGAAATGATCATGGGCTTCATCCTCTTCGCTAAGTACTGAAGGAACTCTGTATTCGTTAGCTCTCCTGAGGGAACCTTATAGGCCGGGACGCCTATGCTCTCTAATAAATCGGCGCTGGCAGTATCAAAAGCGGTAGACAAGAATATTAGGCCCTGCGCGCGAGCATAATCAGCCAGAATACGGAATTCGCTGTCACTAAGCTCAAGTTTCTTGAGCATTTGAGCTTGTGTTCTCACCTTAGCTAGGTTTGATTCTTGATACTTCGCCAAGGGTGCCTCATGGCTGACCAATTGTTCTGTGCGGAAGGTTTGGAACTTCACAGCATCAGCACCCGCCTGAGCGGCCACTTCAACTAAACGCTTTGCAAGCTCGAGATCCCCGTTATGGTTAACGCCTGCTTCTGCAATTATGAAGCAAGGATATCCTGCACCTATCAAGCGGCCTGCGATGTTGATGGTTTTCTCCATAACTCCCGCTCCGCTATCACCTGAGCCAAAATTAGGTCGAAAGGCTCGTCTATGTCGAGGGACCTCTCACGTGGCATCACCAAAGCATATGTGCCGCGGGGTACAAAGCTTCTTTGTTGTAGCAATATGGGGGTTTTTATTAGATAGATAGCGCCATTGAGCTGATAAACGGGAGGCAAGTCTTGGCGACGGACGTTACTAATATTTTCCTGCCACAGCTGTTCTAGATGTCCCTGACGATCGATTTTGAAGGTTAGGAACGGGTGCGGCTGGCAGGGTGTCACACTTACGACAGCAGGCGCGTCAACCCGCCGCATTAATTCCAGGGCGTTCAGAATATCCTGCACGGTGCGAAACGGACTTGTGGGCTGCAGTAGAAGCACTAAATCTGGGCGGTAGTTATGATGTTCAGCCAACCACTCGAGAGCATGAAGAACCACGTCAATCATGGATGAATCGGCTTGAGCCAGCTTAGCGGGCCTTCTAAATGGCACCCATGCTCCCCAATGGGAAGCAACCGCAGCAATCTCTTCGTCGTCCGTGCTAACTACAATCGTATCTAGTTCAGGCACAGCCCGCGCTGCTTCTATAGTCCAAGCTATCAAGGGCTTGCCCTGAAGCAGGGCGAGATTCTTCCTGGGAATGCCCTGCGAGCCGCCTCGGGCGGGAATTATCGCTAAAGTTTTTGGAGGCATAATCCGGTCCTAGCATTTCGAATAGGCAGGCTTGTTAGAGTGCAAGAATTTGCCTATAAATTTAGAAAATCTCTCAGGGGCGCTTTTTCGACATTGGACTTGACGTTTTTCAATCAAATGCTCGGCGAGATTAATTAGTCTTAGAGAGGACTTACCGTCAATCATTCCCCAGTAAGCCTGGCACTCAATCTGAGCTAATCGTAGAGCCTCATAATATTGTTTATCAGAGGTTATGCGGTGCAAGACTTGGCGAAATTCTTCCTTACGCTCTACGGTCACGACACCGCGAGCAGGGCGATAATCGGGAAAACGAAATCTATAAACGTCGTAGTTGATCACTGGTTTGCCACAAGCTATCGCCCAGCGAATGGTGGAGGAAACCGAGGCAATATATATGTCGCATAAAGCGATCATTCTGGCCGTATCTGGGGGCGCTAAGGCCATTCCCCACCATCCGAGTTCATCAAGAAAGGCAAAATCTTCGCGACTCATGGTAGGATGTAACGAAATAAAGATGTTAAAATTTTCGATTTCACGCAGGCAATCGAGCCAAAATCGAAGCATCTCAGCATATGAGCTAAATTCCTCACGTAAGGCGGCCATAGCTGAAGTGATTGGGGGGAGGGCACATAAAATCATAGGGCGCTCTGTCAGCATGCCGTAACACGCGTAGAGTTGTTCGCGATAAAGGGAGATATTTTGCAGCGACTCGTGAATTGCATCGTCGCCAGCCGTTCCCGTTAATACAATCTGTTCGCGAGCTACGCCTTGTTTGAGGTAATAGTCGCGCATAAATGGGCTTTCCACTGCGATGACATCCGCATAGGTTCCGTTCATTAGCCAGGGCAAAGGTGAGCTGATACCTAGCCACTCCAGAGGTAAGGCTTGGTGAGCAGGCATACGGACTAATCGTCGCCCCTGATATTCATATACCCATTGCGGATATGAGCGCACGAGAGGGCGATTCTCGGGTATATCAGCTTGATGCCTCACATCATTTGCATATACTGCTGCTGGTTCATCTAACCCCGCCAGGCAGTAAGGAACTATCATTACAGGAATGCCGATTCTGTGTGCCGCGCGTACCCAAGCTCCACTGATGTATTCCACATTATCCTCGGCTAAGACAACTAGATCGGGGCGCAAGGTGCGGCATACAATACGTGCATATGACAACTGCCTATAGGCGCGCAACAACTGTACGATTAAGCTGTCTGAAGAGCGGAGTTTAGAATAAACTGCTAATTTGATAGTTTCAATATAGCTTAGAATTTCAGTATAAAGTGAGGACGCCAATTTGGTAATCCTTCGGAGTATATTAACAGCTATACTTGGCAGGAGTCCAAGTAATAATAACCGTGCGATAAATTGCGTAATTTTCAAGAGCAGATTAAGCAGGAGCAAGGCGGGGGCCCAGGCTTTGTGGGAGGTCGGTTGCAAAGGTTGCCCGCGGATCCAAGCCTGCACACCTAAGCGAGAACATTGTTGACAATGCTCACTCATGTTAGGGTATGGACTGACAAATAACATCAACGGCACGAACATTCCCGAATCGATGAACACCTTAGCAAGGCGGGACAGCTCCCGAAAATGAGCAGCATTGTAAACTATAAGCAAGACTCTATTTTTTCTGATCATTGCGGCTCGCCCAGAGCTTAGGTACCCCATCCCGTGCTCGAAATTTAACGAAGTCAGTCACGCCGCTGCATTAGAGCCAATGAAATAGGATTTTATAGTTCGGATTATCCATTCTTGCTGTTGTTCAGTCAAACCTACAGAACTGGGGAGACTTATGGCCTGCTGATACAGACGGTCTGCCACAGGACATAAGCGGCGAGGTAATTGGGCATACACGGGGCTTCGATGGAGGGGCTGCCAGAGTGGGCGACACTCGATACCGTGTTGCCGAAGCCAATGAAGAAGCTCGCGACTCCCCAAATTATGGTTTCGATCTCGCACCAGGATGGTGTAAAGCCAATAAGTGGACCGGGCCCAGGGCGCCTCCGCGGGTAAGGAAATGCTAGGTAAATCTGCTAGTCGTTCGGCATAGGAGCGCGCCAGTTGTCTTTTACGCTGAACAAATTCTTCCAGTTTCTCCATCTGAGCGCAACCTAAAGCTGCTTGTAAACTAGTTAGGCGATAGTTGTATCCTATGTCCCGATGTATGTATTCGATGGGATCGTCTCGAGCTTGTGTGGTCAGATAGCGAGCTCGTTCGGCCCAGTCAGCACGATTCGTAACGAACATGCCACCGCCGCCGCAGGTAATGATTTTGTTACCATTGAAACTAAGACATGCAGCATCTGCCAGACTTCCCACTGCGCGCCCTTTGTAATAGGCGCCTAAGCCTTCAGCGGCGTCCTCCAGAACTAGCAAGTCGTATTTTCTGGCCAACTGCAGTATAGGCTCTAAGTTGACGGGATGTCCTAAGATATGGACGGGCAAAATTGCTTTAACTCGACGCTGTGTGTGACGATTGTAAAGGGCGCCATTGCGCCACTGACATTCGCGCTCCAAAAAATGAAAAACGGCCTCTGGGTCCATTTGCCAGTATTGAGGGTCAGCGTCAATGAAAACGGGCCATGCACCGACATAGCGAATCGCATTAGCCGAGGCGATAAATGTCAAACTGGAAACTAACACCTCGTCGTCCGGCTGGACGCCAGCAACAAGCAGGGCAATATGTAAGGCAGCAGTGCCATTTACGGTGGCGACAGCATAACGCACCTTGAGATATTCTGCGACCATTTGCTCAAATCGGCTGACAAACGGTCCAGCTGAGGAAACCCAGTTACTCGCCAAACATTGTTGAATATACTCCCAAGCACGATCGTCTAAACATGGTGAGTGTAAGGGAATAAAAGGGGCGGCATTAGTAGCAGTCCTAGATGGCATAGCAGTCAAGGCGATACCTCCGAAGATGTTGGCGAACCCAATTGATAGTATGTCGCAATCCCTCCTCTAACGAAACTTTCGGCTCCCAAGCTAAAAGGCGCTTTGCTTTGCTGTTATCGGCGACAAGGCGATGAACTTCACTGAGATTAGGTCTGAATCGTTGTTCATCACATACAATGTGCACCTGTTTTCCAATCAATCGTGCTATCAACGAGGCTAAGTCGCCAATGCTTATCTCTCGGCCGGAACCGAGATTGATTGTTTCTCCCACTACGTTATCGGCCGCGGCAGCGCGAAGGATGCCTTCCACAGTATCGCTGACATAGTTGAGGTCGCGTGTGGGGTGGAGATGGCCGAGATATATGGTATCTCGGGTAAGGCACTGGGTGATGATAGTAGGAACTACTGCCCGGGTGGATTGGCGCGGGCCATAGGTATTGAAGGGTCTGACTGTCACTACCGGGACGCCGTACGAACAGAAAAACGCTTCAGCCAGCTTATCGGCGGCAATTTTCGTCGCTGAATAAGGTGATTGTCCTTGTAATGGGTGGTTTTCATCGATAGGAACGTAGCGGGCGGTGCCGTAAACCTCGCTTGTTGAGGTGTGGATCAAACGAGTGATCTTTAGATCGCGAGCCGCTAAGAGCACATTGAGGGTACCCTCAATGTTAGTGCGGACGTATGAGATAGGAGCTTGATAAGAATATGGAATGGCGATGAGTGCGCCCAAATGAAAAATGATTTGAACGTTCTTAGCGGCTTGATAAACTAAGTCTCGGTCCGTGAGGTCTCCCAGGAAGATTTCAATTTTGTCTCGCTGGGGAGAATGATCAAGCCAGCCCCAGGATCCTTGGGCGTTGTAGTGTACCAAGGCACGCACCCGCGCTCCTAGTTCGACAAGTCTCTCCACTAAGTGGCTACCGATGAATCCCCCTGCGCCTGTAACGAGTACGGAGGTATCCCGCCAAATCATGCGGCAAACCTCCCGAGGCGGACGTCGTTCTCAGCGCGTTCGTAATCTACAGGTTGACCGACGTCGAGCCAATATTCCACAATAGGAAAACTGACAACCGTTTTGTGAGCATGAATGAGGCTGGCAATAAGGTCGGTCATATGAAAGCGTCGACCTTTAGGTATCATGGTTAGAGTGTGAGGCTCTAGGAGGTAAATCCCTGCGTTTACGAAGAAACATAAGTCAGGTTTTTCCACGATACGCTGGACATAAGTATGGTCACTTTCGACAACTCCATAAGGAACCTGAAGCTCATACTTACGAACGCCTACCGTGAGGGATGCCCCTTGCTCCCTGTGATACGCAGCCATGTCTCGGAAATCGACTTGGGTCAGTATATCGCCATTGATGACAAGTAACGTATTAGATGGTGAGTCTAGTAAGCTTAGCGCACCCGCTGTCCCCAGGGGAGTTTCCTCGTGAATGTAAGAAATCTCGACGCCTAAATGCTTGCCGTCGCCGAAGTGGCCGCGAATTTTCTCGGCATGATAATGCGTGGTAATCGTAATTCTGCGAATGCCATGCTGGCGGAGTTGTCGAATGATTCTCTGCAGTAAGGGCTCTCCGCCTATCGGGAGCATAGGCTTAGGAGTGTCGAGGGTCAAAGGGTGCAAACGTGTGCCAAAACCGCCCGCCATAATGACCGCGTCAATGGCCAACGATTCCTCTGGGATTAGGTCTTGTATGGTGACCAAGCCTACTACATGGCCAGAATCATCAACCAGCGGAATTTGTTGAATGGCGTTTTGCTTCATGAGCTGAAGTAAGGCCTCCCGCGGAGCGTCATAGCGAGCTACCACGGGTTGGAGGCCGTGTTTTTTATGCTCCAAAACTTTTGTTAGGGGGTCCTCAAGATTACAACCTGCGAGGATGGCCCTGCGGATATCGCCGTCTGTGATCGTAGCAACAAGCCGATGTTCGTGGTCGGTGATCAGAACAATTCCCTTGCTATTACGGTCTATGTATTCCATGGCCTGGCGCAACGAGGCATCCACTGGAATGCAGATGTTAGTTAGCTCCTGAACAGTTTCGAGTTTCACGACAATTCCTCACTTATTAGGGTCGCCACTATGCCGCTTGGCGCTGGGATTCCTCGACTTCCCAAATAGGATACCGTAGCTTCCACTCGCCACCTTCTTTTTTCCACAAGTGAGGCGACCGGAATCTGTCGCATAACTCCAAGAAATATTCGGGTTTCATTCCTATATAGTCCATGATTTCGTGAAAATAGCGACTTGGAAATTCACCATCAAAACGTTTAACCAAGGCGATACCTTCTTCTCGAGTAAGATGTTTGTTGCGTATCTCTTGGGAGGCGTCATAACTTGCTCGACCGAGCCCAAACTTGATATAGGTGGTGTAATAGTGAAGGCCATCTATCTTGTCGTCGAGACTATTGTACTTACTATAAGTGCCCTCGGTTCGGAATGGATTGGCTTGGAAGCCGCAATGTTCCGCAGCGTAGTAGTAGCTTTCTTGAGGTACCCACTTTATGTAGTAACCTAAATAGTGAACCTCGATTCCCGATGCCTCTAATTCTTTAGCATCTGCGGGTAGATAAGGCATCAAATCGTTCAACGTGAGATTATAGCGTTCCATTAATTCTGGCAAGCGCACGCCTGCTATATACAAATTATCTAGATTACGATAAGTGTAATACGATTTATCGCGCAGGGAGGTCGCAGTGTCAGCAATGGGGTTGCCGTACTCGGCTTCATTTTCACCGTAAAAAATTAGCTTGATACCAAACTTCATAGCGATTTTGGGTGCTAAGTTTTTCTGACCAAGGATAAACGTCTGAAAGGGATGAAGCAAATTTTCGATGGCTAAGCGAGTAAGCAATTTCATCACACGGCCATTCTGCTTGAAGGTGACATTATCGAAGCCTCCTATTTCACACCAATTGCGATAGTTCTGCCAACCAATATCTGTATAGAGGATGGGAGGCCAGGTGCAAGTAAGAGGATGCATGCCATACTTGTATTTCAAGATATGGGCTGCGAAGCAGCTATCCTTACCGCCACTGCCGGGAACTAAACAATCATAAGAACCATCATTGCGGCGATATTTATCTAGCAGTTTCAGCAGCTCTCGCTCTCGAGCCTCCCAGTCGATGTTTTCTTTCATCTCAGCAACGCGGCAAGCGTCGCAAACGCCGTGCTCATCAATATGCAAAGTAGGAGTCTTGCGGTCGGGGCGATGCAGGTGTTCTGGGTATGAGCATGGGCGCTGGTTAGACATGACACAGCGCTTACAGTAGATGACTTTCTCAGGCAGGCCGTAGTAAGCGACAAGTTTTTCCTCGCATGCTTTACGCGGCACAGCGAATGTCCTCCCTTTGGAGAGACTTCAGAATAAGACGAGCTAAGTTGCGGTAGATTTGAATACCTGCGGTTCCACTTCTTTCGGGATGAAACTGAAAAGCCATCACATTTCCTCGGCGCAAGCTGGAGCAAAATTCAATATGGCCATAACGGGTAACAGCAAGTACCACTGAGGGGTCAGAGGGCTGGGCGTAAAAGGAATGAACAAAATACATATATTCTCCGTCCCGCAGGCCCTCTAAAGGTGAGTCATACCAACAATCGCCCGATGTCTGTTGTTTTAGATGGGGGGGTCGGTAAATGCGGTTCCAACCGACTTGAGGCACCTTGAGAGGCCCTTGGGGTCCACGAGGGTTTTCGAAGCGTACCACTTGGCCCTCAAAGATATTCAGCCCCCGATGGCGCCCGAATTCAAAACTTTCGGTCATGAGAAGCTGTTGGCCCAAACATATGCCAATCAGCGGTTTGCCGGAGTGAGCTAGATCCTGCAAGGGACGCACTAGGTCGCGCTGGCGTAAGCAGTCCATAGCATCGCCGAAGGCGCCGACGCCTGGCAAGACGACTGCATCAGCCGCGAGAATTTCTTTTTTGTCCGAAGAGATGAAGGCATCGAGACCAACTTTGCGGCAAGCATGCAGGACACTAAATAAGTTTCCTAAGCTGTAATCAACAATTGCGACCCGCGGCTTGTAGCCACTCTCCACGGACCACACTGCACATCTCCATGAGGGAATGGGTGATGAGCCAATATGCGACCTCGTTACTTTGGTGTTAGGTTCTTCGTCTCGTAACACGAAAGCGTTTCTGGATCAAGGCCAGTTGCAGTTTTCAAAGGCGGGAGTCAAGATATAAAAATTACTTAGGCTAGATAACGGTATCTCCGAAAAGCAAGGTAACTCGTGTCTACCGAGATGGGCAAGACTTCTGGAGCACTATTAGCCGCAATGGGCAGCCATTCGCCAGAATCAAAATATTCTTGAAACTAGGAGATAGGCGAGGATCAGGAATGAACACGGCGAGTTTCTGGTATCGACTTCAAATGTCTATGCAACGGTGGAGCCATAGGGTAATTTCGGCCGGGCTACGTGCCTGTCTGCGTCCGGTGTATCGCTTGAAAGTATACGGAAGTGAATGGGTGCCACCGCAGGGACCCGCTTTGATTGTCCACAATGCAGTACCTTGGCCGGATGTTCTGATGCTGCCGCTAAGCAGTCCCCGACCAGTTCGTTGCTTAGTGCCTCTGGTGCGGCTGAGAGGAATCTGGCGTCGGGTCTTAGGACGAATGCTTGGGGTCACATTCATCGAACAATTCAAAGGTGAAGCAGCCCTGCTTCACGCAGTTGCGGAAGCGCGTCGCGCATTGCAGCGTGGTGAACTGGTAGCTGTGCCCGCAGATGCTCCATACCAAGTGGGCCAGCTGCGAGTTAATCTTGCATGGTGGATTCGTCAATTACTTTCGCCGAACGGACTTTCGTCGCCGAACACGGTCTCCGCTTCAGGAAGCAGCATACCGATTATTCCCGTAGCGTTAGATCGGGTTTGGGGCAACCTCTTCCGCGAAGTGCGAACAGGGTTGCGGTGGAAGCGCCCTATACGGATACCTTTGCCTCTGACGACGATTTTTGGCAGCCCAGTTTCCGCGGACGTGCCCGTGCTCGAACTGGAACAGCGGATACAGCAGCTCCATTGTCAAGCGTTTGAGAAGCGCCGTTCTCAGGAATGGTCATTACCGCGGCACTTTGTGCGGCAGGCATGTCGGCATCCATTTCGCGTATGTGTCGTAGATGGTATGCAAAAGCAGTTGCGGTTGACCTATGCTGAAACTCTTGCGGGCGCCATGTTGCTAAGAAATTTGCTTGATCCATTATTTGAACGTGAAGAAGTCAAGGTCGGCCTCTTATTGCCCACTTCGGTCGGAGCGGTGCTCGCCAACTTGGCGATTAGCCTATCTGGGCGAATTGCGGTCAACCTCAACTATACAGCTCCGCAAGAAGCCATAGCCTCGGCCATTCAACAATGTCAAATTCGCCATGTCCTATCCACCCGGCGACTCCGCGAACGCATCCCCTGGGACTGGGCCAGGGAAGTTTCGGTGCTTTATTTAGAAGATTTCTCGGAAAAAATACCTTCCTGGCAGAAATTCTTTACCTGGTTGCAATGCGTTCTGTTACCGGCGTGGCTTCTGGAGTGGCGTTTGGGCCTCCATGGGCAGAGTTCCGATAGCCTACTCACAATCATTTTCTCCAGCGGCACGACGGGCGAGCCTAAGGGAGTTATGTTGTCCCACTTCAACGTTCTGGCTAACATTCAATCTATTTGCCAGGCGATTGAACCTTTGCCGCAGGACCGTATTCTGGGCGTCTTGCCACTCTTCCACAGCTTCGGCTATACGGTGACCTTCTGGCTACCTTTAGTCATCGGGGCTTCGGCGGTTTTTTACCCAGATCCGCGACAGGCTAGACAGATCGGCGATTTATGTCGCGAACATCGTTGTACGCTTTTCGTAACCACGCCAACGTTTTTGCGACTCGTTCATCGTAGTTGCGAACCTAATGATTTCCGCACCGTGCGTTTGCTAATTACCGGAGCGGAAAAGTTACCAGATTCCATCGCGCAAGCCTTTGCGCAAAAATTCGGCATTTGGCCCTTAGAAGGTTATGGCTGCACGGAACTGTCGCCAGTGGTCTCCACAAACCTGCCCAACGAGCGCTTCGGCTTATGGGTACGGATTCGCCACAAAGTTGGCACGATAGGTCGGGCAATTCCTGCTGTGGTTGCGAGCATTACCGACGTGGACAATGGGCGGTCTCTCGCGCCCGGCCAGATGGGTGTATTGCGTGTGCGCGGCCCGAATGTCATGCTCGGCTATCTCAACCGCGAAGCTCTGACTCGTGAAGCCATCCGAGACGGCTGGTATCTCACGAACGATCTAGCAGAGTTTGATGAGGAAGGTTTTATCACCATTCGGGATCGTCTGGCACGCTTTAGCAAAATCGGCGGTGAAATGGTGCCCCACCAACGCATCGAAGAGGAAATTCAACGAATACTCAATACTACGGAGTTAGCATGCGCGGTCGTAGGCGTGCCTGACGAACGCAAGGGAGAAAAACTAGTCGTGTTACATCGCCCCTGGTCGAACGGCATCACTACCCAGGAAATTGTGAATCGTCTCAAAGCTAGTGGCCTGCCGAATCTTTGGCTCCCCGATGCGTTTTTCGAGGTACCCGAATTACCCGTGTTAATCACGGGCAAACTTGACCTCCGCCGTCTCAAGGCCCTTGCTTTAGAGCAAGTACGTTCTCAAGAACCGAGTATTTCACGAGCTCAGCCATGATGATACTAGCCTTTACTCTTTTCGTTTTGGCGTTCCTTTGGTCGCCGACTTGCCGAGACTACCTATATCTAGCTCAGGCCGCATATAACCGCGGCGAGTATGAAAAAGCATTAGAGCATTATCAGGCAGCCGCCAAGCTCACACATGACCCCGGACAAGTCGCCTTCAATCAGGCCGCGGTCCTCGTTCGCTTGAAGCGATGGCATAATGCTATTTTGTCCTATACGCAAGCTCTGGAAGATGCTCAAGGAAGAAGACGCATCCTAAGTCTATATGGCCGTGGCACGGTTTACTTAATTTTAGCCATGGACGCAACTGGCACAAACAAGGCAGATCTCTTAGGCTTCGCGCTCAACGACCTTAGCCAATGCTTGGCAGAAGCTCCTGACTTTGAGGATGCTCGCTATCATCTTACGATCGCCCAGCGTTTACTAAGGCAAATGGAGGCAGATTTACACCGAACTAAGCCTCTCCCAAAAACATCCGAGCCTTCAAATAAGCCTATCACACCGGATTCGGCTAATACTGCGCCAACCAAGCCAGACACTTTTCGGCCTGGTTTGAAGCCTGTTCGACCATTTTCCCGGCCTACTTCGGAGCAAGCCATGGAAACTCACAACTATGTCAAGCCCGGCCGGGGACACCTACCGGCGATTCCAGCCCAAGCCGAACTAACCTCACTCTCAGCGGAACAAGCTCAAGCCTGGCTGGATGTGGAGTGGCAACGAATCAGTCAAGCTAGGGCGCAACGAGCTGGTCTCTCCCTGAGTCGTATGACTGTTAGAGATTGGTAATAGCCATGCCATATCTGCCACGCTCGATTCTTTCTCTGTTAGTGAAAGTTCTCACCGTAGTAATATCCTATCTAAGTATGGCTCAGTGTAGTCTTGCTAATAAGTTTACTATATGTCACTTAGACCCGACTGTGTGTGCTGTCCGGCTGTATAGCGACGTAGCTAGTGCTGTTTATCGCGGCCAACTTATACACTTGTATCTTGAAATTCAGTTACCTGAATTCGATACTATCACGGAGTCTGCCATTCGCCTAGATATTCCGTGGTTCGGTCGAGAATTCGGATTCCGGTGGCGATTACCCGTAGATCAGTGGCTCTGTCAACACAGTATCCCCAGCCCTAATGCTTTGCCCTGCCAACTTCACCTACCCATCGACCTTAGATCAGCTCTTGGAATGGTATCTGAACATTTCTTGATCTATATACCTTACTTAGGGACACCACGCCCCGTGTGGAGGCTAACTTGGCAACTTATCATCGAAAAGCCCATATTAGACTTAGAGGGTCAGATTTTATTTGCCCCCGTAGCAGTTGAAATATCAAGGACTCATAGGAAACTTATTAGCAATCCCCTAAGCCTTTCTGTTAAAGATATACCGCCTCCCGTCGGTTTGCAAACCTCTTTCGTCCTGCCCCCGGGGAACTATCGAGTTTCCAGCTTGAGCGTGCCCGACCTGACCTATGTCGGCGATTATATCGATTATGTGATATGCATACATGGCTCTGGAGCGTTACAAGATATAGATAATAAACTCCTTGAAAGGTATCTTGTTCGCCAGCTAAAAACTCCATTGGTGTACAGCGGGGAAACTTGGCCTGACCAACAGAGCCGCTGCTTTCGCTGGAAGGTTCGACTAGATGCGGCTGGTGCCTGGGAAATTCCGCCTATTGAATTTGTAGCATACAACCCACAAATGGAATCCCCTAAATATCAGTCTCTCCAAAGCAATAGTGTATTGGTTCGGTGCCTGCCTACTAGATCGTTGCTTGCGGCGGAACATAGTTTACGCATGCCTCGTTTGTCCTGTTTAGAAATATCTCAGCTATGTTCGCCCTGGGATACAAAGCCATTATCCCCCCACCTTTGGTTCGGCTGGACTCTTCCACCGGTCATTTGGCTTGTCTTAGGTATATGGCGGAGATGGCGGGGTAAGCCATTTATATGGCGGCAACACAGTCCGCCAGCGAAATACGCTCTAAAAATCCTGAAAGAGCAGATAAGCGCCGACTGCCCTGATGCCTATATCGTTTGGCATGCGGTGCGGGACTATCTTCAGCAAAAGCTGGGTATCTCGATTCTTAGCGCTAGTGACCGTCTTGCCGACTACTTACGCAGTCGAGGTATGGCATCGACATTTGTCGCACGATTCATAGTACAACTCAATCAACTTCAAGAGGCCGTTTTCTCGCCTGTTTCGAGACTGACCTCAGCAGACATCCGCAATATAATGACTATGCTCACTATCCTTGATAGCCAGTTGCTTAATCGCATTAGTGGAAGACCCCGGAGCACGTAATGAATCTTGTATCTCTCGCTATGATTGTGAGTTTTCCCTTTCAAATATTAGCTTACCCTGAAAACTGGCAACGCCGAGCTTATGACTTGGCGAAGCGCGAACATTACCAGGAGGCATTACAAATCTACCGGTATTTATTTTCTTTAGGATTTTATGCCCCCGAATTAGAATATAACCTTGGTATCTGCGCTTTAGCTTGCGAAGACTTAGGAGCTGCCATCTACCATTTGCGTCGAGCTATAGATCAGTATCCCTGGAATCAATATTTTCGACATGCTTTACAAAAGGCTCGGTCAGTAGTCATCAACCCCCCACGAGCCCCGCTTGATTGGAGTAGGCCGATATCGGTGGCTCATTTCCTCGCTATGATAATATGGAGCTTCGGATGGTGTGCGTTGGTCGCGCTGCATTTTCAGGGAGGACGCAGGCTAGCGGTTATGGGACTAATCGCATGCGCATCGGCTCTGGCCATTTTTACCTTTGCCACTTATATAAAATTTCGGGAAATTGGTTTCACATGGGCAGTTGTGCGAACGAGGTGTGAGGCACGCCTAGGGAACGGCACCAGTTATCCCATAGCCACCCAGGAGGGTCAACCCGTCATCCTTTATCCAGGTTGGGAAATCTATGTGGTTGGTCAGCGACCAAATAGATGGTTCTTAGTGGCAGTGAACGGTAAGCCTCTGGGGTGGGTTCCTCAGGATTGCCTATATATTTCTATCCTACCGCCAGAGTGGCATTAGTTGACTTTCTTTGACAGCCACTATATTTATAGAAGACTAGCTCACAGAGGGCTGAGTGATGTCAGGAAAACGTTATGGTGTGCTGCTCATAACAGGAGGTCGGACACATCAGGAAACTTATGCTCAAGCTTTTGCGGCGGATAAGCGGGTTCGGTTAGTGGGTTTAAGCGATGAACCTGACGTTACTCCATGTCGCCGCGCTTGGAACGAAAAGCTCGCCAAACAGCTAAATATTCCTTACATCGAAGATATATCAGACGCTCTAAAAATGCAGAATATTGATATTGTAAGCATCTGTGCCGAGCCGGAAAGGCGTGGACGCATTGCAAAGCAGTGCGCGGAAGCAAGAAAACATTTATATCTGGATAAGTCCTTATGTCCACGCCTAGAAGAGGTAGACGCGTTAGTGGAAGCCATAGAGAAGAACGGAATTAAGTCGCACATGTATACTTTTATGACTCAGCCATGGTTGCAACGGCTCAAGCAATTGGTGCAAGTTGCTTCGTTAGGGGAAATCCGAGCTATCCATGCAGACTGCTTCTTTGCGAAGGGACATCCCGGATCAGCGCGACCAACCCGACGGCATGAAGAATATCCTCCAGAGCGACATCAGCTTCCCGACGCAAAACGAGAATTAGATAACGTCGGCGTTTATCCCTTGGCACACATCCACTGGCTTGCAGGCAGGAAATACAGACGCGTGCGTGCCTATACAGCCAACTATGTTTTTGGGGAACATCAAGAGAACAATATTGAAGATTTTGGTTTCGTCTGGGCGGAATTAGAGGGTGGTATCCAGGTTACCGTAGCTGCTGGACGATATGGGTGGACGACGCATCCGGCGGCTGGTCTCCATCGTTATATCGTAGTGGGAACCCATGGGACTTATGTGGCGGATGCATGGCGGCCCCGCCTGGAAGTTTACACTACGGAAATGCCCTGGACACCACCAGCAGCACACCCGGAGGACCCCATGGCTTTTTGGCAAAGTACCCTGGAAATAACCCATGCTCGCGCTAAAACGGTGTGGTGGCCGGTAGATTCGCTCGTGGAGCGCGACGTCGCGTATTTCCTCGACTGTTTAGATATGGATCGTGAAAGCGAAATGTCCCTGCGCGAGGCTGCCCATATTGCGGAAGTCTTGCTAGCAGCTTATAAATCCGCGGCTACAGGTGAAATTGTTTGCTTACCCTTACCCCGCCAATGAATGACACTCACTGCCGACCACTTCTTAGCTAGACGAATCAACGTTTGATGAGTTCCTCATGTGGCACAGCGAGTTAGGCTTTTTATAACGCACGCAGGGTACCGTCAGGCCGTAATCGGAGAAAATATAGTTGCCAATCACTCTCCAACTCATCGAGCGATTTTCCTGTCAGCGCTTCCAACACTTTCTTGGGATTCTCTGAACTAGCTAAGTCATCAATAAAACGCATCAATGCTGGTCCGGAGAGGCTGCCAGAATTTTTGCCAGAGCCTTTTGCTTGAGATGAGAAGACGAGGAAATAGGTAGCAGCCCAAGAGGCGAGAAAATAGCGATCGGAGGCGTATATTTCAGAGCTGTGGTTGACTTGGAAATGGCGCGGTTCGCTCCTGAGAAGATCGCGGATGGTTGGTAAGCTGCCTTGCTTGAGAAGTTGTTGAACTTGGTGAAGGCGTTGCGCATCAATGTGGCCAATGTGGATATCGCCTGTTTCCACGATGGCCGTTTCGAAAATCTGAGCCAGTCCTTCATTCAGCCAGCGAGGCACGTTATGAGAACCCTGGGGGTAAAGATAAATATCTAAATAAGCATGGAAACCTTCGTGGTAACAGCGACGAAACAGGGGCTGTAGTTGGCGCTCTAAGATAACTTCATTCTCCTGATTGATTCTCAACAACTGCCAGCGAGCAATTTTGATTTTTTCCATGACTCCCGCGGGGGGATGGCCGTGATAATGTCGGCGAAGCTCGGCCTCATAACGGTCTAAGTCCCGCAGTTGAGCTTCGTGTTTAGCGCGAAGCGAACTAAGTTGCTCAGCCAACTGTTCCCAATCTGTAACGATAAGGATTTCCGCGCGGCTAGGAATATAGATGGCAGGATTGGCAACGCCTAAACCACGTTCTTTCAAGGCCTGTTGGTAGCTGGTCATATCTCGGTATAAATAAATAGTCAGAATCTTTGTGACTTTAGTCCGTTCGCCTAAGTATTCGCGCAAGGCTACGAACATGTCTTCTAGTCGGACGATGACTCGGCGAGTGAGTTCTTCATTGGAAAGATAGGACACGATAGCAAACCGTTCGCCACGATAAAACCAAGCACCTTCGGGACGGCGTTCCAATCTAAGTGCCTCACGCCTACGTTTATCATGTACACCTCGCAATTCTAGCTTTTCTAGTTTTATCATCCAACTTTGACGCATTGCCTCCTCTATCCGTTCAATACGGGCAATCTCCTCGCGGAAAAATATCGCATCTAAGAGATAAGTAGGTTTTCCGGGCAGGCGGATAACCTGTCGAAAATAAACGGAGTCGTTGGTCTCTCGAAGAATCACGCCTTGAAAACTATGACCATTGCGCAGGTGAATGACATCTAACGGCCACTCTTGGCTCCAGCCATACGCCAGCATAAGAAGCAACGACATAAGGTAAAAAATATACCTAAACATAGTCGTTCACACTGACTTCCAAGATAGTGTTTAGCCGACTCGGCTAAAATAAGTTTTGAGGATCAGATAGTGCAAAATCATGTTTTTCACTTATCGCAACTTAGATACTAGTTAGGTATCCGAAGCTTGATGCACCAGGCGCCCGCCCACAAAAGTATATAAGACTTTAGTGAAGGGAATTTGCTTAGCATCGCAGATTAAGATGTCGCGGTCGATGATAATGAAGTCAGCAAGTTTGCCGACTTCCAGACTTCCCTTGACTTTTTCTTCAAAAGTCAGATAGGCATTGTTCATGGTATAAAGTCTTAGGGCTTCCTCCCGTGTAAGACGTTCATCGGGATAAAGTAAGTCGCCTTGCTCCGTGACGCGCGCGATGGCTGTATAGATGCCCAGCCAGGGATTCCAGGGGTTCGTGGATAAGAAGGAATCCATTTTCAGCATGTGGTCGGAACCACCGCCTATGACGGTATATCGTAACCAAGTTTTATAAGGTTGGAACCAGCGCATGCGCTCTTTACCGAGGATGCGAAGGAGCGTAGAACCATCTTTCCATAACCAAGCGGGTTGAACGTCTGCAACAACGCCAAGCCGCTGGCAACGTTCCAGGTTATATTGAGAGGGGAAGTTAGCGTGAGTGATGCAAAAGCGCCGGGATTTGATAGACACAGTCCGGTTAGCTAGATCGTAAGCATCTAATAAAATGTCCATGGCGCCTTCGCCCGCGGTATGTGCGGTAAGTTGCCAGCCTCGGCGCGCTGCTTCCTCTGCCAACATAGTCAGTGCTTCCGGACGGATAAAAAGTAAACCACGATAGTTGTTCTCGTGGATCTGGTAAGCTGGCCCTTGGGGCCAAGGCTGCCGCATATAAGCAGTGCCATTGAGCATGCCGCCGTCGAGATAGACCTTAAGAGGTCCTACCCGCACCCAGGAATTGCCGACACCTGTGGGGCCACCGCGTTTGTCGGGACCGGGTAACTCGTCAAGCCTGCGTACTAATTCATCCCGCAGCGATGGAGGCGAAAATTCGCGGGCCACGTTGACACGAATCGTTAGGTCCCCACTTTGATAAAGATCGTAATATACATCAAGTTCCTCTCGACTGGCGGAGCGGTCGCAGATGCTTGTCAAACCGTGTTGATTATACAGTTTGATAAGCTTGAGCAAAGCTTGGCGACGCTGCTCTCTAGACAAAGGTTTTTCGCTTCCGCGGATTCCTTTCAGTAGGCTCGTGGCATTGCGTAACATGCCGGTGGGCTCGCCGGTATTTGGGTCCTTAACGATGATGCCGTTAGGCGGGTTAGGCGTATCCCGGGTAATCCCTGAAATCCTCAGGGCGACACTGTTGACCATACTTGCAGGGCCAGCATGATAAAGGACGGGATGCTGGGGCGCAACAGCATCCAATTCCGCCCGAGTGGGAAAACGACCTTCCCTCAAACGTGTTGGGAAGGCGAAGCGTAGAACTATCCACTCGCCGGGGGGCTTGCGCTGGGCTTGCTCCCGGATGTAACGGAAAACATCTTCAAGCGATCTCAACACTGGCAGTTCTTCATGCAGTTCGCTGGTAGCAGCGTCTATCGGATGGACATGACTATCAATTAATCCCGGCAGGACCATGCGTCCATCGGCGTCCAATGTACGTGTTTGTGGACCGAGTAATTTCAACACCTCGTGGTCGGAACCAATGGCAACAATTTTGTCTTCGCGCACCGCTAATGCTTCCGCGCGGCTGTGGCGAGGATCTAACGTAATAATCGTAGCATTATGTATAATCCAATCGGCGGCAGGAGCTGTAGGCATGGGCGAGTTCCTCTAAGTCTGACCGGTGTTCCTCGGCAAATTGTTGTCGGCGGGTTCTTGGCAGGCACACGGCGAGATTTCGGGTTATTGATTAGTACCATGGGGCATCTCGTAGATTGGGGAGTGCGTCAGCATATACTTTTTATATACATCCGGTATGAAAGGTATGCTGCGCCTGAGTGGCAGGCTTGGAACGGCAGTGCTCCGTATCGCTAACAACAGTGTTTTGCCACATGTGCCTTGCCCACAGGTTGAAAAAAGAGTGCTAGGCTAGGGCAGGCATCGGGCCATCGACCGTTTACATAGTACGGCCGCCATCTACTACGATAATTTGTCCTGTTATATAGTGGGTGCCGCTGACCAAAAAGCACACGACATCGGCGATATCTTCAGGGGTAGCGGCCCGTTGCATGGGAGTAAGAGCCATCTGACGTTCGATATGGTCCATGTGGTCGGCAAGCCAGCGGGTGAGAACGGGACCTGGCGCGACGGCGTTGACTCGAATTTGCGGGGCGAAAGCGCGGGCGAGAGATTTCGTCAAGGTGTTGAGCGCGCCCTTACTGGCAGCATAGGGAATGGAACTGCCAATACCAAGGATGCCCGCGACCGAACTGATGTTAACGATAGCCCCACTTCCTTGCTGCTGCATATAAGGGATTACTGCTCGGCAGCAATAGAACGCCCCTTTGAGGTTGACACCGAAGATTTCGTCCCAGACTTCCTCAGTTAGCAGGTCGAGTCTGCGGTGGTCTATGAAACGGGTAGTGCCCGCGTTATTGACGAGTACGTCTATGCGTTTCCAGGTTTGGACAATTTGATCGACCATGCGACATACTTCATCGTCGCGTGCCACATTGGCACGAATCAGCAAACCTGGAACACCAAGTTTTTCTACTTGTTGGAGGGTATCTTCAGCTTCTTGGTGAGAACGGGAATAGTTGACAGCTATAGCGTAACCTTGTTGGGCCAGCTTCAAAGCCACAGCTCGCCCGATGCCCGTAGCCGAGCCGGTGACCAGAGCGACGCGCTCCGCTTGCATATATTGCTCCTACTTACGGGATTGAAAGATCGGCGGCGACTTTACTAAGGTCGCGTTCTAGCCTACATTTACTTAAAGAGTACAAAAAGTGAAAGAAGCGAAAGTCGTAAGCAAAAGTACTACGCTCTCCTCAGGGATCGAAAAGCAACCATGTTCGAACTAAATACGAAGCGTTTGTTAGCCAACGCAGCACGAGCGGATACTTTAGAATTGATGGATCGAGTTACTGTACTGCGCGAGCATCTCGAGGCTGAAGCATTGGAGATAGCGGAAGCAGAGTTGGCGCGGCGGGGAATCACGCCTGAGGAAATCGCCGCCCACGGGCGGAAATGGAAACACCGCGTGTTACGCGACGAAAATGGCATGGTGTGGTGTTGCTCTTGGTGCGGTCGAGCGGCAGTCGCTGAAGAAATAGGCTGGCATCGTTGGCTCGGGCTGATACCAATTTGGCGTCGGCGCTATCGTTATTGTGAGACTCACTGGCGGCAATACCATCCCGAGGCCCCATGGGCTTAGCTCGTTTTCGCAAACATGATCTCGCATGATTGGAGTGCCGAACCAGCTAGTGAAAAGCACTCAACTAATTTACACGCCATTCTCGAACGTTGTCCACGTTTCTATCGGGAAGGCGAAACGACAAATTACGTATCTGTTATGTCCAAGAACTAGCACAATTTAGTAGCAAAAGTCCTGTGAAGTCGAAAAGTTATCCGGCTTCCTATTCCAACGGGCTCAGTGCCCCTAGCTGGGACCAGAGCTAGCGGTGGGACTCGAACCCACAACCTGCGGTTTACAAAACCGCTGCTCTGCCAATTGAGCTACGCTAGCTAGGTTACTGCGAAGTCCTCCTTACCGATGTTAGTTAGGGTCTAATGGCAGTCGTACCGGCAGCCTGATTCCGACTTTCTTTCGAAATTATATGAGAGCGACTAGTCGCAAGCTGTTGGCACTTTGAAGCATCGCGTTCAGGTCGCGAGTGAAGAGAACCATAAGCAATTATCAACACAATGCTTCGGTCGGCTGATGAGCAAGAACACTATTTCCGTATAGTGCCGGCTGAACACAGCGATGAATTTGTAATGGAATGTGCCTAGTGCCTTGACCTGGGCAGTGAAGTGTTCTACAGTAGCGTTCTCCATGGATACAATGGTCAGAAGCAACCAGGGTACGGTTGGCCAACGACAGGTGGACGAGGTATGCGAATAAATACGAAACGCTTGGCTGGTAATTTGGGAGTGCGACGTGCCCAAGTGCGCGCTGCGATCCGTTGGCTGCAAAGAGGATACAGTGTACCCTATTTGGCATATTATGGTCGGGCGCGTACGGGGGGCTTGACCGAGTCGGCGTTACGCGAAATTGCCCGTTACCTGGAGGAACAGCAGCGTCTGGAAGAACGCAAGCAGTCGGTCATCAAACACATCGAGGGGCAGGAGCGGTTAGTCGAAGAGCTACGGGAAAGCATTGAGAAGGCGGAGGATGCTCCGCAACTGGAGGAGTTATTTTTTCCGTTCAAGCAGGCTCAGGAGACCCCCGCAGACCAGGCTCATGCCCAGGGGCTGGGAAAGTTGGCCGATGCAATTTGGAGAAACGACCCTGTGGCGGCACACTTGCAGGAATTGCTCCCAACCTTCGTTAACCCGGAGAAAGGCCTGAACAGCCCTGAGGATGTGTTAGCGGGTGTGCAGCATTTATTGGCGGAACGCTTAGCACAGGTGTATCAATGGCGGCGTATTGGTAGGAAGGCACTCCGTGAATCTGCGGTGCTGGTGGCTCGCAAAAACGCTGAGCTTGCAGAAAACGAGGGGAGAGAATTCCGCGGCTATTTTGATTGTCGCACACCGGTGCGGCGCGTGAAGGGATATGAGTTGCTGGCCTTAGTGCGAGGTGAGCGGGAACGTCTATTGACCCTGGAGATTGAATACGATCAAGATAAAGTGCGTACTAGCTTGCTAAATAACCTTCCCGTTACCGATCATCCCCATCTGGAGTTGATTCGCAGCGCAGCGCCGGAAGCGATTGATTACTACCTGCTTCCGGCCCTTTTGAGTGAGCTTCGGCGTCGGTTGTATCAGCGTGCGGAGGAATATGCAGCGAAAGTAATGGGAGATTATCTGAGGCGGCTAGCGTTGCTTCGCCCGATGCCGGGCTATAGAGTTCTCGCTATCGATCCAGCCTTGCGACCAGGTTGTCGAGTGGCGGTACTTGACGAGTCTGGCTATGTTCTAGATTGTCGTATCCTCCGTCTACTGGATTTGGTGAAATCGCACCGCAATGCCGCCCGTAAGGATCGTAGTGCCGACACACATGAACAAGTGGTGCAGCGTGATGAGGTCGCAGTTGCCGCTGGCGACAAGGCTGATTCGGCAGCGCACGAGAATTCGTCGGAACAAACTCTCGTGTCGGCGGACTACCTCGCTCAGGGTTCCTCGGAGACGCAGTCTCTGTCTGACACGGGTGTAATTTCTTTGTCCGAAGTTTTGAATCATCCAGATGTGGAACAACTGTGCGAGTTAGTGGGAAAATTCGAAGTGCAGGTGATTGTGATCGGCAACAACAATTATTGTCGGGAAGTACAGGTTCTACTCGTCGAACTGCTGAACCAGCGACTACCCGAGGTGCAGTACAGTATCATTTCCGAGTTAGGCGCAGCCCAGTACGCTGGGAGCGTCCTAGGTAAGGAAGAGTTACCAAATTTGGATGCCGGCTTGCGCCTCGCCGTGAGCCTAGGACGGCGTTTCCAAGACATGTTGGCCGAATTGACCAAAGTGGATATACCGAGTTTGGCTGGCCATTTGAACTGGTATGACATTAGCATTCGGCGGGCTCAGGAAACCGTTCGCCATACGCTCGAGAGCGTGGTCAATTATGTGGGATTAGACTTAAACCAGGCAAGTGCTGCGCAGTTGCGATATGTTGCAGGACTGAATGAGCATTTGGCGCGGAACATCGTTGACTACCGCAAACAGCATGGGCCGTTCCGTCGGCGGGAAGAGTTGTTGCGAGTGCCCGGGATGACCGACATGGCCTACCAGCAGGCGGCGGCCTTCCTGCGCATTCCCGATGGAGAAGAACCGTTGGATGCCACATGGTTGCATCCGGAGCAATATGGGCTGGCGCGGCGTTTACTGGAGCGGCTCGGCTTTGAACCGGAGGCAATGAAAGACCCCTACCGTCGGCAGGCCTTGCGGCAAGCGCTTAGTCAGGCGCAACTGGGTCAGTTAGCGGAGGAGTTTCAATGTTCACCCGTCCTGTTACGAGAAATAGCCAACCATCTAGCGGCTTGTGGCCGTGATCCCCGCATGATCTCGCCTCGTCCGATTCTGAGGCGGCAATGGGTGAAGTTAGAAGAGCTCCGTCCAGGGCAGCTGGTCCCGGGCATAGTAGCACGCGTTACAGAGTTTGGCGCGTTCGTGGACATCGGTGCAAAGGAAACCGCTCTCTTGCATAAGACGCGCATGGGGCGTACCCATTTCCATACTCCGCGCGAAGTGATCGGCGTGGGAGAGGTGAGAGATTTTTGGATTGTCCAGGTGGATTCAGCTCATCACCGCATTGCCTTGAGTTTGGAACCACCAATAGCTCGCCGGCGCGTGCGCGTTCGGCGACGTCGGCGTGTCGAACCTGAAGTAGCGCGTTCCACGCCGCCCGTTGTCATGCAGATTCAAACGCCAACCCTGATGTCCAGGCCCGCGGCCAGTACCGAGATAAGTGCCTTGGGTCAGACCACACCGACCCAGCCAACAACGGAGACGGTGCCGACATCATTGGCGAGCCCTGTGGAAGTAGGTGGGATTCGTCCTGTGCAGGCTCCTTCAATACCCACGGGTTCGGGGACCCTAGGCGCCCAATCGGCAGAGGCATTACAACCTCGGGCTGCTCAGGAGGAACACCCGACATCGGCTCCGTCTTCCCAAGCCCACGACATTTCTCCGCGTCGAGTCAGGCCAACGACAGTTCGTCCACTTTCAGAGGCGGATGATGGAGAATCTATGGCGGAGCTGTTGAGTGGTAAGCGAGAGCTGCGTACGTTTGCAGAACTCAAGCGCTTCTTTGACGCGCTGCAGCGAAAGCAGGGGCGACGTGAGGATGCCAAATCGGAGACGCCAGAATCCTCGCCATCCCCATCCCCGGCCACAGATGGTAGCGATCCTTCAACGGCGCCACCATGAGCAGCCCGTAAGTGAAATTAATATGCTCGGAGCCTGGAGCAAAACAGTTAGATCCGCAAAGTTACGCTGGCTAAGCGCTGCGGGCGAGCACGGAAGGTTGAGGATGTAGTCGTTCGCGAAGGAAAACTAACAAGTGTTCCCACGCAGCGAGCCCGTCTTGTCCGAGGGTGTTTTGCAGTTCTTCGAGGTCACGGCGTACTTCGTCCAACTGAATGTAAGGGGAATCAGAGCGTCCCAAGAGTCGCTCTGCAAGGGTGCGAAGGGGGGCTAAGCTACTCCGCTGCCAGTTTGGATTATTTCTTAGCCAAGCCCAAGCTATTTTTCCTAAAGCGCGAATGTCGGATAATTTGGGATTATCCGGTACCTCAGGGGTTATCTCTGGGAACAACCAAGGAGGCTCTCCTAGACCGCAAACCTTTAGCTGGGCATCGAACGTGAGCAAGAACCGTCCGAGGTGAAGATGTCCGTGGGCGAGCCCTGCCTGGTGGGCGGCGTGCAATCCGGAGACTGCCTGAGAGAGAAGCCGCAGCCATACCGCGGGAAATCCTGCAAACTCTAACCATTCTGGACCGGGTACACCGTCAGTCCATTCAACGAGGACTGCCGGGCTCCCTTGCCATTCAAATACTTCGCGTATGATTGCCAAATTCGGGTGACAGACCGAAAGAGCTCGACGAAAGGACTGCCGATATTCCTCTCGACGTTCATCGTCTACAGCGGGAGAAAGATGTCGGAGCAGACCTTCAGAATTCGAATCTGGGTCAAAGACGCGGTAAACGGTTTCCAAAGGGGTAAGGCGCAAGCAATCCAGGATCCGTAAGCGTCCTGCGAGCAGTGCTTCGAGGCGGTTCGCTCCGATCATTTCCAATTGGTAGGCCGAAAGATATTCGCCTTCCAAGAGCAGGTCGCGCAAGGAGCAGTTTTTGCGCCGGGCATCGGCTAAGAGGGCCGCTACTGTGGGGCGGTCGATGACCTCGGCCGCCAATAGCCGGTGGGCTAAATCCAGGTCGGTTTGATTGGTTTCGGGTAATTCGTTAGCCCCTTCTGAGACATTCTCGGAAATGTTGAGTAATTTTTTGGCCGCTAATTCGCGGAGCTTGTTGCGATACCACGACTGCAGTTCGCTCAAATGACGTTCCAATTCTGATTGCTGTGCTGAAACAATACGCCGTGCTTCGGCAAGTTGGTGTGCCTCTTCGGCCAAGCGATGGCTGGTTTGCTCCAGTTGAATGGCACGACGTTCTAGCTCTGCTTGTCTTTGCTCCAAAAGCGATTCATTCTGGGCCAGAGTGAACCTAAGCTCGTTGATCTGTCCACGCCACTCGCTAATTTGTTGACGAAAGGCAGCTAGGGCGTGACGATGCTCGCTTTGCGCCAAAGCGAGCGATTGCTCCTGTTGCCGCAGACGTTGCGCGTAATCTTCCAATTCCTGCCACGCTCGCTCCCGAGCCCTACGCACTTCTGCGGCGAAAGCTTGCAACTCGTTGAGTTGTTCTCGGAGCACTGTGCGGGCCTGGCTGATTTTGCCTAATAACTCGCGCGCCTGGGAGGCAAGCATCGGTAACTGTTGTTGCAACTGACGCACTGTTTGTTCCCAATGCGCCCGTTGCTGCTGGAGTTCCTCTTTTTCGGATTGCAAGCGGTTCTGTTGGTTCTTCAGTTCTTCTTGCTGCTGCTTGAGGGCTTGAGCACGGTTCAGAAGACTATCGAGCTCCTGGGCTAAAGCTTGCTCGCGCTGCTCGAGCAGATGCCGGCGCTGCTCTAATTCCTCCTGCTTAGACGCTTGCTCTTTTTCCCATGAGGTACGCAGGTTGTGCCAATGTTGCTTCTCGGCTTCGAGGTGATGGGCTTGCTCAGCAAGCTCTTGCTGCTTAGCACGCAAGTTTATCTCTTGCTGCGCCAGTTGCTGCTGCAATTGGGCTAGTTGCTCCTGAAGCTCGTTCAATTCTTGCTGGCGTTGGGCCAAGTTCGTTTGGTGCTGCTTCAATTTGTGAGCCTTGCGGCGCAACCATTTGCGGCGCCGCATCCAACGTCGAGACAGCTGTCTGAGTCGTTCCCGGCCATTTTCCACTTCTGTCAGCGCTTGGCGGAGGCGCGCTTCCTGGTCAGCCAGCTCTGCTTGCCTTGTTGCCAAGGCACGCTCCCGTTCCGCCATCTCGGCGAGCTTGTTTTCCACTTCCTGCAACCGCGCTTCCAGGGCTTCGCGCTGCTGATGCCAATGGTTTTGCTCGCGCCGCAAGGCCAGACGCTCTTGATGTAACTGCCGAGACAGCTCCACGAGGGCTTGCTCTTGTTCCTCTAAGCGGCGGCGGTCGGCAAGCAATTCTTGTTCGCGCTGACGTAACTCTTCGCGGCACCGCTCGAGACGGGTTTTTGCTGCAGCAAACACTGCTTGATATTGGTCTAATTGCCCAGCTCGTTGACGTAAGTGCTTTTCTTGGTCGCGAAGTTGTCGCTGCAGTTCATCAAGTTCCTGCCCGGTCTGCTGTAACTGCAGTTCCCATTGCTGCAACTCGGCTTGACGTTGCACCAGTTCGGTTTCGCGTGCACTAACTTGTTGCTCCCTTTCGATGAGTTGCCTGTGTCTTTGGGCAAGCTCTTGAGCCTGCGTTTCTAATTCCTTCTGACGCTGTTGAACTTCCTCATGCAATCGCTGCAAGCGTTGAGCATTCTCATGCAACCGCGCCACATCGGCGGCAAGTTGGTTCTGTTTCTCCAGGTACTCGCGCTCCCGGGCATCCAGTTGGGCCTGACGCTGAGCGAATTCTCGTTCGAATTCCGCTTGCCATTCCGCGACTAACTGGCGTTCCTTTTCTAATTGCTCGCGGGCCGTACGTATTTGTTCTGCATCAGCTTGATACTGTTGCCAATGTTGAGCTAGTTCTTCCTGGCGACGCTGCAAGGTCTGAAGTTCGGCAGCGAGCGCGCGCTTCTGCCGTTGCACCTTCGAGGCAGCGCGGCGCACTGATTCACGCAAAGCCCGTAAGTGATCGCGACGCCGTTGATAAAACGTGGTAAATTGTCGTTCCCGTTTGCGAAACTGCTCTTCCTGTTCAGCAACGCGGCGCTGGCTCTGTTCCAGTTGGTCTTGGGCCTGACGAAGGGCAAGACGATCCGCCTCGAGAGCAGCCCAGGCTTCCTGCAATTTTTCTCGGGCCGCCAACAGGTTTTGCTCTTGTTGGGTTAACTGTTGCGCTTTCTCAGCAAGGAGTGCGAGTTCGCGCTCTGCTTCTGCGCGCCAGAGCTGCCGCTCCTGCTCGAATCGGCGTTGTTGTGCACGTAACTGACTAGCCGCCTCGAGCACAGAGTTCGGCCAAACTACAGGCAAGGCAGAAACGAATCGAATCGGGCCTCGAGTGACGGCAGCTTTTTCATCTCCAGCAGCCTGGTTATCTGACGAAGGATTTGCTCCCAGCTCCTGTGGAATCCATGCTACTTCACATTCCACCTGACCGATACGGAAATTGCAAGGTGGAAACAGGATTAGTTGTTTATAGCCTGATTCACTCTCCGGATCGGCAGCATCACTTGAACCTGAGAGCCGAACGGTCCAGTCCAAGTGTAAGCTGCGGACGAGTATTCCAGAGGTCTGTGCCCAAGCCACTGCCACTAGGGGTGGCGCTTGGGATAACATGATTTCACAGTCGGGAGCACTTCCGAAAACAATAGCATTAGGCAACGCCATTTCGAGCGTTCCGCTTAGGCCATCGGGGCTACGCCAGCGCCAAAGCAAACGCCAAGAGGCGGCAGCTTCGGCAGTGCTCAGTTCCTGCCGCGACTGGTCCGCCATGGCCGATTCCTTCACCGCGCGGTTCTTCGAATTCTTACTACACTAATCTTCCAAAAGGCATATAACGCCTGCCGCAGTTTCCCGCAACGCCATTCACTTCCGCGCTCTTACTTCACAACGTTCGCAGAAACAGCAAAAGGTCAGCTAGTTCCTCCGGGGTAAGCAAGTGGACTTGGCCATGGCGGCGTTGGCCATTGTGTTTGGTAAACACTTCTTCCAGCGTGGCTGCGCGACCATCGTGCAGGTATGGGGCGCTGAATCGCAACCCGCGTAAGGACGGCGTATCGAAGCGCCGCTCCTGACCCTTGCCCGTGCCCACATCGTGCGCTAGGCCGTCTTGGTACGTGGGTGGCGGATGACAAGTAGCACAACCCGCTTTGGTGTGAAACAAGGCGCGACCACGTTCATAAGCCATTCGCTCGCTCGGCGCTACCTCCGCTACCGGCGCAGGAGGTAACGTAGACACGTAAGCCACTAACGCTGTCAATTCTTCCGCCGACGGTTCGTAGCGGTGCATGGAGCGCAAGGTTCCCAAGATGCGGTCTGCCAATGTCGGCGAGGTGCCAAGCCAACCATAAGGCGCTGTACTCCGACTGCCCCAAAGTACCCGCGTGTTTTTTGCGTTGCCGATGCCATCGCGGGGTAAATCCCAGTTCAGACCATCGGCTCCGCCCCCTGGGTGGCAAGAGGCGCAACTAAATTGGCCTAAATGGCTCAGTTTGGCCGAGTGAAATAAGATTTGGCCACGGCGAATCAAATCGGGCTGAGGGCCACCTAAACTGATGTGACGCTCCAGACGCAACTGAACCACATCGAACACGCTCAGGGAATCGCCCAAAAAGTTGCTCACCACCAATCTACGCTGATCGGGCGAAATGGCCAGTCGCCGCGGATTGTTTTGGGTGGGCAGACGCCCAATTACGAGGAACCGTGAGGCCGACAAATCATCGGTGCGCAGATAAGGCTCAAGCGCCCGGTTCCGTGTATCTGAAACCACTCGGGAAGCTACGCGGTGAAATTGCGTCAAATCCACCACAGCCACACAATCACTGCCGCCCGAAGCCACATATGCCCGCCGACCGTCCGCAGCGATGACGACATCGCTCGGATCCGCGAAGCCGTTATTTGGCTCATCTAATACCGCAGTCTCCCACAGATAGCCAATCTGACCGGTCCAGTGCGTCAGGCCGCTGGTGAAGACCCAGCCCTGGGCCAGTTGCGTTGCGGGCAAAGAAAACCGCGGCCAGGTGTGGACCATCCAACCGGAATCAGCCCGCCCCCAGACCGCGCGAATCGAGCCGGCGCCAGGCGGACGCAACTGTGCCGCGAGAGACCGCAATTCCTCGTGATGAATCTTGACCGCCTCTGGGTCGGAATCAGGACGCTCCCTCGGCCAACGCGCACGGTGCACAATCTGGCCCGTAGTAAGAGCCACCGTCACTGTTTCGCGAACTCCGGTTAGATCGACTTGAACATGCTCATTATCAAGAAACTGAACATCCAGAGGATTTAGATAAGCAGGCCTATCCTTACTCGATGGAGCCTCAGCCTTCCCCGCTAGTCCCAGACAACATAGTATTCCCAACCCGATGAACGAAAATAAAGGATTGAAATCTTGGCAACGCGACGCACGCGCAGTCATGTTGCAGTACTCTCCTGTGATTAGGAGGTCAGCACCCCAAGCTCACATTTTAGGTTAGGCCAGCCGAGCGCATAAGCTTCAACAGTTCAGTTTAGACCTCGCCTGTAAGTCCAGGTAACCAATATCGGTTATTTTGTGTTACACATAACGTTCTGCCGTGAGGTTTTGATTTTGCCGGTAGGCGTCTTGAGGGAAGAGCTCCCAAATTGGCTCGGCATCCGCCAACGGCTGTAGCGTCCCATTAGGTAAGCGAAGACGTGTTCGCGGACTAATTCCCAGTGCCTGATATACTGTTGCCGCTACTTCCATCGCGCTTACAGGTCGCTCTTCAGGATACATGCCCCAAGAGTCGGTGCGACCGACCACCACGCCTCCGCGAATTCCCCCACCGGCAAAGAGAATCGTCCAGGCACCGATATGGTGGTCACGACCTCCGCGCGGATTCAGCATAGGTGTACGGCCAAACTCACCCAGGGCGACCACTAGTGTACTTTCCAACAACCCACGTGTTGCCAAATCGTCAAGCAAAGCCGAAAGGGTCTGATCAAGCATGGGGCCAAGCGTGCGGCGATAATCTTCCAGAGTCGAGCCAAGTGAGGCACCGTCGGCATGACAATCCCAAGTTACCGTGTCATAAACGGTCTCGAACATGTTTACTGTCACCAATCTCACACCCGCTTCGATTAAACGCCGCGCCAATAGGCAAGATTGTCCGAATGTATAATAACCATACCGTTGGCGCAAGGATGGCGGCTCGCTCTCCAGTTTGAGCGCTTGACGCAACGCGGGCGTAAGCCAAGACACTCTCGTGTCCGTCGACCCCTGACGCGTGAGGTGGCGTTGAGCTTGGTCAAAGGCGTGCAACAAGGCCGCGTGCGTGTCCAAGCGCGCTAAATCAGTCTGGGGCAAGTGGGGTGCCAAATAAATCGGCTCATACTCCGCTCCGAGGAAGCCGGCACCTTGTCCATGGCTGACACAAATTCCCGTGTTCCCAATCGGACCAGGCACAACGGCAAATGGAGGTACAGCAAAGCGTTGGCCGAGTAATTTGGAAACCACGGCTCCATAATGCGGATATTCGCAGTCCCAACAGCACAAGCGACCAGTCTGCATCAGCTGATGGCCTGCCTCATGAACCGCTGCTTCCTGATGGTAAACAGTGCGCACTAAAGCCAAGCGATCCATCCGGGCCGCTAGTTGGGGGAACAGCTCAGTGATATGAATCCCAGGAACTCGTGTGGCGATGGGGCGGAATGGCCCACGAACCTCAGTAGGCGCCTGGGGCTTCGGATCAAATGTGTCCAGGTGACTCGGCCCCCCCACCAGAAACAGAAGGATACACGCTTGGGCCGAGGCACGGTCGCTAGCGCCTAACTGCCTCAGTTCCGAGAGGGTCAGACCGACGGCACCAGCGGTGAGCCCGCCGATGCGTAAAAAATCGCGTCGCGTCATTCCATCGCAAAATCGCACCGGTCGCCGGCTTTCTAAGATGAGCATTGTTCTCCCCCCGAGGTTGTCTGGCTCACCAGGGTAAGTGTGATGATTAGCCACCAGGTGTTAATCAATGCTCAGTTGTTTTCATCTGGCCACGCTACGCATCATCATAGTACCCAGCCTGACTCGAGCCAATCTCATAGGTAGTTTCATAAATCCGCATGTTCTCAACTGCCGTGAGCGGAACCTAGGACGACTTCATCCAAGGGTCCGACCGACGCGTAGGCACCAACTTCAGGGAAAACACATTGCGCTAATCCTCTAGGAAACCTTATGCACGTTTTATAAGCTAATCGCAACGTTCCATGGGTAACATAAAACCAAGTCAAGCAACCATACCAAACCGTAACCCTGACCCTTTTTATGATAACGACGAACTCGATACCCGAAGTATGTGACGTTGCCTAGCGTGTATCAATGGTCGTAGAAGCTTGCTTTCACCTTGCGCAAGTTCCGAGCGCTGGGGCTCAACATTTCGCTCTAATGAAGAAGCCGATGCATGGGCCAACGCATGCCTTGGGCCACGCCCGCCGAAGCCCTCAGTTGTTCTAATTGCTCATGGCGTAAAATGCGTGGCTTGGAAAGGATTGTCAGCCAACTGTTTCAGACGCACTTGGGCAATCTCCGCAAAGCGCGTACCTGAGAAGCGAGCGACGATCTTATGATAGGTGGCAATGGCCAATTGTGGCTCGCCTTGGCGAAGCCACGATTCCGCTAATGCTAGATGCAATTCTCCCAATCGTTCCGTGAGGCGATCGCAAGTGCGCTCCACATACTCTGGCTGAGCCTTAATTTGATCCAACAGAGCTTGTGCCTGACGCGCTTCGGGTAAATCTGCGAAATCCCTTAGCAGCCTGTCGCAGCGTTCCACACAGGCCAACCAGTCTTGCTGCTCGTAGTCGTTTCGGGCTGCTGCTAAGATGGAAGCCGCACGCTGCTGCCGTTGTGCGCGTTCCAGCTGCCGAATCTGCTGACTTTGGGCCAAGGCTTGGCGAATTTCCTCCGCGACAGCGGTCCCCGCGAATCGCTCAGCTAACCGTTGGCAAGCAGTTTCCTGTTCATCAGCAGACATCAATTTGGTCTGGGCACGTAAGCCTTCCCATTCCTGCCTTGCTAATTTTTCGATTTCTTGCAAGGCTGACTTAACCCGCTCGTGCACTGCTAACGCCTGTGGATTAGCAAGTAGAGCTGAGAGATTAGCAACAGCTTTTGCGTATTGGCCAGCAGCCTGTTCTTGAATTGCCTCCTCCAAGCGCTGGACAAACTCGTTACTGCTTCCCATTTGCGCAAGCACCCGGCTTAGATAATGCGTTAGTTGCATAGCATCGACGTAACCCTCGAGCGTATGCACAATTCGACCATCAGGCATAGCCAGTACCAGCGTCGGATAGCCTCGAATCCGCAACGCTTCCACTAACGCCTGGTGGCGCGTGGCATCAATTTTGACTGGGATGTATTGTTTTGACAAAATCCCAATTACGTTGGCATCTTGAAAGGTGGTTGCGTCCATCCGCTGGCAATGTACGCACCATTCTGTGGTGAAATCTAACAGCAACGGTAATTGTTTCTCCCGCGCCTCTCGACGCGCTTGGGCATAATCAGTACGCCAAGGAATTCCTTTACCCAATTGAGCATAGCATGCCTCACTAAGAATAATTACCCCACAAGTTGCCAGGCAAATGATCCGCGCGGTGAAACATAAATCCTTAGGAGCGGACACCCTGAGGAATCGAAAGCTAACGGGAAGGCAATATCCGCCCATACGCTTTCCCCCCACTTTCCTCAAGCACGCGGATGGGCCGCTCGATACTTATCTTGCAAGCGCCGGGTTGTTACGTGAGTATAGATTTGAGTCGTAGAGAGACTGGCATGGCCCAGAAGTTCTTGCACAGCCCGAATGTCAGCGCCACGATCTAGCAAATGCGTAGCAAAGGTGTGCCGCAACGTATGTGGGGTGACGCGGCCCGGCAAAGCCGCTAACAAGCTGTAACGCCGCACCAAATAGCGCACCCCTCGATCTGTCAATCGCGTCCCGTTCTTGTTTAGAAACAAGGCCGTGGATTCGCGGCCTAAGCGCGCTAGCAATTGCTCTCGCTCTTGGAGCCAATCGCGAAGCGCCCGCCTAGCCGCCTTTCCTAATATGGCCAGACGTTCCTTTTTTCCTTTACCGCGAACTAATATCGTTCCACCCTCTAGATCAATGTCGTCTAGCGTTAAGTTTACTAATTCGCTGACACGAACCCCCGTCGAATAGAGAACCTCTAGAATCACGCAGTCCCGTGCGCTCAAGCCTGCTTGCTTGCTCGGAGCCTCGAGCAATTTTTCCGTATCGCTTTCGGTCAAAAATGCGGGGATTTTGTGTTCGCGACGCGGACTGCGAATGCCCTCGGCAGGATTCTCTTGCAAAACTTCCTGCCTACATAAAAATCGAAACCAGGACCGTAAGGCTGCCGAACGACGGGCTATTGTGCTACGTGAATAACCCTGCTGGTGTAACCACGCCAAATAAGCCCGAATATGTCGAGTCGTAATGCGATCGAGGGTTGTTATAACCTCGCTGCTAGACCCCCAGAACCCTATGGCTTGCTCCAAGTCCGCACGATATGATTTTAGCGTATGCTCGGAAGCATCCCGCTCATCCTGGAGATACCTCAAGAAACTGACCATAGCCTCTTGTAATGTCATAGCTTCTTTGGAACTGTACTAGAATTCTCTCAGCCCCAGTCGCATCAAGCTTCCCAAAAGTTAGCTTAGACTTAGTCAATTTCCCAATAGTTTTGAGCCACCAGCCAATGAAGAGCGCACCCCGCTTGTACTTGAGAGTTTAGCTACACGCTGTGCCAACACCGCAGCATCAAACCATGAGAAACTGAGCCGGGGATTTGACGCCCATTCCCTCATAACCTGCACTACTTCGGCACGGGCTTCCTCGTGATACACGAAAATATAGTGTTCTTCACCCTTATGCAGAGCCAAGATGTTGATTTCCCGCAGCACAAGTTTCTCCCGGTCGAGACCAGCTCTCCGCCGTTCAACCCCGATCCCAGCGTTATCACTATCGTCTACCTCAACGAATTGCATTGCTACCGCTGAGCTTTTCTACCCGCTTGGTCGCGTTCGCGACACGGTACAATCCGCATAACTCTGTCAATCGGCCTAGCGACAGCTATATCCCATCATCGCCGATATCACATTTCTCGCTCATCCTCACTAAAATCGTTATGCAAATTTACGTTAATGGAACATGAGCGAACTATATCCGGGCACGTGCCGATTGTGGACGAAAAATTCGACGAAATATATCCGGCCATGTGACCCCGTACCTGCTAGGCGGAGAAGTCTCAGCGCGTTGGCCCAGAATTAGCTAGGGCGAATCAAATAGCCCTATGCCTATTACTTCCCCGCATACTTATGCATACAAAGTCAAGCTCAAGTTGACAGTGCCATTAGGACTTTAGGCGCTTGCTCCGCGCCATGATTCTGTCTTTACCGAATGCATACCCATTTGGTGCTAAGGCAGCGAACATATTGGCAGGCGTCCCTTTAGTGCTTGAAGACTATTGTGCTAGTGGAGTTTGTTTTACACCCTAAGGCTGCTAACGAGGCAAGATTCGATCGATTAGACCGTGGGATCACCTTAGAACCACTCAAACCATTTATCTATCGTCAGTGCGACAGTGCAAAGGAACCTAGCCACACCTTTGAGCAACAGCTACCGCTTACGTAAATAACCTATCCCTTACCCGCGATTTGGCTCCGACCCCAATGCTTGAGTCTACTTTCCGACCCCATATCCACTACACACTGACCCGCGCCCATCTGAGTAATCTGCGCTTCGTTTATGGAAACACTCTCCCTATTTGTGGTGCCGTTCTGTTCGGCCGTTCTTATCTCGAATTGTTACAAGATAAACTCATATTCCATTGCTGGCTGTTGTTATCGCGATTCCATCTCCAATAAAAACCTGACTATACAACGAGAACGCGGCTAGCAAAATGCCATAATGTCCATTCCATGCGGCCAAATGACTAGCATCGTAGTGTCAATGCTGGTCTGATAAATTATGCCGACTCTTTACCAAAGTTATGCGCAGGATGTGCCCCAGCAAAATTGAACAATGGTTTAGCATGCTAATGAACACAACGAACGAACAAGTATCGTGTCGCGGAGGGACATAGATGCAATCGCCTCAAGTAGGTGTATGGTGATCGGTCGAATAAAGGGGCTATGCAAGCCTATTAATTAGAAACGCCCGCCGCATAGTCAAAGTGCATGTCTCATGGCTTGAAGTCGCTGGATCAGGGTGTGCTCTGTTCTGAACTAACATATCACTAGTTGCGTCTGATTGACTTACAAAGATCGAACTAAATCGGGTCAGTGAAGTTTTTTACGCTTAGCTTTATGGTGTTTGCCTTTGTAACGACGCGTTAGGAATGGTGAAGTTAGGGGTAATTGCCTGCTAAAGGTTAGAAAAGGTTACTGAACGTAGTGCTAAAGGTGTCCGTCCGCTTGTGCTCAACGCCAAGTGTGGCTCACGAGGCGTAAGCAAGATAATGCGCTCTTTGCGACGTAATAAACCTAGAAGTCAGGTTGCAGTTAACTCCAAAGTTTTTCGACGGAGGATTAGGCAGTTCCACACAAAAGCTGGTGGTTTGCAGTACTGGTTTTTGTGTAACGCTTTGAGGTATCCCATTTTTACCATATTAGTAACGTCCAGCGGCAGCCCCCCGCACAAGCGCGATAAGGTTATTGGAAGACAAGGTAGGCTTTTCGTCTAACTGAACATACTGGGATGACTAAGCGCTTTCGAAGAATCGGGGACGACGATTCCTGTTATCTTGTTCCGCTTAATGCTTTGAGAGGTGATGGGTCGGCTCGCGGAAACCTGGGTCAAGTAAAACTGGGCCAATGAGTATAGGGCGCGGACGTAGGGAGTATCTGAATGAGATAGCATGATCTATATGTTCCGCCGTGAGAGTTCCAAGCAAACCTTTTGAAGCCTTCGCTGTAGGGCGTAAGGGAAGCCCTCCGGGCTATACTCGGTGAAGTTGGCGGTCCAGGACAGAGGCACGGAAGGAAGGGCGAGATAAACCCAATTGCCTGGCCTAGCGCGTACTAAGATTGTTTCCAAGGAGATATACGATAGCGTTAGATCGCGAAGGCGTGAGAAACGGCAAGGACATTATCAGGGTCGAAGTAACGCGGGCGTTTATGGCGTTGGAAGGGCACATTGTGTTTGCCAGCGCCATTGAACCGGTAATGGCCATTATAACGCGTCTTACTTACATGTATCATGCGAGCGCCCAGTTCAGGCAGGCTCAAGAAGAATGGGTCTTGGTCGTGCAGATGGTAACAAAATTCTTTCGGGTAGGGATGTTGTTAGAGTAAATCAATAACCTGGGCTACATAATCGCGGATTTCGGTTTAGGTATCGATAAGTGCTGCATCGATGTCGGATAACACGGCCTGCGAGACGAGATTCTCACGATAGAGGTGAAGGAATAATGCACCACTGCCAAGAGAAGGTTCGTGATAGGTGCGGAAATAAGCTGGTCGAAAGGCGACTAAGGGATAGGTAGTATGTTCCCTGCCTACCGCCGATTTGAGAAAAAAGCGTGGCAAGTGTTTGTTAATCATTTTTGCAAATCGTGTTTAGCTGGCTGAACAAATTAGCCATTTCCAGAGCGGCTAAGGCAGCCTCGCAGCCTTTATTTCCCGATTTGGCACCGGCACGATGGAACGCCTGCTCCAGGGTGTCGCAAGTAAGTACGCCGAAGATGATGGGCACGCCTGTGGCCAGAGATGCTTGCATGACTCCCGCGGCTGTTTGGGAGGCCACATATTCGTAGTGATCGGTTTCTCCCCGTAAGATGCAACTAAGGCAGATGACCGCAAGGTAGCGTCCCGAGGCGGCGAGCCGCTTAGCAGTAACTGGCATTTCCCAAGAGCCAGGCACCCAGACAATGTCCAGCCGGTCTTCAGATACGCCCTGCTTGCGGAAAGTTTCTAGGGCTCCCATCAGGAGTCGGTCAACTACCAAGGAATTAAACCGCGAGGCCACAATGCCGAAACGTCCGGCGGGAGGGCTTATGAGTTTTCCTTCATAAGTGGCCATAGGTTGACTTCGTTAATGCGTGTATCCCGGGCTCAATCCAGGTTCATGGAGGCGAGGAATTCGGCGTTGCTTTTCGTCTTAGCCAAGCGGCTTAGCAGCGCTTGCATGGCTTCGACCGGATTCAGGTCGGACAGGACTTTACGGAGCAAATAAACGCGGCGTAATTCTTCGGGTTCCAAGAGAAGCTCTTCTCTGCGTGTGCCGGAGCGATTGATGTCGATGGCGGGCCAGATGCGCCGTTCGGCCAGCTGACGGTCGAGATGCACTTCCATGTTGCCCGTGCCTTTAAACTCTTCAAAGATAACGTCGTCCATGCGGCTGCCCGTTTCGACGAGTGCCGTTGCCAGAATGGTCAAGCTCCCACCTTCCTCGACGCATCGGGCCGCGCCAAAGAATCGTTTTGGTTTGTGTAGGGCAGTGGCCTCGATGCCGCCGGTGAGGATTTTTCCTGAATGAGGTGCTTGCGTGTTATAGGCCCGGGCCAGGCGTGTGATGGAATCGAGTAGGATGACCACGTCGTTGCCGTATTCCACCAAGCGTTTGGCTTTCTCTAGGACGATCTCTGCCACCTGAATGTGTCGCTCTGCAGGTTCGTCGAAAGTGGAATGGATGATTTCACACTGGCGGCCTTTGGGAATATTGCGTTCCATATCGGTAACTTCTTCAGGCCGTTCGTCGATCAGCAGTACGATGAGATAAATCTCAGGATGGTTAGCAAGGATGGCATTAGCGATTTTTTGGAGCAAGATGGTTTTGCCAGTGCGGGGCGGGGCGACAATGAGCCCCCGCTGTCCTTTCCCGATAGGCGTAATTAGGTCAATCACGCGCATGCTCAGTTCGTCGGGTTCAGTTTCCAAGCGGATGCGTTCGCGCGGATGTAAGGGAGTCAGGTCGTCGAAATACACCTTTTGCGCGAGTACCTCAGGGTCTTGGTAATTAATCGCGTCGACACGCAGTAGGGCAAAGTACCGCTCAGCTTCTTTAGGTGGGCGAATATGTCCGGCGACGATCGCGCCGGTCCGCAGACCAAAGCGGCGGATTTGACTCGGCGAAACGTAGATGTCATCCGGCCCAGGCAGGTAGTTACACTCGCTGCTGCGTAAGAAACCGAAGCCATCGGGAAGAACCTCCAGCGTGCCTTCGCCAAACATAAGCCCGTTGACTTCGCAACGATGTCGAAGGATGCGGAAAATCAGGTCTTGCTTTTTCAGGCCTACGTAGTCTGGAACCCCCTCTTCCTTAGCTAACTTGAGCAACTGTTGCATGGTCATCTTTTGAAGTTCGGAGAGTTTGCTCTGCCCCCGCTTGATGAGGTTGTATTTAGCTCTCAACTCTGGGTCGTAGGGAGAATCGTCATCGTCGTCTTCATAGGACCGGTCGGTCGCAGGGGTCAGTGGGGAAGCCGAAGCATCAACAGTGTCTGTTGACGCCGGCAAACCACTGGCGGAGACCAGATCAGAACCTTGACACAGCTCAGGCGACGGACTACCAGTTATTTTGGCATTCGCTTGTTCGCTGCTCAGTGAGGAATCCGAAAAGACTGGTTCTGTCGGTTGCCCGGCCGACGCACTATCCGAAGTGTCAGGAGAATTCGTGTTCTGTTGCAGCGGCTCGGACGCAGTATTGTCGCTGCGGGTCTTGGTCAGCGCTGTATCGGCGGCAGTTTTCGAAGCCGCACTGAGATCAATTGCTGAGGGATTTTGTAAATTGGTAACGCTAGCCACGCCCGGTTCAGTAGCAGACTTCGTGCGGGCCTGGCGAGCGCGGTTGGATTCCCTACGGGTACGTGGTTCCGGCATATTCGGACTCCTTCGAGTAGAAATTACAGCCTGCAAGTCGTCTAGAGACATTTACTTGCCTCTGACAGACGCAAGCTACAATTCCCACTCGTCACCAGTAATCGAAGGATATGCTCCTGGATGTGCAGGAGGCGTGACGCGTAAGGCAACGGCAAGTATGTTTCATCCCGGTCAGGCCCGTCTGACGATGATCGGCTGCCGGGAAAGCCGAGTCGTCGCCTGCTGATTATATGCTACTCGCCTCAGGGATTGGCAAGGGGCCTACGAGCTGCCCCCTAACCAGTTGGTTAGGAGATCTTGTAAATGGATTCGTAAGGATTGTTCGTCGGCGGTATTCGGTAGCACAGCATCGGCTGAGGCGCGCTTGCGTTCAATAGGCCATTGAGCCGCTTCGCGAGCCTGCCATTCTGCGTATGACCAACCGCGGCTCTGTTGGGTGCGTTGTTGGCGTAACTCAGGTGGCGCTTCGATGAAAAGTATCTTGTCGCAGACGTGATCCCAACCTGCTTCTAACAGTAAAGCAGCATCGAGGACAATGAATCGACTTTTGGGATCAGCCTGAGCGTGGGCAAGTTCCTCCTGAATGCGCTGGCCAATATAGGGATGAACTATTGCTTCCAAGATGCTGCGCTTTTGGGGTTGAGAAAAAACGATGGCTGCTAGGCACCTACGGTCGATTTCCCCGCGGTCGTTCAGGACTTGCTTGCCGAAATGATGGACGATTTGCTCACGCAGCTGAGGTTGGCAGAGAGCAGCATGACCGAGTTTGTCGGCCTCAATAACGTAGCCTCCCATGCGACCAAGTAAATGGGCTACGAAACTCTTGCCGCTGCCGATGCCACCCACCAGACCAATGACCAGTTTTTTCTTCCGCGCCCGTTCCGTTGTCATAGCATCCCAATAGGCCAAGAAGCGGCGACAAGCTATTGTAGCTATAGGATAACTCAGGCGCGGGCGTATATCGAGCTCAAGGTAATGAGGCAATGGCAAGCAAACGGCCAATCCGAGTGGCGATTATTGGAGCCGGCCCGATCGGCTTGGAGGCTGCACTGCGATTACGGCAGTGGGGAGCACAAGTGAGAGTCTTTGAAAAGGGGCGCATTGCCGAGCATGTTCGTCAATGGGGACATGTAACCATGTTCAGTCCGTTTGGCATGAACAGCACGTCTGCGGGGATTTTGGCAATTCGAGAAGAGAACTGCCATCATAGCTTTCCAGAGCCACAGCAATGTATCACTGGTCATGAATACGTCAGTTGCTATCTAGAGCCGCTGGCCCGCACGCATTGGCTGCGTGATTGTATACAAACGAACACCCAGGTGTTGCGGGTAGGTCGAAGTCAGTTTCTGAAAGAGGATTTGCCCGGCGGTCGACAGCGAGGCTCGGCCTGTTTCCGTCTGCTAGTACGACAGGGAGATCAGGAGATTATCGAGGAAGCGGATGTGGTGCTGGATTGCTCAGGGACGTACGCTCAGCATCGGTGGCTAGGGGAGGGGGGAATCCCTGCGTTGGGAGAGATGGGGGCACAAGGTCAGATTCGGTACACGCTTGAAGACATTACCGGTACGCGAGCCGAGCACTATCGCGGTCGAACGGTGATGGTCGTGGGCTCAGGTTACAGTGCAGCGACAGCGGTGTGTGCCTTGGCCCAATTGGCGGAGCAAGAACCGGCAACATGGACGGTGTGGCTGACGCGCCGCGATGGCCCTCCGATACGGCGATTCCCCCACGACCCCCTGGTGGAACGAGATCGTCTGGCGCAGCAAGCGAATCGTTTAGCCGCGCGGGGTGAGGGGAATGTCGAACATGTGCCCCAGGCACATGTGCAGTCGGTCGAGTTCTTAGGGCCAGACAAAGGTTTCCGTGTGCGGGCGCGGGTTCAAGGGAAAACACGAACTTGGGAGGTGGAACGCCTTGTCGCTCATGTCGGTTATAGTCCCGACTATGAGCTATATCGGGAGTTGCAGATTCACGAGTGTTACGCTACGCTCGGGCCAATGCGCTTGTCTGCCGCCTTACTACAGATGGGGGGCGACTGTTTACAAGCCCCTACGGTCGGCGTCGATACCTTACGTAACCCTGAGCCAAATTTCTTCATTCTCGGCGCAAAAAGTTATGGACGAAATTCGGCATTTCTCTTACAGACCGGTTTCGCCCAGATTGAAATGGTTTTGTCTCTGTTACAGCAAGAGGGACTAGTGGGCCAACGGTAGCACTGAGGTCAGACGCACACGATCGGCGCCCGGATGAGGTAGGGTTCAATTGATGGCTACTTGCTGGGTTTGGATGGCGGGGTTAGTAACTGCGCTGGTAATTCACCCTAAGAACAGCCGTGCTTCGCGAAGCGCTCCGACCACAGGCATTATGAAGTTTACCCGCTTCCGATTGTAACAAAGCTACCATCACTTATTTTGTAATAGGGCGTCTACCAAGTCTTGCCGACGTGGAGGTTGTTTTACGACGGCGACGCCTTGAGCCAAGCGAACGCGCTCAGTTTTACTTTGCTGAGATGGTTGAAAAAGCATGGTGGCCCCTCGGGTACATAGCGGCACAAAACCAAATAGGCCACCATATTTCAGACCTCCAGGAAGCAGCATTTCGTCTTGGACAGATTTGATCTGATGGAAATCGAAACCAGCTAAATCGATGGCGCAACGTGTAACAGCGCCGTCAGCTAAGCACCGCGCCAATAGTGCGCATGGCCCCAATTTGTCAAACGCGACTAACCAAACTTCGCCCTGCCTTTCGCGAGCCACTTGCCCCGCATACGCCAAGAGCGTGAGCATGTCTTGCACTCGGCAGGCAAAGACACTGGGATTATAGCAGAAAGTATAACCCGCATAGGACGGATTGACTTGAGGCAAAGGCGTCGGCTTATCAGGCTGATGGTATTCACCGGTCAAGAAGACGTCTCCCGAAAGCACTAATACACCACTCTTGAGTAACTGACGCACCTCGACTGTCGGTTGGCCTTGCGCGTCGAATAAGCTCGCCTTGCCCTCCGGATGAATCCAAACGCAGACGTGACCATTCCAATCATCAGGCACGAGCCCCAGCGCTGGCAATTGGACATCAGGTCGGGCTGTGCGGGCAAGTAATCCCTTATAGAGCGTGTAACCGTCCCGTTCGACCTTTTGCACCGTCCCCTCCACTGGCGCTACGGTCTGTGGTTTTCCTTCGTGCGCGATGGGCCAACGGTCTTGCACCATCACTCGTAGCGCCGTTCGTACAATGTGGCGATATTTCTGCACGTCGCGAGTTAATTCTTCCATTTGTCGGTCGCTTGTCTCGCTGAGGTATTGGCGCAGCGCGACGGCATCTTTCGCATCCTTCGGTGGCGGATGCTTCTCGTCGAAGACGCTAAGTTCTTTCGGCGGGATTGGCTGGAATGGCTTTTCCACCACCGGTTCTGGGTAGCCAAGTTTCAGGTGCTTATTGAACCAGTTATACATCATTTCCCGACTAACTTGGTTGTAATTATGAGGGAAGGGGAAATATTTTGCGGCTACGAGTTCCTCAGCGTTGTAAAAACCATAAATGCGTTTCAGTTCTGGCAGACCCACTTTTTCAATGTCGCGCGTCCAGTCGTCGGCACCAGTCATCGCCAACGCTTTTGGTGCGAACAGCGCCGCAATCTCAACATTATTGGTACCGATGCGCAGCAACGAGGCATTCTCGCATTCGCAACCGCCTTGCATGTTCATGGACACCATGACGGCAGGGAAGGCCACTTGAACACGGTCATCCACGGCGCACAGAATGAAGGTCTGGGTGCCGCCGCCACTTGCTCCCGTTACTCCAATGCGCTGGGTGTCCACCTCAGGCGCCAAGCTGGACAGGAAGTCCAGCGCACGAATACTGTTCCACGTTTGCAAGCCCATGAGGCTTTGCAGACGCAATTGGGTTTCTGCCTCGGCGCCGCGGGCGAAATTGCCTCCCGCGTGGCCGAGAGCACGGGAATCCGCGTAGCCCACCATGTCATAATGGAACACGACGCAACCCATGCGCGCCAGCATAGCGCATCGCGCTTGCAACGGATACCGTGCCCCCGACTCCGTTTTCTCGGCTCCACTGGCTATTTGCTGTTTCACTTCCTGATCGCTGGCCTCGTAGAAGCGGCCGTTACGCCAGTGACCGTGTGGACAAAGCACGCCCGCGAAGCGTTGCCGAGCATTCGGCTTCGGTTTCGGCCGGTAGAGATTGCCAGTGACGTAATGGCCCGGCAGACTTTCGAAATACACCTTCCACACCGTATACTCGTCGCGGTCGATGGGACTATGAATAACAGCGTTGAGCGGGGTACGGTCGGGCATCGGCCATAAGCCCAGGGCTACCATCACTTGCTCCCGCAACTCTTGAGTCCGGTTTTCCCAGGCTTCGCGAGTGGGCGGCACGGTGAACCGCGTCGTCGTGTTGTAGTCCCGCGGTTTGCCGAGCCGACTGTCTTTAGGCAAGGTCTTGCCATCCAAAACGCGGTGAATCGCCTGGGCTTCTTTTTCCTGGGCCAGCATGGGCAACAAAGTTACGCACAGTGCACAACTCAGCCCACCGACCATGCCGAGCTTACGCATAAGTATCCTCCTATTCCGGGGCGGATGCCGCCTATTGTGAAGATTGTTCACGGCTGTAAAAAGCCCGCATACGTGGTCTCGACAGGAGAATTACCGAGTAAATCGCGATAGATGTCTCTAGATCTAACCAGGTTAATGCGTGTTTTCCAGCGGGGACTCTGCCTATCGGGATTGCTACACTAATCTGCAATAGCGACGGTACGCTTTTCAGCTACGCTTCCAAAGTGAATAAGGAGCAAAGCTATGACGCACAGGCACAGGACGCTGGAGCAACTGCGACGACATAGTTGGCTCATCGGAGGAGTGGTTTTCCTGTGCTCTCTTAGCTGGTCGTACGTGAGCCTTGGCGAAGGGTGTCCTTGCTTCCTGCCCGTTAACTTGGCTCAAGCCCAAAATAAATCGGACGAGCAATTGGCTCAGTTGATGAAACGCAAGATGGAAGCGGCGCAAAAAATTCTCGAAGGCCTGGCCCTGGCCCAGTTTGACACGATCGTGACAAATGCGGAAACCCTCATTTTTATCAGTCGGCAGGCTTCCTTCCGCGTCTTGCCCACGCCGGAATACGAACTGCACAGCAACGAGTTTCGGCGGATCGCTGGCGAACTAGCCAGTAAGGCACGTGAAAAGAACTTGGACGGCGCCACCTTGCACTATATGGACCTGACCCTGACCTGTGTGAAATGTCATAAGCATGTACGCGACCGTCGTGGCACCTTCCGCGACAACCCATCGGAGCTCAATGCTCTGGCTGGACAGACAGATTTCCTGCCTCGGATACCTTAGCCTCACCGACTCCGGCAGGTTTTGGGCCGTGACTTGGCGCGAAACATGGTCGTCACTCGCAAACGTGCATGAACAGGCCGTGTGGTTCTTCTTCGGTGGGGCGATCGTTCTCGGTCTGCTCCTGCGGGCAGCGAGCCGCGTTTGGCAACGCCTGCGCCCCACGGCACCAGAAACCATCTGGTGCGTCGAGATCCTGCGCTTGGCCTCCTGGCTAGTGATCTTACTTGGAGCGGGATGGACTGTACATGGGACGAACTGGCATCCACGTGTGCGGGAAACCATCGTTGCCACGCTCACTGCTCTGGGCATCGTCCTGGCCGCGCGGGCCGTAGTTCGCTTGGGCACTGCCGTCTTACAACACCATTGGACACGCTGGTTCGCTGGCTTACCCCCGATCACGTTAGTACAAGTTGTCATCGCCTTGACAGTGTATACGATAGCTCTGCTTATGGTGCTGCACCAATTTGGTTTGTCGATTACGCCGTTGCTCACGGCCGTAGGTGTCGGTGGGTTGGCCGTTGCTTTGGGCATTCAGGACACGCTGAGTAATCTCTTTGCGGGGATCAGCATTACCTTAGCTCGGCTTATTCGCCCTGGAGATTATCTGCGGCTGGAAAACGGGTTGGAGGGCACCGTGCAGGACATCGGCTGGCGTTACACCACCTTGAGAACGCAGCAGCATACCCTGGTGGTCGTGCCCAACTCGCGTCTCAGTCAGCTAATTGTTACCAACTTCTGTCTTCCTGACATGCGCACGCTGGTGCAGATCCCGATTACTCTGCCCTCCGTCGAAGACGCGCTGAGTCGCATCGCCGAACTTGAACGCATCCTTCACGACGCGCTCGAGGACTTTCCCCAGGTGCTGCGGGAGCCAGCTCCGCGTCTTCGTATCGTCGGCATCACCGAGAGAGGACTGATTCAAGTGCAAGTACAACTTTGGCTCCGCGACCCGCTTCAACTTAACGAAACACTAGACGAACTTTACCGTCGGCTGCTGTACGGCTTACAACCAAAGCCCCAATATGCAGAGTTAACTGGGAAAACGTAGTCACTGTTGCTACCAAAGCTCGCCGAGAGGCAAACTAGCTGATGGTATAGAAGGGCCGGTTACATATCCGGACACCGGCGTTAAGGAGTCAGGCCGCACGGAAGCCCATGGTCTATAGTCGAATTGTCGGCACATTGACGCGAATGAGGCGCGTATCAGGGTGATTGAACGTCAGCACTGCGAGGTTTCCCGCTAAATCTGTGATGCGAACTCCCGCGGGCAATTGAATGCCGAGCAAACGAATTCCATCTAAGTCTTGGTCGTTGGACTGAATGGTATAGCGGAAGGTGAGCGTGTTCGTGCCGTTGCCGCCAACGAGATTCGCTAAACGGGTCGCGGGACCAATTTGTAACCGCAACGCCGGTCGTGCCCCGCTGGAGCTGTGGACGTACACGGGTTCGTTGAAATGAAAACGAAACTGGAGAGTTTCTCCCGTAACGTGGTTACGTAATCCGGGTAAGGTAATGTCGGTAATGCGAGGCCCACGAGTATCCACCGCGACGCGGAAGAACACGGGCGTGCGGATCTCGGTTTCGAGATTCCGCCGCTCTCTTATCGGTCCAGTACCCGGGGCCGTGATTTGATACGAACCTAAATCTAACGGTTGATCAGTATCGAGATAAATCCCGTGCGGGGCATGGTCACCCGGCTGAATACGATAGCGGAAGGTCAAGATAGTTGTGCCGGAGCCGCCCACGTAAAAAGCTTGGCGACTGAAATTGCCGATCCGCAGATTCAAGTACGGACGTATTTGATTGTTCCCTTCCCGAGGTGTAACTTCGACAGGTTCGCTGATAATTAGGCGAAACGTCAACAAGTCTCCTAAACTATAGACCCCCGACGCGGGTCCTCGCACTTCCATAACCCAGGGCGGGATGCCATTAACTCGCACGCCGCTAGAACTCGGTGGCGTGAATTGGCCATCGCCAGCATCCCCAAAAAGGTTGGTGATCATGCCGTTACTCAGGTCTAACGGACCTTGAATTTCAATGCCATCTAAGTCGCGCTGCCCTCGTAGTATCGTGTAACGGAAAATAAGTTGCCTGGTGCCGCTACCCATCACATAACTAGCCTGCACGTTCTGTGGCGGTAGGGTGGGATAATCCAAATCGCTCAACAGCAGATTGAGTCGCGGCGTTCCAGTAACCAGAGTCGGCTTATCCATCTCCACGATGAACTGTAAAACCTCCCGCATGCGATAAACACGAGCCGGCGGAGGTATGACTCTCACAATTCTAGGTGGACCGATTACCACCCACAGTTCTTCGCCCAGAAAGCTGCCCAGGTTCGGATCAGTTCCCATAGCGCTGAAAAGCAGGTAACCAGGTCCTGCAGCGAGAAACCGTGGCCGAGAACTACGTGCCCCGGGAGCAATTTGGTTATTGTTTGGAGTCAAAATCATGTTGACCCCGGTGAGGGTTTCATTGGCCATCCATAGCTCCACTCCGTTGACCCCGTCATTAGCAGCAAAATATAATTTGCCCAGTCCTGATTCGCCACTTCTTAGCGTGGTGAAGAAGACGCCCGATTGCCAATGGTACCAAGTGGGTCGCCTACCTAAGTAATCCCATAACCCCGGCTGATCGCGGAAATCATTTGGAAAGTAGATAGGGGGAGCTAAAGACGATCCATTTGGGTTGATGTCGGCCAAGAGCTCGGCTGATAGCTGGTCTATGGTACGCCCCCGAGTATCCACGAAGAAAGGTTCGCGGCCGACCCCTGCTCGTACTGCTGAGAAAGTAAGCACGCCATTATGGTTGTGTAAGTCGAAGGGGTCTGTTGCCAAGTAAACCGCTCCTCGACCCGGCGACGCTGGATCAAGTACCCATAATCCCCCGTCGCGCCAAAATAGGAAATTATTGCTGGTAGTTGGATCTTTTACTGCGGTTAGGAAGCTCGGATCACCAACAACTAACACCCGTCGGGGTGCATTGTTGGCAGGCAGGTCGATGTACCACATCCGTGAGGCAATCAAAAGCCCTAAATCTCTCACCTCCTCCCCGATGAAGAAAAGGCGCCTCAGTTCGGGAAAATAAACAGGCCAACTGGGGTTCCGAAGCCACCTATTCGAGTCTGGGTCCGGTACAGGGATCGGGTTACTAATGATGGCTGAATCGAGTCGAAATAACTGGAATCCAGGGGGATTACCGCCAGGATCTGCCGCAAAAAACAAGGTACCATCGGCATTGAGGAGCCAATGCGGATTTGAGGAGTTGCTGCCCCTATTTAGATCGGCTACCATTTGAGTGGTCGCGGCAGTGCCCTGGCTTCGCCAAAGCTCAAAGCCATTTTGCCCGTCGTTGGCCACAAAGAACAAGGTATTATTGACACTCACGAGAAACCGGGGATCGCTGCTGCCATTAGCTCGAATATCTGCGACTCGTACGGTGCCATTGGCTGTGCCGTCGCTCCGCCATAATTCAAAGCCAGTTTGGCCATCGTTGGCCGCAAAAAATAATGTACCATTTACATTCGTCAAAAACCGGGGCGAGGAACTGCCCGTGCCCTGATTTATGTCCCGTACCAGAACGGTGTTCCCCGGCGTCCCATCGGTCATCCACAACTCTTCCCCGTGGGCGGCAGTGTTGGCAACAAAGAACATCCGCGTTCCTACTTCGGTAAACCAACGTTCCCCGTTCAAGAAGGTCGGCGTGGAGGAGAACGCCCCACCATTGATATCTGCCAAGGGGCTCGCGGAAGGGGCGTTACGATCCTCGAGCGGTTCAATTGAGAGGCAGCTCCGCCGTTGGGTGCGAATGTTTCCACCGATGGGGCCAATTCGTCGCCGAATAATGCGTCTGAGGCCGCGCCACATGCCGCTGCTCCTACCGTTGCCAACCGGGGTTCTCAGGCTTCTTGAGGATGCGCCAACTCGGAGTACATTCACATTGATTATCCTAGCGCCACTAGCCTCGGTCAAGCGCCCTGTGCAACAAAGAGCGTGTCATAGAGCTAGCCTCATCGGAATCTAAGACTGGGCTCGAAATGGTAAATCTTTGGCCCGCTCCCAACCCCAACTCGCTACGTAAGGTTGCTTGCTTCGTATCTGAAACCCAGGGATCGCTGCGCGTTTATGCCCCGGAACGACCAAGACCTCTACCAGATTGTGGAAACCTACCAGGCAGAGGAGAAAGAACAACCTTTCGTTGATGCTCCGAACTGGCAGTTCTCACGGACTGGCACACGATGACGCTTCCAAATGATGCGGTAATGTGTTGTCACAAAGAGGTTGATTCGTCCCTATCGAAGGGCAGGTTTATAATGTGCATAATCCGGGTGGAGGAAACGAGATATGACCGCAGCTTGGGTAAGGCGTCAGAAAGCCATGACTGCAAACTTAGTTAGTTGCGTAGTGAGTTGTTATGTTGCGGTAGCACTGTGTAGTTGGGGGTTGGCCCAAGCGAATAAGGAAACCGTCCAGGCATGGTTGACAGCCTATGAGAAAGAACGGCAGGAAATTCAACAAGCCGGCGAGGAAAGGTTTGCTCGGTCATGGTTGCAGTTAGCCGATAGTTACGCACAACGCGCTCGCGACGCTTGGCAGGCAGGGCGCTGGGCAGAGGCGGAGTTAGCAATTCTGCGCGCGCGGTGGATTTTGCCCTCGTTGCCGCGCGAATGGGCAGGCGGCGTAAGGCGAGTATTCGGCTCCACCAAGCTGCGGCATGGTCCCGCGATCACCGCGCTGGCATACAGCCCCGACGGAAAGTATTTCGCCACGGCGGGGGGCGATCTGACGGTGCGCGTCTGGGACGCTAGCAACGGTCGGGAGGTGCGAAGTTTTGTATGTGATTTTCGGCCCTCGGCTTTGGCGTTTGCCCATACGCAACCCTGGTTGGCAGTCGGTGGGCACAGTGCGGTGGTCCGCGTTTGGAACGTTCAGAACGGACAAGAGCGGTGGGCGGAAGGACTGAAGATTGCGACCGGAATGGGTGGTAAATCCCTGGTGCTGGCCTTGGCTTTTGCGCCGCATGACCGCATGCTGGCCGTGGCGACCTCGGCCCAACGTGTTCAGGTATGGCAGGTGGACAATACGACCCGAATTTTTGATCTGGCGGGTTTCAACGGTCCCGTGCATTGCGTGGCTTACTCCGGAGACGGCGAATACTTGGCCGCTGGCTCTTCCGACGGCTTAGTACGGGTTTTTCAGGCTGACAAAGGAGCGTTATGGCGGGCATTTCGGGCGAACACAGGGGCAATTTTCGCCCTCGCGTTTTTTCCCGATAAAAATCGTATTGCCGTGGCAGGTCAGGATAGTTTCGTTCGCGTGTTTGATATTAACCGCTCGCAAGAATTGACCCGCTTACGGGCAAGCAATTCGGGCACTTCGGCCTTGGCCGCTTCCAGAGATGGTCAACTTCTCGCAGCGGGGGCGATGTTGCCCGAGACGGCGATCCGGATCTGGAGAGTGGCGGATTCTTCCTTAGTCCGCACCTTTCGGGGCCATCAACATACGATCCAAGGCTTGGCCTTTGATAATAGTGGGCGCATGCTGATTTCAGCCGGCCAAGATGGCCAGATTCGCCTTTGGGAACTGAGCACAGCGCAGTCTTCTACGGACTTAGTCGGCCATGAAGGCTACGTTTGGACGGTGGCGGTGCACCCTGACGGTCGAAGAATCGCCAGTGGCGGCGCGGATGCTACCGTGCGAATCTGGACGGGCCAAGCATCGGAACCTTTACAAGTGTGGAAGGTGCATACTGCAGCGGTCACCGCAGTGGCCTGGAGTCACGACGGCAAGTTGTTGGCCAGTGCCAGTGGTGACCGTACCATTCGTTTGCTCGACGCTCAATCGGGCCAGGAAAAGGGTCGCCTGGAAGGTCACCAGGGGACGGTGACCTGCTTAGCGTTTCATCCCAATGGCAAATGGTTGGCTTCAGGGGGAGCCGATCGCAAGTTGGTTCTCTGGGACATTTCGTCAGGTAAGCCAATTCGCGTTTTGGAACGTTATGGCAGCGTGGTAACTGGAGTGGCGTTTGTTAGCGGAGGTAACCTGCTTGCTAGTTCGGGTGGCGACCAATTGGTGCGGGTTTGGCATGTGCCTAACCTGGAAGAGCATCGCGTGCTGCCAGGCCATCGACAAACTGTAACCGCCTTGGCCGGCACCGAGCAGGGAGACATAATAGCTAGTGCCGACGGTGAAGGGCAGATATTCATTTGGCAGTTGGCAGATACGCCACGCCGGTATTCGCTAACGGGACACACTGGTCCAGTTAGCGCGCTAGCGTTTTCGTGGGATGGTAAGATGTTAGCTTCGGCAGGGGCTGACCGCATTGTGCGCGTGTGGGACCGGTTATCGGGGACTGAAGTGGCTCAATTTGTCGGCCATAAAGATTGGGTGGCCAGTGTGGCTTTCTTTCCTGACAATCGTCGGATAGTTTCCTGCGGCGTGGATCGTACGCTAAAGATTTGGGAGTTGGCAGGTCAGGAAATAGTAACGAACTATGGTCACTTGCGCGGCATACGTGCCGTGGCGGTTACTCCTGACGGCCGACGCCTTCTTTCTGGTTCATTAGATACCACCATTCGCGTCTGGGACCTGGCTAGTGCGGAGGAACTAGCCACCTTGACGGAACACCAGGACGAAATCACCGCCCTAGCATGCGATGCCAGCGGTAAGGTTTTTGCTTCGGCCGACCGAAGCGGAACAGTCCGCATCTGGGAGCTGCCTCCGCCGGAAGCAAAGAACGTCCTACCCCGCGTGCGTTCTACCTTTCAGATTCGGCGGAATAGTGTGTACTTGCTAGCCTTCACTCCCGACGCGTCGCAAGTCGCCTTGTGGTTAGTCACTGGCGCCGACGATAAGACCTTAGCCGTGTATGATGTCAAGACTGGCAAGGCCTTGCGCACCTTTCCCGCCCACGATCGCTCGGTAGCTGTAACTTGTTTAAGTTTTTCGCAGGATGCCCGTTTCGCTGCTGTAGGAGGACAAAACGGAGTAGTTCGGCTCTGGGATTTGCAAACTGGAGCCTTGTTAAAGACTTTTTCCCCTTTCGGAACCATGGTGGCCGATCTAACATTCACCCATGATAACCGTTGGCTCGTGGTGGCCAACCAGCAGGGTCAACTTCAGGTGCGCGACTACCAGGCGGATAAAGCTGTTTATTCCTGGAAAGCAGGCGCGCGCCCATTACTCGGTTTGGCTGTGGATTCTCAGGACAAAACTGTGGCTACTTGGCACGAGGGTGGCGAAATCTTTGTGTGGGAATTGGCCACGGGCAAACAGGTCGCGTCATTCCGGTTAGCCGGTTTGGTTACCAGCCTCGCGTTTGTTGGAGCCAACCAACTCGTAGTGGGCACCGCAAACGGCACTTTGTACCTATTGGGTTGGTGACGGCATTACCGCTCCAGCCTGCGCAGCGGGCACAGGCCAAGTCCACCATGTGCCCGATTGGTCTTGGACATGCAAACCGAGGTCGGAAGCGTGTAATTGGACTATGCCCTGCGACATGGGCGCGATTTCCAACGCCGGCGCTCTCAGAATCATGTCCCAAAGCCAAAGCCGACCGTGCTCATCATAGCTGGCGAACCAACTCCCGTCCGGCGCAATGGCCAAATGACGTACCGCGCAGGGGTGTTGGCAGCGTTGTCCGTTCCAACTAGTATCAAATTCGCAGTAGCGGCCCATATAAATGCTGCCATCGGCTAAGGCCACGACCAATAGGCTCTGGCTTTCGCACCAGGCTAACGCAGTGACCGGCTGGGCAAACGTTGCCAACTCCCAGTATTCGCCAAGCTGTCCCGACGGTGCGTCGAGTAACCGGGCTACAAACAATTTCCCATCCGCGGTAGCGCTTATCACCATATTCCTCGAAATGTCGGCCACGCCCACCTTGACATTTAGGTGCCTCGGCCATTGATAACTGCGTACGAAGCTGCATTTCGGCCCGGTCGGGGAAGGCTGCACGAAGGTTATTGGGATACGCCAAAGCTGACCCTGAGTAGTCAGGAACGCTACTTCATGGTTGGTGAGAGAAAAGCACAGTCGGCGTATCTGCCAACGTTGCGACCCACGGATTCGCCGTGGGGCTCCGTGCGCTTGTTTCAGTATGAGGCTACCATCGTCCAAGCCCAGCGCGACATGTTCCCCGTCGGCACTAAGGTCAACTGCGACTACTCTCGCCGGGCAGCCTTGTGGGTCATCCAGCCAAATGCGGTCCCAGTCCGGTCGCCAACGCCCTAACCGACAGGTGCCATCCGAAAGCACTAAGGCGAAATGACCACTGGGAGCTACGACTGCACTCTGGATGGTCGTCAGCAAATAGGCGTGTGATGGTGTCTCTTCCCACCCCTTTTCCGTTAGGCACCAGACAAACAGATCGCCGCTGTCGGCAATTACTGTGAAATGCCGACCGCCGATGAAGCCACTGCCCCTTGGCGTCCCTCGCGGCACTCGAAGCACTCGCGGAAACTCCGGGGGGCCGTAAATTGCAACGTGCCAGCACCCGCTCACATCTTGGTACACGACTGCGAAAGTTTTCCACTTTGAGCTCACGCAGACTTGGGCTATCTCTTGGTCTAAACCTCGCCAAGTCCAACGCGGCATCGCTTCCCGATTATGCCAAAGCGAGGCTTGGTCGCGGCTCCAAAAGAGAAGCGAACCCTCAGCGGAATTCGTCGCGCCAATAATTTCCCGAGAACTTCCTTGTCCCAAGGTCGGCAGGTTAGATTTTCTGACAGCATTGAGCCAAGGTGTTTTTAACCATGGCGCTTGGGAGAGATGCCAGACCTGCCCTTCACGAGTGATTGCCCACCAGCCCTCAGCATGGGGAACTATTTCGACCAAATGTTCATCTTGCACCGCAGGCACCTCGACAGGTCGGAGACAGGCGTCCACAAAATGCCAGTACCAGTCGCGAAGCTCTTCAGATACCTCATTCAGAAACTGCCGGGCCTCTTGGACTGCCCCTTCCTGTAAACGGAGCCAAGCGAGCTGCGTCCGGCGTACCGCTTGCCAGCGCTGCTCCAGGCGTTGATGTTGGAGCCGATGCTCACGTTCCTGGCGGAAGGCTAATTCCGCCCACCAGGCACGTTCTGCTTGCCCGTGGGCTAAACGCGCTTGCCAGGTGATCCCTACGAGTGCCAGCGCGGAAATCAGCGCTGTTAGCGCGACCAGCGCTGCCATCGCAGGCCGACGTTTCATCCACTTCCAGGTGCGATACCACCAAGTTGGACTCGCGGCCCATACTGGTTCACCTGCGAGCCAACGCTCCAAATCATCAGCTAGCGCTTCCGCCGAAGGATAGCGCTGCTGCGGATCCCGTTCCAGACATTTCAAGCAGATCCGTTCCAGATCGCGATCGATTTTGGGATTGAGTTGCCGGGGCGGAATGGGGCGCTCGGTCAGCACTTGCCGCACTGTCGCCATGCGGGTGGGTCCCTTGAACGGCGGACGGCCCGTCAACATTTCGTAGAGGATGGCCCCCAGGCTATACACGTCCGCGGCCACGGTCACTACGCCCTTTTTGCCGGAGGCTTGTTCGGGTGCCATATAACTGGGCGTGCCCACGATTTCCCCCACCTGCGTGAGGTCCAATTCTCCTGACGGAGGCCGACCCCGTGGACTATCCGCGGCGGGATCAGTTTGATCGTCTTGTGTATTTTTCTTAGCTGACGAAAAAATGGCCGTGCCGCCAAGCGACGTCAGCTGGAGATGTTTCGCCACGCCAAAGTCTGCGACGTGTGGCCGACCATCACTATCGAGCAAAATGTTCGCGGGCTTGAGATCGCGGTGCAAAATTCCCCGTTGATGGGCGTAATGAATTCCACGAGCCGCAGAGATGATCAAACGAGCCGCTGCCCGATGATCGTCGCGATAACGTGCCATGTGCTGGGCTAGATTACCCCCTTCGATCAACCGCATGCTATAAAAGTAATAACCCTCGCGCTCGCCCACCTCGTAAATGGGCACGATGCGGGGATGGTCAATGCTGGCTGCAGCCTCAACTTCGACGCGAAACCGCTGGCGCTCCACAGGATTGGCCAGTTCGCTGCCAGGAATGATTTTCAACGCCACTAATCGGTTCAGGCTGATTTGCCGCGCCTTATACACCACACCCATACCGCCACGCGCGATTCGCTCCAGAATCTCGTAATCGCCGAAAATCCGCCCCGGGAACGGATCGATAGGCTCCTGGATCGGCACCTGCGGTGTAGTATGGCACTCAGCAGGTGGTGTTTCCCCTGCCAACCTTTTGGCCGGTTCCGAAGAACGCGGGAATGGTGATTTTTCAGCAGACTCAGCCATGTTCTTCTGCCAGCGCGACACGTGCCGAGATTTCCATAAAACGCCGTGCTGGGGTTCGTCTTAAATTGCTAGTGCGACTGCTTCGAGGCCGAATAAAGCGACACGGTCGGTCATCCAGCAGCTTTGTCGTATTACCCAACAACTATAGCTTACGGCACTTCTTCGCGCCGCTTAGTATCGTCTAGCAGCACAACCCTAGTCAACGGCGTCCGATTGCGTTCAGCCGTGTCCGCTTTCCCCACGCCACTAAGGGAGCCAACGCAGACGAAGATTACGAAACTCAAACTGCCCCGATTCCGCTTGCAGTCCTATCGGCCCCTTCTCAGGCACGTTCATCTTATCTGTGAGCAACTCTCCGTTGCACCGACACTCTGCAACCTTGCCCCGCACGATAATATCCAGCATGTTCCAATCGCCCACCTTGAAGCTTTTCAGGTTCCTGTAAGGCCCGACCGTAGGATAGTCGCGTACCTGAAGCTGCACCCCACGAATATATACGCCACTATCCGCCCGCGGTGCCGCACGAAACTCGAGCTGAAGGTGGAAGTCCTTATCAAAACTCTGGGCCGTATATAAATCGCGAATCCCGCCTTTGCCCGTCTTATCTTTCGCCTCTGCCACGATCGCACCGTCGCGAACGCGGAACCGTCCATCGGGCGTTTCTGTCATGCCGTCCATTGGCTTCCCCTTCGGGCCAGGATATACCCAACCCGTCAAATCCTTTCCGTTGAACAAGCTGATGAATTCCTGGTCGGCTGGCTTCGCCTTGTCTTGGGCCGATGCGATCACCACCAGCCCAGCCAACGCGCAAAGGAAACCGAACCAAGTGCAAGTCAACTGGCAGTGTGCCGTGGGGATTCGGGACATACGTGCACTCCTTGTTAGAAATTTCACGTCCGGCACGTCCTTGTTTTGCCTATGCTTAGCGCTTGAGCCTAGGGGCATAAGCTCTGACCACTGTCCGGACAGAGGTTTCATAAGCGGGGTTGAGGAATAAATTCTCGGCCACACGAGCAGGACGACCATATGATTCCAGGAGGGTAAATAAGGCGGGCTGCGTGAGGATGCACGTCAAGCATGAAGCGTTTGGGCGCCAATCTACGGAAAATCTCCGCGTTGGCAATCCAGCCTGTGCGACCCAACCACCAGGCTACTCGGCAACCCTCGTAAGAACCTAGCTGGCCAGGTTACGCTTGTGGCGTTGATTGTAGTAGAGGAATAGCGGGCGCTAAAGGGCGCGGCGAAGAACGTAGCATTTACTGTTTCTCCTGCTCCACTTCCCAGCGAACGCCCCGTGGTACGGCAAAGAGGTAGTGATGTCCGTGCAAATCATGAGTGAGCCCCCGCTGGTATTTGAATACCACCCTGACATTACCATTCGCCCGCTGTACTTGCGGTCTGATGCGGTCGCCGCCTGAGCCAGCCCAGCGAAAGAACAGTAGCTTCTCCTTCCTGAAATCCACCTGCGCTGCGATGGCTTGCTGAGAATTCTCATCGGGAAAAGCATCGGCCAGTCCCTCCGCATCCGTGATGACCACGGCCATGTCAACCCGGCTCCGTTCCGCTTCTCTCGGGTTGAGCCTAACCCCTGTGAGATTCAGTTGACGAACCTCTATCTTGTCTCCTTGGCCTTCCCGCTTATCTCCTTTGCCGTCTTGACCAACAGCTCCGACCATTGCCACACCTGTCAGGCACGCCACCCACAACCCTAGCGTCTTCACCATACCTACCCTCCTTCTAAGTGTACTGACAACGATCTTGCTTGTGTATCACTTAATGGGACGAATGATACTCACCTGGGTAACGCTATAACTTCAGGCGACCCCACAATCTGCGAAAGCCACGGTCTTGTAGCACCCAGACGAGCATCCGACCGAGTCGCCATGCACTCTAGTCAACCCGTCGCGCCGAGGCGACCTGATCTTCCTGGTCGTTGTTGCTGAACGACAAGGTCTGGGTCGCGGCCGAGACTGGACCACGGCCGTACTCATGTCAGCGCAGTTAGCGCAACCGCAAGCATCACGTCGTGGGCAGGCAACGCAGTGCTGATCTTGGCTCATCGCCTCTCCGTTCTCATGTGAGTTCTGGATTTGACACCCGGCACCGACTAAGCTCCCCGAAAGGCTAAACGCGCATGGCAACGCATCTTTTGCCACGCCCTTTTTGATACGGTTGAGACATCTTGAGTAACGCGGTAAGATTTTCATGTGAGTCGTGATTCATAAATGACTTGTGTATTTTCGTCACCTAGCATGGCGGAAGCGCGGGCAAATTTTCGGACCTGGCGGGTTTGACGAGAAGGAAAAATCACGATTCTTAGGGCTTATGGCAGAGTGGTTTGCCTCTGCTATATTTGTAACCTTAGACGGAACACAATCAAAACAGTAACACATCATAACACTATGGACAGCATATTAAATTTGGTGCCTTTACACGAGGTCTAAGGAAATAGTCAAGTTCGATCATATTCCTGTCCGCCTTTATATTCCGTCTATATTCCATCCCCAAAATCTGAATTAGTCCACTGGCATCTGCGTTGCATTTACCGGCCGTCGGATTATTGCCACGTATCCTATTCCAGAAATCTGAATAAATCTGCTGCGGGCCGCCAATTACATTGGCGCGAGCTTTTTATTTACTACATATACCATCTTACAAATCCTGTCTTACATCCTGGTGTGAGCGCGTGACCGTCCCATCCAGATTGCCTGGACTTAGTAACACGGCAACTAGTGAAAGGTTTTCCTCTAATGGGTGGAAAATTAGAAACTTCACTTGAGGAGGGCTACGACTGGCGCCTCGAGTGGCGAACAAATCTAAGTCACTCTTGTCAAGTTCGCCGTTCGTCTATGATCCTATTGTGCACGTCTTAGCCCTCATGTGCGCAATATAAAGCTCAATTTAGATGTTCACGCCGTGTGCCGCCTGAGGACGATGACTCGGACACTGTTAGGCCACTGACTTTGTTCGTGTCCCTCAAACTAAACTTCAGAGAGCAAATATCCAGGCCCAGATGACACGGGTTTCTGCAAAGTAAATTTGTTGCGTCGGCTTAGGGGACTGGGGTCTATCAGCATCGTGCTAAGTCATGCTTATCAATATTTCCGTGCGGCTTAGATAAGCTCAATTGTCGGAAGACATCACGAGCTTAGTCGCATTATAACATCAGTGGCCTAGTTCGAGCGTAATATCCATAGCCAGGACGGTGCTTCGTTTCCAATCGCGCAAGTCGTTGCAATCGAATCTGACTAACGCAGCACTGTGTCAAAGGCCGAGACAGTGCTACGCTATTAATCGGGGACCCGGTTATAGTCGAATTTGACTACCGCAAGGCCGTCAGATTACCAAGCATAATGCTTCGTCAGGAATCATGCACCCCCCTCGTTGATCGAATTTGGCTATCTCGTGGCCGCGGCATTAACACGTATAGTGCCGCGACTGCAATCGTTCTCCTCGTTCCGGTCGAATTTGAATATCGCAGGGCATTCGCATTAGCAGGTATAGTACCTCGCCTTCTAGGCGACATGGCTCGCTATTTTCTAAAACGGAAGTCGCAGGCCACCCGCTCGACCGACCATGCGAGCATGAGCCGTTTCGAGTTGCGCAGCGGCTGTAATCATCGTTCGGAGCATGAAGCGTGGCTCCTTTAGTGACCGACAAGCGTCTGCCTGATTGGGGTTGTGCTCTGACTGCCCGCTGACATGCATAGAATTAGCCTTGTATTCTATCAGGAAAATCAGAGAGAGGAGGCTAAGGAGCTACCTTTATGAGTGAGAACGATCCTAAAGAAGTCGTGCGACTAATTGCGGTTGAGGACACGCAAGAAGCCTTTGCGATCAAGACCGCTCTGGAAAGTCAGGGAATCTCGTGCCAGGTGGTGGGGGAGTTCCTCGATGCCAGTTTCGGCTCGCTCAAGGCAATTCCTGCGGAGGTCTGGGTTCATCGTGCCGATTTAGAACGAGCTCAGCAAGTGCTCGAAGAGCTACGCTCGCGCCGCGAGGACACAACTGGCTAAGGCGAAGTTGGCGCCTCGATGCTTTAGCGGAGGCCGAGGGATGAGTTTAGCGATCGAGTGGTTAGCGGAATTGGTGCGCCGACCCAGTCAGAACCCCATGGGCTGCGAGGTCTCGGAGCCGGGATATGACGAATCGGCGGTCACGGACTTTTTAGAGGATTTATTTCGCAGTTGGGGAGTCCGTTATGAGCGGCAGAAGGTAGCACCGCGACGAGATAATATCGTGGCTTATTTACCTGGCTGTCCGACTTCGCCCACTTGGCTTTGGGAAGCGCATCAGGATACCGTGCCAGCGCGGGGCATGACCGTAGCGCCTTTTGCCGCTCAGGTCACCAATGGTCGGCTTTACGGTCGCGGCGCCTGCGACGTGAAGGGGGGCTTAGCGGCAATGTTGGCTGCGTGTGATCGGCTACTGCGTCAACCCGCGGAGCGGCGTTGTTCCATCATGTTGGCTTGTGTCGTGGATGAGGAATATACTTTCACCGGGATTCGCGCGCTAACTTCCAGGCCGCTGGGTGCTGACGGGGCTATTGTCGCCGAGCCTACGAATTTACGGATTATTACGGCTCACAAAGGGATTGTTCGATGGCGCATCCACACGACAGGACGCAGTTGCCATAGTTCGCAACCTGAGTTGGGAGTGAATGCGATTTACCGTATGGCACGGTTGGTCTCGGCTATCGAAGGTTATGCCACCTGGCTGAATAACTATCGGCGAGACGCTGAGTTAGGACCTGCTACCTTGAGCGTGGGACGCATCGAGGGCGGGATCAGCGCGAATATTGTGCCCGACTGCTGCACGATAGAAGTGGATCGCCGCGTGTTGCCGAGCGAAGACTTGGAACAGGTGACGGAAGAGTTGGCGGATTATTTGCGGCATCGTCTTGACGCTACGACGTGGTGGCAAGAGCGGCCGTGGATGAAATTGCCGCCTCTGTCGGGGGAAGGCAAGGAGGCGCTGGTGTCGCGCCTCCAGGAAGCAGTGCGTCAGGTGCTGGGTCATGCGGAGACAGGAACGGTGGCTTATGGCACGGACGCCGCCACGTTGCAGGCCGTCGGTATTCCGTGTGTGGTATTTGGTCCTGGGGACATTGCTCAAGCTCATACGGCTGACGAATACATTGAGTTACGTCAGGTCGAGCAAGCCGCGGAGATACTCTACTGCTTCGCTTTATGGCCATGAATACGATGCGGGCGCTGGTTTTTGATCGCTTCGGAGAACCCAGCGACGTGCTTAAGTTGCGGGAAGTACCTGTGCCACGACCAGGTCCGGGCCAAGTGCGTGTGCGTATGATTGCCAGTCCCATCAATCCATCTGATCTACTGTTGATTCGGGGCGTATATGGTCGGCCGGCCGGGCCTCCGGCTGTGCCTGGGTTCGAAGGGGTGGGTGTGGTTGAGGAGAGCGGCGGTGGCTTCCTTGCGTGGCGGGTTCTGGGAAAACGGGTAGCTGTGCTCAACGGTCAGGGAGGTAACTGGCAAGAACAGGTGGTAATTCCCGCGCGCCAAGCCATACCTGTACCCGACGATCTCCCTGAGGAGCAAGTAGCATCGTTTTTTGTTAACCCTGCAACGGCCCTGGTGATAGTAACACGAGTGCTTAGGGTGCCCCGTGGGGAGTGGTTGTTGCAAACCGCAGCGAATTCAAGCTTGGGCAAGATGATCATCCGCTTGGGACACACTCTGGGCTTTCGTACCATCAATGTCGTCCGTCGGCCGGAAGCTCGGGAAGAATTGGCCGAACTAAAGCCGGACAAGATTCTCGTTTGGCAGGAAGGATACGACTTGGCCCAACTTTTACGGCAACACATACCTGAGGGAACTGTGCGTTATGCCGTGGATGCGGTGGGCGGCCCGCTGGGTTCGCAGATTATCTCGTGTCTTGGCCCTGACGGCCGATTAGTGGTTTACGGTACCCTGTCGGACCAACCTCTGCTATTCAGCCCGCGGGAGCTGATGGTCAACAACCGTAGGGTCGAGGGGTTTTGGCTTGCGGAGTGGGTAAAACGACAAGGGCCTTTAACCATGTTGCGTTTGTTTCGCCAAATCGTGCGAGGCTTGCGTCAAGGTGTACTGACCACGAAAGTGGCTGCACAATATCCTATCGAGCGCTACCATGACGCTTTAGCACACGCGGAAACTCCAGGGCGATCAGGCAAGATCCTACTTCGCTTCACTCGTATCCCCTGAGAAGCTGACTCTCCGTGACCTATAGTCGTGGCCGTCTGATATTAGGCGCGGGCTTCCTTGTCCTTGGCATAGGGTCGTTGTTGTTGGGAGGTCTTTTCGTCGATGGGCCAACGGTGTTACGGTGGCTGCAAGAGCGTCGGCAGGTTCTGCAGACCTACGTAAGCACGCAACCTTGGCTTAGCAGTCTGATATTCTTCACGGCGTATGTGTTATTTACAGCGCTGGCCTTGCCGGGAGCGATGGTGCTGACGTTCACGGGCGGTGCGCTGTTCGGTTGGGTTTGGGGCGTCGTCCTGGTGAGCTTCGCTTCGACCGCGGGCGCTACCCTAGCGATGCTTTTGAGCCGAACACTGCTCCGCGACTGGGTGCGTCAACGGTATGGTCAACGCCTCGGCGCGCTTTACAAGGAACTGGATAGTGCTGGGCCATGGTATCTGCTGAGCCTACGGCTCAATCCCCTCGTGCCTTTTTTTCTAATCAACTTGGCTTTCGGCCTGACACGAATGTCCATTTGGCGCTATTGGTGGGTGAGCCAAGTGGGCATGCTTCCCGCAACAATTATTTACGTCTGGGCAGGCACCGAACTTGACCGCGCCCTGGCTGAGGGCCAATTCGTGCAAGCGCGTGTTATAGCCGCTTTAGTCGCGGCGAGCTTACTCCCTCTCTTACTCCGCTGGGGCACGCGCGTGCTCTTAGGTCGCACGCCAATTCCGAAGGATTCGTATGATAGCCTACCCTCTTCCTAAGCGACGAGGCAAAATCACTTGAGGTGAGTTTCTCAATGGCTTTCGGGGGAGACAACCCATGGACATTCTGCAACAACACGACCCAGCGGTCTGGGAGGCGATTCAAGGCGAGCGACGCCGACAGCAAGAAGGCCTGGAAATGATCGCCTCGGAAAACTATACCAGCCCGGCAGTGCTAGCCGCCCAAGGGTCGGTTTTGACGAATAAATACGCGGAAGGTTACCCGGGGCGACGTTATTACGGGGGCTGCGAGTTTGTTGACCAGGTGGAACGCCTGGCCATCGAGCGAGCCAAGCAACTTTTCGGCGCCGAATTTGCTAACGTGCAGCCCCATTCGGGCGCCCAAGCGAACATGGCTGTCTACTTTGCCTGCTTGCAACCGGGCGATACCATTCTGGCCATGGACTTGGCTCACGGCGGCCATCTTACCCACGGCATGCGGCTCAACTTTTCGGGCAAACTTTACCGCGTGGTGAGCTATACGGTGGATCTGAAAACGGAGCGTATTGATTTTGACCAAGTGGCTCGGCTGGCTCGCGAACACCGTCCGCGCCTCATTGTGGCAGGAGCCAGTGCTTATCCCCGTCAGATCGATTTTGCCCGCTTTGCGGAAATTGCCCGCGAAGTGGATGCTTGGCTTATGGTAGATATGGCGCACATAGCGGGCTTAGTTGCCGCTCGGTTGCACCCTGACCCGGTGCCCGTGGCGGATTTTGTTACCTCTACCACGCACAAAACCTTACGCGGACCACGCAGCGGTTTCATCCTTTGCAAGGAAGCCTGGGGGCAGAAAATTAACCAGGCGGTCTTTCCCGGCATTCAGGGCGGCCCGCTGATGCATGTGATTGCCGCGAAAGCCGTGGCCTTTGGCGAGGCCCTGCGACCCGAATTTCGGGAGTACGCCCGCCAGATTATTGTCAATGCGCAGGTACTAGCGGAGGAACTGGTCCGCGCGGGATTTCGACTGGTCTCAGGCGGCACGGACAATCACCTCATCCTCGTGGACGTCACGCCTCGAGGACTCACGGGAAAGATCGCCGAAAAAGCGCTGGAACAGGCGGGCATCACCGTGAACAAGAATCTCATTCCCTTTGATAAACGACCTCCGCTCGACCCCTCAGGGCTGCGCATTGGAACGCCCGCCGTTACCACTCGCGGCATGAAAGAACCGGAAATGCGTCTGATCGCTCGATGGATTGATGAAGTGCTACGCCATCCCGACGATCAGACCGTCGTGCAACGTGTCCGGGAGCAAGTGCGCGAACTGTGTCGTCAGTTTCCCGCTCCCGCCAATTAGCCCATGGTGGTTTCGTCGGCGTCTCGGCTGTTTTGCATTCCGTGCGATGACAAATTAGTGTTGGCCAAAAGACGTTTTCTCTGACCAAATTAGCCTCAGCGGTTCCAGGTTGCAACCGCGAGGTCGTATTGATTAACCAGGGCAATGGGGTATGAGAGCTGTTTCGTCGGAATCCGTCACTTTCAATGCTAAGGCCTGAGGAATGGCAGCGAGCACAAGTTGACCGGTACCGGCTTACCGTAAGAACGCCAGCTGGAGGCGCGGATGACCCACAGGCGGACGAATCGACAGAATGACGCGGAGAAGCGGCTACTACGATGGCTCGGCACGCTTAGCCTAACACTGACAACGTTGAGCGGCTGCGCAAGTTCCCGAGGTGGGTGGAACCTACTGAGTTGGGGCAAAGCTCAAGAGTATCGCGCACCTCCTGCCGACGAGCGAAGATACCAGGAACCGCCAACTTATGCAGGCCTACCGCGCCGCGACACCCCTACGGAGCTTCGGCCACGCGACAACCGCGTCGGACCTCCAGTAGGACCAAATACGCCCCCTCTGGGCCGTCCGTCACCGGTTGGCGCTCTACCCTGAACCTCGATTGGCTACTCATGGTAGCTTAGCAGGGCTTATCTAAATAGGGCTAACCGAGCCGGTCCGATCACTTGATGGTCACATTGGGCAGACTGTTGTGCAGGAAAACTGCTTCGGGGGCCACGAACGACGCCCCAGTCTTGGTCGCGAATGGTAACAGTCGGCTCAGCCGATCTAAGAAACTTGGTTGACGTGGTCGGAATACATTGCGTTGCACCGCGGTAACGGGAATAATGCTTTGACTCGCTACATCCACGGGTACAAAAATTGTCGGTGCAGTAGGCGAAAATTGGCCCAAGCGGGGCGCGGCGCCTATAGTCGGCACCGTGGCCCCCTGTCCGGTAACATTCAACCTCGGTGCGCTGCCGACCGGGATCGTAACTTGCGCCCAAAGAGAGCCTGAGGTCGTTAGTACACAACATAGTCCCACGAGGACATGGCGGCCCATATCGTCGTCCCCCGATTTGGCCCCGTTCTGGGAAAGCCCTTACAAAGTTTGCCGGATAACATTACCACTCTCGCCGGGTTGTCAAGAGGAATTTTGTTGCAACGGTTTACACAAAATCTACATCGAATCTTCATACTGGGCTAGCTTTGGCTTCCTATAGTATCCAGCGAAATACGTAGAACTGAGAACTCGAGGGGGCGAGGCCTTCACAGAAATCGCCCTTAAAGGGCTGGTATCAAGCACACGGAAATTTGGGCCATGTCCGTACCGGTATCGATAGCCAATGCCTTGGCCCAGCGACCTGCGACTTCTACGAATAGCGACGCTACAGTACGGGCCAAAATCAGTGTCCGACAGGTTAATTTTTGGTACGGTAGCCAGCAAGCCCTCTTCGACATCAACATGGACATACCAGAAAATCAGGTTACGGCCCTGATTGGCCCCTCAGGGTGCGGCAAATCCACGTTTCTCCGCCTGCTCAATCGCATGAATGAGTTGATCGAAAACACGCGTTTCACGGGCAAGGTGTTACTCGATGGCCAGGACATCTATGACCGCAGCATGGATGTAGTTATGTTGCGACGCCGCGTTGGTATGGTGTTTCAAAAATCGAACCCGTTCCCAAAGAGCATCTTCGAAAACGTGGCCTACGGCCCACGGATTGCAGGGATTCGCAATCGTCGGTTACTCGAACAGATTGTCGAGAACTGTCTGAAACGAGCGGCTCTATGGGATGAAGTCAAAGATAGATTGCATGAGTCGGCGATGGCCTTGTCGGGCGGACAGCAGCAACGCTTGTGTATTGCACGTGCCTTAGCCACTGAGCCTGAGGTCTTGCTCATGGACGAACCCGCCTCGGCTCTCGATCCCAGTGCCACCGCGAAAATCGAAGATCTCATCTTCGAACTGAAAACAAAATACACTATCGTGATTGTAACCCACAACATGCAACAGGCCGCTCGAGTTTCTGACGTCACCGCCTTCTTTTATCAGGGACGCTTGATTGAAATGGGGCCAACAGCACAGCTGTTTACCCGTCCCCGAGAAAGCCAGACCGAGGATTACATTACAGGACGCTTCGGATAATCTCGGGCCGCGACATCGCACCTGACTGATTTTCTCGCGAGTTTCGTGTATAAAAATTCTTCTCGGGTGGTCTGGCCTGAGCGTCCCAGCCGCCAGGTCAGCTGAGCCTGTGGTTAAGGGACTACCATGAGCGCAGGCAGCTTTGCCATGGCGCCCAGCCGCATCAGGGCTGTCAATATGATTCATTTTCGGCGCGACTTGATGAATCTGGAAAAACGCGTTTGGAAACTCGCCAGTCAGGTGCTCCAAACGGTGGACCAAGCAATTCAAGCTCTGTGCGAACGCCGCATCGAATTAGCGTTGGCCTTACTCAACCCCGAAGTGGACACTCAAATTGATTTTGAGGAAGTGGAAGTCGAGAACGAATGTCTGAAGATACTGGCGTTACATCAGCCCGTGGCGATCGATTTGAGGCGCGTCGCAGTGATTCTGAAGATCAACACAGATTTGGAGCGTGTCGGCGACCTAGCGATCAACATTGCTGAACGCGCCGTCGCTTTCCTACAAGGCAGCGTCATCCTCTCCATTCCACCGCAACTTCGGGAAATGACTGACTTGGCTAAGGAAATGATGCACCTGAGCCTCGACGCCTTTCGCCGCAGTGATGCGAAACTTGCGCGGGAAATCTGTCTCATGGACGAAACCGTTGACCGTGTGAACCGTCAAATTATCGACTATCTGATAAACGTGATGAAACAGGCACCCGAAAATATCGAGCCAGGGCTGAACCTCTTTTCCACCTCCCGCCATCTGGAACGTATTGCCGATCACGCGACTAACATTGCCGAGGATGTCGTCTATATGGTCGAGGGGCAGATTATCCGACATAAACCTGAAGCCTTAATCAGCCCTGGGTCTTCTCAGTGAGAGAGACAACTATGGCGACACGCATCCTACTTGTCGAAGATGAGCAAACCCTAGTGGAAGTGCTACGCTACAATCTCGAGCGCGAAGGCTTTGAGGTGCAAAGTTGCGGCGATGGACGGGAAGCCTTACGCTTGGTACAAATCAACCCGCCCGACCTGATCGTGCTGGATCTGATGCTCCCGAACCTCGACGGACTCGAGGTTTGTCGCCTCCTACGGGCCGACCCTTCGACCGCCCGCATTCCTATCGTGATGCTCACGGCGCGCTCCGAAGAATCCGATCAACTCATTGGCTTAGCCGTGGGTGCCGACGACTATGTTACCAAACCCTTCAGTGTCAAAGTGCTGATCCAACGGATCCGTGCCTTATTACGCCGCGCTGGCGGCGAAGACGCTACGCAGGTACTCGCAGCTCATGGGATTCGACTCGACCGGCGCACGCATCGCGTGACGGTGAATGATCAACCCGTCCACCTGACACTGACCGAGTTCCGCTTTCTCGAAGCATTTTTGCGTCAACCAGGCCGCGTTTTTCGTCGCGACGAGCTGCTTGAAGCGGCGGGCACCGATGCCGACTTGGTATTGGAACGCACCGCCGACGTACATATTAAATCCTTGCGACGTAAATTGGGCCCTGCCGGCGAATTCATCGAAACCGTACGCGGCATCGGTTACCGCCTGCGTGAGCCTGACGCTAGCTCGGAATCATCCAATCTGGCTACTGTTGCCAGCTCACGCCGGCGCGAGAAATAACATAAGGTGTTCCGTCGGCGTAACTAACTCTGACGCGGTGGAATCGGTTGAGCGCTATTTTTCTTCGGGTCGTACTTCTTGCGCGCCTCCTCCTGGTTCTCACACACGCGCAAATAATCGGGGTGAATATCGTACCAGGCGCCGTCCTGAAAGTCCACAATACAGCGGTTGTTCATATTCACCGTCACTACGCGACCCACAATGCCCTGGAAGCGACGCAATTCCGGTCGCGATTCATCCACGACGACAAATTTATCTGTCCATTCGCGTTTCAGACGCTCGTTCAGTTCCCAGTCCATACCGGCCTCTCCTGAGAGTCTGCTTTGAGGCTGGAATTAGTTTATGCGGTGCCTCTTTTACTTCGCTAGTAACTTTCTCCCAGTCGCGGGCGCGCGGGAAAGTCGAGGCGGCGAAGAAATTGGCTGGCGTCGGCAGCGCCGAATTCGCGCTCCATAATTTCGTCGCACCAGGCCACTGAGAGCGGGCCATCGTAGCCAATGTCGTGTAAGGCGCGGAGGAGCGCTTCAAAGTCCACCTGTCCGCGGCCTGGAGAACGCCATTGCCAACCGCGCCGCGGATCGCCCTCGGGCAAGGGGGAGAGTACGCTATTATTCCCCGTCAGTTGCACCGCGACATCGGTGATCCGCACATGGAAAATTCGGTCAGCGAACCGCCGCACAAATTGTGCCGGATCAGCTCCATGCCAATACAGTGCTCCGACATCCACCGCTAAGCCGACTTCCGTACGCCAGCCCAGCGTTTCCAAAAACAAATCCGCGGAGAAGGACTCCCAGATCATTTGTCCTGGTTGTACTAACAAAGCTAAACGCACGCCATGGGACGCAAATTCGTCGAGCACTGGCGACCACAGTTCGGCCCAGGTTTTAGTGGCGCTGCGATATAAGGGCAAACAATCGCGGCGGGAAAAAAAGCCACTCACAGGTATCGGGCAGCCGCTGGCGGTTACGAGCACGCTCACACCCAACCGCACCGCCGCTTGCGCTGCATGGAGTAGTTCTGTCGCGGCACGCTGCCGCACACCATCAGCACTGCCATCGCCCCAGAGCCGCGGCGGAGCCCGATGGTACCATGAGGCAGTAGGTCCCTCTGTCAACAAGGCGCCGGCCGTCTCGCAACTCAGGGCCGCCACTCGTAACTCACATGTTTCTAGCGTCTGGAGCAGTTCCTGAACATATCCCTCCTCTTCTACAGCGCGACGGGGCACGAAATGCTCGTCCACACATTCGAGTTCCAAGGCCTGATAGCCCCATTCACTAGCTCGCTGAGCCAAATCCTGCAGGCTGACCTCGCTCCAATTCCCACTGTACAAAGCAAGGGTTCGCGCCATTCGTTCCTCAGCCTATCTGGGACTAGCCTCCTCCGCATACCTCAGAATCATACCCTGCCGCGCCGGAGGACTACGGACGATGTTACTCATTGCCACGACTTTCGGATTGCCTGTCAGCCGCCCTCGGCGAGGCGGAGCAAGTAATCGCGGTAATTATTATCGCCCAGGTGCCGGGCCAGATCGCGCAGTTGCTCGCGGCTAATATAACCCATACGGTAGGCAATTTCCTCGGGACAGGCCACCATGACTCCCTGGCGTTCCTGAACCGCGTGAACAAACTCGGCCGCCTGGAGCAATGATTCAGGCGTACCGGCGTCGAGCCAAGCGATGCCACGCCCCAGGATTCGCACCTGCAGTTCGCCACGCTCCAAATAAAGACGATTCAGGTCGGTAATCTCCAGTTCTCCCCGCAGCGAGGGTTGCAGCGTCGCAGCAAATTCAACCACGCGGCCATCGTAAAAGTACAGCCCAGGCACGGCATAACGCGACTTGGGCCGCGCTGGCTTTTCCTCGATACTGACGGGTCTGCCCTGTGCATCCAGTTCCACGACACCATAACGTTGAGGTTCCTTCACCTGATACGCGAAGATCAGTGCCCCTTGGCGCAACTGCGCGGCCTGCCGCAGCAAATCGGGCAAACCGTGCCCGTAGAACAAATTATCGCCCAGGATTAGGCAGGCGGGTTCGCCCGCCAGATATTGTGCTGCTACCAGAAATGCATGAGCCAGACCCCGCGGCTGATCCTGCTCGGCATAAGCGAAACGCACGCCCCATTGTTCGCCGCTGCCCAAAAGCCGACGAAACTGGGGCAAGTCTTCGGGCGTGCTGATCACCAGTATGTCGCGCAAACCCGCGAGCATGAGGAGCGACAGCGGATAATAAACCAGCGGTTTGTCATACACAGGCAGGAGCTGTTTGCTCACCACCCGCGTCATCGGATATAATCGCGTCCCTTTTCCTCCCGCCAGTATGATGCCTTTCATGGTTGACCAGCACTTCCTCCTATGGAGCGTGGCGCATGTACCGACCGGCACTCAGGTAGCACTATCGTTAGACTATAGCCAAATCAAACGGAGCGCGTCGAGACATGAGATACTCAGAACCTTATCGGCTCATCTACCAGGCATTGTTACGGCGACGCCGACTCAGGGCTTTGAAGTTCAAAGGCGCCCTCCAATGCTATTTGAGAAAGCCGTCATCAGGCAGATGGAGCCGCAGGTTTTCTTGCCTAACGCGCTCGGAAAATTGCTCCGCATCGAAAACAGAGGAAACTCCTTTCCCAGGAATCGCGCAGCCGGGGGAACTCATTTCGGTTCCATAGGTAATCCTTTACAGACCAAACCACTCCAACCGCTGCCATCAGCCCAGCTAGGAACACCAGACACGGAACTGGTACTTCATCTCCAGGAGATTTCTCGACATTTAGTAAAATGCAGGCACCGAGCATGATAGCCAGAATAACTAACGTCAGAAAAATGCCACCGCCCTGCCTCTTTCGAGGAGGTGCACATTTCTTAGCCAGAAGGCTTTGTTGTTTACCTGAAACACTACCTGTATAGGTTCCATAAAAACCGCCATCGCCGATGTACCCGCCTGAAACGAAACCGGACGTTCTTACCGTTCCCGACTCATAGACTATCCTCAGCCGCCGAACATTAGCGCTACCGCACTGTGGACAACGCAAGTTCTTGCGCGTTGGGGCATTTTGTGCCGAGGGCGCGGATGGTTGCGTGTCAACCGGTGGCGGAACGGCACTTTGAGGCGGTGCCAATGGAGCCTCGTTACCAGTATGAGGACTCCCGGTGGGCAAACCCACAGCCTGCGGTGGTGTAGAAAATCCAACATGTTGGCTGGGTGCCCATGGCCCCATAAGTGCGGGACTGATGCTCGCTCCACCACTGCTGGGCGTCTACGCTGGCGAGCCGCTGCCTCTCGGGTTGTTCGGCGCGGTCACGCCGGGCATTTGAAAGACTCGTTGGCATTGCGGACAGGTCACCCATTTTCCTGCTAACGAGTCTGGAAAAACCAGTTGACGTCCGCACTCACACGTAATGTGAATCCACATTACCTAACCCCCAGTTGCGGCACCTCGCAGCGAGCCTGCTGCTGTAACTCAGTCTAATAAACTCAAAGGACTAATCAAGTAACAACTAATCGTCTGGGTCAAACGGCTGTCAACCCAGGGGTGTTTTAATTAACCCAGGCCTGACCCTGCGCCATCGGACAATTTGCGTGCCATTAGCTCGCCAGCGGGACGAGAATTATCACATATCATATGTGATTAGATAGGTGCACCTCGAAACCCTATCGACGCCAGCTGAATACTAGGATCTTCTCTGACAAGTCACACCTTATATTTTGGAGGACTAAATTATGATGAACCAATCACTGTGCTTCAGCTCACGCTTTACGCCGGTTGCTTGCTCATTGGTTAGCGACTAATAATTTGTGACTAACTATGTAAAGAAGGCTCGCACCTCTCAAGCCCCCTGCAGGTAAGTTGGCAGTTTGTGTCGGCCTGCTTTCGCATGAGAAATCTCCAGGGTACGGCAGGACGGGATGGTTCGGACCGCGGCGATGACGATTAGCGGCCCGCTGCGGCAATCAATACAACCAAGCACACCAGAAGAATAGATAGCCCCGTGAGAATCGTGGAGATGACTCCGAGAATATAGCCAGCCAATGTGACTTGGTAACCTGATTTGTCCATCCTGCCTCGGTGCATCTTCGCCAAGTCTTGGAACCCATAATCCAGGCAAACGGGCCAAGCAATCCGCAGACTACTATGCTCAAAATGCCTAAAGTCAGAATCAGTCCGCCACGGTGTGGGAGGAGATCCTCTCTCTGCTCCCAGGGTGCTTCCGCCAATTCTAGGGGAGCGGACGCGCCGGCGGCTCTGAACGACTGGCCACACATCGGGCAACGCACCAAGCGACCGAAAACAGTTTCGGGGATTTGCACTTGCCGATGACAGTGGGGACATTGGCTGATGGCAGGCATGAGTCAATGCTTCTGTCAAGTGTTATCGGCGATGAGAATAAAGAGCCAAAATACCCAGAGGATGGTACCGATGATACCAACCACTAGGCCTGCTTGGGTCAAGCCGTAGCCACTCCTATCCATGGTTCCGTGGCGGATTTTCTGCAAATCACTCACGGCCATGAACCAAGCTGCTAATGCCAGGGGCCCACAAATCAACAGTCCCAGGATAGCCAAGGTCAGGATCAGTCCGCCCCGATGTGGTTCAACCGGCGGAGCAGGACGAACGGTCCAAGCAACAACACCCGCCTGAAAGGTACCTCCGCACACGGGACATCGCACCATAGTCCCCCAATATTGTTGGGGAATGGAAACTTGCTGACCACAATGAGGACACGGATTGATCGAGGACATAACCGAGTTCCCCCCAAGTCGTTGTAGGTTAGGAAGGTAAACCTCCAGACCAGATGCGGAGTCGGCAGATTGCGCTTATTATGCCGACACGCCGAGGCGGTTCTGCCGATTGCCAGTATTGTAGCGATTTCGTGATTCAGCAGGCATCGGGAACCTCAAGAATTATGCGCTCGAATGCAACGGCGCGTTTGCTCTATAAACGACGATGCGTGGCCGAATTCAGGATAGGCCGAAAAAGCCGCTCGTTTGACAGGAGTTCGCCGGTAGAAGATAATGAAAGTAATCGAAATGGAGCGGCGTGCTTCGACCAAATCGGTTCCTTGCAGCGGGTTGAAAGCTATGAGCCAACTAGCGCCAGGCAGGAAAGGTGTCGCAGCGGTTGCGGAGGAATTGCGACGGAGCAAGGGTTGGCATCTGGAAGAGTGTTTAGGGCGGGGAGGATTTGGGGAGGTGTATCGGGCGCGAGTCGGCAATTTGTATCGCGCCGTGCGGATGAGTCTCGATCCCATCCACGGCAAAAACGCCGCCCAGCAGGAGCATGATATCCTCAAACAGTTGGCTGACCTGCAACTGCTTTCCCATCCACGATTGGTCAGTCTGGTGGATTACGACATCGTCCTGGGTTACATGGTTACCGTCTGGGAGTTGGCCGACGAACCGATACGCGATCTGAACCGCCTATTGCAATGGTATCGGCAACATGGACATGCGGGCATCCCGCGCAATGTGTTACTGCGACACGTGTGGGGTTTGGCGGAAGCCATTGATTTTCTCAACGGCCGCGGCCTCTATCATCGGGATGTCAAGCCAGAAAATTGTTTGCTGTTCCAGGGCGAAGTGAAGCTGGCCGACTTCGGCTTATCGCGGTTCGCTACGATATCGCAGACACATTTGAGTGGCGCAGGTTTTGGCAGTTGCGGCTATGCTCCCCCCGAGACGCTGCAGGGCAAGCATAGTCCAACTTGCGATGTTTATGCCCTAGCGGCCATGTTCGCTTACCTAGCCACGGGACGACATCCCTTTGGCTTGGGCACTGACCGAAGTGTCAATCCATTGGCGATCCTGGAACGGCAAAGCAAAGAGCAGTGGGATTTGACCGGTCTGACGCAACGCGAGAGCGCTTGCGTCAGTGCCGCGTTACAAGCCGATCCGGCCAAGCGTTTTAGCGCGGGAGCACGGGCTTGGGTGCGCAGCCTTTCCCAAGAGAAACCGTTGACCTCTGCATCCCGGTCGGTGGTTGGCGTGCCTCGAGACCTGGGCAGCCAGGGAGTGGCTTCTCCCAGCTTAGCCAAGATTCCCAGCACAGGATTAGGGCCAGTCAACGTGTATTCAGCCACAGAGGCGGGTAGGCCGACAGTTTTGCCTCAGCAACTAGCCCCAGCACCGACCTCTGGAGTCGCCACTTTCTGGTATATTCAGCGCGGGAATACGTGCTACGGGCCTTATAACCTGGACCAACTCCGCAGCCTGGTTCGTGAAGGTCGGCTTTATCCACTGGATACCATTCTGGATCAGAATCGGCAAGTGGTGGGTCACGCCGGCTTACTTCCGTGGTTGTTTCCTGGCGCTAGCCCATCGCAGCCGATTCCTGCTGTGGTACCCGCGGTGGAGGTAGTTCCTTCTCGTGTGGCAATGCCCGTGGTGGAAGTGGCAGCGGCTCCCGTAGCTGCGCCAGTCCCTAGCGCCGTTCCCCAACCGCCTCAATACGCCGAACCAGTCCAATCTCCGGCGGAACCTAGGCCACGCGAGTTTGAGGATTTCGTCAGTAAGAAGATCGCAGCGGGCCTGCTGGGCATACTTTTGGGCGGACTGGGCATTCACAAGTTCTTCTTGGGCCTCCATCAAGCGGGCGTGATCATGTTGGTGCTCAGTTTGGCGGGGGGTGTGGTAACTTGCGGCATGGCGGCCATGGTTATGATGGTCATTGGCATCGTTGAGGGCATCATCTATCTGACGAAAACGGACAAGCAATTTTACGAGGATTACTGCCTGCGTAAGAAAGAGTGGTTCTGAGCAGCGACAGCGACTTCGATTCAGGTTGAGGCCAAAGGACCGTGAGATGACGGTGCACAGAAATCGGGAAACAGAATTACGGTATCAGGACAGCGGCGCCGCGAAGTCGGCCATAGCGCAGGTCGTCGAGGGCGTCATTGGCGGCTTCGAGAGGGTAGGTGCGCGTCTGCGTGCGAATCGGCACTTGGGGTGCTAAGCGAAGGAACTCCTCGCCGTCACGTCGCGTCAGGTTGGCCACGGAGCGAAGGACGCGCTCCTCCCAGAGCCAGCGGTAAGGAAACGACGGAATGTCGCTCATGTGAATGCCACCGCACACGACGACGCCCCCTTTACGCACCGCCCGCAACGCCAGCGGGACGAGCGCGCCGACGGGAGCGAAGATAATCGCGGCGTCCAAAGGAACTGGGGGCGGTTGGTCGGAATCGCCGGCCCAAGCGGCCCCGAGTTGGCGTGCGAATTTCTGAGCGGCGTGATCTCCGGGCCGCGTGAAGGCGAACACCTCGCGCTCTTCATATCGAGCCAGTTGTACGAGTAAATGAGCGGCGGCGCCGAACCCGTAAATGCCTAGCCGTCGGGCGTCCCCAGCCACGCGGTAGCTGCGATAGCCAATGAGTCCCGCACACATCAGTGGAGCTGCCTCCGCAGGCGCGTAACTTTCATCCACCGCAAAGATGTAACGCGGATCGGCGTACACATACTCCGCATAGCCGCCGTCGCGCGTATAGCCGTTGAATTGCGCTTGATCGCACAAGTTTTCTTGGCCGCGCTTGCAGTAGTCGCAATGGCCGCAGGTCCATCCAAGCCAGGGTACGCCGACACGTTGGCCGACTAGCCAGGTAGGGTATGTACTGGCCGACGATTGAGGCGAAGCTGGCGGGGCAATTGCGTCCACAACGCCGACGATTTCGTGGCCTGGAATGATGGGCAGTTTCGGCTTGGGCAACTCTCCATCCACCACATGTAAGTCGGTACGACAGACTGCACAGGCGAGGACCCGGATCCGTACCTCCCCTGGATTCGGGGGCAGGAGGGGTAACTCCCGCAACTTGAGTCTCTCCCCAGGACGCTCCAGAACCATTGCACGATAAGTGGGTAGGCTCGACATGGTCCTCTTACTCCGCAGGGGATAGTTTGTAACGGGGTACGTCCCCAACTCGAATTGTACAGGCAGAGGCCACGCGAGCTCCACCCCTCGTGCCCGCAAAGGCCAAGGAGCCGGCTATGTCAGACATTACGAAAGGGCAGAAATCCTCAACTCAGAGATGAAGATTCCCCAGCAGACTCCTGAGCCGATCCAGTCGAAGGGGTAGCTACGCGAAATTCGGGCTGAGACGTCGAACGAGAAGAAATCTCGGGAGCCGTTATGGGACGCGGGAAAAGATCTTCCTGTTCTTCTTCGAAATAGACTTCGTCGAGATCAGTTTCATCCACATCTTTGCGGAGTAAGAAGTAAATGATGGTGCTGGCCGACCAGAACAGGCTATAAGCAAATCCCAGCATCCCAAGAAAAACCAAGTGGAGCCAAGCGCCTAAAATAAGAGCGGCTACCCAAGGAACAAGTGCCATTTTATTGGCCACTTCGCTTACTGCGGCGACTTCCCCTGTCAACATCTGCCGCCAACCATAGGACTGCGGGGCATAGATGAACAAGGCCCGCAAGGGATCGGGATCACTGCTACGCCATACAGGTCGCCAAACCAGGTCAAGGGCCCAACCCGTTAAGTACACGAAGAAAGAAGTAAACGTCACCACAAAGAATAGCACTATCACCCCATAGACCAACGCCACCGACCAATAAAAGATATAGTGCCACGGCCGCTGGTACATATAGGAGGCCGACCGGCTGATTGCGTCAAAGGCGTCGCCGCCTTCGGCACTAATGGCCGGGTACATCAGGGGCCAACCCGCATACACCAGTAAGGCCATGGCCATAAACAGGCCTGCTAGCAACGCCAATGGGAAGGTCAAGGCACCGACCAGGTCGCCGACCCAGGGTATCATCATTAGCACAGTTCCCACCACCACTACGACCACGGTCACCACGCCGACCACGACAATCGGAAAAATCGGTGCGCCGAACAAGGAGCCGAAACGGGCAAACGTGAAGCGCAGGGATTCCCAGACATCGATACGGTCATTGCGAGCAAATTCCACGGCGGCGATCCGCGTAATCGCTCCGCCAACGCAACCCCACACCAGCAGCGTCCACAATACGCCCAGCCCGGCAAAGAGGTGACTTTTCCAGGAGGCCCATGGGTGGAGAAAGTAAGTCAAGGGGCGAATTAATCGAGCTAATGGTTCTAAAACCGCAGGGAGTTGACTGAGCCAATAGCTTATATCGGCAAGGCGCGGCGAAAGTTCGGCAATGGCGCGGTGCGGCGGTAAAGTCGGATCCCCTCGCGGCACATGAGCAGGCCAAGTCAGCCATTCTTGCGTAATCGTATGCAAGTAGAGCTGTCGTTGTCGTTGGGCCAACTCTTGAGCAGCTAACGCTGCGATTTCAGGCTTTGACCCAAGCGAGGGCGCCGGGGGAGCAGTTTCGTCCATTTGAGTTTTTCCTACGGTGCCGGCTGGCTTTTCCTCGGTTTGTTCGCTACCTGGAGAGGCTTTGTCTGCGGCTGGGACTTGAGGTTTCCTCTCCGCTACCGTTTCCGCTGGCTTGCCTGGGTCGAACAACAACGCCAGCAAAGCCCAACCGAGCCAAGTAGCTACGATACCCGCTATCGCCAGCGTCAACTTCCATTTGTCCATTGCCATGCTGGGTGCGCGGAAAATATGCCACCATGGAAACAACCGCTTCCATTCGATGACTAAACGCGTTTCTTTTTCCTCGGGCATACGCCTGTCTCCTGCATCTCAGTTTTCCAGTTTCGAGTTTTACGACCCCGGCTGCAGCGAAGCGTATTATAACTCCTGTCGCCAGCCTTTCAACTTTAGCTTAGGCACATGCACCAGAGGTGCGCCAGCACTAAAATTTTGCGACAGGCGCATCCTGGTGAGTAAGCCCCTGGATGTTGGTGAGCTGCATGAGCGACTTCAGCGATTGTTTACGGAATTATCTTGACCAACTCCGTCTGATGCGCAGTCGTGGCGCCTCGGAAGACAGTATCCGCGATGGGTTTTTGCAGTTTTTGCGGGAGAGCTTTCCCCGCCTGGCAGTGGCCGAGCCGCTGCAACTGGAAAAGCACATCCCAGGACTGCGCGTGCGGGGTGGTTTTGCCGATGTGCTCTACGGCGACCTGATCTTCGAGTTTGAGCGCCGCCTCGATGACGCTAAACGCAGGGAAGGCCAACAACAGTTGTTGCGGTATTTGTTGAACCAGGAGCATCCCGAGCGTTATTTCGGCGTGTTAAGTGATGGGGAAACGCTGGAAGTATATGCCCTACGCGAGGGCCGGCTCGAACCTGTGAATGCCTTGCAACTGCGCGTGGAGCAGGCGGCGGAATGTCGGCTCTGGCTCGATTGTTACCTGTTCCATGAAAAACAACTACGGCCCACGACGGATGATGTGGCGCTGCGGTTCGGCCAGCATAGCCCCACTTTCTGGCGTAGCCTCTATCTGCTTCGGCAGGCTTGGCAACGGCATGGTAGCCACCCCGCGGCCCAAACCAAGTTTGCGGAGTGGCAGAGCTTGTTGAGTATTGTTTACGGCAGCGACGTCGGGCACGAGGAGTTGTTCCTTCGTCATACTTATCTGGCTCTATTCGCGCGGGTGCTGGCGTTTGTCGTTCTGAACCGCCGCGCACCGCACAGCGGTGAAATAGACGGTCTTATTTCCGGGCAAACCTTCGTGCAATTAGGTCTGGACAATTTCGTCGGGGAGGACTTCTTCTCCTGGGCGGCGCTGGAAAAGGACACGGTGCGCTCGCTGCTGCATGGATTGGCGTGTCGTTTGACCGCGGCCTACAGCCTCACGGACATCCAGGAAGACTTACTCAAAGAACTCTACCAAGAGTTAGTTGACCCGGAAACGCGGCACGACTTGGGCGAGTTTTACACTCCCGACTGGTTGGCCGAGTTGACGCTGCGGCAGGCGGGTTTTCCGGGACAGAACTCTTCCGCGTCGCTCATCGATCCGGCGTGCGGCTCGGGTACGTTCTTAGTCACGGCCATTCGATTGCTACGCGAGAGCGGCATGTCGGGCGCCCAACTGGTGAGTCATTGCGCACAGCACTTGGCGGGCCTGGATGTTCATCCCTTGGCCGTCACCATTGCCCGAACCAATTTCGTTCTGGCGCTGGGCAGGGATTTGCAGGAGTATCGGCAGTCGTTCCACGTGCCCATCTATATGGCCGACACCCTGGCCCTGCCAAACGATTCCTTGAACGGGCAGGTGCTGAGTATCCCGGTTCGGGTAGACGACTTGGCCCAACGCACCGGCAAGAAGAAACCGCGCCACCTCCCCCACAGTTTCGACGTCCCAGCCGATATGGCCCATCAGCCGAGTTTATTCAATCAATGCGTGGACAAGCTCTTCGAATTGGCCGACCCAGCCTATGTCGAAACCGACGCTCACGCTGGTTTCCGCCGTTGGTTGGACCAACGTCAGGTACCACAGCCGCAGCTCTGGCTGAACAACTTGCGGCTGATGCGCTGGTTGATGCAAGCGCCAGCCACGGACACTGTCTGGCAATTCATCCTGAAAAATGCCTGGCGACCCGCCCTATTGGCGTGGAAAAAGTTCCATTTTGTCGTCGGCAATCCGCCCTGGCTTTCCTATCGCTACATACGCCGCAGGGATTATCAGGAACGCGTGCGCCGCCTGGTGCTGGAGCGTTATCATCTCCTGAATAAACGAGATGCTCACCTGTTCACCCAGACCGAACTGGCGACGCTCTTTTTTGCCTTCTGCGCTGATCGTTATTTGGCCGAGCAAGGCACTCTCGCCTTCGTTATGCCGCGCAGCATCCTGACCGGCGCTAAACAACATGCCCATTTCCGCAGATATTACGTGTCGCAGGCGCGGCTCCTGGTGGACTGCGAACAAGTGATTCCGCTCTTCCATGTGCCGGCCTGTGTGTTGATTTGGGTCAAGCGGGATAGCGCTGCCACTCAGTCAGTGAGCCAAGCGGTTCCCCTGCTCCAGCTGGCCGGTCAATTGCCCCGCCGCAATTTGAGTTGGCCGGAAGCGCAGCGAGCCCTGGCGCTACGCCAGTCCACGTATAGCGCGCCGTCGCCTCTGGGCAAAAGCCCCTACTTCGAGCGGCTTCGCCAAGGGGCCACGATTGTGCCGCGCTGTCTATGGTTTGTTCGCCCTATGGAAGCGCTGGTTACCGACGTCGCGCGGCCACAGTTGGAAACCGACCCCGCTATCGAGCCTCAAGCAAAACCTCCCTGGAAAGGAATTCGTTTACGCGGCCGGGTCGAAGCCGACTTCCTCTTTGCCACGTTGTTGTCCGACGACATGCTGCCGTTTGGTTGGCGGCAGCTTTCCCTGGTGGTCTTACCGTGGACCCGAGGAAAACTGCTCACCGACACCGAAGCTGTCCGCCTCAGCAAGACGGGCTTGGCTCATTGGCTCCGCCAGGCCGAGGACATTTGGAACAAACACCGTAAATCTCAGGAAGAACTACTCGATTATCTCGATTGGCAAGGAAAACTCACTGCCCAGAAGCCTACGGGCGTTTACAAGCTGCTGTATAACACGAGCGGCACTCATCTGTGTGCCTGTGTGATAGACACGACTAAAGTGAGTAAGCAGCTGGTGCACGGCTTGCCAGTTCGCGGATTTGTCGGCGACACGAAGACATATTGGCTCGATCTCCGTAACGCGGCAGAGGCCTATTACTTGAGCGCTGTACTCAATGCGCCGTCCATTGACAAGGAAATCAAGCCTTATCAAACGAAAGGCGTCTTTGGCGCCACCCGGGGCGGCGGTGAACGAGACATCCATCGCAGGCCGTTTGAAGTGGTGCAGATTCTCACCTTTGATCGCACTAACGAACACCATAGGCGTCTGGCCAACTTGGGTCGAAGCTGCCACAAGCGTGTGCTCGACATGGTACGTACGATGGACGAAAAAACCTTAGGCCAGCCGATTGGCAAATTACGTCAGCTCATTCGCCGCGCATTGCAGGCGGAACTCGACGAGATTGACCAGTTAGTGCGGACAATTTGCCTGCCTGGGCCATGAAATCGCCTTCTGCCGGAGGGCCAACCAGTGGTCTGTGCACTTTGGTGCAGTGAGCCGCTAATGGACAGAAACGGGGATCAACTTCGGCCACGAGGGGCCACTTATTCGCGGAAAGAGAAATCAGGCCAAAGCAGGGGAGCTAATGTGGCTCGCGACTGCCGGTGTTGGGAGTCGCAAAAGGCGAGCCAACGCTTTGTGTTGGAGGTTTCTCGGTAATCGTGGTGCAGCGGTCGAGAGGCACATAGACCCGTCCTTGTGAGCAGTGGTTATGAGTCGGTCCGACATGGCGGTAGAGGCGGCATCGCTTCGCACAACAAACGCGGAGTCTTAAATATCGCAGGCCGACCGCACCGCGTCGGGACGGCTAGGAGTGACACAACCAGCAAAGTGAAGTATTTTCTTACCAACGGCGTAACGGGGGCGGATGGAGCCTGTTTTCCGGCCGGCTTTACCTTGCTGGCAGGTGAGACCTCCCGTTGAGCGAAGTGGCTGAAAGGGCAGATGCCCTTCGAGGCTCGAGGCTATACGGGGCGGATGTGCTTTTGATGTTGTGTGTAGTGGTGCGGGGCGTTGTAGCACTGTGTAAGGATCGGCTGCGGACAACTTTTGGGGACTATGGAATGTTGCATCGTCCGTCGAATCAAAAGGTATATGAGAGGTCGGGTTTTGTCAGGAAGATCATGGGGAGTTAGTACCTGGGCTAGGCGGCACGCTATTATCAGTGGCACAGCCTGCAATCCGCCGGCTCACACCCAAAGCCCCCCTTCCGACTAAGACTAGCGCTATAGCGTCAGCCAAGCGGAGCGCAGTCCATTTCAACTCGTAGGGCGGCCAATTGCGCGATAGCTAATTCGGAGACCAACTCTCAGAAGTGCCCGCGGGATGATGATTGCCGCTGGCGGATATTCGCACATCTGGGCTGTAGGCCCTGCTAATTCGCAAGAACCCATTTCATGGGGCGGCACCCTCAGAAATATCATGGAGACTTGAGAGATTGAAAATCTACCTATCATGGCCCCACGTGACTTACAAGCGATCCTGTTTCGGGATTGTTGACCTTGAGCAATTGGCAGATGTTACCATATCCCAATTCGTCCTCCGGTGGGACAGCCCCCCAGAGACATAATTGATCCTTACCAGATGGGAAATTTCGTGATGCTCGGGTTTAGGGTAATCTCAAGTCAATCCTGCCTCGGTGCTATTGAGTTTGACGATGTCGGAAACGTAGATGTCCACGTTTTTGTCTGCCCAAGGTGGTCTTAGTAGGGCGACGACTCATCTGTCCACAGTCGTCAACTGTGTCATACCTGACCTTAGGCATAAGTGAAGCACTCTGATCAGCGACGATCGAGATTTACCAGCTAAAACATTACTAGATAGCGATGACCGAGAGTTTGCACCCAGCAGGTGTCATAGGCAACGCCAGGTATCGGACGGCTGTGACGTAACAATTGCGGCTATAGATGAGGATGCTACAAGTATGCTATCGCATGAAACAGGTTTTCTGAGATAGAAGTTATACCTCCTGCTTATTGGGGGAGAGCGATTACTGACTTGGTTATCTTACAGAGCATGTCGCAAAAGTCGCAAATTTTGGCCGACCTGGGCAAATAGTATCACGGATCATGTTTTATGTAAGGTCGCAAGTGCGGCAGAGGCACATGGCTATGTCGCGAATAATTGACATCATAACTTTGCCTTAGGTGTTTGACCCGCACGCTATAGGTTATATCCGCGCGTTTGCCGTAGCGGGTGAGTCATTTTCAGCAATTGTTAAAATCCACGACCCTGCCTATTGGTCGCGATTCAAGGGCAAAGTTGGGCACTAAAAGCAAATGTGTTGCCGCGTGCGGTTTGCCTTAGGGTTACAAGTGGTGCGGCGTGCTCCCCTCGAAAGTCACGTGAGAGGATAGGCTCGCTAGACCCGGAATCAGCACTGCCCCCACATCGGCCTACACATAATGTTTGCCGCTATACTCGCGCCGCCGAGCGTACTGTGGTTCAGCGTGGACGAAGACCCACGCATACAGCAGGCCGTCCACCGACCAATGGTAACCAAGTGGTTCCGTTAGCCGTAAAGCATTTCGGGAGCATGAAACGGTTTGCGCAGAGGCACGCCAGGGTGCCGCTAATTAACCGAGTTGCGTGCGTCATAATGCAATCCCGCAATGAAACACCAGCCGACGTCGTACTCAGCGGTTAGGTCCTGTGCGGTGCAAATAATCTATGGCACAAGTGAACTAAGCCGCGATGCGAGCGTGATAATTTCGTTAGCATTGCGTTAAGGCACTTGGTTATAATGAAGCCGAGATCATCGGAAAGCTTGCGGAGGAACGTCAGTGAGGCGGATTGCGATTCTACCCACGTTGTGCACGCTGGGAAATGCCGCCTGTGGTTTCACAGCCATCATGTTGGCCACCGGTTCCGGACTGGCAAGTGATTGGCCGAATGAATCGGCCATCTACGCAGCCGCCTGGTTGATTTTCGCGGCCATGGTGTTTGATGTCTTCGATGGCTACTTAGCGCGACGTTCGCGTACGGCCAGTCAATTTGGTGCTGAACTCGACAGCCTCTGCGACGCCATCAGTTTTGGCGCCGCTCCAGGTTTCCTGCTCTTGCAACTCGGCGACCGATTCACCAGTCGTTTAGCAGGCGAGATTTTTCTGCTCATCGCACTGCTCTATATGGTATGCGCTGTGCTACGTCTGGCCCGCTTCAACGTACAGACCAGCCTGGACGTGAAAAGTCATAAAACGTTCCAAGGGTTACCCTCGCCAGCAGCCGCGGGATGCGTTGCTTCCTTGGTGCTTTTGCGTTACTCACCGATGCCGTATCCTTGGCTGCCTGAAGAAGCGCGATTGGCCGTGCATTGGGTGGCCCCGTTGGGCGCAACCTTGGTAGCGCTGCTCATGGTGTCGCGTATCCCTTATCCACATCTAGCCCTTCGCTGGCTGCGTCGCCGCCGACCTTTCACCGAAGTGATTGAGGTGATCGTCGCCATCTTTCTTCTGTTGTTCTTCAAAGAAGTGGCCCTGCTGGGATTGTGCTGGTTCTACGTGGTAGCAGGCCCAGCTACGTTCCTGATGCGACGCAAGGTGCCTCAGACCGTCGAGGCCCCGACTACGCCGTTACTGGACTAACATCTGCAACTGGACTGATGGTTTGGCAGTGGCGCGATGACGGTAACAATGCGCCAAATGTCATGCGCGAAAATCCTTGCCTCAACCATTTCCTGGCGATTCTGTGCCGTGCCCAGCAGGTGGCTCCCAACGAAGCGACCAGCAGATAACAGCCACGGCCACCCCGGAAATCAAGACCGATAGGCCTAGCGGTAAGCCCGCCCAAGTAACGGCAAGCCATTTTCCTACCCAGGGCATGACTAAACCACGCAGGCCGTTCAAAATGAAGTGAATTCCGTTATAAGTAGGAATATCGTCAGGCCCAGGAGCGAACTGCACCGAGGCTAGCGCCCAAGTTACCTGGCCGCCACCTTCGGAGACGCCACGAAGCAGACTGCCCAGGTACATCAGCCCTGGAACTATCCAGACCAATCCGCCGAGGTAACAGGCCAAGTAGAGCGTCATGACTATGGCAATCAGTAACCGTGTCCGCACGATGCCGATGCGGTCGAGCACCCAGCCCCAAATGGGCGAAGTCAGGGCAAGAACAACTTGAGGAACTACTGTCATCCACCAAGTGATGCGGGCAGTGTCCCAGCCTAGCCGCTCGTGTGCCAGCACGATGCTTACGCCCCAACTCACAAAAAAGGCTGAGCCAGACAAAAAGAACGCAATCTCAAAGTACCGGAAGCGCCGATCCTGCAGCATCACCTGACGCAGGCGACGCCAGCCCGCTCGCCAAGATGCGGGCTGGCTCCTGGTGGGCCGTTGGAATAAACGCAACTGCGCGTAAAAGACACAGCTGAGCAGCCCGCAAAGCCCTGCTAGAGGATAAAGCCATTGATAACTGTGGGCGTCGCGACTGGAGACCAGCCCCGCCAACAAAGCAGCGGCCACCATGCCCAAATAGTTCCAAAAAATCAAGATGCCCAGAATTCGACCGAACAAACTCCGCGGGTAGGTGTAGTGATAAGTACTTGATTGGCCCATGCGCGTACCCGAATGAAACAACTGGGCCAACGCGATAATGGCGGTGAATATCGCACCGCTGTCAACCCAGTAGAGGGCAAACAGCGGTAAGTTGGCCAATATCGCCGTGTGCAAGACCAATTGGTGCATACCGACACGCCGACCCCAAGCGGCCCATAATGGGCCAAGAAATGTGCCGCATGGAAAGGCACAAGTGATCACCGTGACATAAGCCATGCGAGTGAGTGTATCCACTTCGAAACAAGTGGCCGCTATTGCCGGCGCTGCAAACAGGATCATGCCCATGAAAAAGCCGTTGAACACAGAAAACAGGCTTTCGTTCCAAAGGTTATAGCGAACGCATGAATCCGCGGCGTTTGATTGGGCAGTTGGTGTGGGCCAGGTCGTCGGCGCGTGAGTTATCGCACTCATAGGTTTTCACAGATGTAGCAATGATAACGATTCGGTAGCGCGTTCGCTTTACTATACAATCGGCAAGTGGGGTTGTCATGCTGAGCTGGCCAGGGAAATTAGCGCTTTCTAGAAAAGCCGGGTCGGGAGGTAGCGAATATGCCAATGGTGCTGACTAGTACAGCTTTCACGCAGGGAGCGACGATTCCGAAGGAATACACAGCTGACGGCCGGGACATTTCTCCCCCTCTCAGTTGGACCGACCCTCCCGCAGGGACAAAGTCGTTTGCCCTCCTCTGCGAGGACCCCGACGCCCCGCGCGGTCTGTGGGTACACTGGGTGATTTTTAACATTCCCGCCTACGTGCGCTCGCTTCCCGCGGGCGTTCCCGCCCATGACCACCTTTCAGACGGTTCGCGGCAAGGTCGCAATGACTTTGGCCGCATTGGTTATGGTGGCCCTTCACCCCCTCGAGGCAAACCCCATCGTTACTTTTTCCGTTTGTATGCCTTGGACACCACGCTGGGCCTACCCCCAGGGGCCAGCCGCGATATGCTTCTGAAGGCGATGCAAGGCCATATTCTCGAACAGGCTGAACTCATGGGCACCTATGGACGGCCCTGAATCTGGAGGCTTGCCACGCTGAAACTTCAGGAAGCGGTCTTTGCCTGTTGTGGGATGTCGCTCACCGGGTTGGCCCTCTCAGGTCTGATCGGCGTATTGGTCGGTGCGGGTACCTACACGGCCTATTATGCGGAAGCTACCTCCTATTTGCGCGATGACCCGACAGCTTGCCTCAACTGCCACGTCATGCGTGAGCATTACGATGGTTGGCAGAAAGCGGGGCACCATGCGGTTGCAGTATGTAACGACTGTCACCTGCCCCACAGCAGCCTGGCGAAATGGTATGCCAAAGCACGCAACGGGCTTTTCCACTCGAAAGCTTTCACGCTGCAAGACTTTCATGAACCAATCATGATCCATCCTTGGAATCACCAGGTGGTGCAAACCAACTGTGTAGCCTGTCATCAGGCATTCGTCGAGCCCATCCTTGTGGCGGGTCAGCCTGACTGCGTCCGGTGCCATCAGGCCGCTGGTCATGGGCCGCGGAAATAGATTTACCTACTGCATGGAAACCGTCTCAGACTAAACGGTGGAGAGCATCTTATGTCAGGAGCGGCATGCTCTTCCCCGAGCCGATGGCGTTGGCTTGGGTACACACTTACCATTGCAATTACGGCGGTGGCGACCATCGGCATACTAGCGTTATGGCAAAACATTGCCGAACGCAAACGCGAGGCTCGAGAGACCGTTTTCCGGGTCGTCGAGATTAGCGAAGACACCATCGACCCTGCCATTTGGGGCCAAAACTTTCCTCGGCAATATGACACGTATCGTCGCACCGTGGACACGGAGCGCACTAAGCATGGCGGCTCAGAGGCGTTTCAAAAGTTGGAGAAAGACCCACGCCTTAAGGTACTTTTCCAAGGGTTCCCCTTTAGTGTTGACTACCGCGAGGAACGTGGGCATGCCTACATGTTACAAGACCCGGACGAGACCGAACGACTGAAAGGTCCGCAACGCCCCGGCGGTTGCCTGCATTGCCACTCGTCGTCGTTAGGCGCCATGTATCAGCTCGGCGTAAAAGCAGGCGTGCCGCGGGACGAGGACCAACGTTTTGAGGCCATCTTGCGCGGCTTCGAGGTACTATGCTCGCAGAGTTACTGGGAAGTTCGCCCCCTGGTCGAGCATCCCGTCAGTTGCGTGGATTGCCATGACCCGAAGACACTGGCGCTGCGTATTACCCGACCCGCTTTCATTTACGCGATCCGAGCCTTAGCACGTTCTGACGATCCAGTGCCCCATTTGCCCAGTATCGAACGTTGGCGTCAGAGCGGCCGGAGGAGAGAATACGACCCCAACGTGGAAGCGAGTCGGCAGGAACTCCGCTCAATGGTATGCGCTCAATGTCATGTGGAATACTATTTCAAGCCGCCCAACCGCCTGTTGGTCTACCCTTGGCACCATGGGCTCAAAATGGAGCAAATCGAAGCATATTACGACGCAGAGTCATGGAAAGACTGGACCCATCCCGATACGGGAGCCGCTCTGTTGAAGGCGCAACATCCTGAGTTTGAGCTCTGGTCGCAAGGGGTACATGCCCGTGCGGGCGTCGCCTGTGCAGATTGCCACATGCCCTATCGCCGTGAAGGCGCGATTAAGATCAGCGACCACCATGTCCGCAGTCCCTTGCTCAACATCGCTCGCGCCTGTCAGACGTGCCATCCTGTGAGCGAAACGGAGTTATTGGCACGGGCCACGGCCATTCAAGACCGCACGGCAGCGCTACTCGATCGTGCCGAAAACGCCCTCATAGACCTGATTACTGCACTAAGCGAAGCGCGAAAAGCAGGCGTGGATGACGCGCGCCTCAAGGAGGCGCAGCGGTTCCATCGGCAAGCGCAATGGCGTCTTGATTTTGTACTGGCAGAGAACTCGACGGGTTTTCATGCCCCGCAAGAATCGGCCCGCATCTTGGCTGAGGCCATTGACTTGGCCCGACAAGGTCAATTGGCCACCTGGCGTGCCCGCCTGACTGACAAGCGCTCCTCATCCGCGAATCAGTCTCCCCACATCTCGCCGGTCGGCCTATACGCACGGTAAGGAGCTAAACACGCAACAAAAAGTTTTCGACTACGACCGAAAGACACTCTCTCGAACTCCGGTATGCTCAGCATCTTCTTGATAAGACTGTTACGCATGCCTCGTACTTTGTCCCAATAACGGGGCAGGGTCTCACAATAAATACTCACGTCGGCGCAAGTCCTAAAAGTTGGGGAAGAACCATGAAATCTCTTTGCGTCTATGCCCTTACTGGGAATATCAAGCTGTTTCTCGGCGAAACTTTGATTGCTCCCAATCCATCGGGGTCTGAGCTTTTCGAGAATGCCGCCTTGTTATATTGGACGGGAATAGACGGGTTGCGCGCTGATGCTAACGAAGTTAGTAGCCGTTCAACTGCAGACGTAAGTAAGGCCGGCACTGAAGCACCCCTCAAATTACTCACTGCCTCCTCTAACTCCGAAACGCGGCTCGCAGGCCAAACGGCGTGCCCGTGTTCCCGCAGCAGACCCCACTGTGATAAAGCCCATTGGCGCAACCGTTTTCCGTCCGACCGACTCGGTTTTTGGGACGCAAATCCAACAAGTACAAACAGACGCCGCAGCAGCGCCGAACCCAACCGAGCAGGGGAACAAGGAACGGTTCTCTCGTTTCGATTTGAGTAAGTCTCTCGTAGAAAGACCTTTGAAAATTCTGATACCTTCCAACACCATGGTAAGCAGGAAATCTGGCTCAGCGTCGCCGGATGTCGTTACGAACGCAGCTTCAAGCCAGATGATAACTCAGCCCGATGCCAAGCATCGATCGCCTAATGCGGCGCCACCTAGCGCTCGCGCGGAAGGATCGAACGGCCTTGTGGAACCAAGAAATTCCATCCGCGCCCCTAATCGGCATGAACGCCCGTTATCGAATTCCGCTCCGCATGAATCTATAGCGAAGGAAAAGCCCTCTCATGAGGCGGATTGGACCAACCCCCGGGTGTCGCCTGGTCAGGTGCGTTGGCATGAGGATTTTGAGCCGTTTGTGGCGCCGCGGAGAAGTCGGGTAATCCAGTTTTGTTGTTCCAGCTACTGGACCGATTAGACTAAGAATTCACCTGAACGAACGCCCGCAGAGCGAGAACCGTGTTGTTCTCGGAAGAACGAGTCGCAACATTTGTGAATCGTCATTTTGGAGCAACGTGGAGGTCGGTTCGCCCCGTGCCCATCGTGCGGCTGGATTTTGGTAATGGGATAACAGTCACGCGCACGCTCAACGGTAACATCGCTACCTATGTTTGCCTTTCCGATGGCACCGTTTTGGATGTATGGCCTGGACTTTATTCACCGGAAGCGTTTATTCAAGCGTTGTCCGCGTTACTGGATGTACCCGGTCGGGCTCAAAACGATTCAAATGTATCTGATTTCTGCTTGACTATCATCGTCGGGCCCTCGAGGCCACACAGTCTGTGCGCAGTTACCAGCACGACCAAAACTCGATGACGCAAAACCCCATTGCTCCGCCGCGATTCGCGTCTGCAGAGCAACTCCGGGATTGGGAAAGTCTATTTCAGGATGCGCAAATCAATGAAACGTATCGGCGGGCTCGGGTTCACCGGTTGCTAATCAAGTTAGGCTTGGTGACACCCCAACAGATTACAAGACAACTCTATCCCGACGTCTTAAACGCAGATTCGGAAGACCCATACCTGGCACTGCGAGAAATCGTCCGCGACCCCTTGCCTAGTGCACAATAAGATGTTCTGGCGCAACCCATCCGCGCGGTTAGTCAAGAGGAGACCCAGTTCGCGCAATTTCCGCCTGGAATCTATGTATCGCCAAAACAGTTAGTTTGTGTGTCAAAACATTTGGAAGACAAACTCGAAGAGCCCCTCAAGAGCGGGAAACCACCAGAAAGTCCCAGGTACAGAGAGCGAATCTCGGCTCTCAATCCGTAGGCAATCGGGTTCAGCAAGATAAAGAGTAACGTTGGGAAAGAGCGGTTCACTCAACGCTTGTGTGTGTGGAAGCAACGTCACGTCAAATTCACCTCCTGTCGCTGAATGAATGAGTCCCCCGATGAAGGGTATGATCGAACCAAGAAACTCCATCGTGCCCCGTGGATCGGATTCTTCAAATCCCACAAGGCGCCCGCCTGGTTTGTTCGCAAGTTGCGCCAAGAATTGCTGAGCCTCTGCTGACGGTTTCCATCGTGCCCACTGTTTACTCTCCCGCCGCAGAATCACGCCCTGAATCGGCTGTGGCCAAAGTGAGAAAAGCAGCCAGTCGTCCACCACGGCTAAGGTCGGCACCACGGGAAATAAGCCAAACGGACCTAGTCGCTCACCCAGGCTCATACAGATCAGCTCGAACCCTCGATACTGCCGCGTGCGGAACTCCACACGAACGTCCCAAACATCAAACGGTTGTAGCTTCGCTAACAATTTCCGCACGGCCGCGCTATTTTTCAGACGTACGCCTACCATCGTCCCCGTGGAAAGTATCCCATCAGCGCTGGCGTCGCTGATAAACCAGACAGAATCCAGATGAGGTACTAGCTCTGCGAGCAATTTCCCCGCGGGAGATTGCGCAAGGTCGTCGAGTTGCTCGCGGATTTCCGCAGCTCCTTCCGCGCCAATTAAGATTTGCCCAGCGAATTCCGCGACATGCCGCAGCTGCTTACCAAATTCTGCAACGTCGAATTGGAACAGGGCAACTTCCGCACGCGGGGCCAAGGGCGGCAGCATGGTCAGGTTTTGCCAATAAGACTCGATGCCCTTCTGCATATCGGGGAAAAGCGCGGCCAGACCACGACGGGGTGCCCGAACCAGATGCACGCACACCGTGCTTCGGATGGCCCGACCCTCGGTGCCCATGTACCAAGTAATGGCGGGGATGTCCTCCAAGCCCAGGACACCGATGAACTTCTGGGCTTCCGGGCCGAGCTGGCGCATTGCTTCCAACCATGGTTTGCCGTTGATATAGCCACGCAAAAAAGTTTCATAGCCAGGGCCATTCGCCAGTCGTTTGTACCACTCATTCTGCAGCACGCTGGGTATTTTGCCCTCCCGAACATCGAGGGTCTCTTGCGGTGATTCCGTTCCTATCAGCAAAACGAGGTGCTCCGCCTCCGTCCACCAAAAAATGTGCCAAGAGGTATCCTCAATCTGAATTTGCTGGATCTGCCGATCGCGCACTCGCACAGCCGTTACTTTCCAATCGTTGACTTCTGCCCAGAAACGCAGTAAGGCAGCGAAGTGTTTTTCCCCTGCAGCCTGACGAGGCAGCACCACAGTGATTTGCATACGGAATTCAGTCGGGTCGAAGAGCTGCACACCCACGACGAAGCCATCTTCCAGCAACCGGCTCAACGCCATAGGCAAATGATGCTTTAGTTGGTCGGCCGACTCAGGTAAGGGAATGGTGTCCAAAAGCCCCCAGAATTGCTCCAGCAACCGATGGTACGCCTCCTGAAAACCGTTGCGCCAAACCTCAGCCAAAGCCGTTTTCTCCAGAGCCTGTCGATGTGGTGCATAGCCATCATAGCGTAGGTACAGCCCACAGCGCCCGTCGAACAGTGCTTCTGGCGCGACTTGTCCCCCGGGAATGGGAGCCGCAAAAGCAAGGGGATAGACCGTTAGCCATGCTAGCACTACCGCACCAAGTCGCCTGAACATACCCGTCTCCTTAGGTAAAGAGTTGCCGATTTATCCCTGAGAATCTAGGCATCTCGGTGGCAAAATCAACCCTAGCAACGCGGATAATTTGGAGACGCAGGCCACGCTGACAGGTCATTAAGGTAGTTAGCTGCCTGACTACGGCGCGACCTGGTTTTGCCCGAGCCATCTCGCCTCTGACCTGCCCAAGGTCAATCTGACGGCAATTTAGGAACCATCGTAATACGCTTGATAAGCATCGTGGCATAGCAACCCCGGGGTAACACGAACTCTAAGAATAGTTTACGTTTACCAGTGTTTAGCTCGTCGTCGTCGAGGCGATACACCAAATCCTGGGGGAAAAAGACGGCAGAACGCTCTCCCCGCGAAAAGAAAGGTTTGCGAAAATGTCGCAGGCGAAGTTGCCGTAGAGTGATCTTCTCCGAAGCTAAGACGTCCTCGATGATCGGTCGGAGAGGGTGGTCGTCCGACAATTTCAGCCGCGCGCTGAGATAGGGGATTCTAAGACTCTGCAAGGCTTGTCGCTGCTCAACACTCAGCCGCCGATAAAACCATACGGGCCCAGTCTTTAGCGGCACCTGGAACAGTTGCTCCGCTCGGCAATGACGCTCCAACCATCGACTGAGACACAGGTTCCACAGATAACTTTGATAAGCCGACAAATAGAGCGTCTTAAGCTCCATATGCAGACACGCAAACGCGCCGCGAAAATCCTGAGGATGATCGCATAAATAATTGATGACGCTGCGTACATTACCGGGACGCAACTGCTCCTTGAGCGACGTCCAGTTTCCCCATTCCTTACGTAACAACTCCTTGAGCCGCTTAATCTCACTGCGATCATGCTCATGCGGCGCCGTCAGTGCCAGCTTCAGGGCGGTTTCGTAGTCCTCCAGAATCAAATACCGGGCAATGAACCGCCGGTCAGCGGGCACCGAACCAAAACGCTGATCGTCGAAATAATTGGGCACGCCATCCTGCTGCAGTTCGTCTAAACTGTCCAGCGCCTCACGCGCTTCGCTGCTCGACAAGTCACGAACCGTGATCTGAAAGCGGTTACCTGTTACAAGTTTTGGCCCATAAGGAACTGTGATCTGACCCAGGTAGTGTAAGTGTAAATGGGTCTGCTTCAGACCACGACGAGGACCATGGAAAATACTCACAAACTGCTTCGTGCGCGCATGCCGATCCTTCAAGCCACCGTATCCGATGCGCCAACGCGGTATCTTCCATTTTCGGCAAATGGCATCAATTGCCTCAGGTGTGCCAAGCGATTCTTTGTCCAAACGATAAAAAGCATACGCACCTTCCGAACCGACTTTTACTTCAGTCAATTCCTCAACACAGAAATCCTGCGGCTGTTGTTTAAGCTTCATACCAAGCCTTTTTATGAAGCCAAGGCTTTCATTATCCTTGCTCTGGTCACTCTCAAATCACGTTGGGCTCGACTGTCAGTCAAATGTATCCATGGCCTAGTAAAACTGCGTCGCTTGCGTCAACACGGAATCGCTAAGGATCACTCGATCATCGTTCCCAATCAATGGGCGTCAAGCTACGCAAAAATATAAAGGCCGAGGGAGGGATCTGAGACCGGTCGCCCAGGCAGCCCCAGAGGTATCCTCTCCCCCGGCCAATGGCATTATAGGCACGATCCCGAGCATGGCAATCATCGGCACTTTCCACATCCTTCCGATAACCGAGGGCCCGTATTCCACACCAAGACGTTGTAACTGCTAGGAAAAATTAGTAGGCGAGATATCACGATTATAACATGCCTGCATGACTCTAGTAGCAGGGGCCGGTACTCGTTCCCATTCTTGCTAGCCGGTGAGATAAAGTTTTGGCCCCGTCATCGCCATACCAGGACAGGTTCAACCTGTCGCCACGACGCTTTGCGCGACTCTAGGCTAATGTCTCCGTTACCTTGGAGGAGCTTCGTTATTAGTAGCCAATCCCGAGCTCTAGTAGGCCCAACACAGCGCTTAGATTCTTGGAAGTCGGATATAGTCAGCGGCGGAGGTTTATCGGGGATTAACGGCCTTGCATGTAGATCGCGATGCCTCATTTATGTGATTCATCTTTCTCTCTTTACTCGATTCTAGGCTCTTCATGCGAATGGTACAGTCAATCTTGCCCCTTGGGACACTGCTCCATTCGCCAAACTGGCTGTTTAGAAAGAAATGGCCCTTAGGCACGAATAGCTTTTGGCTCACGTTCGCAACCGTATTAGCCCACTGGAACACCATTCAGCAACGGCGGCCCTTGTGGCGACTCACCGAACCCGCTTTAACTAATTTACCGCTCAACATGCGCACTGGTTAGTACATGTAAACTCCACACCACAATGTACCGTGTCATCCCTCTAACTGTCGAGGTGATTTCTACCTGCAATGCAGACTCTTCCGCGTGAAGATAGGATTTCCCAGCTTTCAGGTTCACCGCGACTCCGGCCAGTTAGGTCATGGGCTCGCATTACTTCATTTTGTCCGCTTGATCAGCGGCCAACGTTGAGGTCAGCCTTCAACATAGTAGCAATGCTGATTAGCTACTTCTACTTATGGAGCACATTCGCCACGCCCTTTTGGAAAGCATCTCTCAAGCGGATGAACATTAGTGGCTGGAAGTCTTCGTCATTGACCCATGAATTACCTATGCGTCCGTATACGCCAGAGATAACCAATAAGACGACACGCGTAAACCACCTTATCTGGCACACAACTTGCTCATCCAGAAGATGAGCTATTCTCTAACAGAACTGAATTATGCTGTGAACGCCCTGCTTTCTTTGGGCTAGTATGAGCGGCTATGCCCCTGAGCGAGGACTCAATCTAACCGCGGCATTTACTTGTTAGTCAATGTGCTTGCTCGAACGCTTTCGGGTGGGGGCTGGTATAAAACACCGCCGACCCATAGAATAGCTGGTCGGCATGGTGGGGGAATAGATAGGTCAGCAAGGGCGAGCCGAATGCCTATACTTGCGAAGCGCCTCGTTACCTAAGTAAAATTGTCGTCCTTCCGTGAATCATACGCGGACTGTTTAGAATGCTGACGATGGCATCAGCATCGCGATTGCTCCTGAAGAAATTCTTAGCGTTTACACTCTTGCTCCCAGCCCCCAGGTAACAACTTAGACTTAATCGTACCTCATCACCTGGAACTCAATAATGCGCATTAACTTGATAGCACTTTATAACCTGTATCTGATTGTGATCTTCGGCGTAGGAATTGCCTTGCGTTTGCGATTATACCTTCAGATCATGAATTTCGTATTATCATTATCACACCGCTGGCCCAAACTCGGCCAGCTTATCCTGGAACATCGTTGGATATTGGTCGCTTGGCAGACCTTAGCGCCCACTGTCTTGACCTTGATTTTTACCATCCTACACTCGTTGGTTGTTTATTACTTACTGCCTGAGGCGACACTCACGCCGCATGACTTGCGTCACCATCCTGTTTGGACAATTCTGCTCACCATACTCGCCCTTACTATGCTTATACTAGACGGATTTTCACTATATTATGGCTCGACTGACGTTATCACCTCTGACTTAGAGAAACAACTTGACCAAGCAGAGTTTTGGCTTTCTAGCAGGTGGAGTACCATTATCGAATGGCTCACTTTGAGAAAAATTCGCCCACGTCAACTCGTCCGAGAGCAACTCCGGACTGCCCTGCAAGCTGTGGCAGTCACCATCAACCACGCCATGTGGTTCTGGGCAATTCAACTGGCGGTACGCCTGTTATTGGCACTCGCCATGTGGCTTACCTGGTTCCTCGCGGTTCCCTGAGGGAACCAAATTTTGCCAATTGATCTTGATTCCGGTTGTCCCGATCTGCTATCCTGATTGCGCATGCCGTAAGAATATCATGATGCACCTTGAGACGGCGACAACATGGCTACGGAACTACTGGCTGGAAAAACCGCGTTTATCACTGGGGGTAGCTCCGGGATCGGCTTAGCCACGGCTCGACTATTCCTGGACGAAGGCGCACGTGTTTTTCTGATTGCCCGCAATCCCGCGAAACTCGCTGACATTGCCTGTCGTTGGCCCCCCGATGTTTGTCGTTTTGCTTCCTGCGATGTTGGCGATCCCCTAGAGGTACAACGGGCAGTGCAAACGGCCCTCGATTGGCTGGGCCACGTGGACCTGCTCATCAACAACGCGGGCACGAACCTCCCTAACCGAGCTGTCACTGAACTGACTCCCCAAACTTGGGATCTGATATTGCGCACTAACCTGCATGGGGCTTTCTATTGCATCCAAGCACTATTACCTAGCATGTTACGACGCGGCTCCGGCTACGTTATCAACGTCAGTTCTGTGGCCGCGAAGCGCCCTTCTCCCCTGGGCGGCGCTGCTTACAATGCGGCCAAGGCTGGCCTGGCCGCCTTAGCGATATCTTTGGCGGCCGAGTTACAAGATCATGGTATTCGCATAGCCACCATATTTCCCGGGGAAGTGGATACACCTATATTGGATTTACGCCCAAACCCACCCACTCCGGAGCAGCGTCAGCGCTTACTTCGCCCTGAGGATGTCGCCCGCGCTATACTCTTCCTCGCCACTCTCCCTCCTCATGCTTCTGTCCCTGAGTTGATCATCAAACCCACCGTGCAAACCTATATCTAAGCATGGCCGCTGCTGAATACTTGTGCCTAAGTCGGCTAACCTATACGTGACGGAGTCACTTAGATATCTAATATCGGGAGATTTGCGCATGGCTTCGCGGTCTTCAATTCTTCTCTTGGCAGCTTTGTTCCTGTTTATAATGACCAGCGAAACATCCCAGGCGAATGAGCGTCCGAACTTTGTTATCTTCCTGACAGATGATCAGCGCGCCGATGCAATGAGTTGTGCGGGCAATACAATTTTGCAAACCCCAAATATGGATCGCCTTGCCCGTGAGGGCATGCGCTTCTTAAATATGTTCGTGATTAATTCCCTTTGTGCTCCTAGCCGCGCTACGCTTCTTACAGGACTATATTCCCATGTTCATGGGGTAATCGACAATAAAAAACGTAACATTCCAGCCGAGATTCCCATAGTCTCGGATTATCTACGCCAAGCAGGATACGAAGTGGCATTTTGCGGCAAGTCTCATATGGCTGAGGCACTCCGCGATCGCACTTGGGATTATTATTTTGGCTACCGCGGCCAGGGCGACTATTTGAATCCCCGCATTGCTGAGAGCCCTAAGTTGAAAGACATAGAATATAGCGGTTACGTGGATGACATCGTTACCGATCGAGCGGTTAACTGGCTTCAAGGCAAGCGTCAAAAACCGTTTTGTCTCTTTCTTTGGTTCAAAGCCCCTCATCGCCCGTGGACCCGCGCCCCGCGCCATGGCCATCTGTTTAGAGATATTACTATTCCCAAACCGCCTACTTACGATCTTCGAACTCTTGGTTCTCCGGGAAAACCGAAAGCTTTTCACTTGGCAGACAATAAAATCGGTTCATTCCCCGACGTCAAAAGCTTAGATCAACTCGTCAAGGACTATTATGCTACTCTAGTGGCTGTAGATGAGAATGTTGGCAAGGTGCTTGACGTTCTCCAGGAAACCGGTCAGCTGAACAAGACGGCTATCTTCCTTACGTCAGATAACGGATTCTTTCTGGGTGAATGGCAGGCTTTCGACAAGCGCTTCATGCACGAACCCAGTATTCGCGTGCCGTTATTAGTGCGCTATCCACCTTTAGTCAGGGAAGGCACCACATGTGCTAAGATGGTACTCAATCTCGACATAGCCCCTACTATAATGGAGCTAGCGGGTTTGCCTGTGCCAGCGCATATGCAAGGACGCAGTTTAGTGCCATTACTACGGGGCTTGCAACCGGAAAACTGGCGCACCGATTGGCTCTATGAATACTATGAGTATCCTGGTCCCCATAAGGTTCGCAAACATCGTGGCATTCGCACGGAACGCTATAAATTGATCCATTACTACGAGGATCCTGAAGAATTCGAACTTTATGACTTACAGAATGACCCCGAGGAGCGAAACAATCTCTACGCCCAGCCGGGCACTGAAAACTTAGTTATCTCCCTTCGCCGACGCATGGAAGAGTTACGTCGAGAAACGCGTGATCCCGAAATAAAATGATATCAACGAAGCAGTCCTCACATTATTGGATTAGCTAATCTCTAGGGAGAGAATTATGCGGAGGATGATAACGACTGTTTCTACTTTGATAATTATGCTGTTCGCTGTGGTCATAAGTGACAGAAGTCAGACGGTCTCAGCAACCCAGGAGCGCTCGCGGATTCAAGCCGGTGCTTTTGCTATAGACATCACGCCAACAAAATTCCCGGTATCTGTCAACGGTTCGATGATAGATCGTCAAGTGAGTGAGGTTCACGATCCCCTTTATGCGCGATGTTTGGTACTCGATGACGGAAAAACTATAGTGGGCCTGGTCATCGTCGATTCGTGTATGATCCCTCGTGATCTATGCGACCGGGCTAAAGATCTAATTCAGAAAAAGACCGGCATCCCAACGACGAGCGTGCTCATTGCAGCCACTCATACCCATTCCGCTGTAACTCTCACAGGTGTGTTTCAGAGTGAGCCGGTGGAGTGGTATCGGGAATTCCTTGTCCAGCGAATTGCCGAGGGCGTGGAACAAGCTTATAGACAATGTGAATCCGCTAAAATCGCCTGGGGGGTTGGTCGCGACCCAACGCAGGTCTTCAACCGCCGGTGGTTCATGAAACCTGGAACTATAGAACCTAACCCGTTCGGTCAAATTGACCAGGTTCGTATGAATCCCGGCTTTCAACATCCTGGTTTAGTAAAACCCGCGGGCCCTACGGATCCGGAGATCGGTTTTCTGAGTGTTCAAGCGAAGGATGGTCGTCCTATAGCTTTCCTCGCGAACTATGCCCTGCATTATGTCGGTGGCGTGCCTGGTTTATCCGCGGACTATTTCGGAGCATTTGCCGAAAGGATAAAGCAACTGTTAGGTGCGGAGCAGGTCAAACCGCCTTTCGTCGGTATCCTAAGTAACGGGGCGAGCGGCGATGTTAATAACGTAAATTTTGCCGGACCAGCGCCGGGAAAACGCCAACCTTATGAACAATGTCGCCTCGTGGCCGACAGCGTGGCACGAAACGTCTTTGCCGCGTATCAGGAGGTGGCCGCGAAACATCGCGACGATGTTAGTCTGGCCGTGGCCGAACGCGATATCGAATTAGGCGTCCGTCGTCCCAGCGAGGCGGACTTAGCCCGAGCGCGGGAAATCCTCGCAGTGGCCAAAGGGCCCGTTCTGAGGACACTTCCGGAGATATATGCGCGCGAGACCGTTCTATTAGCTAAATACCCGCCCACCGTTCAGGTAAAACTGCAAGCGATTCGCGTGGGGGAATTCGGAATTGCCGCAATCCCCTGCGAGGTCTTCTGCGAAATCGGCCTAGAAATTAAGGCGAAAAGCCCTATAAAACCCGTGATAATTATCGAATTGGCAAATGGTTATCATGGTTATCTGCCGACACCCCGCCAGCATGAATGGGGCGGCTACGAAACTTGGCGCGCGCGTTCCAGCTATTTGGAAGTCCGGGCTTCCGAAAAAATCGTCACTACCATCTTGGCATTGCTGAACGAAGTGGCTTGTCCCGCCGGTACTCCATCCAATTAGCAAAATCCGAAGGAGCACGCTATGAAGCTTACAAAGCGCGCAGGGCGAGTAAGCTTATTTTTACTCCTAGCTTTCAAAAGTTTAGGTAATTTTGCCTACGCTGATTCATTCGATCGTTACACCAATGCTGTACTCCAAGAGGCAATCAAAAATGGGCTTCTTACACCCGTGCAATCGTTAACCGCATCTCAGATAAGTGACGCCCCGCGGCTTATCCCTAATAGTAACAGCGCGTTGATAGTAGTGAGAACGCAGAATGGTTTTATTTCGAAGCTGTTAGCGCAGATAGCCCGTCAAAAGTTTAGTGAACAGGTGTTGCCCATTTTGCTTATCGAAAGGTTTATAACATACCGACCCGGTACAGAGCGATCGATTGTGGCGGAGGGACGAAACTTACATCTATATCCCGATTTTATCTTACACCTGGAAATTGGACAAATCGTCCCTAATAACATCCCAGGCGATCTGCGGTTTCGATGCGACGCTCAAGGAGGTGAAACACTAGAGGCAATGGCACAGGCCCAAATTTATCTGGTCACTAAGCCCCTACCCGGCACCGAAATTAAGAAGTCGGCTCGGCCAGGGCCCGACGACAATTACCGCTTAGAGTTCTTCAACGGCACTTTTCGTCTCTATGACGATGGCCGGCGTAGTGGCATTCTGCGCTTGCAGGTGGATTCAGAGGGTAATCTCACAGGAGAGTTTCTGTCTGACGCCACAGGAAACAAGTACCCTGTGACCGGCAAAGTCGGTCCCAATCCGCGTCATGCAGTTCAGTTTAGCATTAGATTTCCACAATCGGTGCAACATTTCAGCGGTTATATGTTCACGCGTGGCGGGCAGGCGATATGCGGCGTTTCTAAGTTTCAGGAACGTGAAGCTGGTTTTTACGCGGTTCGCAGCGAGGAAGAGTAGGGCCCTGGCTACTCCCTACCTTATCGCTAACTATATATCTAGAACACAGAAAATATCCCAAGCATGTCCCCAATCACTTTGACCGTAGTGGCAGGTGAATTAACTTATCCAGTCGTTATCCACGAGGCAGACTGGAAAGGTTTGGGAACGTTGGCCCGTGAGCGTTGCCCGCATAGTCAGCAAGCGTTAGTAATTTGTGATGTTTCAGTCTCCAACTATGCTGAGCAAGTGCGCTGCTGCCTGGAAGCGCACGGTTTTCGAATTCAAGTCGCGCACGTTCCCAGTGGGGAGACGTCAAAGTCGCTGGCCATGGCATCTCGTCTTTATGATGAGCTAGTGGAGATGAATGCGGATCGACTTACATTAGTGGCAGCCGTAGGAGGAGGCGTGATAGGCGATTTGGCAGGTTTCGTTGCTGCCACTTTCCATCGCGGCTTGCCGTGGTTGATGGTGCCGACTACGTTATTGGCTATGGTAGATAGCTCTGTCGGAGGTAAAGTAGCCGTCAACCATCCGCGAGGGAAAAATCTGATTGGTGCGTTTCATCAACCCATCGCCGTTTGGATCGCCTTACGCACGTTAGAGACCCTGCCAGAACGCGAGTACCGGAGTGGCCTAGCGGAAGTGGTAAAATACGGCGTGATCTTAGATGCTGAATTTTTTGCATATTTAGAGTCTCACATAGAACCTATACTAACTCGTAATCCAAAGATTTTGGAGCAAGTAATAACGCGAAGTTGCCAGCTTAAGGCTCAAGTTGTCAGAGAGGATCCCAAGGAACTAACGGGGCACCGAGCAATTTTGAATTATGGCCATACCTTCGCGCACGCGTTCGAAACTGTCAGTAATTATCGTGGCTGGCTTCATGGAGAAGCTGTGGCTGCCGGGATGATATGCGCCAGCCGGCTCGCAGAGAAGTTAGGCAGAATTCCGCCGGAAGTAACTGAGCGACAAGTTCGCCTCTTAAAGGCATTTGGCTTACCCACACGTCCTCGGCGCTGGCCTGTTGACAAATTGATCGCCCTCATGCGGCATGACAAGAAAGTTCGTGCCGGCAAACTGCGTTTCATTTTACCGAGGCGCATAGGGCTTGTTGAACTTGTAAGCGATGTCCCTGAGGCTTTAGTTATTCAGACCTTAGAGGAACTCATGTTCGAGGAGTAAGGGCGGAAATGCTTGAAGCGATCATCCTGGCTGCCGGGCGAGGGACACGTTTGCGCCCCTACACGGAGCATACGCCTAAACCATTATTAGCCGTGCAAGGCAAACCTATACTGCATTGGATTCTTCAAGCTTTACCCGCAGAGGTTAGCAAGCTCTATGTGGTGGTGAACTATCTGGCGGAGCAAATCGAAGCTTGGCTGGCGCACCAGGAAAATTTGCCGAGTTATCAAATAGTATATCAGCAGCAACCTCTGGGTAGTGGAGATGCCCTGTTAGCTTGTAAACCACTGGTCTCGGGGAGCCGGTTTTTGGTCCTGAATGGCGACGATCTATATTCACGGGCAGACTTAGCCTCTTTGCTTCTCTATGATTTTGCATTGCTGGCTTATCCCGTTCAGCATCCACATCTATTTGGCATACTAATAATGGGGCAAGACGGAAGACTGCAGGAATTAGTGGAAAAGCCTAACTGGTCGGGCCCTCAGTTGGCGAACACAGGGGCCTACATCTTGCCGCGCTCTATTTTGGAGATCCAGCCGACGCGTTCTCCACGGGGAGAATTTGAGCTTACGGAAATGGTAACTAAACTGGCTCGGCGTCAAGAATGTCGAGTGGTGCAAGCTCGGTTTTGGTATCCGATCAGTACCGTCGAGGCTTGGCAAGAAGCCCAGACTCTTGACCTAAACTCGTATGCCACAAATTCTCATACAGTGTCATAGGCGATTTATCGGTGTCGTGAAAGAGAGAATTAGATACTAAGTTTCGACAATTTCTGAGGGACACTCGTTATCGCAGGTTGACTCGAAATCGCGGGGAGCCTGTTCAAGATAGAAGCTCAGCAAAGCAATGTCCGCGGGAGTGATTCCACTAATGCGACTAGCTTGACCCAGCGTGCGTGGCCGAATCCGCATCAGTTTCTCCCGAGCCTCGGCTCGGAGTTGAGGCACGGCCTGATAATCGAAGTGCTCTGGAATAACCCGCGATTCTAACTTGCGAAAACGTGCCACTTGCAGCGCCTGACGTTCGATGTAGCCGGCATACCGGGTGTCAAGAATAGCCTGTTCGATGACTTCGGGCCAAGCCTCGAACTCCTTCAGTTGTGGCTTCCAAGCAACCAGATGTGGCCATTCGATGCCAGGGCGTCGTAACCAGTGGGCTAGCGTGATTCCTTCGTGCCTTTCGTTCTCTAAACACTGCATGAGCCGACGTAAGCGCTCCTCCTTTTCCTGCAACCGACGCCAGGCGTCAGCGCTGAGCAAGCCGATGCGCCAAGCTATGGGACTGAGTCGGCGATCCGCATTATCATGACGCAGCAGCAAACGATATTCGGCCCGAGAGGTGAACATGCGATAAGGTTCATCTACGCCCCGTGTGACTAAGTCATCAATCAGGACCCCTATATACGCTTGGCTTCGGTCTAATATCAGAGGCGGTTGTCCTTTGAGTTTCAGCGCAGCATTGATGCCTGCCATCAACCCTTGGGCGGCGGCTTCCTCGTAACCGGTAGTCCCATTGATTTGTCCGGCAAAATAAAGTCCAGCTACTAACTTCGTCTCTAAAGTCGGGAACAATTGCGTCGGGGGCGCATAGTCATACTCAACAGCATAGCCGAAGCGCATGATCTCAGCATTTTCTAAACCTGGAATGAGGCGAATCATAGCTTGTTGCACATCTTTGGGCAAACTTGTGCTTATACCATTGCAGTAATATTCTAGAGTGTTATAACCCTCTGGTTCCAGAAATATCTGGTGCCGATCTTTGTCGGGAAATCGTACCACCTTGTCTTCTATAGACGGGCAATAGCGCGGTCCGCGGCTCTTGATTTGGCCGCTATACATCGGAGCGCGATGTAAGTTAGCACGGATCAACTCGTGTACCTCAGGAGTAGTATAAGTAATGTGACAATCCAGTTGAGGTTGAGTAATCTTAGGTGTCGAAAAGCTAAAGGGGCGGGGATCAGGATCGCCAGGTTGACGCTCTAAGAGGGAAAAGTTAATGGTGCGTCCATTGAGCCGACACGGAGTGCCTGTCTTGAATCGCGCCAGTTGGAATCCTAACTCCGATAAGCTGCCACTCAATTTTTCTGCAACGCCGTCTCCCATTCTTCCGCCGCGACTCTTAGCCTCCCCGATGTGTAAGACGGCTTGCAGGAACGTGCCTGTGGTGAGTATTACCGCGCGGGCAAGATAAACAGTGTCCCCCTGGCAAACCACCCCGAGAACTCGGAACCTGGGCGCTATGGATTCCAGGCCTCCTAAACCGGCTAACGGGTCGGGTTGTTCCAGTTGAGACTGTTGTGCGCGAGTGAGAGGTTCCACTAGGATTCGTTCCACCAACTCCTGGCGCAAGGTCAGATTGGCCTGGGCCTCAATGCGCTGTTTCATGGTGAATTGATACAGCTTTTTATCGCACTGAGCCCGAGGGCTATGCATAGCGGGGCCTTTCGTTCGATTGAGCATACGAAACTGCAGTCCGGCTATGTCAGTTACCTTAGCCATCTCACCACCGAGGGCGTCAATTTCGCGAACGATTTGCCCCTTGGCGACGCCTCCGATGGCGGGATTGCAACTCATCTGAGCCACAGTATCACAGTTCATGGTGAGCAAGGCAGTGCGCAGTCCCAAACGTGCGCAAGCTAAAGCTGCCTCGCATCCAGCGTGTCCCGCGCCGACTACCACGACATCGTACTCGTATCGCAATTGGGCCATGGTCAAATTCTCACCTCGAGGAAATAACGCGGATAGCATTTAGGGAAAAAGAACCTAGGTAGCTCCACCTAATTGTATATACGCTCGGTTTCAGCTACACGGGTCGAATGTCCAACTTGGTTGTCAGATTCAGCCTTGGCAAGTAAGCGGTCATGTGCTATAGTTCCGGCATTGCTGGGGGAAAACATGGGAGGCAACTGGGTCCGTATGGGCGCTTGGAGGTAAGGACTTATCCTTTGGCGCGCGTATGTTGCGATGGGAGAATTACTGAGCAAGATTGGTCTTGATACGTCATGACCTGGCAGCGGCCCTTGTGGTAAAGGCGCTTGGCGCGCTAATTTAGCGATAAATATTACGAAATAAGTAAGGATATAATGGAAGGGAATCGTTCCCACCGCCTTGCCTGCCTAAGATTTTGGGAGCTCTGAACTATGTTAGGTGCCGAAGAAATCATACTATCTCGAGGGGCTGAGACACCCGGGAAGACAGTTGTGAGTCAAGGTAGTTATCTTTCATCTTCTGGGAAAGCGCCTGACAATCATGTTCATGTTCAGGTCACCGTTGAGGAACTCATCCGAGAAATTAAAGAGGCTGCTGACCAGCTTTTATGCGATCGCGCAGACCGAGGGGATGTAAAAATTATCGCGACTGCGATTAAGGAACTGCGTCATGCGCTCTCCTTGTTTGCGCGTTACCGGCATATGCGCAAGGTAACAATATTCGGATCGGCCCGTACGCCTCGGGACCATCCAGCTTACCAGACTGCGGTAGAATTTGCTCGGCGCATGGCTGACTTGGGGTTTATGATCATAACAGGGGCTGCCAGTGGCATCATGGAGGCGGGGCATGTCGGGGCGGGTAAGGAACGAAGCCTGGGGATTAACATTCGGTTACCCTTCGAGCAAGCAGCTAATCCCATCATTGCCAATGATGATCAGCGACTGGTCAATTTCAAGTATTTCTTCACCCGTAAACTCATGTTCGTCAAAGAAGCAGACGCGGTAGCCTTGTTTCCTGGTGGGTTCGGCACCTTAGATGAAGGTTTCGAGGCGTTGACACTTATCCAGACTGGTAAAAGCCATATGTTCCCAATTATATTGGTCGATGAGCCAGGAGGTACTTACTGGCGGTCTTTCCATCAGTTTGTGCAGGATACCCTGTTGAAGCGCGACTATATTTCTCCCCAGGATTTGGCCTTGTATAAGGTGACTGACAACGTAGAGGAGGCGGTGGCCGAGATTCGGCACTTTTATCGAGTGTATCACAGCATGAGATATATAGGCCGCAAACATTATTTAGTATTACGTTTGCGTAGTATCTTGCCCAATGAGCTATTAGAACGCATTCGAAGCGAGTTTGCTGATATAGTAGTGGAGGGTACTTTTGAGTTGGTGGGTGCGGATCCCGAGGAAAGCAATGACAGCCATATATTGCATTTACCGCGCCTTCGTTTTCGGTTTGACCGTCGGAATTTAGGTCGGCTGCGCCAATTGATTGACTTCATTAATCGAGAAGCCCCCGATCCTATCTTTCCAGATGTGCCCCCGGCCGTTCCGAACCTATAAGCGGACAAATTCTCCAAGGATTTAGAATGAGTAACAGTTTACTTGACTTCGTGCCAGATCCTCGTCGCGCCAGTCAGTGAGGAACATGTGGCCCGGTTTATGGGTGATGACGAAATCCACGCCGCTCTCTTGAAGAACTGTCTGGGAAGTTACGCCACAGGCCCAAAAGACAGGAACTTCACCCGGATAGATAGGCACCGGGTCCCCGAAATCTGGTCGCGTTAGGTCCAAGATGCCGATCTCTGCAGGGTCGCCCCAATGTAGAGGGGGTCCGTGGGCCAACGGGAACCTGGAGCAGATTTGGCATGCTTCCAAGGCCTGACGCGGTTTTAGAGGACGCATAGACACGACTAATGAGCCGTGTAAGCGTCCCGCCGGTTCGCAAGGAATATTTGTCTTATACATGGGAACATTGCATTGACATTCCACGTGTCGGACGGGCAGACCAGCACGCAATAGGGCGCGCTCGAAGCTGAACGAACAGCCAAGTAAAAACGCCACTAAGTCGTCGCGCCAGAAATCATGAAGTTCTAAGGATTCAGCAACGAGTTGGCCGTTTTGGAAAATACAATAGCGAGGTAAATCAGTGCGTAAGTCAGCCCCAGGAGCACAACGGCGCGGTTCGGGACAACCAGGTTCGGTAACCTCCAGCAGGGGACAGGCGCGAGGGTTGCGGTAGCAAAATAATAAAAATTCGAATGCCCAGACCTGGGGAACAATCACCAGATTCGCCTGCACGTAACCTAATGCTAAACCGGCAGTGGGAGCTGTCCAAGTCTTATCGCGGCATAGTAGTCTAATGTCCCTACCGGAGGCGCTGCGCAGTTGCTCTATCATCTCATTCCCAGCGCTGACAATTTCTTATCAAGGAGTGGGCTCCCCCTTCTTAAATCGAGCGCTATAAATCTTAGTAGTCTGCAGTTCTCGGTTCCCGTGCTCCACGGAAGGTTCAATCTCAGTACCTTCATGCCATTCGTTCCAGCTGGTAATAAGTATCCAGTCCGGATTGGCAGCAATCGCTTCCTCCCAAAGAATCCTGTAGGTATCACCCTGATGACGGGAAGTAATCGGCCGGGGAGGTTTACGTTCTTTCAGCTTACTATCATCGTAACCCGGGATAACGGTCAGGCAGCTAATTTTCTCGGGCGGACTAAGACGAACCCAACGAGGAAATTGCTGACGCGCCCAAAGGCGAATTTGCTCCGGGTCTTTTCCAGCTGTCTGCTCAGTTATGTTATAAGTGTGGATGCCATCGAAGATGCGAACTGCTTCAGGCGACATTCGGTCCCCGATCCAGAGAACCGCTGATTTTCTCTTTTGCGCTACGATTGCGATCACGCGGCGCCAGTTGTCTAATCCAAGTTGCTCAATGGCACGCGCATATACAAATAAAACGGGCTTGCTATCGACACGCAACCAAGCCGGGTGGTCGCTATATTGAGACAGTATATACAGGGCGTCCTGCACGGCTTGCTCGACAGTCTGATCAGGCACAGTTTCGATATAGACAGTGACCGCGAGGCCATGTTTGTGAGCAGTGTTAAGAAGCAGGGGGAGGCCACGATCGTGGAAGTCACGAGGACGCCACCAGGTGGCTATGAACCCATCGATGCCAACATTCTTAGCGTCCTTACAATGTTGAGCAACAACGTGCGGATCATGGCTATCGTATGCGCCGAGGATCGGATAATGAGTCGAGTTTTCAATACGCTTGTCTAACGCGTTGACGCCTTGCCAATGCACCCACTTGCCCGTGTGTTGCGGGGTACCATACCAACCGTAATAAAAAGCGAGCACTAAACGAGGTTTCTTCGAACTCACCGCAGCTGACGGTTCTTCTAACGATTCAAGGGGCTGCTGCGAAGTTATAGAAATGCATCCTATACCTGCGAAAACAGTTATTAGGCTCCAGGGATTTGTCCGATGCATGGTTATTTTCCCCTATATGAGCGGTGGCTCCTGCTTTTCAACTACCTGCCGTTTCAATCAGCGTGAAATGGGTGAGATGGCTCAGTTCTGCCAGTCGGCGGCATGCTACCTGTATGGCTAGAGGAGAATTGTCCACGCCAATCCAACGACGACCCAACAGCTCAGCGGCAACTAAAGTGGTTCCCGACCCGGCGAAACAATCGAGTACTAAGTCCCCCGGATGGGTGGAAGTAAGGATGATAGTCTTCAGCAGGTCTAAGTTTTTTTCGGTGGGATAGCGGGGATAAGGGGGGTCTTTGAAGACCCAAACATCCTGCCGTTTTTTGCCCCGTGAAAGGACTTCATCAGCATAGACAATCTTACGAGGATTTCCTGAGGAGGACCACTCGATAAGTCCTGCTTGATCCAGGCGGTCGAGTTCCTCAGGGGGATAGCGCCAATGACGTCCTGGCGGAGGCAGGCGACCACGCCAAGGCTGGCCCGTGGGCCCTTCGAGGGTTTCACCAGGGGCATGCAGAGGGGTGGTCGTGTAACGTCGGCCCCACGGGTCCACTTTGGGAAATAAGCGCTCAATTTGCTCTTGGCTCATCGGTTCTCGAGAGTCATTCCAGATATAGTTTCGGGATTTAGTATAAAAGAGAATTGTGTCCTTAATGTTACCAAAAGCACGGCGGGCAAAGTTTTTTGGGTTGCATTTGATGCGTGTAATGTCGTTGATGAAGTTATCGTAACCGAAGATTTCGTCCATCAAGATCTTTACATAGTGTCCGATCTTGCAATCCGTATGAACATATATGGCGCCGTCGTCTGCTAGCAACTCATGTAGGAGAACTAAACGCTGCCTCAGAAAATTTAGGTAACTATCCCGGTCAAATTTATCGGAATACGCAAGGAGGCCACGCTGCGGACGGCTGACGGTGGCAGCCCGCTGATTGTCGCACAGGAAATCCTGATTAGTAGCAAATGGCGGATCTAGATAAACCAAGCGTACTTGACCGCGAACGATCTGCCATTGCAGGAATTGAGCAAGTACTTGCAGATTGTCTCCCTGTACGAGCAAGTTCGTCCAACCTTGATGATAGGGTCTGCCTCCCTGATGAACTATACGCCACGCGCTTGGGAGATGAGCTAAGAAAAGATTGAATTCCTCTACCATAAGCTAAAAACGTTTGGGTTGGCTTTTTAGTGGCGTGCCTAGGCGGGGATAGCAGGACTGAGTGAACGGCCGCTGCGCCAGGTGCCATTCTCCCGGATTACCTCACGGTACAAGGTGTCGCGTTCGACGGGAATGCGTCCGGCCTCTTGAATGAGTCGGCGTAGCTCAGCCACGGTCAATTCTTGGGGTTCTTTGGAACCTGCATCGTGATAGATCCGCTCATGGACGACGGTGCCATCCATGTCGTCGGCTCCGAAGCTAAGAGCAATTTGCGCGGTCTTCACGCCGAGCATCACCCAGTATGCTTTGATGTGCGGGAAATTATCTAACATGATGCGGCTGATGGCGATGGTTTTGAGGTCGGTGAGGACGCTCGGTTTAGGCACATGGCTTAGGCGCGAGTTCTCAGGGTGAAATGCTAATGGGATGAAAGTCTGGAAACCGCCAGTTTCGTCCTGGAGTTGCCGTAAGCGGATGAGATGGTCGATGCGGTGCCAGGGCTGTTCAATATGGCCGTAAAGCATGGTGGCGTTGGACCGCAAGCCGAGCTGGTGGGCCTCGCGATGAATGCGGAGCCAAGTCTCGGCGTCGGCTTTATGTTCGCAGATCTGCTCGCGGATTTCGGGGTGAAAGATTTCCGCTCCACCGCCGGGCAAGCTGCCCAGGCCTAACTCTTTACATTCGGCTAATAAGTCCTTCGTGGGACGTCCAGTGATGCGGGAGAACCAATCCCATTCGACGGCGGTGTAAGCTTTGAGGTGGAGGCGGGGATAATGGCGATGAATCAGTTCGAGGATGTGCCGATACCACTCGTAGGGCATATGATGGTGAAGTCCACCAACGATGTGGAGTTCTGTGGCGCCGCGGGCTTCGGCTTCGGCAGCGCGGGCTAAGATTTCGTCATCCGACATTAGATAGCCTTTCGGACTCTTCAGGTCTGCGCGGAACGCACAAAACGTGCAGCGGAAGACACAAATGTTCGTGGGATTGAGATGTACGTTGACGTTGTAATAGGTATAGTTTCCGTGGAGGCGTTCGCGTACCAAGTTGGCTAGTTGACCGAGGGTAAATAGGTCGGCATGCTCGTAGAGATAAAGTCCTTCTTCGAAGCTCAGGCGCTGACCATTTTCGACTTTGTCGCGGATGGCATGCAGTTGGCTATCGGGCATAGCGTCTCCCCTTTGTTTCCATAGTTAGTATAGGCTTAGACGTGTCTCCCAACATGGAGAGAAGGTTTGGATGGACTGGCGGAACCGTAGAAGTGCCACCTTTTAGCGTTTGACCAGGGAATCAGCTACTCTGTGGATGAGTTGCCAAGCTTGGTGTACATGGTGCTCCTGCGTGCGCAGGTTGCCGACACAAAAGCGCAGGGTGAAGCGGTCATGGACGCGCGTGTGGCTGAGATAAATTGACCCTGTGGCGTTCAGGCGCTGCAAGAACTGTTGGTTGAGTGAATCATCACCTCGGAGGCGGAAACACACGAGATTGAGCGTAACTGGGGCTACGATTTCAAAGCGAGGGTCTTGCTGCAGCCAGTCGGCAAATTGCCGCGCCAAAGCGATGTGACGACGCACTAAGGAGCGGATACCTTCCGCGCCGAAAGCGCGAAGTACGAACCAGAGTTTGAGGGCCCGAAATCGGCGCCCGAGAGGGATTTGCCAATCTCGATAGTCAATGACCTGGCCTGATTCACTGGCAGGATTGCGTAAGTAGTCAGGAACCATCCGCAGCGCCCTGATGAGGGCCTGCCGGTCGGCGACATAGAAACAGTCGCAGTCAAAGTTGACGCCCATCCATTTATGGGGATTGAAGCAATAACTGTCTGCGAATTCTAATCCGTCGTGGAAGAAACGAAATTCAGGGCAGATGGCGGCGGTGCCGGCCATGGCCGCGTCCACGTGGAGCCAAAGATGGTAACGGCGTGCGATGTCTCCTATGGGGCGAAGCGGGTCGAAGGCTAGCGTCGAGGTGGTGCCGAGCGTAGCGACGATGAGAAAAGGATAGAAACCGTTCCTGCGATCAGTCTGAATGGCCCTTTCGAGTTCTTCTGGCCGTAGAGCCAGGGATTTGTCGACGGGGATGCGGCGTAACGACGCTGTACCTAGACCGGCAATACGCAAAGCTTTTTCGACGGAGGAATGTGCCTCGGTGGAAGCATAGGCTGTGAGGCGGGGACAAGCACCCAGTTGCCCGGTAAAACCGCTCGAAGCCTGCTCACGAGCGGCCACGACCGCGCATAAGGTGGCACTCGATGCCGTGTCTTGGATCACGCCGCCCCCAGTGGAACATGACAAAAATTTTTCGGGCAGGCCGAGAAGGTTTACCAACCAGTCGAGGACGTGTGTTTCCAGCTCGGTGCAAGTGGGACTGGTCTGCCACAGCATGCCTTGGACGCCGAGACCTGCGGCTAACAACTCGCCGAGGATCGAGGGGTAGGAATTATTCGCAGGGAAGAAGGCATAGAAGTTGGGCGATTGCCAGTGCGTGATTCCGGGCAGAAGGTGCTTTTGGAAGTCGGTAAAGATTTGCTCAAACGACTCCGGAAGTTCTGGCGCATACTTGGGCAAACGTTCACGAATCTCTCCCGGACTCACGGGAGATAGAACGGGGTACTGCTCAACGTTTTCAAGATAGTCGGCGATCCAGTCAACGAGGCGATGGCCCCAGGCTCGGAAATCTCGGGCATCCATAGCGGAGGGGGTGGGATTCGAACCCACGAGGCAGTTGCCTGCCTACCGGTTTTCGAGACCGGCGCCTTCGGCCGCTCGGCCACCCCTCCGATCGCTAAAACCTTATTTTTGAGCACCATGTGATTATATGAGCACTATACCTGAACAACTGTGTGGCGCCAATTGATTACGCTCAGTTTGTCAGAGCAGGCAACTGTGGCCGAGGCTTCCTCACTTGGAGTTGGCAAAGGTCAAAAGACCCATGCCTTCAGGGCGTGGACAGACTCCTGCAGGCAAAGAAAGGGCTTGCACGCCGTGGTTGGGAATGATGCGGACGAAATTGATGGCCCAAACTTGTTGAGAATTTGGGGGTTCGCGCACCAACTCGGCCCAAGGAATGGCCAATTCTGCCTCCCAAGCGGTTGGCGTGCTGCGACTGGCGACATACCATTGCGGGTTCCACGTGCTATCGCCCCAGCATTCGTCATGGACGCAGCCGCGCTGGTCAACTTGGAAGTGAAAATAGGTTACATAGTCGCGGTCAAGGTCGAGAAGGATACTAATGCGGTCGTAAGCATGGAGGTCGTCGTCGCGCTTCCGTGGACGGACGGGTTCGCGCTGATGGCCAGCAGGATGGCCACAGTGTAACGCGATGTAGAGAAAACATTGATCGAAAGCCAGGCGAATATCGGTCGGGAAAGCGTCGGTGGTTTGGTTCAAGGCGTTGCGCAAACGCGTAACCGTTGCTGCTTGCCAAACGGGATCATCGAGTCGGCCGTCGAGATAAGGCGGTTGTTGCGTATATCCGCAAAGTAAGCTCCGTTTGCGAGGTGCACTGGGAAGCTGGCCGGGGTTATCGGGTTCTGTGACAGGTGCGCTGCCCCGTACAGGTGCCAGAAACGCTATTTCGGCTACAGCCGCCTCATACCAGGGGCCACGCAGCCAGTTGGTTCGGAAGCGCGTGTAAATTGGGAGCAGCTCCTCGAGGCGACCTAACCGGCGTTGTGCGACTAAAACAGGATACTGGACGCGCGGCTCGCGCCACCACAGCGGATGCATCGCGGCCAAGACGTCTCCCGCTAAGACCGAGCCGCGGTCCCAGAATTGCCAATCCTGACGATGCGCGTGTAGGAGGGTGGGCGCCAAGTCATGGCGGTTGGCTTTTTCAGCCGGCTTGCGCGGTGTCGCAGGTGCCAGTTGGTTTTTTGTTTCTTCCTTGGGCGCCTGGATGTTGGCGACAAATTGACCTAGCTCTGCCCGGCGACGCGCCTCGCTGCTGGAGAGGAAACTACACAACCATTGTGCTGCCGCTGGTGCCAGGGGACTGTCAGGGTGTTGTTCTAAGAGCATGATGAGCACGCGGTGCGCTAAACCCCATTCTCCTGAAGCGATGAGCCGTTGAGAGACGTGCCATAATAAGTCAGCCTGACGCGCTTCGGGAAGCGTTTTCAGTTCGTGAGGAAGTTCGGCCAGCCACTGCTCCGCAATGGTCGGTGTCGAGAGCATACGGTCGGCCAGTGCTAGGAGATCGCGCGTCTTCTTAGCGTGTCGGGCAATTTCAGAAAGGGCATCATCCTCCGGGGTCTGAGATGCCAGGTCGCGGCGTGTTGGGCCGCCCGTGGGCGCGTGAATACCGTCCATAATCCAGCGGTGCGTGGCAGCGTCAGGAATTCGGCTGTCTAAAAGTCGAAAATAGTGACCAGTGCCCACAGAGCTAGCCTTGGGGGAACATGGCGACAGGCGAAGCATGGGGTTAAGCAAGTGACGAGCCGACCAGGTCGCTTGCGCAATAGTGCCTCCCACCGTAGGACGGACTACGTCCCAGTCTGCGGAGACTGTGTCAGGCTCGGCACGATCCCAAACGGCGTATAGCTTACTTGCCGACCACGGCTCCAGTCGCAGCCGCGATATCTGCTCGGAGCAAACATCCGCGTTATCGGCCCAGCGAAACGCCTTTCCCACCGCTAGCGCTACTAGTGCACCCTCGGCTCTGCCAAGTCCCCGAGGGTCGGGATGATCTGTGATCACGACATCAGGTTTCCACAGACGCAAGGTCAGCACGAGTTGCCGCTGCAGCTGCTCCAACGCGTGAACTGCCTGACCTCGGCCTAGTCGTTCGGCAAGCTGTACGGTGGAAGTAAACTGGGCGTAACTTGGGATTGTCCAACCGTGTAAAGTCTCCCCAACTAAGCCGCCGAGACAACGAACGGCCGCATGAAAGCGGTCCGCAAAACCCGCGCTGTCTTCGGGGAAAGTTTCGGCATCCTCGCCCAGCACGCGAACTGCCACAGTATAAAATCCCTGATCCCAGGCCAAGTTTGTTAGCAACTCCCATGGAAGAGATTCGCCTCGCGCTGTAATGAACAATACTGCCGCGCGGTGAGCGCCGCGGTGTTGAATACGCCAAGTTTTACCGCCATCTTGTGTGTGCAAGATCGTACCACCGTCGCCCGCTGCCCAACCGCATCTCTCATTCACGAAATATAAGGCATGAATGGGCAGAGTTTGCGGCGTGGCCTGCACTTGCCAAGTCTGGCCGTTGTCCCAAGTGTGCAAAATGACCGAGCCAGGTCGCCCCGCAATCCAGCCGAAATCGCCCAAGAAGTGCATGGCATGAAAATCCCACAGCCGGAGGAGTTCGCTATCAATCGGCAACGAAACTCGCTCCCATTTACGCCCTTGGGGGTCATCACAACGCAGTAGCAAACCCGCATCCCCGCAGGCCCAGGCCGTCTTTCCGTTCCATTGAATCGCGCGTATGGCAAGGTTTGCTGTCCAGTCGCCAACTACGGGCTGCCAAGTTTGCTCTGTCCACGTCGCTAACTTGCCCCAGCGCCCTGCTAGGAATCCATGCCGGGGAGTTCGCCAAGCCGCGGCATACCAACCGGGCTGGCGTCCGTTGGGCACCATACGCCAAGTCAAGCCCCCATCTTCCGTCGTCCATAAGCCTGATGGAAAAGCGTCATTGGTGTCTCCAACGAGCACGCCTTGACGCTCATCGAAAAACCGTACCCCATACAGTCCGGGTAACTGATTGTCAGAAACGACCCGCCAAGTGGCGCCTCCGTCCCGCGTCATGAGAAGGACTCCGACAGTCAGAGGCGTTTCGGGCAGCGGTTGTTCACCGACGACATAGCCAACAAAAGGCGAAAGAAACTGCACCGCCCGTAAGTGTGCACGCGTTCCGCTCGGTTGACGTTCCCATGTTTGTCCTCCATCAATGGTGTGAAGTATCAAACCATCGTCGCCCACGGCCCAGCCCTCGTGCTCATCCACGAACCATAAGGCGCGAAGGGCGGCTTCCTTTACACGCGTGCACCTTGCCTCGCGGTCCACGTGCAGTGCCATTGCCCCGACCATGAAGAGAACACTAACCAACATCCCTGCCGAAGCCCGCGGCATTCTCCTTGTCCTCCTTCATCCATTGCCTCAGACGACTGTTTCTGCTGGCTAAGTAGTTGCAGTGCTAGTATGTGCTTTTTTGACTGCCGCGATTATCTCCTAAGTCTTCCGCCAACGTCAACAGCAATTTTGTCTGACGCTAAAGAGTTGCTTGGTGTAATCGGACGACGCCACTAGTCTGCTGCAATGCCGCCGACGAGCGTAAATAAGGCCCAGTACCGTCCGGTTGCAGAGTCTTGGTAGAATCGGGTAGCAATGATTTCCAAATTAAGGCTGCCGCGACTTCGCCGACGTATAGAATCGATTAGAGACTTGATGCAAGGGAGCGCGTATGCTTCGGCTGGCGACAGGCGCAATTGGGCTTTGCGAAGGGATAACGCGACGCGAGTTACTAAGGGTAGGGGCTATCGGCAGCGCCCTCAGTCTGGCGCAAGTCTTGCAGGCGGAAGCTCAGGCTAACAACTCTGCTGCGCGGGCACGGGCTTGTATTCTACTGTTTTTGCAAGGCGGGCAAAGTCAACTCGATACCTTCGATATGAAGCCGGCAGCGCCTGAAAACATCCGCGGCGAGTTTCGCCCGATTGCTACTAGTGTGCCGGGAATTCATATCTGCGAACATTTGCCTCGCCTAGCTCGTTTGGCTCATTTATACACCATTCTGCGTTGCATGAGCCACCGGATAACCAACCATAATCCCGCCGGGTACTTGGCGTTGAGCGGAGTGGCACCAGATCGAGACATAGTTGGCCTGAAAGCCAGCTCGGAAGATTATCCTAACCCTGGCGCGGTGTTGGCGAAGTTGCGACCGACGCAGGCAACGCTGCCAGCGTTTGTGCAGATTTCTGCACCGCGGGTCGGCGACGGAAATGTACAAATGCCTGGACAGAACGCGGGTTTTCTCGGCCCCCGCTATGACCCGTTTCTGTTTCACAGCGAACCAAATCAAGACCATTTGGATGTCCCCGAGCTGAGTCTGCCCGGCGACCTCGATATAAGCCGTTTGGAAGGACGACGGGGCCTATTACAGCAGTTAGACAGGCAGTGGGGCCAATTATCTGAATCGGCGAGCGTGGCCAGGTTGGACTTGTACTATCGGCGGGCCTACGAGTTGCTCAGTTCCTCTCAAGCGCGGCGTGCATTTCGTTTGCACGAAGAGCCACAGGCCGTGCGCGAACGTTACGGCCATCATCGCTGGGGTCAAGGATTGCTTTTAGCCCGCCGACTAATTGAAGCAGGCGTCCGTATGGTTACTGTCTATTGGGGCGGAGCGCTCAATTCCCCTGATCCGTATTGGGACACGCATAAGCGCAATTTCGCTGAACAGAAACAAAAGCTCCTGCCCCAGTTTGACCAATGTCTGTCTGCTCTGCTCGAAGATTTGCAGCAACGCGGGCTACTGGAAACCACACTGGTAATCAGTATGGGGGAATTCGGCCGCACTCCCCGGTTAGGACAAGTAACTGCCAATGCCGGAACAGATGCCACGGGCCGCGATCATTGGCCCTATTGCTACAGTATTCTGCTTGCTGGCGGAGGCGTCGCGGGCGGCAAGGTCATCGGTCAATCAGACAAGTTCGCCGCTTATCCGACAGACCGGCCTATCACCCCTGCCGACCTGATCGCCACCATGTACCACGCACTCGGTGTACCGCTGGACGTTCATCTCCATGACCGGTTGGGTCGACAATTTCCAGTCACGCAGGGCCGAGTGGTTTACGAATTGTTTGCGTAACGGGACGACCCATCCAACAGCCTTAGATCAATCACATCGTTCTACCGGGCCTAAAGATAACTCTCCAGCAAGAAGCGGCACGGGTATGCAACTGAGGAAAAGTGCGCACAAATCGTCTACCTAGTTGATATTTATCGGCTGTCTCTTAGCTTGCATATTACGTAAGCCGGCAGTTCGACCGGAACCCATTCTGACACGCTATTGAAGCGCCGTCGCCTCATACTTTGCCTGGTAAAATATTGGGCGACCGGACCATCGGAACTCGAACGATGCCGCACCTGGGTAATGGCGAGCATGTTATTTCCTTACGCAAATCAGAACTAGTGAGGTTATTGCTGCGGTTTCCCGGTTGCCATAGTCCTGATGAAGAGAAGCATTTCCGCCAATTTTGCCGATTAGTCGAGGCAATTTTTCACTATGAGTTTCACAGCCGTTTGGAACGTATCAAGGAGCTATACGCACCGTTTGACCCTGACTGTGCCTACGAGTATCCCCTTAGTCAGGTGGCGACACTTGCGCCTGGCCGATTGTCAGAGCAGTCGCGTCAAGTCGAATTGCTCCTGGAGGAGATCCGTTATCTGCTCCAGCGGGCCAACTTCGTTCGCCTGGACCGCCGCGTTCTGGAGGAGGCCATGCAGCGCACGGGCCGCTGGGGCATCAATTTCGTAGTCGAATTTCGACTCTTTGAAGAACTTGAAATTTATGCCCGGGGTACCTCTTTGGTCTCAGAAAAAAGACCGAAGCGTTTTTTAGATCTTATCCCCGCACAGAGACTAGAAGTCCCCGTCTATGATCGAGTGGTTTTGATTGTGCGTTATAAGCAGGACGCCAGGCTTCCCCATTTCGTAGATAAGCGATGCCTTTACGTGAGCCTGTTTAAGGACGTTCCCCGCGACGACCTGGAACTGCTAGTCCCAGGGGTCCGGCCCAAAATTCAGCCTTGGGACGTCTTCAAAATTAGCCTGCCCTTGTTCGTGACTCTGCCGCTGTTTTTCTGGAAGCTCATGATGGGCGCTGCCTTCAAGCTGGCGAGTGGCGTCGCGGCTATGTTTAATTCCCTCGGCACCTTCATGTCGCCGTTCAGCTCAGGCTTACGTTCGTACCTAGGCTTTGTCAGCACTTGGCAGAAATATCTCATCAATTTGTTGCAATGTCTGTTGTTCCAAACCTTGGACAATAACTTGGGGGCGATCATTCATGTTCTGGACGAGGCGGAAGAACAGGAATTCCGTGAGCTAGTGCTCAGCTGGTTTTTTCTGTGGCGTCTGGCCGGTCCGGAGGGTTGGGAGGCGACTAAGCTTGACCTAGCTATCCAAGATTACTTGAAAACCTACGCACATCTACACGTGGACTTCGAAATCGAAGACGCTCTTCACAAGCTTCAACGTTTCGGTCTGGCCCAATCGGACTCTCTAGGGCGTTGGCACGCCGTGCCCTTGTTGGAAGCCTGTCAACGTCTCGATGAGATTTGGGACGGTTATTTCCGCTACCATAATCCGTTCCTATCATAATGGCCCCTGGAGCTCAGAACCTTCCACGAAACAATCAGCCCTGAGGCAGGTGGCAGATTACTGCCATCCGCGCGGATGGGCTTATAAAGGGATCAGCAATGTCGGCGACAGGCAATATTCTCGTCGGCGTGGTCATGGGCAGCAAATCGGACTGGGAAGTGATGAAATCGGCTTCGGAAACGCTCAGCCGATTCGCCGTGCCCCATGAATGCCGCGTGCTCTCGGCACACCGCACTCCAGAGGCCTTGGTGCAATACCTTCGCGAAGCAGAAAACCGAGGCGTCGAGGTGTGGATCGCAGCCGCGGGTGGCGCAGCGCACCTCGCAGGAGTGGTCGCAGCTCACACGGTACGGCCAGTGCTCGGCGTACCCATGCAAACGGCCACCCTCGGTGGCCTTGATTCGCTCCTCAGCATGGTGCAAATGCCCGCAGGCGTCCCAGTTGGCACGTTGGCCATTGGCAAGGCGGGCGCTACCAACGCCGCCCTACTCGCCATTGCCATCTTAGCCAACTCCCGACCCGAACTGCGTCAAAAGCTCCTGGAATATCGGGCCGAACAAGCGCAGAAGATCCTCAGCGAAACCTTGACGTGAGTCCCCGCATCTGCGTGGGTGGACGACGCAACAGTTCCCGTAATTGTTTCTCCACCTCAATATATTCAGGCCGACCGGCGAGATTCGTTAGTTCGGCTGGATCCTTTTCATAATCGAAGAGCTGGACCCCGCCTTTACCGTCATTCCACTCGGTATATCGGTACCGCTCAGTGCGAACACTTCGCCCTAGGTTCGTCCCACCCTTACCCCGTGCTACCTGCGTATAGGCTGCTTTATCCCACTTAGCCTGCGGATCGTTCAACAAAGCGCATAAGCTCCGTCCCTCAACGTGCTCAGGTATAGGCAAACCGCAAAGCTCCGCCAAAGTCGGATATAAATCGAGCAGTTCGACCGTCCGCATACAACGTTGGCCGTTTCCCTTTGTTCTCGGCACCGCGACGATCAAAGGTACCCGGGCCGAGTTTTCAAACAGGCTCATCTTTTGCCATAGACCGTGCTCGCCCAAATGGTATCCATGATCGCTCGTAAACACAATAATCGTCCGCTCCTGCAGCCCCAACTGCTCGAGCGCGTCTAAGAGCCGACCCAACTGCGCATCCATGAAACTGATCGAAGCAAAGTAGGCCTGAATCGCCTGCTTGCGTAATTCGTCCGTCATCTTATCTTGTTCGGGACGAGCGCTGGCGAATGCCGGGGCCGGACCTTTTTTCCGATGATCGGCCGGCACATAGGGCAGGCTGATTTTCTCCAGCGGATAAAGATCAAAGTATTTCCTCGGTGCCACAAAAGGCGTATGCGGGCGATAAAAACCTACGGCCAGAAAAAACGGTCGATCGCGATTCTTTTCTAGTAACTTGATGGCTTCCGTAGCTCCGATGCCATCGGTCTGTTCCTCATCGGTTCCCTCGGCGGCCAGCCAACTCAACACGCCGCCGAACTGTCCTGGCACGAGACTAAAAATCTTTGATTCCTCGTGCTTATCGCGCCCGATCGGATTCACTACCTGATCCCATGACGGCTTATCGTCCAGACCATCGGTTCCGATCTGCGTCGGCACCCCGTAGTGGAAAATCTTACCGACACGCCCGACCCAATAGCCATGTTTACGAAACAATTGCGGCAAGGTGACCACCTCAGGATGATGCTTGCGAAAGTGCACCGTATTATCGAGCACCTTGGTCGTATCGGGCCGCATTCCGGTGAGCAAGGACGCCCGCGAGGGATTACACAGCGGAAACTGGCAATAAGCCCGCTCGAACACCACACCCGCCTTGGCCAGGCGGTCCACATTCGGCGACCTCACCAGCGGATGTCCATAACACCCTAACGCATTATTCAGATCATCGGCCATGACGAAAAGAACGTTATATCGCTCCTGCGCTGGTGCCCAGGTCAATGAACCAGCTAACGAAGCCAAGATTCCCAGAACCCTCAAGCCGCTCATCAACCATCTCCCCAAGTCGTGCATGATAGTCACTCCTTACTTCTGAGGGGCTTCTGCCAGTGCTGGCGTGAACTTTAGTTTACTGGTTTCGCGAAGAAGACAAACGCCCCATCGCGAATCTCGAATACGTGCCATAACGCTGGTGAACCACGTCCGAACTAAGGTTTGATGATTGTGCACATTAACGTGTTGTCTTACACCATCAGCGACGAGCGGACTTACACCTCTACGTTTGCATGTTGCCGGGATTTCTCGAAAAGCTCTTGAGCGTGCATGGCTACGACCGCGAGGAAAGCATCGATGTGATTATCGAACTGAGCTTGCGAAATCCCTCGCGTGAAATCATGGAACCAATCCATGATGTAACCAACATCCGGTTTGAAATGTGCTCGCGGAAATACTCGTTCATTGTTCCATTCGTTAGCCAACTCGACAGGATTTGTATGCCAGGAAACGACTGACGGCGGAAAGATAGCCATCATAGCTAAATAACTATCTCTCGGTGCGACGATGATGTGAATCGCTTCTCTTGGAAGCAAATCCGGGTGCGCTGGCATGAAAAACAGATAATGCCCTTGCTCGTTGCGGAAGTAACGAATATCCCGCTCCCGCAAGTAATTCTCGACAATGTCGCTTCCAAAAGCCCGAATCTTGTGATAGCGTGTTTTCCAGAACCACAGCATAGCTTTCCCTCCCTCGTTCCCTCGTTGGTGTAGTCTCCTCGACGTTACGCAGGCGCACAATCTGAGCGCCGCAAGAAAGTTGAGTCCCGGAATGTGCACTTCCGAAACTAAGCGCTTAGTAACTTTCTCTACTTGTTAATCGAACCAGCAATAAAAAACGTGACAGAATCAACACGAAATTTGCGAGTCATCGGAAATTCGACTTAGCCGTTGCACGCAGGCATTGTGTTTATTGGCCGCGGTTACGCCGCCTGTACGCCCAGTTGCCAGTTGCCCCAGGCATGCTGATTTAGTATACGGGCCACAAAGGCTCGGAATTCTTCACGGAAACGCGTCTTACTAAACCGCTCTGCATTGCATCGGCACACGGCGGGATTGAACCAATGCTGATGTTTCTCGAAGCGTTGGATAGCGTCGCACAAGGATTCGACCGTCGGCTCAGCAAACCATAGCCCCGTCGGTTCCGAACCGTGTTCCGGTGGAATCACTGTCTCGGTGGCCCCTCCCCGACCCAGCGCGATTACGGGCGCGCCACACGCTTGGGCCTCCACAGGAACGATACCGAAATCTTCCTCGCCGGGAAAAATCAAGGCCCGACACCGTTGCATATGCTCACGTACCGATTCGTCCGACAACCAACCCGCGAAGCGCACTGTGGGCCCAGCCAATGCCCGAAGTCGCGCAGCCTCGCTCCCCGTCCCGATAACTAACAGATGACGCTGCAACTTCGTACATGCCTGCACGGCCAAATCCACCCGCTTATACGGCACCAAAGCCGACACTACCAGATAATACTCCCGCCGCCGCACTGCCGCAGGACGGTAAAACTCTGTGTCCACGGGCGGATAGATCACTTCGCTCGTGCGACCGTAACATTCCTGAATTCGTCGCTGAACCGTCCGACTATTCGCAACAAAGTAATCTACGTTGTACGCAGAACGTCGGTCCCACGCTTGCAACCTGTCGAGTATCCATTCCCGCGCATGCTCCCACCACTTTCGCGGCTCAGGGAAATACTCGCGCCGCATATGCCAGACGTAGCGCATCGGTGTATGGCAGTAGCACACATGCACTGCCCCTGGCGAAATGGCCGCCGCTTTCGCTGCCGCGTGGCTAGAACTAATCACCAGATCATAGCCTCCGACACGCAGCGTCCGTGCCGCCCACGGGAACAACGGTAGCAACCACCGGTAGTAGCGCTGCACGCCTGGCGCATGATTGAGCCAGCTCACGCGGATGGGCCGTTGTTCGATCACAGGATGCGTGCTACCAGGGCGATAAAACAACGTAAACACGTCCGCTTGCGGAAACATGCGACACAACTCTGCCAGGACGCGTTCACCGCCCCGATACGCGAGCAGCCAATCATGCACTAAGGCCACGCGCATCTGTCAGCCTCCCTGCCCACGATAATCTCCAGCAATTTGTACACTAGCCCGGCATCCGACGGGCTGGCTCGAAGTCTCCAACCAAGCCCTGCCCGGCACCGTCCTTAGCATCTACGACTCCGCTCGCAACATCGCTAGTCCCATTCAATCTCTGTGTGCTTGAGGCAGCATAGCTTCACCAGGTGAGCCATCCGGCGCCTACCTTCCTGCCATGAGGCTTTGCTTCAGTTGCTCGTGCAATCATAGCCGACGACCGCAAACGTGCAATGCGACCGTCACCGTTTCGGCGACCTCATCTCACCGCTTACCCGTTGTGCCAATTCATCTTTCTTAACCCATCCCGCGCCTTGTTCGCAACCCCTGGGCTTATTCCTAAAACTGCAACAGCTCTCATACCTGAGCAAAATGCGGCTCAAGAGTCTTGAGATTTGGCTTGCCAGATAACCAAACGTGCATGTCTAACGCCGCTGGTGGCAGTTTTTCTGACCGCGATACACGGCATGTGCACCAATTCCTAACGAAGATGCAACTAGAGGAAATCCGAGAGGAATTCTTGCTGGCTTGGTTATCACTACCAGGTCGAACGCACTCGGCGACCAAGCGTTCGAGAAGGTCATGCGGAAGGGTAAGCGGAAAGTAAGGCGCCGATAACAGTCATACCTGGACAGCTAAGTTGATCAAATCATAAAATGGGGCCGATTTGCCACGGAGCGAATTCTTCTTCGCCTACGCCGTGGAGTTCGCTCTTTGTTTTTTTCCCGCTGGCCACTGCGAGTATTTCTTCAAAAATCTGCCGGCCCACGTCGGCTATAGGAACGCCACGACTTAATATCACTCCCGCGTCGATGTCCATATCGTCGCTCATGCGTTCGTAGAGGGGCGTGTTGGTGGCGACTTTGATGGTAGGAACGGGCTTGCAGCCATAAACAGAGCCCCGGCCGGTGGTGAAAACGGCGATGTTACAACCGCCCGCCACTAAGCCGGTCATAGAGACCGGGTCGTAGCCGGGTGTGTCCATAACGACGAGCCCAGACGTGTGAATCGCTTGGGCATACAGAACGACATCCCTGAGTGCGGTGGTGCCCCCTTTGGCAATGGCGCCGAGGGATTTTTCGTAAATGGTGGTAAGACCGCCCGCCTTGTTGCCGGGAGAGGGGTTGTTATTGATTTCAGCCCCGAATAATCCAACATACCATTCCCACCAGCGGATGCGTTCGAGAAGTTTTTCAGCGACGGCTCGGGAGATGGCGCGGCGAGTCAGGAGGTGTTCGGCGCCATAAATTTCGGGGGTCTCGGCTAGGACGACAGTGCCGCCTTGGGCGACCAGCAAATCGGCGGCGTAGCCGAGAGCGGGATTGGCGGTGATACCGCTATTCCCGTCGGAGCCGCCGCATTGTGTCGCCAGGATAAGTTGGCTCGCGGGAATGGGAACGCGCTTGACATCGTTGAGGCGTGGCAAAATTTCTGCGACCGCTTGGACGCCGGCCTCCACGGTACGGGCAATACCGCCACATTCTTGGATAGTAAGTACGGTTGGTTGGGGCAGAGTGCGCCCCAATGGCAATAGGCCCCCTTGGAGCAGATGCCAGGCCTGGGCAGTTTCGCAGCCGAGGCCGACAAGGAGAAATGCGGCAACGTTGGCATGCCGGGCGAAACCTGCTAGAGTGCGTTCCAGTTGTTGGTGGTCGGGGCCTTCATAGGGGATAGCGCAGCCGCTTTTGTGGGTGATAGCGATGACGCCATCCACATTGGGATAGTGTCGTAGTAGGCCGCTGGAGCGAACCCGTTCCGATATATACTTGCTTACACTGGCGGAGCAATTGACCGTGCTGATGATGGCGAGATAATTGCGGGTGCCATAGCGACCGTCGCCACGGTCGTAGCCGTAGAAGTAGCGCGGCTCCTCGGCTTGGGGTGGGGGAGGAACCTCCGAACAGAAGGCATAGTCGCGTTGAAAGCGGTCGGCGCGAACGTTGTGAACGTGGACGTGTTCACCGCGAGCGATGTCGCGGGAAGCGAAGCCGATGATCTGGCCGAACTTGCGGATGGGTTCACCGGAACGGATCGGCACGAGTGCGATTTTATGCCCCAGGGCGATGCTACTGGTGGGTTGCAGCGTAATGCTGTCCACCATCAAGGTTTCGCCGGCGCGTAAGTCGCGAGCGGCAACGGCGACATTGTCTTCGGGACGTAACCGCACCAGAGCAGGACAGGAAGGCGTTGCGGTCATGGAGCACCTCATATGTCAGTTGGCAGGTCCACAGTTTCTGGGCCAAACAGAATCATAGAAAACGATGGATCGAAATCATACCGAGGGCCAGCGTTTCCTTGTCGTCAATGAGCCAATTCCGGGCTGGTTGCAAATCTGTGCCAGTTTATGGCTATTTTATTTCAATGAGGAGTCTGTAATGGGCTAGCGTGCGTGAGCGTGCTGCTTGAATGATGAGCCAATTCTGAGCTTTAACATCAGGGTACATATGGCGACTGAGGCAATAACTTCATGATTGGCAGAAAGCGGTGTGCGGGGATCATCGGGCAAGAGTAAGGTGGGCTATGCTGGCCCTCAAGCTGAAGGGAATACTGGAACTTTGTCGCATCGCTAATTTGCCTACTGCATGGGCGGACATTTTGTGCGGCTGGTTGGTTGCTGGCAGTGTGCTGGGTTGGCCGACTGATAAGACTGGGAGCGGGTTACTGCTGGCTTGGTTGTTAGTGGCAACGAGCGGCTTGTATTTATCGGGCATGGTGTGGAACGACGTGTTTGATGTTGAGGAAGATCAGCGTGAGCGGCCGCATCGGCCCATACCCTCGGGGCGTGTGAGCCGAGGGTTGGCGATGGTGCTGGCGGGAATGCTGATGGCTATGGGCTGGCTGGCCGGCGCAGTCGTGTCGTGGAAAACGAACAATGCCATAGCCGTGGCGCTGGTGAGCGGATTAGTGGCGTGTATCCTAATTTACGACGGCTGGACGAAGCGCTTGCCTTGGGGCGTACTGTGGTTATCGGCTTGTCGGTTCGGTAACGTCGTGTTGGGGGCGAGTCCCTGGGTAACGGAGGCGTTGGTGCCCGTCATGTCCGTGGCTGCAGTAAACGCATTCTACGTGCTGGGCCTTGCCGTGGTGGCGCGCCCTGAGGTTCGTCAGGACGGTGGCGTGCGTCGGCAGCTTTGGTTTGGGGGAGTGCTTGTGCTTGGGGCGATCGGGGGCGCTTTTCTGGTCGCGTGGTTGGCACAGCAAGGTCATTTTGGACATTTAGTATGGGGCACAAGCTACGGCCCCGAAGCGCGGTGGGCTGTGATGTGCCTAGCTGGTGCCTGGGCGATGACGGTGACGGCGGCCTTGCTTTGGACGATACGGCGAGCGGAACCTCGAGCAATGCAATCGACAGTACGGCGGCTCTTGCAGGGGATTATTGTTCTGGATGCATTTCTGGCAGGGGCTTTTGCAGGCCCGATCGCGTTGGCCTTGCTCTTGCTGGTACCCTTGACGGTCTTTTTAGCTCGTTATTCTTCGCCAACTTAGTCGTGAACTGGCGTAACCTGCAGACAACGGAAAGTGTGACATCGGCTTATGATTCGGTAGCTAATTGATATCGTTCCAGAATGCGTTGCAAAGAAGCGAGTGCGGCTTCGGCGACTCGATAAGTAGGCATGGCCCAAAAGTCGGGATTCGGAGCTTCGACCGCGACATACCCAGCATAGCCAATTTGTTGTAAGCGCGTCAGCACGGGACGGAAATCGAAAGCGCCGTCCCCTGGTAAGATGCGGTGACTGTCGCGGGCCAGTTCACGAGGTATGCCTGCGAGGTCGCTCAGCTCGACAAAAAAGAGATTCTCGGGGCTCAGCCACGCCAGGTCTTCGGGCTTACTTGGACCGATGTAGTAGTGGAAGATATCGAAGTTGATGCCTACGTTAGGTTCGGCACAGGCGGCGACAAATTGCGTCAAGGTGTCCAGACTGGCGCACCAGGCAGCGCGGCCTTGCATTTCCAGGGCGAGACGCACATGGTAACTGGCGGCTAGCTGAGCGGCCTGGCGCAACAGTGCTAAGGCTCGCTCCCACGGAGCTTCCTCGGAGTTGTATGGAAAGTCGCAAGCGACAATGAGGGTATTGACCCCCAGAGCCTGGCAGAGGCCCAGGCGGTGTTGAAACTGTGTGAAAACGAGGCGACGTTGTTCTCCCGAGGCCCAGAGTAAGCCCCCTTGTCCTGCGGCAGCCGCAATTTTCATGTGCCGTGAAGCAAGCGCTTCTTGCAACCGTTCCAAGCCGTATTTTTCGACCGCTTGTTCGAGCTTGGTGAGCCAAACCACCATGGCCGGCGCACCTGCCGCGGCGAACGCTTGGAGATCCTCGAGAAAATCGCTGGCTAAGCACAAGGTTTGGCTCAGGCACGGAACCATGGAATTCATGGCTAACTCCGTAGGGATGAAAAATAAGCAACCTGACAATCCAAGTCTTCTCCGGGACAGCGCGAGTGCCCGCCTTAGTTGAAACCACCTACTTCAAGGGGACTTCCCGCAGCTCCATGGGTGCGCCGCAACATTCGCAAATACCTTTGTCGGGATAATCACGGCGGATCGCACAGGTTTCGCACCAATAGTACACTTCATGCGGTACGCCGTTTTTGACCGTATAGACGCGGTGCACGACTAAGACTTGGCTGCCCGGTACGAGCTGTGCCTGGACTTGAACTGGACGATTGAGCAAGCGGGCATCCTGGAACAAAGCGCGACTGCCGAGCGTTTTCACTATGGGCAGTAATTTGCCGTCCGCGGTGCGCAGGGCCAGCGCGAAGGGCGCCGCATCTACGTCCACCTGGGCGCTTTGGGTCTTTATAATCTCGGCGAGGTTCACCACCTGCCCTTCGAAAGTCTGCAAGGGGGCACGAGGCACTTGGCTGTGCACGTAGTGCACTAAGGCAATCAGCAGGACAATAATGGGAAAAAGTTGGAAAAGGAATGGACGCAGCTTTGATGAGGCGTTGTCAGTCTGGGGCGGAAAGGAGCTGGCTCGGTCAGAGCCGCACGGTCGATATTTACGAAAAGCCGGCAGCATATGGTTGCTCCTAAAGGGATGAGATGTAAGAAGCTCCAAAGCAAGACTCAGACATCGCGCCAGACGTCGCTAGTTGATTCCTGGTCTGCCTGAGTATGACTGCGTTTTTTCGGCGAGGGCGAGACACTGGGCAAGGTTTCGACAGAAGCGGCTGGGGCCGCAGATTTGCGGCGGCGTTGTTCCTCTTTATCGCGCAAAATCAAATGGATCGGCACTTCCTTGAAAGGCAATTGTTCCCGGAAGACCTTCAGCAGGTAGCGGAGGTAAGGCGGATCGAACAAGGCTTTCTCGTTGACCATGAGCACAATGGTGGGAGGATGGACGGCTACCTGAGTGGCGTAATAGATGCGGGGGGTGCGGTTTTGTCGAATCGGCGGAGATTGCCGCTCCAGGGCCCATTGCAAAACACGGTTCAGTTCGCTCGTGGCCACGCGAACCCCGGCCTGCTTGTGTAAGGTTTCCGCCAAATCGAGCAACCCGCGAACGTTCTTGCCTGTTTTAGCACTGATAAACGCAATTGGGACGTAGTCCAAGGCGGGAAAAGTTTGTTGGAGATGTTCCACCCAACGATCCGTAGGCATAAAGCGCTGCACTAAATCCCATTTATTCACGACAAAAATGGTCGGTTTATGTTCCTCGACCACCAAGTGAGCCAGCTGCTTATCCACACGACTGACGGCGTCGGTAGCGTCGAACAGATGGAGCACCACGTCGGCACGACGAATCGCCCGTTCCGCACGCTTCACGCTGTAAAATTCGACGCTTTGCTGAATGCTTCGTCGCTTTCGTAGTCCAGCCGTATCTATGGCAAGGAAAACTTTCCCGTCAAATTCAAAACGAACATCCACGCTATCTCGCGTCGTGCCCGCTACTTCGCTTACGATAACCCGCTCTTCTTGAGCCAATGTGTTGATCAGGGTGCTCTTGCCGACATTCCGACGCCCCACGATAGCCAGCTTCAGGGCTTCACTGGGCGGCGCTTCTGAGCTGGGAGGTAACAGTTGCAGCAACCGCTCCAGCAGCGCTTCCTTGCCACGATTATGTTGTGTGCTCACGCAGAGGGGTTCCCCGAACCCGAGCCGAAGAAATTCCCCCGCCTGATGTTCCAAGGGCCGCGTATCACACTTATTGGCGACCAAGAGGATGGGCTTATCAATGCGGCGTAACCTATCTGCAAATTGTTGGTCTAACGGCATTAATCCTTCGTGCACGTCCACCACAAACAACAAGACGTCCGCTTGTTGAAGGGCATACTCTATCTGCTTTTCGATATGCTCGGTGAGGCGATCCCGATCTTCGATGCCCCAACCCGCCGTGTCGCAAATTTCAAAATATCGTCCATCGGCCTCGATGACCGTCGTCAGGCGGTCGCGTGTAGTGCCCGCAGTAGGCTCGACAATCGCGATGTTCCGACCAGCGAGCCAGTTGAATAACGACGACTTGCCGACATTTGGTCGGCCCACAATGGCGACCTTAGGCAACGCCATGGCGGTTTTCGTTTCGGGTCGATGGTGTCTCGCGCTCTTGGGTCTCTAGTATTGGTCAGCTCTTCAGGCACGTAAGTGCACGTAGTATCACTTTGGCAAATATTATCGCTTTTAGGATTCTACGTTCTCCGCACCGATCAGAGCCTGCCTTCGGAAACTGGCGAGCCCGGTCCCGTAGCAGCAACGTTCTAGCCGCAGGCTCCGCCCTTTCAACTACTAAATCCAATCAAGTCGCCGTTTTGCGCTACGCGAACGCACACATTCGGAGCAAATGCCTCGTACCACCAGACTATGCCGACTCGGCTGGAAACCGTATTGCCGACAGACTTCCTCGTAGAGCGATTCCAACTGCGGTGCTTCGAATTCAATGACTTTGCCGCAATGGTCGCAGACTAAATGCTCGTGCTGGGGGTAGCCATAGTCGTGCTCATAAAGGACGCGGTTCCCTAATTGCACTCGGCGCAACAATCCCGCACTTACCAGCTTATTCAACGTACGATAGACCGTAGCGCGGCTGACGTTCACGCTGGCCCGATCCAATTCCGAGCACAATTGTTCCGCGTCAAAATGATTATGCCGGGAGAAAATGAAATGGATCATTTGCCGCTGCGCCTCGGTAAAGCGAAGCGGTTTCGGTCGGCTAGCCAGATACTCCCGAAAACGCTGTACTGCCTTTTCAGGCGGCTCCAGTGGGCGCTGCAATATACCCTCGGTCATACTCCCTCACCGTCAGGGTCGTGCCTTTCGTAAGCCACAATTGCCATGGCCTATAGGCAGGGGCATCGATCAAGGCGACTCACGTAACTTACTCCATTCTACGCTGACTCTACCCCGCCATCATAATTCGACGGAACTGCCCACGGCCAGGACAATCGGCTCAGCGGAAGTTTCCTTGCGAACCATTTCGGCCCAAGCTTGGGCATCTTGGCGGATCAGGTCCCAGGTGTTGTAGTGAATCGGCACGACACGGCGCGGCTGAAGTAACTTGACTGCACGTAGGGCATCCTCGGGGCCCATGGTGAAATTATCTCCGATTGGCAGAAAGGCCAAATCTATTTTTGCCTCGCCGAGGAGCGCCATGTCTCCGAACAGCCCCGTGTCGCCCGCATGATAAATGGTGCAGCCGTCTAAAAACAACAGGAAGCCACACGGGTTACCACCGTAGCTGCCATCGGGCAGGCCGGAGCCATGCATCGCAGGGGTCAATTTGAGCCGACCGAAGGCAAAACGGTAGCTGCCACCGATGTGCATCGGGTGCACCTTGCTGAGGCCCTGATTTTGCAGCCAGGAAATGATTTCGTAATTGCTGATCACCGTGGCTCCCGTCCGCCGCGCTATGCTTACCGTATCCCCGACGTGGTCGACATGCCCATGGGTGAGCAAAATGAAGTCGGCTGAAACTTGCTGGGCCGAGATAGGAGGCGGTTGCGGCTGACCCGAAAGAAACGGGTCGATCAAAATGCTGTGCCGCTCGGTGCGAATCAATACGCAGGCGTGTCCCAGCCAAGTCGCTTTCGTGGCCATCGTGATCTCCTGATTAGTCAAGCACAAGGCACTAGCCGATTAGTCGCTGGTCGGTGACAGCGGTATGAACCGCACAAATCTGCAGACTCAAAATTAATGTAGCAATCACCGTCGGCTAGGCGTTATTCTTCCTAAGAAACGGTCGGGGGAGTGAGTTGAGACGATGCTTGTCGCCGCGCCCGGGCCTCAGCTGAGTGCTGCGCCAGATAAGCCTGTTGCGTTTTGTGCAGCTCCCAACGCTGGTGCCAACCGAAAAGCCAGGTCAAAGTTATCTCCGCTAACGCTACCGTAATCAGCAACAAAGCACACAACCCAAGCAACATCACCCACAATAAAGTCCGCTGCAACTGTACTTGGTTTTCAGGGGTCCGCAAGGTAGCAGCCCGTTGAGGGTCGTTAGTCAATTCGGTCAACAAGTGCTCTAGATGCTGGAACGGTTCACCACCGAGATAGCCTAACAGGCCGCCGCTGAGAATCAAAATCACACCTGCAGCGATACGCAATCCACTGCGCCAGCGCCAGTATCGCAACTCGCGTCGCGTCAATCCCGGGCGAAGTCGTGCCTGCTGCCCCTGCCGCCAGGAATGCCACACCGCGAACCCACCGAGCAAAGCCAAACCCGCACCAAACAACCAGCTGAACACCTGCACGCCATAAATTGCCATCCCTTACCTCCCCACGACAAAGTTACTCATGCTCAAGTGCCATTCTGCCTGAGTGTTTTGAACGTCTCCGATGCTCTTTGCATTCCCCAGAAGGGCTCGATCAGGAGCCAAATATTTCCGCTCATGCCCCAACTAGCCTATGCAAATCAGCCGTTACAGGCCAAGTACATCCCGCATGCAATATCGGCCGGGCGGCCGCTGTGCCAGAAACTTCGCTGCCAGTAACGCACCGCGCGCATAACAATCCCGACTGTGGGCCCGGTGCACCAACTGCAACGACTCCCCCAAGGTACTAAATAGCACCAGATGTTCGCCTACTATATCCCCCGCTCGGACTGCGTGCATGCCAATTTCCCCACGGGGTTTCTCGCCCGTTACGCCCTCCCGACCGTGCCGAACCTCCCCAAAACCCAGTTGTTCCTGAATAATTTTGGCCAACTGCAACGCCGTACCGCTGGGTGCATCCTTCTTGAAACGATGATGCATCTCCACAATCTCCACATCGAAATCATGACCTTTGAGCAACCGTGCCACTTGTTCCAAGACCACCATCAGCACATTCATGGCTAAACTCATGTTGGGCGAAACCAAGAGCGGAATATGATGCGCCGCCGCTTCTAACTCCTCCCGTTGCTGTGGTGAGTGTCCCGTCGTGCCTACTACGAGCGCAATTTTACGGTCCAGGGCCAAGCGAAGCACTTGCAACGTTCCCTCGGGCGAGGAAAAATCGACAATCACGTCAGGCCGCTCGCTCAGGGGTAAACTCGTTGCCACAGGAATCCCAAGCCGACCTAAGCCCGCCACCTCCCCAATATCGTGCCCCAAACAAGGATGGTGAGCCCGCTCTAACGCCGCAATCACCGCTAGCTCCGCATCTTCCCGGGCCAACTGAATCAATCGCAGGCCCATGCGCCCGCAAGCTCCGTTGATTGCTAACCGCGTAATCATGCTGTGGCCCCTGATATTTTCTTGACCAATGCGACTCCTTTCTTCGGCAAAGCTAGTAGGATGTTTGCTGACCGGAATGTTGCCAGCGTCCCGAATTCGCTGCCCATACCCAAGACGCTCGTCACCGCAGCGAGGGAATGAACCTCGATCCATCTAGCGCCGTCTATCGTACGCATTGTATAAATAAGCGCATACGCTGCCGACTCACGGAACGCTAACTCGCGACCATTAAGGATGCCATCAAAGTTGCCTCAGCCTGCGCCGCAATCCTCATCCTCGGCCAAGCCGAATGCTTCAGGTGGCTACGGTGAACCAGTCCTTTCTGAGGTCGAACCGCACACGCTCCGTGCGTTGCCGATCCTGCCACGTTCGTTTTACGACCGCCCCGTCGTTCAAGTGGCTGTCGACCTGTTGGGGAAATGGCTACTGCGGCAGCTCGAAAACGGGATTTTGCTGGCGGGACGCATTGTCGAGGTGGAGGCTTACCTGCCACAGCATGATCCAGCCAACCATGCTTATCGCGGCCGCACACGACGCAACGCTTCCATGTTCGGGCCGCCAGGGAATGCATACGTATATGCCATTCACTCGCGTCATTGCCTAAACGTCGTCACCGAACCGGAAGGGATTCCTAGCGCCGTGCTGATTCGCGCGCTCGCTCCCTTTTGCGGTATGGAAACGATGCAAAAGCTTCGTGGCACGAACCAACTCCGCGAACTTGCCCGGGGGCCCGGGAAACTATGTCAAGCCCTCGCTATAGACCGACGCCTCGACGGCCACGACCTGACACGCGGCGAACTGCTCTGGCTGGCTGAGGATGCTCACGCCGTGGATCGTCAGGGGATATTTGTCAGTCCCCGCATTGGAGTTACGTCGGCCCAAGACTTGCCCCTGCGCTTTTATCTTGCCGATTCCCCTTTTGTCAGTGGCCAGCGCCACGGCACCCCGCTTACCGATTTACCGTCCCTCGCTTAATAACTACGTGTCAAAACCTGCAAAACGCTTAGCGGTATAGCCATGGTATTAGTTTGCTTAGTGCCAGCATCTAATAAATTGGGGTGCTATATGCTAACAATAGAGCTTAGCTAGGACTTGATTCGTTGTTATTCTTACTAGAAGCAAGCTACACCCATTCATATACTTCTGGTCCTCCGCTAATCTTTAGTTAGTGCTATTTGGGGTTTGTTAGCGACATAAAATGGTTACACAATTTAAGCCCGATTCCCTAAAGAATGTTCCAGCACTCTCTACGGATCATGACCGCCTTGGGGCAACATGAAGTTGTCATCCACTTATGGGAACAAATTTGAGGCACACCGGCGTCGGCACATCGCTTTCCACAGAAACTGGCGTTAGCACTCCGTTCTTATAATCGAGCTCGAAAATAACGAGATTATCTGCCCTTTCGCTGGCTACTAACACGAACCGTCCTGACGGATCGATGTTAAAGTTCCTGGGCCAGCGAATCCCCTTTGTCGCATGACTCACTAACTCTAACTTCCCGCTCTGCTTATCTATTCGAAAGACACTAATACTATCATGCCCGCGATTGGAACCGAATAACCACTCACCTCCGGGATGCACTAGAATTTCCGCGGTGTAGCTAGTCCCTTGAAAATCTTTGGGTAACGTGCTCACCGTCTGAATTTCCGTCAACTGCCCCTTTTTAGAATCCCAAACAAAAGCCGTTACCGTGTTTGCCAGTTCATTGATAACGTACGCGAATCTTCCTGAGGGGTGAAACGTAAAGTGGCGTGGTCCAGACCCGGGAGCCACAGACGCATATGGTATTTCATGAGGGCTTAGGTGTCCACGCTTAGCGTCATAGGTATAGATAAATATGCGATCTAAACCTAAGTCGGCCACAAATGCATAATGGCCATCGGGATCTAAATTGACGGAGTGGGGATGTGGCGCTTCCTGCCGACTGGGATTGACGCTTTTTCCCTGATGTTGAATTATGCAGCTAGCTTCCCGCAACTCGCCATTTACCCCGATGGGTAGGACGGCTACCGTACCGCCCGTATAGTTCGCGACGAGAACATGATTGCCAAGATGGTCCACAATTAAATGGCATGGAGCGCCGCCCCCGGAGGCTTGCTGGTTGATCAACGTTAGGCGCCCAGTCTTCGGGTCGAGAGCGAATGCGCTCACCGAGCCCGTGCGCTTGCCGTTGTATGTTGTTACCTCCCCGACGGCATAGAGGTACTTATGAGATGGGTGTACAGCTAAGAAAGAGGGATTCGTTGCCTGTGCTGCTAAACCGAGTCCCTTGAGTCGCCCTTCGACAGACCACTCATAAAAATAAATGCCTTTACTTTTACCGTGGGTATAGGTGCCGACATAGAGCCAATAACGTTTAGCTTCCTGCGCCCAAGTGTTAGTACATCGGACTAGGCTAAGAGCGGCCAAGCCTGTAAGGCGGCAGAAGTCGCGGCGGGTGGGATTCATGGCTCTCCCTCTTCGTATTAGCCAGCTTGAGATATTAATGTCGCGTGGTTATTTAACTACAGCCACTGGTGGCGCCGCAGGTGTCGCACTTCAGACAGGCTCCGCTGCGGACTAAAGTTAATTGGCCACATTCGGGGCAGGGATCACCTTCATAGCCCTTGAGCCGAGCTAAGCGGATCTCTTCTGCTATACTGGTCCGTGCTAGCAGTGACGGTCCACTGGCAGTGGGCCGTTGGCCGGCTTTATTCTCAGGATTACGACCATTTCCGGCCCCTGGCAATTTTGGACGGAGATGGGGCGTTTTTGGTTTACTAAACGCAGGGGAATTTCGCCGCGATTCTTCCTCTTTCCATTCGCCTGGATCATAAATCCGTTCAGCTACGACTTCTTCTCCTTCGTATTCCGGCTCGGAGGTGGCCCGATGCATTGCATCGGCGCGTAAGTCCTCTTCACTTACCTGAGCTAAATCATAACGACCTAAATATGTAATCGCTAACTCGCGGAAAATATAGTCGATAATCGAAGTGGTCATCTTGATGTGCGGGTTCCCCTGCACGGGTCCGTTCGGCTCAAAGCGGGTGAACAAAAATGCATCCACAAACTCTTCTAAAGGCACGCCATGTTGCAGGCCCAGAGAAACTGCTATCGCGAAGCAGTTGAGCAGGCTACGGAAGGCGGCTCCCTCTTTGTGCATATCGATGAAGATTTCTCCGAGCGTACCGTCCTCGTACTCGCCAGTACGAAGGTAAATCTTGTGGGGACCGATGCGGGCTTTTTGAGTGTAACCTGCGCGGCGATCGGGCAGACGGCGCCGTTTCGCGATGTAACGATGGATGATACGCTCAGCGATGCGCACCGGCTCCGCTTGCGGCTCCTCGCTGACCGCTAATAGCTCCGAAGCCTCGCCGACGGAACTCAACGGTTGGCTCAACTTAGAGCCGTCTCGATAAAGCGCAATCGCTTTGAGCATGAGCTTCCAACTAAGTAAGTAGCTACTTTTCACATCTTCAATAGTCGCGTCGTGGGGCATGTTGATGGTTTTCGATATCGCGCCACTAATAAAAGGTTGGGCTGCGGCCATCATCCGAATGTGTGCTTCTGTACTCAGGAAACGTTTACCCTTCTTCCCGCAACGATTCGCGCAATCGAAAACAGGTAAGTGCTCAGGACGCAGGTGGGGAGCACCTTCCAGTGTCATGGTGCCACAGACGTATTCGTTGGCCGCTTCGATTTGTTCTTTCGTGAAACCCAGGCTCGTAAGCACATCGAAATCAGGTGCCTGAATCTGGGCTTCGCTAAAACCCAAAGTCCGCAAGAACTGGTCGCCCAAAGTCCAGCGGGTGAACACAAAACGCAAGTCGAATGTAGTCGGCAATAGCTCTTCGACGCGGGCCAGGATTTCATCACTGAACCCTTTGGCCTTCAACGTTTCCGGATTGATGTAAGGACAACCGCGGAGCGTGCCATGTCCTCGGCAATACAGCTCGATGTCGCGAATTTGCTCGGGGGTGTAGCCGAGCTTTGCCAGTGCTAGTGGCACCGAAGTGTTGATAATTTTGAAGTATCCGCCTCCTGCTAGTTTCTTGAACTTGACCAGAGCGAAGTCGGGTTCAATTCCGGTAGTGTCGCAATCCATGGCCAACCCGATGGTGCCTGTGGGTGCGATACAGGTAACCTGGGCGTTGCGGTAACCGTATTTCTCACCCCACTCGAGCATGCGGTCAGCTGCGGTGCGGGCCGCATCTAAGAGGAAACGAGGACAATGTTGTGGATTGATGCCCATCGGCTTGATGGTCAGGCCCTCGTATTCCTCTGGGGGAGCGTTGTAAGCGGCCCGGCGATGGTTCCGGATCACCCGTAACATTGCTTCTCGGTTGGCGTGGAACCGCGGGAAGGGGCCTAATTCGCGCGCTAGTTCGGCGGATGTGCTGTAAGCTGTGGCATGCATCAAACAAGTGATGGCCCCGCAAACCGCCCGGCCCGTTTCCGAGTCGTAAGGAATTCCCTCGACCATGAGTAAAGTGCCGAGGTTGGCATAACCAAGCCCCAGGGTGCGATAATCGTAGGACCGTCGCGCGATGGCCTTGCTCGGAAACTGCGCCATGTAAACCGAGATTTCTAAAACAATCGTCCAAAGCCGGCACGCATGCTGGAAGGCTTCGATGTCGAAGAAAACTTCCTCAGATAGCCGCGCGTCGGGACGACGTGTGCGATGGAATGCCATGAGGTTCAAGGACGCCAGGTTACAGGCCGTATCGTCTAGGAACATGTACTCGCTGCAAGGATTAGAAGCGTTAATCCGGCCATCGTTTGGGCAGGTGTGCCATTCGTTGATGGTGGTGTCAAACTGCAAGCCTGGGTCGGCACAGGCCCAGGCAGCTGCGGCGATCTGATCCCACAAGTCGCGGGCACGGATCGTGCGACATGGTTGCGGCGCTCGATTCTCCCGACGGGCTTTTTCCAGCTCAGTCCGCCAGTACAAATGCCACGGGCCGTCGTTGAGCACTGCTTCCATGAATGCGTTGGTAACGCGAACTGAGTTGTTACTGTTCTGCCCGGAAACCGTCCCATAGGCCTCCGAATCCCAGTCGGTGTTATATTCTGTGAAAGGAAACGATGTGGCCCCTTGTTTGGCGAGTTGGATGGCGCGTTCGATATAGTTGATGGGGACTTGGGCTCGGCGTGCCTCACTGACGGCGCGACGCAGGGCTTCATTCTTGCGCACATCGAAACGATCTGCGTCGGCGAGATGAGATGCGGAACCATTTTGCAGTTCTGGTTGGTGGCAGGCGCGGATGATAGCGTTGAGATAGTGGCTGCAAATTTTCGAACCCGCGACCAAGGCAGCAACTTTTTGCTCTTCGTGCACTTTCCAGTTGACAAATTCCTCGATGTCGGGGTGATCAGCGTCGAGGATGACCATCTTAGCGGCGCGGCGGGTAGTGCCTCCTGACTTGATGGCGCCGGCAGCACGGTCGCCGATTTTGAGGAAACTCATAAGCCCGCTAGATTTTCCTCCGCCCGAGAGAGGCTCGCCCTGTGCACGTAACGGGGAAAAGTTTGTGCCCGTTCCGGAGCCGTACTTGAACACCCGAGCCTCGCGCACCCATAAGTCCATGATGCCCCCAGGATTCACTAAGTCGTCGGCAATGCTCTGGATGAAACAAGCATGGGGAGCAGGACGTTCGTAAGCGGACTTGGAAGGCACCGTCTCACCAGTTTCCGGGTCCACGTAATAATGGCCCTGCGGAGGCCCAGCGATGCCGTAAGCCCAGTAAAGGCCGGTATTGAACCATTGAGGACTGTTGGGGGCGGCCATCTGCCAGGCGAGCATGTACATCAATTCGTCGTAAAACGCGCGGGCGTCGGCTTCGGAGTCGAAAACCCCCTCCTTCCAGCCCCAGTAGGTCCAACACCCCGCTAAGCGATGAAAGACCTGTCGGGCATCACGTTCACTGCCGAAAGTACAACCTTCTGCGGGGACGGAGCGCCAGAGCCACTCGGGCACGTTCGGTTCAGGAACCCGCACCGTCGCTGACGGTACTCCAGCTTTGCGGAAGTATTTCTGAGCCAGAATGTCAACGGCTACCTGCGACCAATGCTCAGGCGCTAATATGTCGCGCATTTCAAACACCACTGAGCCGTCAGGATTCGTAATACGACTACTGCGGGGAACAAACCGCACCGAAATTAAAGGGTCCTGATTTTCCCGGGTGAATAAGCGTGGGATACGCATGGAGGGCCTCCTTCGGGTCTGGAAATTTGCTCAGCTGTTGGAAGACACTAATTTCTCCGAGCCTTCTGCAACTTGGTTAGCGCTCGCGCGACTGGCTGGCTCAGCGCCCAAAACGAAAGGTAGGGTCAAACCTTTTTGGTCTTGGTACTTGCCCCGCTTATCCGCGTAGCTGACTCGGCAGACTTGCTCCGCTCGTAGAAAGATGATTTGGGCGATTCCTTCATTGGCATAAACCTTCGCGGGTAAGGGCGTGGTGTTACTGATTTCCAACGTAATTTTTCCACGCCATTCGGGCTCAAGGGGAGTAATGTTCACTATGATGCCACAGCGGGCATAAGTCGATTTGCCCACACAAATAGCAAGAACATCGCGGGGAATTTCAAAATACTCCAATGATTCCGCCAAGGCGAAACTGTTAGGCGGGATGAGGCAATAATCCCCTTCGATATCCACGAACGCGGTCGGGGAAAAATTCTTTGGGTCAACTACAGCCCCATAGACGTTGGTAAAGACTTTGAAATGTCGTCCCACCCGGACGTCGTAGCCATAACTACTCAGTCCGTAGGAAATCACCCCGGGGCGAGCTAATCCTTCCGCAAAAGGCCGAATCACGATTTCGCGTTGAATTTGGACATCGCTGAGTACCGACACGGCTTCGGTTCCTCCCACGTTGTCAGGTGTTCTTATGTACACTATTATCGAATCCCGGGCCGAGCTAATGCAAGCCCAATGAGCAAAAAACTCTCCTTCCAAGGCTCACACCGTTGCCCAAGTTTCGGCTGGGGAAAGTTTTCCGGACTGCTCCCCGAAAATGCTCGGACTGGAGTCGTCTGGAACACTAGATTTAGTCGAGTGGCTAGTAGTAAATCCCAATCTTTAGTATCGTCAAGAAAGAAGCGGCCAGAGTTAAGACCACGCTTCGCGAAGGAATTGCTCTTATTTCCGAACTGGGCGTAACTTAGGCCAGAAAGCATCCTGAGATGGTTTCGCGCGTTATTAGCGGACCTGATACTCGGCCAATCTCCAGCTGAGAGCTGCAGGCTAACTCCGAGACGGAGTGATACTCGGCTAAGAAATTTTTCCAACTTATTTGACATTACTTGACAGTGTCAATATAATGCTGGCGCTGTCGAACCCTCGGTGTAGGTAACTGGAAATGGCCAGCGACGGCAAAGCAGAATCAAGCGGTCTGGAATTGTCACAAACAATCCGAATGCTGCGTTAATAACGATGAAACGAATCGAGCAGGAGCATGGAGCAGGAGAAGCCGCCGATAGGGTGGATGAGCCTGCGTGAGCTGGCTCAACGGACAGGTTGTCCAGCCCGCACAATACGGTTCTACATCGCGCGGGGTTTGCTCCCGGGGCCCATCAAAGCGGGGCGAGATGCGAAATACGGCCCCGAGCACGAGCGGCGGATTCGAGAAATTCGCCGCTTGCAGGCCCGGGGGCTTACGCTAGCGGAAATTGCGTTCCGCTTAGGTGAGCATAGTCCCAGCGATACGGCGTTATCGGCGACATTGTGGTGGCGTATCGAGGTCGCTCCGGACCTGGTGGTGCATTTGCGCCATGATATGCCGCCGTGGCGCCGCCATCTGATTGACCATTGGCTGAAGCAATTGCAGCGCTTGCTGCAGAATCCTCAGGAACCATCACATAAGGAGTCGAACCATGAGCAAGTCTAACACTAACGGAGCGGTCACCTTTGTTCCGACGCTCGCCAACACCGAGCAACCTCTTGCGCTGTCTTTACAGGAATTGTTACTGACGGGACGCATCACTCCCGCCGGCGCGAAGTTACACGTTCGCCATACGTTCCGTAGCGCCCACGACAAACCGGTCGAAGTGGTGTACGCGTTCATGCTGCCACGCGACGGAGCACTACGGCGGTTTCGCATCGTAGGCAAAGATTTTCGCGTGAACTCTGAACTGAAGCCGGTCAAAGAAGCAGTGCGCGAATACGAGCAAGCCCTGGAACAAGGCAGTCTCGCGGGGTTGGCGCGAACGTATCGCGATGGTTTAGTGAATCTAAACCTGGGGAATCTCCGTCCGGACGAGACGGTCGTCGTCTGGCTGGAACTACTGGCCGGGGTAGAGCTCCATGAGCGCGGTTTCCGTTTCCGCTTCCCCTTTACAGTGGCGCCTGCTTACCACAGTCAGATGCGGGCCGTGGAAGTCGCCCCCGGCGTAGGCGAAATAGAACTTCCCGAGGAGTTCGGTGACGTGCTGCTACCCACCTGGACCCAGGATGCGCAAAAGTTACACGCTGTGGGCTTCAACCTGAAGGTTAGCCTTCCAGGCACTAATGTGGAAATCAGCTCACCCTCTCATGCAGTGCGAGTTCGTCAAGGCGAGAAGGACAGGTTTGAAGTGAGCTTGGCTCCTGAAAGAGACGTGCCCAACCGCGACCTGGTTCTGGATGCGCGCAGCAGAGAGTCGTTGCAATTGGTCAGCGGTGGCCCCGCGTCCAATGGGAAACGGTACTTCGCAGTGAATATTCCAGCTTCGGTTTTCGGCAAAGTACCTGAAGCGGCGCGCCGCATTGTCTTCGTATTGGATCGCTCCGGCTCGATGGCAGGGTTGCCCCTGGAGCAAGCCAAGCGAGCCTTACTAGCCTGCCTGGGTGCTCTCAGCGAAAAAGACCAGTTTAGCATTGTGGCTTTCGATCATCAGGTGGAATGTTCCACCCCGAACTTGGTACTTGCGGACGCGAAGCATCGAGAGCAGGCGCGCGAGTTTCTAGGCTCGATTGATTCGCGAGGCGGCACCGAGTTGGCCCAAGGTATTCAGGCAGCGGCTTCGATTTTAGGCGACGGCGGAGGAGATGTCCTGGTGATCACCGACGGTCAAGTGTTCGGCACTGAAGATATTTTGGCTTCGGTACGAAAGTTGGGTGTAAGGATTCATGCGCTAGGCATTGGCTCGGCCAGTCAAGATAGATTCCTGGCCCAATTGGCTCGCGAAAGCAAAGGGATTTCTCGATTCTTGACACCACGAGAACGGGTCAGTGACGCGACTTTGGAGCTATTCGCCGCTGTGGGTCGCCCTGTGGCGGATCAAGTGCGTTGGCAAATAGTTGGCCCGGCCGAGGCTAGGATTGCTCCTGAGCCGTCATCGCTGATCCATGCCGGTTCAACGGTCTTAGTTTTCGTCGAAGTCACGGGCGACGACCCAGCCGTTTTGCAGGTAAGTTGGTTATCGCCTGAAGGAGCTAAGCAAACCGAGATTCCGTTGAACGCAGGCACAGTGCAGGACGGTGAAATCATCCGCTTAATGCAAGGCGCACGTCTCATCAACGACTTGGAATCACGGATTACTGTGATGCCGAGCATCAGGGAAACCGAATCTGAAGTATCGTCTAAAGAGGAGCAAAAGTTATTCCAGTCGCTAAAACAACTGAGCCAAGAGTACGGATTAGCTAGTCGCGCTATGGCGTTAGTAGCAGTAGTTCAGCGCACAGATGATGTCCCTGGCCAATTGCCACACACGCAGGTAGTACCTGTCGGCTTACCCCAGGACGTTGAATTTGGTGCCTACTTCCGATCTAACCTTTATTCGTTCACGGCTTACAGTGCCAGATTGATCCGCCGCCGTTCTTCTAGGGCTCAAGCAAAATATCTTTGCTCAGCTTTGGATCTGTCAACTTGGGACCCCATGGTGTACGGCTTCCCGGTGGCTTCGGAGGACGATTCTGACCAATCATCTGACCAATCATCCGAAGACGTGCTCTTTACCCTCGCCGGATTGCTCGAGCCAGATGGGGGAATGCCCGCTCGGATCATTGCTTCCTCCGCCGGTAAGCCCGTAACAGCAAAAAGAGTTCAGTTACGAGGCAAGAAAGATGCGGAGGGGCGCTGGCTGGCCACTGCCCTGGCGCTCATGTGCTTCCTGCAACATGGCCATACCCTGCACAGCGGCCAGTACCGCCACCATGTGCAACGCTTGTTGGACTACCTGCAGAACTCCCCGTTGACGATAGCCGATTCCCGTAAGCAAGACCTCGTCGCTCGCTTGAGTCGAGGCGAAGTGCCCACGGGAGACTGGGAACAACTCTCACGGCGCTGGTTGCAAGGTGAAGTGATTCGTGCCGATGAATTCTGGGCCCGAGTAAACGTATCGCAACCATGAATTTGTAGGATCGCGCCTCGAATAGGTTATCCGATCTGTGTGTGGATTAGCCAGGCGTGCAGTTTGCAAACGGCTGGGGGAGCCCGCAAGACAAGCAGGCTGACTGGAGCGGACGGGACTTGAACCCGTAACCTCAGCCTTGCGAAAGCTGCGCTCTCCCACTTGAGCTACCGCCCCAAATCGCAATGAGCCATCGCCCTTCTCAGTACGGCTTCCTTGCTCGTGATTCCACGAGACCGCGCTTCCGCGCGAGCCGCACGTAGCTAGTTCTCGCCGTGCAATTATATGCGGTTGCTCACGTCAGAAAAGGCACCTCCCGCGAACGAGGGTTCCCCTTACCTAAACAAGAGTTAGATACTTAGGTGGCCTAGTTTTGCCAACCTCCTCCGTGCCCAACTTCATACCATCCCGCTGATTTATAGCAGTTGGTGAGCAAGCGTTGAAAAAAATCAACGCTTTCCCTCCCAGCTTTGGTCTTGCCCGCCGAGTTACGAAACGGTTGCTAAGATAAGGGTATGGCTCATAAAGTTGTGCTGATTGCCGATCCCGGGATAGACACGGCGGTGGCCATCGCCGCAGCGTTATACGATCCGCAGTTGGAAGTGCTGGGAATAGCGGCGACAGCGGGAAATATCTCGGCCGAGGAGGCGACCCGCAACGTCCAGATCGTCGTGGACTATCTTGATCCCCCGCGTTGGCCACGACTCGGAGAAGCTCTGCCCGTGCGATACGAGGTGGAGGGGTCGCGGCTCCACGGTCCGGGGGGTCTAGGTGGAATCCATTGGCCTTATGTGGGGCGCCATCGGACGTTACCGTCAGACAAGCTGTTGGTCGAGTTGACAAGCGAGTATTCCAACGAAATCACGGTGGTCTGCTTAGGTCCCCTGACTGTGTTGGCGCGCTCTTTAGATCGAGAGCCGCAATTGGCAAAACGCGTGCGGCAAATCGTCGTGGTCGGGGGCGCGTGGCGGGAACCTGGGAACGCCTCGGCCGTTGCGGAATTCCATTTTTATTGTGATCCGGAGTCGGCACGGCAGGTGCTGCGCTGTGGTGCGCCGATTATTCTCGTGCCCCTCGACATAACGCGGCAACTGTTAATTTCCCCCGCGGAGATTGCGGCCCTCACTGATCGCGAAACCCGCTCGGCTCGGTTTTTGCGGAAGATTCTGCATTACGGTGTCGGTGCGACTTCGCGATTATACGGTATCGAGGGCTTCCATTTGAAAGACGTACTCGGCGTGGCAGTGCTGACCTGCCGGCAAGCGTTTCACATGCGTCCCATGACCGTGGACGTGGAGACACGCGGCGAACTGACACGCGGAATGGCGGTCGTGGACCTAACTCCCAAGCGAGCTCCGCCCAACGTGGACATGGTAACCGATGTGCATATTTCCGTCGTTCGCGAACATCTATACCGCATCTTCCGCCGCTATATCCCCAATTGACCGTTGAAGAAACCGTACCTTTCGAGGATGTGCGTGGAACTGCCAGCAGCGGCGACTGCTCTCCTGTCATTGCCATCGCGGGAGAATCCGTACGCGTCGGCCCTCGACGCGCAGCCGTCCTTCAGCATAGAGACGAATCGCTTCGGGATAGGCTTCACATTCTTCTTCAAAGACCCGTGCTGCCAGCGATTCGGGGGTATCATCGTCGAGTACGGGTACGACCCGCTGCACGATGATCGGGCCGTGATCATACTCATTATCCGCAAAATGAACGGTGCACCCGGAGACTTTACAACCATATTCCAGCACCGCTTGGTGCACACGGAGTCCGTAATAGCCTTTGCCCCCAAACGCCGGCAGCAATGCGGGGTGAATGTTCATCACGCGATTTTGGAAATCGTCGGGGATACGCAGCAAATGCAAGAAACCTGCCATGCACACCAAATCAGCCTGGACTTCGCGGCAGCGGTGAAAAATGGCTTGGCTGAACGTTTCGACCGACTCGGCCGAGGAGCGCGGAATAATCTCCGTGGGTAGCCCCGCACGCCGCGCTTTTTCCACCCCGGCGACGTCGGCCTTGCTCGAAATTACCAGCACGATCTCCCCAGGAAGTTTCCGTGCTCGGATGTGCTCGATGAGATTCTGCAAAGTATTGCCCGTGCCACTAATGAGCACGGCCAATCGTAAGGGCTTCTTGACAGTTACGGTGCTCTTTGGCGGTTTAGTAGGCATAGGTCGCCTGCCTTTTGTCACGAGGTATTTCTGGCGCGGAGCATTGCTGAGCCGTGGCTCATCACATTAGGCGGGCCTAGCGGTGGTGTATGTTTTTTACAATAGGGCATGACAGAATTCTTCCAGTGAGTATGCGGGAATATCTAAGGCACATTCTACCGATTCTTGCTGGCAACCTCTAGGAAAGGGCCGACTATGCCTTTCGACAAGGTAGAGACGACACTCGATCTTCCCGCCTTGGAGCGGCAGATTCTCCGTTTCTGGGAGGAAAGCCAGGCTTTTGAGAGGCTGCGGGAGAAAAACCGTGGCAAGCCGAAATGGTCGTTTCTCGACGGCCCGATCACGGCCAACAACCCGATGGGCGTGCATCATGCCTGGGGCCGTACGTACAAGGACTTGTTCCAGCGGTTCAAAGCCATGACGGGCCACGAACTGCGCTATCAGAATGGTTTCGATTGCCAAGGGTTGTGGGTAGAGGTGGAAGTCGAAAAAGAACTGGGACTGCGCTCGAAGCAGGACATCGAAAACCTAGTGCCCGGCGACAAATTCGCTAGCATCGACCGTTTCGTACAGCTTTGTAAGCAGCGCGTCGACCGTTTCGCACGCATTCAAACGCAACAAAGTATCCGCCTGGGGTATTGGATGGACTGGGACCGCGAAGAAGATTGGCACAAACCGCCTGACCAGCGACGCAGTTATTACACCATGTCCGAGGAGAACAATTACACCATCTGGCACTTTCTCAAGCGTTGCCACCAGCGCGGTCTGATCTACCGTGCGTACGATGCCATGCCCTGGTGTCCCCGCTGTGCCGTGGGCATCAGTCAAATGGAGATGCATGAGGGCTACGAGCGCGTAGCCCATCGCGCCGTGTTTGTCAAGTTCCCCTTACGTGATCGTCCAGGCGAAAACTTACTCGTTTGGACGACGACCCCTTGGACGCTTTCCAGCAACGTGGCCTGTGCCGTTCACCCCGAACTGACTTACCTGAAAATCCGCCATCAGGACGAGCTTTACTACGTCGCGAAAGGGGCGTTTACCTATCCCAGGTTGGAAGAGGAGTTTCGCCGTAAAGAGTGGGTGGAGGGCGTGCCCAAATTGAAGACGGTGGAGCAGATGTTCCGTGAACGCGGCGGTTACGAAGTTGTGGGCGAAGTCCGGGGCAGGGAGATGTTGGGCTGGAGATATGTGGGCCCCTTCGACGAATTACCGGCTTCGCGCGAGGCTTATGGCTATCCCGCAGACATTGCCGAGGTGGCCAAACAGCAAAACTGGAGTGCGGCCGTTAGTGCCCAGGAGGCCCACCGCGTCATTGCTTGGGATGCTGTCGGCGAAACTGAGGGCACGGGCATAGTGCACATCGCCCCCGGCTGCGGCGCGGAGGACTTCGAACTCGGCAAGCGCGAGAAATTACCCCCCATTGCTCCGCTTGACGAGCAAGGCCGATTCCTCCAAGGTTTTGGACCCTTGACAGGCATGTTAGCTTACGAACCAGCACTGACAGAACGCGTGCTCGATTGGCTGCGACACCGGGGATTACTTGTAGCCACAGAACTTTATCCTCACAACTATCCTCACTGTTGGCGCTGCAAGACCGAGTTACTGTTCCGCCTTGTCGACGAATGGTACATCCGCATGGACTGGCGCGATGAAATCATGCGCGTCTGTTACGAAGTAACCTGGATCCCGGAATTTGGTTTACAGCGCGAGTTGGATTGGCTCCGTAACATGGGCGACTGGATGATCTCCAAGAAGCGCTATTGGGGATTGGCCCTGCCCATTTGGGTCTGTGAACAGTGCGGTTGGTTTGACGTCATCGGTGGCCGTCAGGAATTGCGGGAACGTGCCATCGCTGGTTGGGAACAGTTTGAAGGCCACAGTCCGCATCGGCCTTGGATCGACCTGGTGAAGATTCGCTGCGAGCGTTGTGGGGGCATAGCAGCTCGTATTCCAGATGTGGGCAACCCCTGGCTCGATGCGGGTATTGTGCCGTTTTCCACCATGCGCTATAACACGGAATTTCATCCCGACGATCCCGACCGCACCTATTGGCGCACCTGGTTCCCCGCCGACTTTATTACCGAGTGCTTCCCCGGCCAATTCCGCAACTGGTTCTATGCGCTTTTGGCCATGAGTACCATGCTGGTACAACGGGCACCGTTCAAGACCCTGTTAGGGCATGCGCTTGTCCGCGACCAGGACGGCGAAGAAATGCACAAATCGAAAGGGAACGCGATCCCGTTCGAAGGCGCCGCTGACGAAGGCTACAGCATCGTAACTAAAGACGGCCGCACCCTTACCTGCCCGCCCATGGGCGCCGATCTCATCCGTTGGATGTTCGCCCGACACAATCCTGCGGTGAACATCAACTTCGGCCCACGGCCCGCTGAGGAAATTCGGAACCAGTTCTTTCTAAAACTTTGGAACACATACGCGTTCTTCTCCAACTACGCCCGCCTCGACCGTTTTGATCCGAAACTACCCCCCGTGCCCATGCAGCGACGTACCGAGATGGATCGCTGGATTCTCTCCGACCTGCAGCTACTCATTCAAACGGCCCGTCGCGAATTGAACCGCTATAACGCCATGACTGTCTGCCTGGAAGTGGAAAAATTCGTGGATGAAAAGCTCAGCAACTGGTACGTCCGCCGCAATCGTCGGCGCTTCTGGAAAAGTGAGGCGAGCGAAGATAAGCTGGCCGCTTATCAGACACTTTACGAAGTCTTGCTCACGCTCTGCCAGCTCTTGGCACCAATTATTCCGTTTACCACCGAGGCTATGTACCAGAACCTTGTAGTACGGGGTCGCGGCATTGACGATGGTGCTCTACCCTTCAGCGTGCACCTATGCGATTATCCCGAGCCGAACGAAGCGCTGGTCGATCCCGAACTATCGCAGGACATGGCCACAGTGCTGCGCGTGGTCTCGCTCGGCCTGTCAGCTCGTAACGCTGCGAAAATCAAAGTACGCCAACCCCTGGCCGAACTGAAAATCCAAGCTGCAGAAGAACAGGTCCGCCGCGCTGTCGAACGCTTCCGCGAGCCCGTTGTCGAAGAATTGAACGTCAAGCAGCTTACCTGGGTGCCCGTTACCGAACAACTGGTTACTTACCGTGTAGAGGCCGATGCCAAACAACTCGGCCCGAAACTCGGCGCCCAATTTCCCGCTTTACTCAAAGCCCTCTCTCAGGCCGATGCTCAACAGCATGAAACCTGGGCGCACCATCTCCGCCAGGGCAACAGCATCACCGTTGCTATCGGCGAGCACGCGATAACGCTCCTCCCATCGGAGTTACAAATTGTTCCTCAAGCGCCTGAGGGCTGGGTCACTGCCGAAGAACGCGGTATCATGGTGCTACTCGACATCCGTATTGATGCCGCACTCAAACTCGAAGGACTTGCCCGCGACGTAGTGCGCCACGTGCAAAACCTTCGCAAACAGGCCAACTTGGAACTGGAAGATCGCATCGTACTTTACCTTCACGCCCAAGCCCCTGAATTACAAGCAGCGCTCCAGGCCCACCGCGACTACATCGGCGCGGAAACCCTCACCATCCGCTGGGCGAATCAACCGCTGGGCAACAATGCCGCGAGCACGGAGGTGAAACTCGACGGCTATCCGCTCCGCATCGAACTGCAGAAAGCCTGATAATCCCGATTTTTTCTCAGACCCTCAGATACACTCGCTGTCAGAGTGGTCTTTATGCGCTTGCCACGCACTAAAATCGTCGCCACTTTAGGTCCAGCCAGCGAAACTGAAGAAAAGATTCGGCAATTGGCCGAAGCGGGTGTTAGTGTTTTCCGACTCAATAGCGCTCACGGTCAACCTGTTTGGCACGACCGCATGGCCAAGTTGGTCCGACGTGTTGCGGAGCAACTGGGCCGGCCTCTAGCGATCCTGCAAGACTTATCGGGACCGAAATGGCGTCTCGGCGACCTGTCTGGAGGAGCATTACATCTGGCCCTCGGACAGACGTTCCGCTTGGTCAAACAGCCCTCGCCTTCCAGCGACGCCCTGACGTGTAATTATCCCCATTTGCTCGACCAACTTGCTGTAGGAACGACTCTCGTATTTGCCGATGGCACGGTCTCGGCCGAAGTCGTGGAGAAACTAAGCGACGGCGTGCGCCTCCGCGTCACCTACCCTGGGGAAATCCGCTCTCGACAAGGAATTGCTGCTCCCGGCGCGCCGTTGAATCTGCCAACGCTTACCGAAAAAGACCTCCGGGACTTAGACGACGCCGCACGACGACGCGTAGATTACGTTGGCCTGAGTTTCGTCGCCCAGGCCGCTGACGTCGAGCGCCTACGTCAGGAGCTGCAACGACGATATATGCCTGCCGCCATCGTTGCCAAAATCGAACGTGCTTGTGCTCTCGACCATCTCGATGACATCATCAGCGCGAGCGATGCCATCATGGTGGCCCGCGGCGATTTGGGCGTTGAAACCGAATTAGCCCGCGTTCCGTTAGTCCAAAAACAAATCATTGCTCGCTGCCGGTTCTTCAGCAAACCCGTCATCACCGCCACGCAAATGCTCGAAAGCATGCGCTATCATTCCCAGCCGACTCGAGCTGAAGTCAGCGACGTCGCGAACGCTATCCTCGACGGCACCGACGCGGTGATGCTTTCGGCCGAGACGGCCAGCGGACTGTACCCCGTCGAAGCCGTACACACTATGCGGCAAATCGCCCAGGCTACCGAAGCAGCGTGGGTGGAATCCCTGGCCCCATTTCCCCTCGACAAGAACCGTCAAGGGACCGACCTCTTGACCGCCACAGTGCGCGCAGCCGCCCAACTCGCCGATCAGATTCATGCCAAGCTCGTAGTCGTTGCCACGCAAGGCGGCCATTCTGCCCTCGCGATCTCCAAACAGCGGCTCCGCACACCTGTCCTCGCTTTCAGCCACCGGCCCGAAACCGTGAGTCAAATGTGTCTTTACTGGGGCGTGACACCAGTCTTCCTGCCGAAACTCGCCGCACCCAGCGATTTCCTGCCCGTGGTTCGCCGTTGGCTCCACGAACACGGCTGGACACAACCCGGCGATCGCATCGTCTTTGTGCTCGGCAGCCATTGGTCGGGCACGGGCTGCCACAGCCTGCTGGTTTACGAAGCTTAGTCCGTATCTTCTCTGGCTCTCGAGAACACTATGGAGCATGACTGGGCGTGGCTCAACGGTCGTTGGATTCCCGCGCAACAGCTAGCACTGCCCGTCTGGGATGCGGGACTTATTTACGCCGCCACGGTTACCGACCTATGTCGCACCATCGGCCACCGCCTCTTCCGCTGGCACGCCCACTTACAACGATTTTTCACCAGCGCCGAACTGTGCGACATCCCCATTCTCTATTCTGCGGAGGAACTGACTCAGATCGTGGAGGAACTAGTCCGACGCCAAACCGCCCTGCTCGCACCACTCGAAGACTTGGCTCTGGTTCTCGTGGCCACTCCCGGCTCCGTGCCACAATATCAGCCCATCGCAACGAGCCGCGAGCCTCCCGACGCTTCTGCTTCCGAGCCAACGCTCGCTCTGCATACGTTTCGTTTACCCTTGGCTCGATACGCGCGGCTCTGGCATCAAGGCTTTCACCTGGTCAGCTTGCCCTTGGCGGTGCCCGACTCGGCACTGCCCCGCCGCGCCAAACATCGGAGCCGATTGCACTGGTGGCGCGCCCAACGGCACGTCGAACGCCTCCATCCCGGCGCCACCGCCTTGCTCCGTGATGCCGACGGTTCGTTGCTCGAAACTTCCTTCGCTAATCTTGTTCTGGTTGTTGATGATACACTCCTCAGCCCCGACCTAAGCCGAGTTCTTCCGGGGATCAGCGTCCAAGTGATTGCCGAGCTGGCCAATACACTCGGTTATCCATTTCATTACCGCGTCATTCATCCCGACGACGTGCACCAAGCCACCGAGGCATTCCTCACCAGCAGTTCGTTCTGCTTACTTCCCGTACGTCAAATAGATGATCGGACTTTCTCGTGTCCAGGGCCGGTTACCCAACGATTGTTGGCCGCCTGGAGCGATCTTGTCGGCTTCGACCTACTGGCTCAACTAAACGCTTCTCAGTGAGATCCTCTGCGATAATAAACCGAGATGACCTTCACAGACGCAGGCTTATCGAGTTATGATAATGGTGTGGAGGGGCAACCATGGCGCGGGAGTCGTCCCAGCGACAACCACAGATTCAGCTCATTGCCCAAAATCGCCGCGCCCAGCATGATTACGAGATTCTAGACAAATTGGAATGCGGCATCGCCCTCACCGGGACCGAAGTCAAAAGCCTGCGCGAACATCGCATTAGTCTCGACCAAGCCTACGCCAAAATCAAAGACGGCGAGGTTTGGCTCCTGAATTGCGATATTCCCGAATATAGCGCCGCTGCTTACAGCAACCACGACCCGAAACGTCCGCGTAAGCTCTTGCTTCATTGCCGGGAAATTGCTCGTTTCGCTGGCAAAGCGACGCAAAAAGGATGCACACTCATTCCATTGCGGATGTATTTCAAGAACGGCTGGGCCAAAGTGGAATTGGCTGTGGTCCGCGGCAAAAAGAAATACGATAAACGTGAAAAAATCAAGAAAGAGGAAGCCCAACGCGAAATCGCCCGCGCCTTGGGACGGCGACGCGCTCCCAAATAAACCCCGTTTCGCCCGGCAAGGATGCCCATGCACGATTGGCTCCGTCTCGTTGGCCCGAACGCAGAGTGGCATGTGGCTCCCCAATGGTATAGCGATCTGTTCAACGGCAGCGAACTTCGCTGGGAGCAATGGCAAACCCAGGGTGGCTTAGAAATTATCAAACAAGCGCCACATCGTCTCATTTATCGAGTTACTCTTTCCGGCAATAAGCTTTCATCGGATTCTAACGCCGTTTCCGATTCTCATGCGACCCAGCAAGATATTTATATCAAGTGTTATCCGCTTACAGGGCTTCGATGGTGGTCGGAAACTTGGCATCTTAGCTTTAAGACTCAAGCGGAATGTCATAAGGCCCTCTTCCTTAAACAGCAAGGCCTGCCGACGGCCGAACCCATCGCCTTTGGCCGAAACGATAACCAGGTATGGATTGTAACCCTGGGGCTAGCTCAGACCGTTCCCTTAGATAAATGGCTCAGCACCACATTTCTGCAATTACCTTCAGGCGAACAATGCCGTATTCGCTTGGTCTTACCAAAATTATTAGCCCGCTTGATCGCCCACCTGCACCAAGTTGGCGCTTTTCATCACGACCTGCACGCAGGTAACATCTTGATCCGCTACCACCCCCAAGGTCTCCTAGAACTATACATCACGGACACACATGCCATTACCCTATGCGCTAAACCACTAAGCTGGCGCCAAGCCCGACGAAACCTTATTCTTTTCGGACGCTGGTTTCTCGAGCGCTGCCAACCGACAGATCGCCGAAGGTTTTTTCACCACTATATTCGTTACCGTACGGACTGGAATGTTAGTCGCCAGCAGGAACGGAAATATGCTCGGCACCTAGAATCGGCGACCTGGCGCTCCTTGCTGAGATTTTACTGCCGGCGAGAAGACCGCCCCTGGCAGAATAACCGTTATTTCTATGGAACCCGCTTGACAGAAGGTAACCTTCAGATAATACCTGCGGCTGTCGAAAGACCTTTGTTCAACCTAAGTCTTACTGGTTCATCCGAAAGCTTAGATGATAAATCCACTAATAAAAACTTAGATGGCTCTGTTTGGGACATTTGGGCGGTAGAAGGCCTATCTCTTTCTGACCTGCGTCAAATCATCGAAACAGCGCCTATCGTGTTGTACAAATCAGATCCTAATCAAGTTAAAGCACCTTCTTTTTGGCAGCGGTTTTTCCACATCGCGAACCGACGCATATCTAGACGTCTAAGTCGCACAGCAACCACTGGAATAACTGTAGCCGATATAGCCAATCAACGGATTTTTCTCAACTGGCAAGATCGCGGGCGCCGAGGCGGATTCTGGGAGACCCAACTGATCATTGATGGGCAACCGACACCTGTGATTGTTAAGGCCTTTCGGTTGAGGAGCCTGCGACAGCGTTTGGCCGAATTACTTCACCTCGGACCGGCCAGCAGGTCTTGGACTAATGCTTTTCGCTTGACCGATCGGGGATTTGCTACCGCCCGCACCTTGGCGTTACTTCACTGGAGAACCGGCTGGCTCCCCTCCTGGGCCTTCCTTATCTGCGAGAAACTTTATGCATATTGGGATTTACACCAAGCTCTAGATTTCTTGCAAAATCAGGATAAATCTCATCAAGTGTCTGTTCTAAGCACACTAATTCACCATCTGGCACAGTTTTTTGGGCGCTTACACCGGCACGGTCTTAGTTATCGCGATGCTAAATCCGCCCATATCTTGGTTGCTCAAGATTACCTTTGCGGTAAGGTGCCTGACCCGGATATAAGAATCGTAGACTTAGTCGGCCTAAGCAGACCGTTTCTGCTCACTCGCCGCCGCCGCGTAAAGAACTTAGCACGGTTACAAGTGAGCCTGCGCAATCATCCGCTCCTGTCCCGCACCGACCGTTTACGCTTCCTGAAGGCATATCTGCATGCAACGGGTGAGCACATCTCGACTTGGAAATGGTGGTGGCGTCAAATTGAACGAGTCAGTCAACGTAAGGTATGTCGTAACTTACGGCTTCAGCGTCCTATAGTCTAAAATCGCTGTCGAAACTTATTGCTATATAGACAGGAACCCTGTGGTTGCGCCCCATTACGTCAGGTTCGCAGAGTGAATTTAGGCACGTGGCGAACTGACAATCCTGTCCGCACGGTGAACACAGCTATCCTTGCCTTGCCTACGCTTATCTCTCCCTCAGGCGCTTTTCGACGCGGAGCTTAGGCTCGGCCCAAGCGGGAATAGGGGCGGGGATCAATAGGGCAGACAATATTATGAGCTACCACCCATGCAAGGTTCGCACTGCATGGAAAATCGTCCGCGCGACGGACACTAAGTTTCATTGTGAAGTGGGTAAAAATTGGGCACCAGGCCTTTGTATCATGGTGGCCGTAAGGCTAGTTAGCAGAAGAAGGTCAATTGCCAGCTGAATTTCGCCTGTGTATCAATTATGCACAATTGGTAATGACCAGTGATAAAGTGGATCAACCGCTGTCGCGAATGCAGTTTGGCCGTTCCTATTTAGCTATCTACAAGGGCGCTTGAACACCAGGGAGGGTAGCTCAAGATTTGCCTTGCCGGCCCCGATTTACTTGTTTATATGCAAGCCTATAATGTATGCGGACAAATGCGTATAACTGCGTCAAAAGCCAATGTGAAGGAGGAATACTATGGCGATAACCCTGACGCCGCGAGCGGCCGAAGAAATTAAGCGAATTGTCGAAGAGCAACGGCAGGCTGGATATTTGCACGACGAGCCGGTGTATTTGCGCCTGTCCGTCAAAGGCGGTGGATGCAGCGGTTTTCAGCATAAGCTGGACTTAGACACTTGTTACAACGAGAAAACCGATGAACTCATGGAGCAGCATGGCATTCGTATTGTCGTGGACCGCAAAAGCTTATTGTACGTGGACGGAGCGACAGTTGATTTCATAAACGAAATCAATCGTCGGGGATTCCAGGTGCTGAATCCCAACGCGCGTACCACCTGCGGCTGCGGTAGCAGCTTCAGCATGTGATTTTGTAAAACTCGGAAAGCTAATTTGGCTCGTGCTACCGGTAAGGCAGGTTTTGCTTTTGGCTCCTTGAAATAGGCGAGGCCCTCTTTCAGCTACATGGCCTGAAAACATGGTGGGACGCCGATTCGTTGGGGCCAATGTTATCGGTACCAGATTAGCGTCTCCTCGAGTGTTGCCTTATACTCCCAAACGTCATTTAGCGGAACTCGCAAGCCCCCCTGGTTCGCGGCACTATAGCTGCGGGCTCTTTGGTCTGGCTGGGACTGTAGCCGGGCCGGGAGTGCGAGATGGATTATTGGCTTTGGTAGAGGCAGTACTTTTTGTGGCTGACGAACCTGTTACGGCTAAGCGAATCGCTGAGGTGGTTGGATTGCGAGATGCGAGCGAGGCACGTCGGGCGGTGCGGCGCTTACAAAGTCTGCTAGAGGCGGATGGCTCGCCGTTCACGGTTCAGGCCATCGCGGGCGGTTTCCAACTGACAACGCAGCCGGAGTATCGCCCCTGGCTCGTCCGACTCCGTACGACCGGCTTCGATTGGAACCTCTCGGCTGCGGCTCAAGAAACCCTAGCCATCATCGCTTACCGTCAGCCGATCACTCGTGCGGAAATTGAGGCGATCCGTGGCGTGCAATGTGCGGACGTGCTTCGCGTGTTGATCGAACGGGGCTGGGTGCGCATCGTGGGACGGCAGAATACCCTTGGGCGCCCCGTGCTTTACGGCACGACACGGCAGTTCCTGCGAGTGTTAGGTCTGGATCGTTTGCAAGACCTGCCACCGATACCCATGGGACAGCTTGCGGCCAAAGCTAGCCGGCCAGATTCCACCACGGCTTCTCGCCAAACCTAGTTTTGGCCGACCCGACGTCACACTCCTGTTTGGGCATACTGCTTTACGCGAGACGACAAAAACATCGTGAGCGACCGTCTCTTCGAATGCGCCCTAACTTAGCCAGCTTTCGACCACTCGCTCACTGGCAGCGTGGGAGAAACTAATCTAGCGATGCGCAATTCATCCGTTGACGATTGTAAGTCTGGGGCCGAAAGAGGGACAACGAATTACAGGGCCAAGGTAAGCTTTATTCTTCTTCCTCTTCTTCCTCAGCGGCCTTGGTCGCTTTAGCGACAATCTGTTGCTGAATGTGGGCAGGCACTTGATCATAATGACTGAACTCCATGGTATAAGATCCTTGACCCTGGGTTATGCTGCCCAAAGCAGCCGCGTAGCGGGTCACTTCCGCTAAGGGAACGCGCGCACGAATGACCTGTAAATCGCCGGGCAAGGTGTCCTGGTTTTCGATGCGCGCCCGGCGTGTGTTCAGGTCGCTGAGAACGGCGCCCGTGAATTTTGATGGTACGGTTACTTCCAACAAAACGATGGGTTCCAGCAGTACAGGTTTGGCACTGAGCACGGCGTTTTTGAAAGCAACCCGCGCAGCCGTCTTGAAGGCTGCTTCCGAACTATCCACGGGGTGATCTTTCCCGAAATACACTTCCACCCCAATGTCTTGCATACGATAACCTGCTAAAGCGCCTTTCTCCATCACCTCCATGCAACCTTTATAAACCGCGGGGATGAACTGGTTGGGAATCACACCGCCGACGATACAATCCACGAAGGCAAAGTTGTATTCAGGATTGTAAACGCAAAATTCCTCACGGATTTCGGGAAACCGCTCTTTGTTGATGAAAATCTTACGAATTTCCTCTTCGGAGCTAATTTCGCGAGGCAAAGGATAGACCCGCAGATGAACTTCGCCGAACTGGCCACGACCGCCTGTTTGTTTCTTGTGGCGGTGTTGCCCTTCGCCTTGGGCGGTGATCGTTTCGCGGTAGGGAATTTTCGGCTCCTTAGTGACCACTTCGAGTTCAAAGCGGCGTTTCAGCCGAGCCTGGATGATGTCTAAGTGCAGTTGGCTTACACCCGTAACGACTAATTCACGCGTTTGAGGGTCGCGTGTGACCTTAAAGGTAGGGTCTTCCTCGGCCATTTTGGCGAGACTCTGCGAAATCTTCTGTTCGTCGCCGCGACTCTTCGGCTCGATGGCCAAACCGTACATCGGCGTGGGAAACGTGGGCATGGGGAGCTGGATGGCGTCCGAGGCGAGAGTGTCGCCGATGCGTAAGTCTTCGACTTTCGCTACGGCAAAAATGTCGCCCGCGATGGCCTCGCTCATCGGCTTGGTCGTCTTACCATGCACTTGCAGTAAGCCCGGGGAACGTTGACTCTTGCCTGTGCGCGCGTTGGGAATCGGGGTGTCGCTACTCATATGTCCCGAAAAGAGGCGAATGAAACTCAAGATGCCGACAAAACGGTCGTTTAGCACCTTAAAGACCTGCCCGACGAGAGGACCGTTCTCGTCCGCGGCCAACGTGATGGTCTCGACTTTACCGTTAGAGCTTCGGGTAGCCGGGCGAGGCTTCGCTTGAGCGGGTGATAAGGCTATGTCCACTAAAGCGTCCATAAACTCGGCCACGCCAATGTCTTTCTTAGCCGAGGTGAAAAAGATGGGCACTACGGCGCCACTTGCTAAGGCCTGCGGTAACACTCGGGCCAAATCGTCTGAAGTAACATCGCCTTCGGTGAGATATTTTTCCATGAGCGCTTCGTCAGTTTCTACAATGGCGTCCAAGAGCTGACTGCGGGCTGCCGCAACATCCAGGGCCAGACCGCTTAGCCCATTCGCGGGTGGATGAAGCAGATTCACCACACCACTGAATTGAGCACCCACGCCCACCGGAACCTGGAATAAGACACAACTTTTGCCGAAAGTTTGTTGAATTTGGCGAATCAGCGGTTCGAGCTGAATGTTGTCGGCGTCCATTTTGTTGATGACAATCATGCGGGCCAGCTCGAGCCGCTTGGCTTCGTTGTACAGCCTGCGCGTGTTGACTTCGATACCCGCCGGAGCGTTGATCACGACGACCGCCGTCTCCACGGCATGCAAGGCACAGAGGGATTGACCAATAAAGTCGGGATAACCCGGCGTGTCGAGTAAATGAAGTTTCTTGCCGCGATATTCCAAGGTGAGGATTTTCGCGTCGATTGTGGCGCGGCGTTTTTTCTCCTCATCGTCGTAATCGCAAAAACTGGTGCCCTCATCGACGGAGCCTCGCCGCTCTACGGCCTTGGCGCGAAACAAAATGGTGTCCAATAGGGAAGTCTTCCCCGAAGCACTATGCCCGACGAAGGCAATGTTACGGATGTCTTCGACGCGATATTTCGCCATACTTCGCATCCTTCTGTCAAAAGGAAATCCACCTAGGCAGTAAGCTAGTATATGCGGAGCCGAGAAAGAAGTTAACAGCTCACGAACTAACCGCTTGCATGGCAGCACGCAAGTCGAAGCGACCTTCGTATAGGGCTTTACCGATGATACATCCTGCTAAGCCCGCGGCACGGAGTTGGCGAAGGTCGTCCAAAGTGGCGATTCCTCCCGAAGCAATGACAGGCAGGGTAGTCCCCTGGGCCAGCTGTCCTAACCAATGGGCCCGCACACCGCAGAGCGTGCCATCACGACTGATGTCCGTCACAATGAAGCCTGCGATGGGCCAGGCGCTAAAATGACTCACGACTTCTGCCGGGTCTAACTCGGTCGTCTTCTGCCAACCATGCGTGGCTACGAAACCGTCGCGCACATCGACGCCGAGCCAGAGCCGATGGGGAAACTTGTGACACATCTCGCGAAACCACTCAGGTGCCAGAAAAGCTTGGGTACCGATAACGGCCCAGGTGACTCCGCAATTGAACGCGGCACGCAGATCGAACTCTGAGCGTAATCCACCGCCCAATTGACACGGCACGGCTGTGCGCTCAACAATTCGCTGCACAATATCGAGTTGTTGCGGTTGGCCCAGTCGAGCACCGTCCAAATCTACCAAATGCAACCGAGCGGCGCCAAGACGCACCCAATACTCCGCGAGCGCCACCGGATCATCACCATAAACCGTCTCGGTGTCGAAGTCGCCCTGGCGTAGCCGCACACATCGACCGGATCGCAGGTCTAGCGCTGGTATGATCAGCATAAGCGTTGCTTCAATCAGTCTGCCGCATTTCCCTCTCCGAGTCGGGAATGTCAGGCAATCGTAGCGAAGTTCTGGAGCATTCGCAAGCCGACCGATTGGCTCTTTTCGGGATGAAACTGCGTGGCAAAAAGTAGGCCGCGCCAAACAGCCGAACAAAACCAGTTCCCATAATCCGTTTCCGCGGCGATGATGTTGCGATCTATGGGGCGGGGATAGTACGAATGAACAAAATATACGTAGCTTCCCGAAGGCACGCCGGCGAATAACGGACAGCGCCCGTCATGCACGATACGGTTCCAGCCCATATGAGGCACTTTCAGGCCCAGCGCAGGGTCGAAGCGAACGACTTCGCCCGCGAGTACGCCGAGGCCCTCATGAACACCGCCTTCATAGCTTCGCTCAAACAACAATTGTAAACCAAGGCAAATACCGAGAAATGGTTTACCTGCCTCGATGTGTTGCCGAATCGGTGCCACCAGCTGCGCATGGCGCAACCGCTCCATCGCATCTCCGAAGGCGCCGACGCCCGGAAGAATCAGCTTCTCGGCCTGCCGCACAAGGCTCGGATCGGATGTAATCGTTGCCTGGTGTCCTAGTTTTTCCAGGGCCTTCTGCACACTCCGCAGATTGCCCATGCCGTAGTCCACAATAACGATCATGCCAGTGGGACAGCAAATTGATTGGGTCGACAATCGTTGGCCACGTTCATCCAGACATAATATGCTAAGCGTCAGTTTAGCAGCATCGTAGTCCTAGCCGGCGCTTGGGGGTGGTCATGAGAGCAGTAACGCGAGAAGTTGCTAAGCAAAGCTTCGAGGAATACCTGGGAGCCGACTGCGAAGGTTTGGACAAGTTGATCCGTTTTGCCCAACGTATGTTTCCAAGCTTGAAACAGGATGCGGAGGACTTGGTGCAGAATGTCCTCCAAAGTGTTCTAGGGGTACTGCAGAATCACCATGATAAGGACAGGTGGGCGGCCATGCAAAGCCGCCTGGAGTTTTACCTGCAGCTGGGCAAAAATTGGCCCCAGGCTTGGATGTGTTACTTGAAACGCCTCATCCGTTGGCGCGGTTTTGACCGACTGCGCCAAGAAGAACGCAAGTTCCTGATCCTACCACCTGGCGAGCACTCAGGAGAGGATGACAGGAGTGTGCTAGAACCGCCGAGTCCGGATGCACCTCCCGACCTCATCTTAGAAGAAGCAGGCCGACGGCAGCGTCAAGTCCACTGGCTGAGCGATATTTTTCGACAATTCGTCGCCTGGTGTGAGTCGCGAGCCACGGGCAACGGTTTAGTCATGAAACAGGTTTACGAGCGGCGTCTTCGGGGCCAAAAAGTGCCAGAAATCATGGCCGCGATGGGGCTTTCGCGCAACCACGTGGACGTCCTGGTCAAACGGGCCCGCGATTGGATTCTCCAACAAATAGACCAACGAGATGTGCACAAGAGCGTTTTTCTCACATTGCGTGGAGCAGGGCGGCGACAGCAAGCGACCGCGCATGCCGGTAGCGGGTTCAGCAGATTCGAGGATGTCCTTGACTTCGTCATCAACGAAATGGGCGCCTTGTGTCCTAGTGTTGAGCGGCTCTGGCACTATGTACGCCAGCCTGGAGCCCCAGAGTTTGACGATATTCGCTATCACGTTGAGCAGGTGCACTGTCGGCTTTGCCGGGCCGAGTTAGGGGCCTGAGGTCGCAAGCCGTATCCAAGACCACTTCGGACGAATCTTGCAACCCGTTGTCATATTTTTCCGCTTACGGCGATTTAAATGGTAGAAGCGGTCAAACTTAAGCCTAGTACACAGGGAGCACGGGCTAAAAACAAGCCGAGTGATACCAAACGGGTGTAACGACACAACTTAGAAGGAGGATTCAGCCATGCTCAAGTCTTGGAAATTCTGGAGCATTGTGGGTACCGTTGCTTTCGTCGCCAGCAGTGTGGGTCTCAGCACGTCTTGGGGCTATGTAAAAACTCTGTTCCGCTGGACAGGACAAACCGTCCGCCAGAACGTTCCCTTAGACTTCGAGATTGAACGCCTAGAAACCTATATCAATGACGCACGGAAAGAACTGCGCCAACATGAACAGGCGGTAGCGCGGATGCAGGTGGAGATTGAACACCTCCAAGACGAGGTGAAAAGTACCAGGGCCGATGTCGAGCGTGCAAAAGCCGAACTCCGCAAGCTGCGGGATTATCTGGAGCAAGCTAAGGAAACTGGTTCGGCCACCATTGGCGACAGGACTTACAGTAAGCGGGAAATTGAAGCCGAAATTCGCCGCCGACTACAGCGGCTGCAGTATCTCGAGGACCAACTGAAGCTCAAGGAAACGACGTTAGAGAAGCGGACTCAAGCACTAGACCAGGCAAAGGATGCCGTGGAGAAATCCCGGCTGGCCATTGATAAGCTGATCATGCATCAGCAGCAACTGAAGGAGATGAAGCGCCTGCTCGACATGCAGCCCGAAGGCACCACCTTCACGGTGGACGCGAGCAAGCTGCAAGAGGCGCAGAAGTTGGCCCAGGAAATTGAAATTGAACTGCGCACACGGCAACGCCAGCGTGAACAAATGCTCAGCAGTGGCGGTGAGATTCGCATCGAACTCGACGATCGGCCCTTGGAAGAGCAGTTGCGGGAAAAGTTAGGCGACTAAATCCCCTGCATCTCCTCCGTCCCGGGCGCCCTCCTCGTGAGGGCGCCTTCCATTTGGGTTAACATTGTCGAAACCGCCAAGGAATCCGTTGATTGTCCTATCGCTCCAAGGAGTGTGCCAATGACTGAGAAATGTCCCTCTCCTACCGCTACTTGGCCAAGTCTGCCTTTGGCTTGGGTCTTATCTAGCCTGTTACTCCTGACCACGGCCGCCCAAGTCCTTGCACAGGGAGGCACCCCACCCCAGGGGGCACGGCCAACCGGTCCACATGATTTTGGACAGAAAACTGTTCTGCCAGACTATTCGACACCTCCTTGGGATTCTCACGTGGTGGGCACTCACACGACGTTCAAGCCGACGGATGACATGGCTACTTTTGCGCGATTTTCGACAATTGCCGAATCCTATCAGCACGGCACGGCTCCTCAGCGCTATCCGAGCGGATCGTTAGGGGCAACGCCTCCCACGCCGGTTGCCAACCCACCCCAGGAGCAGTCCCAGCCAAAGGCGGTCGGACGCAAGATTCAAGTCGAGGTCTATGACCTGCGCGATGACGCCGTAACGCAAGCTAATCTCCATAACGCCCTGCGCGAGGAGATTCAAAAGCTCGCCAAGGAGTTGGCAGAAGTTTCCCTCACCACTCAACAAGCCGAACGGGAACTCCTTTGGTTACGCAAACACCCCTCGGTCGAGGAAACGTCCTCACGTCAAGAAATTCAAGATCCACTGACCGGCCAGCTTCGTATCACGCGACGTATCGCGGTCAACCTTCCGCCTGAGGTCCTTGAACAATGGGTCAGGCGACTGGAGGCCCTACATTTTCGTCATATTTGGGGCTACATCTATGGCAGCTTGGGCACCATTGTCCTGTTCCTCGTGATATATCTAGTCGCCCGTAGGGTGGATTACTGGACCAACGGCTATCACAAATGGAAAATTGCCTTCTTCGGCGCGCTCCTGTTTGTTGGACTAACCGCAGCTCTTTGGACTCTTATGTATGCAGCTTACCTTTGGTAGACAGGTAGAGCAATTGCGGACAAACAGCCCTACCTTTGCGGCAAAAGTGCCATAATTCTCTCTCAGTGTCCGGGACGGGTTTGCCTCGTCGGTCCGCCAACCAAGCGAAAAGCTAGGAATCTTGGTCTCGCGGCCAACACGTTCGAGTGAGCTCCTAATCAGCGTTAGCTGGATTGCGGTTCGTGTAAGGCCAGTTGAATCTCGTCGCCAAATTCGCGCACTGCATAACACCCAATTTTCAGGCGTGGGTTATCCACCCAGGCGCCGTCTTGTAAACGGAAGCGCCAAGCATGCCACGGGCAGGTAACTATGCCGTTTTCCACGAAGCCTTCCGCGAGCGAGGCGCCCATGTGCGGACAAGTATCGTCAATCGCATAGAGCTTTCCCTGGTGGCGGAAAATCGCGATGAGTTTCCCGTCCACCTCCACGGTGCGTCCCGTCTCCTCCGGCAGCTCCTGTGCTTTCAGGACGGTGCGATATTCTGCCATGTGCACCTCCGATTTTTCAGGCCAAGTGCTCTTTTGTAAATGATCTTATTGCGTTAGAGCGCTCGCCTACAATCCTGAGAGCTGCGAGCTGGTCTGTGCCTGAAATGACTGCTTATTATCGGACGGCAAGGTGTTGTCGCCTGCGTACGTAGGAAGAGTGCGCTGGGCTAAATCAGTTTCAGGCGATCACGCTATAGCTGTATCGGGTCTTGATAAGCTGTCCCTCAGCGAAGCGGCTGAGGCGTAATGGGCTAGCATCTAGGCTGCGGAATTGCCCATCGATAATCAACTCCGCCATAAGTTGGCCAATCATAGGGGCGAATTTGAATCCGTGGCCACTGAAGCCGACGGCGAGGTAAACATTGTCCGCGTTAGGACAGCGATCCAGGATAGGATGCCAGTCGGGCGTGAGGTCATACAACGCGGCATAGCCACCGCGACCGTAGCAGCGGTGCAAGGCAGGGCAACGTCGCTGCACCCGTTGGCGGATGCGAGGCACCCAGGATGCATCAGCCACTTCAGAATAGTTGTCGGGGTCCACCAAGTCCTGAGCTTCTTCGCCCGCAATACTGCCCACGTGTAACAGGTCGCCCGCGCTGGCCCGATAATAAATTTGGCCCACGAAATCCACACACGTAGCCATACGCCGACTCATTTCCACGGGGCGACGAAACAGCGCCACCTGCGTACGTCCCGCTTGCACGGGAATGTCCAGACGCAGGGAATCAGCCAAACGACTGATCCAAGGGCCGACGGCTAACACGACCACACCGCAGCCAATCCGGCCTTCGTTGGTCTCCAGGCCGATAGCCTTGTTTCCTTGCCGGATAATGGCGCGTACTTCCACGCCCTCTTGAATCTCGACGCCTTCCCGCTGACAGGCCTGAGCGTAGGAGCTTAGCGCCTGGACCGCATCCACATAACCTGCTTCGGATTCCCAGGCCGCGACTTCGTCTTCAGCTAAGCGCGCGTTAGGATCGAGTTCGGCCAATTCTTGGGCGGAAACCAGGTGCACATCAATCCCTAACTCTTGCTGCATTTGCAGGTTAGTTTGCAAAGCGGGTAGGTCGTTCTGATGAACCACGATGGCCAGGCCCGTGCGGGTAAACACAGGCGGTCCTTGAATGATCTGGTCAAATTGCTGAAACACGTGCAGGCTGGCGCGGGCGAGCTGAACGGTCAGACGATTGGAGTAATGTTGGCGCACAATGGCGCCGGATTTGCCGCTGCCTCCTGCGCCTAGAAAAGCCCTTTCTAACAAAGCGATCTTTCCCACGGCCCGCCGGGCCAACGACCAGGCAATGCTCAACCCCATGATCCCGCCACCGACGACGACAACATCATAGCTCCTAGTCATGGCATCTCCTGCTCTGTCGTTGGTGAAAGGTCACGGCGCGCTCGAGATTATTGAAATTCCCTCCCCAATGACCGTTGGTGCGTCCTAATAAGGGGAAGCTGGCCTCGGTACTTGGCACATCATTCGTCCTATGGTATGTCTAATAAGGGACGCTAAGCCAATTTGAGCACAGTTTGCTTTCCTAGGTTCAAGTCGAGGCAAGTTAGGGATGTGTCCAGAGCCGGCGAGTCAGGCGGAACACCACGCACATGCCTAATGCCATGAAGAACAAAATGGCCCAGTGTAACCATGTTAGGCTGTGCCGTAGGAACGCTTGGCTCAAGGGAGGAATTAATGCCACGAGCACGAGAAACCCCAAGGTCAGCAGCGCCCACAGAAGCATCATTTGATTGCTGAGCCAACCTTGTTGCCGAAGACTAAAACGGTCGGTGCGCATGGCCCAAGCCAGCCCGACGTGCCCCAAGAGCCAAGCGATAAAGCTGCTGGCCGCAATTAGGTCGCGCTGGAACGCGATGTGACCCCAGGTTTGCAAAATCCCAGAAACTGAAAGGTATCCCAGCGTAACGACCACAAATAAAGTGGCGGCAGCGGCGAAAAGATCGCTGAGGACTTGTCTGTTGAGAAACGGTTGCCGCGGGTCGCGCGGTGGGCGCTGCATGAGGTCGCCTTCGGCAGGCTCGGCCACTAAGGCCAGCGACGCGCCCAAGTCAACAAAGAGTTCTAACACAATCACCTGCAAAGGGTGAAATGGAATGCCGACTCCTGTTAACACGCCAAACAAACAAGTGCCTACTAGGCCGAGTTTGCAAGCCAGGTAATAACGCACGCTCTTAGAGAAATTGGCGAAAAGCAAGCGTCCCTCACGAATGGCATGAACCAACGTGGCAAAATGATCATCGGCTAAAATCAGGTCAGCTGCTTCTCGAGCGACGTCACTTCCGCGCTGACCCATGGCAATGCCTACGTGAGCGGCACGCAATGCAGGGGCATCATTCATGCCATCGCCCGTAACCGCCACACATTCGACCAAGCTTTTCGCTAGCTGCACTAACCGCAGCTTGTGTTGAGGCGTGGCTCGAGCAATAATGACGGGTTGCCGAAGTTGTGCCTGAAGGGCAGCATCGTCCAAGCGGTCGAGTTCAGCGCCCGTGAGCAAGGGAGTATCGGGGGCGAAACCTACTTCCAGAGCAATCCTCCGCGCCGTCCCGGCATGGTCTCCGGTGATGAGAACGACGCGAATGCCTGCGGCGCGACATTGCTGCAAGACAGCTGGCACCTCGGCGCGCGGCGGATCGGCTAAGGCTATCAGGCCCACAAGTATCAAGTCCTGTTCGGCCTCGGCAGCGTCGGTCGGTACATGGTGCATCCAACGCTCGGCCAGGGCAAGCACGCGGTGTCCCTCACTGGCCAGCTGATTAGCGAGTTGTTGCCAATAGTTACTCCGCTCTTCAGTTAGCGGAACGACAGACGCCTGTATCAAGGATGACGAGGACTCCGTCTTATGCCACGTGTCGGTGGGTGCTATGGGGGCTAGCAAGCTCTCCGACTCTAAGTGTTGCAATTCCCATCGGCAACATGCGAGCACACTTTCTGGAGCACCCTTGACAGCCACGAGCACGCGCTCATTTTGTTGCCACACGGCGCTCATGCGTTTGCGTAGCGGATCGAACGGGAATTCGCGGCGTGGCAGCCAGAGCCTTTGCCACGCTTTCGGAGCCACGCCGAGTTGCAGGGCACGCTTTACCAGCGCGGCTTCTGTCGGGTCTCCCAGCCAGGCAGGCTCAGTTGCGTGGGCATTGTCCTGTGCGTGAACCTCGACGGGCAAGCTCTCGGAGCAGAGCACGGCCAGTTCGAGGCAGCGTCGTTCGTGCCGCTCAGGCAGCACAGCAACGACCGTCATGCGGTTTTCTGTGATGGTGCCCGTCTTGTCAACAGCGATTAGGGAAACCGCCCCCAAGGTTTCCACGGCCTGCAAGCGCCGCACGATGGCACGTTGCCGGGCCAACCGCCAACCCCCGAATGCCAGAACCATGGTGACAATAATCGGCAGCTCTTCGGGTATGGTGAAGAACGCCAGGGCTAAGCCACTCAGCACAGCTTCTCGGGCGTTGACCAGTTGCCGTAGGTAAGCCCAGACGGCAGTGAAGGCCGTCAGGATTAATGCAGCCCAAACTGTCCAATACGCTAGTTGCCCCATGGTTTGTTGCAGCGGCGTCTTTTCTGGTACTAGCTCTGCCATCTGATGCGCGATCCGCCCCCACTCAGTTTCCAGTCCTGTGGCGACAACAATGCCTAGGCCACGACCCTGCACCACGAGTGTGCCAGCATAAGCCATATTGCGCCGTTCGGCCAAAGGCGTGATTTCGGATAACGTTACCTCGGCGTCTTTCTCGACAGGCAGCGATTCGCCTGTGAGGACTGACTCATCTACAGCTAAGGCCACCGTCTCTACCAGCCGAACATCCGCTGGTACCCGACGACCTGCCACCAATAGCACTACATCCCCTGGCACCAGGCAGCTCACAGGCACCTCCACGACCCTGCCCGCTCGCCGCGCCACGGCTGAAGGTTGGGCAAGCTCCCGCAACGACGCCATCGCTTTTCGAGTCCGCCAATCGTTGAACACTTCTACTCCGATCAAGATCCCAATTATCCCAAAAACCATCACCGTTTCCCAAACCTCTCCCCAAAAGGTGTACAACATGCCCACGGCTATAAGCAAAAGAATCATCGGTTCGGTGAGGGCTTCCCACAGCACGTGCCAGATCGTTTCCGAAGGCTTTGGCACAACTGTGTTGGGGCCGAAACTCTCGAGGCGCTCCTGCGCCTCCTTTTCGCTCAGCCCCTCGGGCAGTGCCACGTGCAGAGCGGCGAGCGTTTGTTCCACGGACATGCTGTGCCAGACGCGCCGAATATGGGGCACCACAGCCGTAGTCCTCCCAGGCCAAAGCCGGGTATCGAAGGCAAGTTGATTTTATCGATTCGGTCGGCAATTTCCGATTTAGCACACCTTCCTCGCTAGCCGATAAACAAGGACGAGGCTGCATTCTCGCCCCGACGATTATTCCTGACCATTTTCTCTCCGTGCTGACACTGCTCTTGCGGCCGACGCTCGTGGAGACACTTACGGGCAAACGCCGCATTCGCGGGCGTGACGAACAGGCCTTGCCTGTCCGCGTCGGTCGGGGTTCTGGGGAGGCCAAATTATGAAACCGAGCCTGATGGCTGGCGTAATGGCACTTGTCGTGGCGTTGCCTGCGGCTGGGGCACCTTCGATCCCAGAAGGTCGGCCGCTGCCCGAATTGGTCGGCGAAATTATTACCATACGCCAGGGGTCCAGGCCTGGAGAGCAGTTCATCACCTTGCGCGCCTGGGAACGGCCTGATAAAACCATCGTGCGTTATCTTCGATCCAAGGAGACTGCCGAGTTAGCAACACTCGTGCAAGTTCCCGGCCAACTGCACGCACAACTTTACCGCTGGGGTCCCGGCCGTACTGAACCGCCTCCAGGCGTGCCTACGATTCCGGAAGTCGCGCCGTACCGATTGCCGGAAACGACCGCTCCTCCTATGCCCAACTCGCACACTCCCACCCCGTGGAAACCCGCCAGGCAGCAAGCGAACGATGCTGCGATGATGCCATCCCAGGTCCACACCGATAGACCGTCTGCCAAACCATCTCTGCTCCCTGAGGTTTCGTCTTCGCAGCCGAACCAATCGCCAAGCTATTCTCACTCCTCATCAACGCAAGCCAATCAGCCGGCCACTACCAGTCAGCAGGCGGTGCCAAATTACCCCCCGCCCGTTCCCACGACGGCAACATCAGATCATGCAGCACTGTTACGCTATCTCCATGAAGTAGACCGGGCTGGGGGGTTGATCACGCTGCAATTCCCTGATCAGAAAACGCACACCTGTGTTATCCTTGGCAAAACCGTGGCCGTAGATGGCACGGTTTCACTGACAGTACGCTCCCAGTCCACTGGCGAAATAATGACCGTGACCACGGCTCCAGTCAACGCCCCCGCCGCTATCCTTCTGCCTGTTTCACCGGGCACCGACTCAGCAAGCAGTACAGGTCAGACAGTCTCCGCTTCGGCAGTTTTGCCGCCCACGCATGTTCCGCCACAGACGGCTAAGATGGGGAACACCGCGTCAGACACTTTCCCACGGGAAGGCTTCTGGGAGCGACTGCGTCGCCGATTGGGTCTTGGCACCATTGGAGCCACTCTCGCACACACCACAGCGCATGGGAGTAATCTTGCCCCAGCTCCAGCTCTAGCGCCACTCCCCCGCGAACTGGGCCCTGTCGCGTCTGACACCGCGTCGTCACCGCCAGGCAGCGAAACACGCATTATAATCGGTCCTGTCAACACACCTTCTGCGATTTCGCCCTTTGTTACCGCTCCCACCAGTAACGCGGTAACTTCTCCGTCGGGCCAGGAAACACGCACTGTGATTGGGCCCGTTCACTCGCCCGCTACGAGTTCGCCGGCCGGCACCGCCTCCATTAGTGTGGATAACCCTTCCGAAAGGCCGCCGACTGCCACCAATCAGGCTAATCTAGTGGGGCCCAGCCAGCCATCCGCTGAGGCGCCCGTCTCCTCGGCGGCAATGGCACCGATTTCTTCACAAAATCGAGCTCCCACTCCGTCGGAACAGGCCGCTCAGCCCCCTGAGCGTCGCGGCTTACTCAACCGTTGGTTTCGTCGGGACGTAGCTCCGGCCTCAACTGGCTCTTCTGCGGCGACCACACGTAATACCTCTGCGGATGAGCAAGCGGCACGCCTGCGCTCGCAGATCCTTCAGCTGGCTCACTTAGCTGCATTTCAGGCCCCTAAACACGTAGCTAGCCCCCAAGTGCAGACTACCCTAAGCCCACCGCCGCGTCTCAACACGCAAACGCCCGCTTTGGCATCTGCCTCAAAGCCCGACCCATTGAGCGAACCAGAGAAATACGTCAAGAATAATCCCGTGCGCCGCGACATTACCAACGTGGGTCTAGTGGCGAATCTCCCCACGACGCAAGCACAAGCACCGTCCGTTTTGCCTTCAGGTCAGGATAAGCCTAACAGCACTCCAGAAAAACCAGAAAAAAACGTGCAGCCCGGCAGCTTCGAGTCTGCTAGGGCGAAGGCGGCGCCCGTCCCGATGCCATTCGTGCCGTTGGTTACGGACAAGCCCCGGCCCGACGTGCCGCCACCTCAGCCCCCGATCCAACCTTTCCAAACTCTGCCTGTCGCGGCGATGCAAAATCCCCATATGTTCCCCCCTATTGTGCCACCGGTCGTGCTTGGCCAGCCCAACATTCCTGCCACGCCAGTTGCCTGGACCCGAGGCCCCTTAGTGCCCCCGCACCAATCTCCAGTGCCTGCTCTGGCCTTGCAGTCGGGCCAAAGCGGCACGGAGGCACTCGCGTTGCGCAACACGCTCTTTCTGACCAACGTTCTGCAATCGTCGGGCTCTCCGCAGCAACGCGAATGGGCCGCCGCGCGTCTTGCCGTTATTGAACCCCAGCGTTATCCCTTCGCAGTCGAAGCCCTGGTGCAAGCGGTGGAGCGCGATCCCCATCCTGCCGTGAGAATTAAGGCCCTGCAATCTCTGACCCTCATGCGGGCCGATTCTTCGGCGGTGCGCCAAGCCCTCCACCATGCACTGCGCGACCCAGATCCACGCATCCGCGAACACGCCAGCTACGCACTGCAACTGCTAGGTCCGACCACATCAAGTCAAAGCAACGTTGTTCCCGTCCATCACGCTCCCACGTCTCGCTGACGGTAAGCGTAGGACTTGTTCGCAACCACACTCATTGCCCATTGCTTCGTTGTTAGGTACCATGTTAATGACGCAGATCAACCGAAGCCGCGTCCCGCGGCGTCTCTGCCCCGAAGAGTTCGGGCCACGTCCTTCGGAGAGCGAGCCATGGTCTATAGGTCGGTCGTTCATGAGCGTCGAGGTTTCAACTTGCTCGAGTTGCTGATAGTCATTGCTATCATCGGTCTGTTATTGGCGCTATTACTCCCAGCGATTCAACGAGTGAGGGAAGCGGCAAACCGAGCGCGCTGTGGTAACAATATGTCGCAAATCGTGCTGGCTTGCCATATGCTGCATCACGATTACGGCATCTTACCGACCGGCGGAGCAGGGTTTGAACGCACTTTAGTCCAAGGACAGCCGGCAGCCCCTCCCGATCAAGATTGGGGCTGGGCCTATCAGATTTTGCCCTACCTAGAGCAAACCGATCTCTATCACACGCCCGGAACTGGTTTCAGCAGCAGTGTCAATACTATCAATCCTATCTCCACTACGCCAGTCCCGCTTTACTTTTGTCCGAGCCGACGGCAGCCTGGGCTGAAGTCTGATGGGCGCGCTGGGATTGATTACTTTGGCAACGGCGGCACCAACGGACCCTTCACGCCTCCGGGACAAGTACACAGTTACGACAGTCCCTCCCTGGGAGATTGGTCTGCCACGGGCACGATCATTCGCAGCGGTCCGAGCTATGTGCGCCGTGCTATCAGCTTAGATAGCGGCATTCCCGATGGAACCAGCAACACGTTGCTGATTGGCGAAAAATCGTTTCATAGTGGCGAAGTCAATAGCAGTCCTTGCTGTTATGACAACGAATCCTACATTGGCGGTTGGCATAATCGCAACTGGCCTGACACTGTCGGTACGGCCGCCCTGCCGCCCGCGATGGACAGCCGAGAAAGTCCCCCTGCGGCTCCGTATCCCAACAATAACGGCATTCTCTACCGTTTTGGTGCAGCGCATCCGTCGAGCATGAATGCCATCCTCGCTGATCGCTCCTTGCGCCGCGTTCGCTACACGGTTTCCTCAGCCCATTTCCAATCCTTAGCCGTCCGCGATGATAGCGGCTTACTCCATTGGCAGCACATCGAATAAGGCATCGGTACGTTCGACGTTACTAGATTCAACCAAATTTCGCCTACCCCGCTCGCGACAAAGCGCAACACTTCGCCCCACGCATTACCTGCCAGAATCTTGATCAAGCGAGCGTGTTGCTAGTTTTCCTTGGACTCAATTGGTCATTGATCAGAACGATTCATGGAGCGTCAAAGAAACTGGAGGTCCAATCGGTCAATTCTGGAGGAAAATTCGAACCGCCCTTTGACATGGGCACCACTCATGGGTATGATGACGAGGGCAGGCTCGCTCAGGCCGAAACAATAGAAGCAGGTCCGACTGGCTTGCCCAGACCGATCCGGCGCAATCTGCCCATGTGGCTAAACGTGATAAGCTTCGTGCAACGGCTGTGGCAACGACTGCAAGCCTGGCTTGACTTGCCCGCCAAGACCATGGCCATAGCAAGTGCGCCGGGGCCTGCTGGGGAGTTGACCAAACCGAAGGCGTTGCGCCGTTTAGAACGTGTTTGGTTCAGTTCGGCTACGGTCAAGTCTCTGTTCGATATGTTCGCAGAACATCGGCAAAGCGACCGTGGCGAAGAAGAGACTGGTTGGGTCTTGCTTGGCTATCGTCGTGAAGCCGAGGCGGTGGTGTTAGCAGCGTTACCTGCGGGAAGTTTCCGAGAAGCTGGCATCGCGCACGTACGGTTTAACACCTTGGCGCAAGCAGTGGCCACGCGAATTTTGCGCGCTCGCGATCGCCAGCTAACCGTCCTAGGCGTGGCTCACACTCATCCGGGTAGCCTACGGCATCCTAGTCGCGGCGATTATGAAGGCGACAGTCAATGGGTCTGTCAGTTGCGAGGCAGAGAAGGGGTATTCGGTATTGGAACAGTGGAGCGAGGCGACCAGGAGGAGCTCCCGATTGTTAGTCAGCCAACTGAAAATAGTTGGCAATGGCGCGGGATGCGCTTCACCTGGTACGCGTTAGCAGCAGGCGACCGACAATACAGACCGATTCCTGTTCAGGTGATTCTAGGCGAGGATTTAGCGGCTTCCCTGCTTCCCGTGTGGGAGACTCTAGAATATCACGCGGCCGGTTTGGAAGAACTCTTTCATCACCTGAATCGGCTGAGTGTTGAAGTGCTGACCGAGCGCTCTGAGGACGGGCGTTCTTGGGATTACTTAAGCATTCGCCTGCCCTTGGAGTCCGGTCAGGCCATTCAGGCGCTTTTGGATGGCCCCAAGATGTGGCTGTATTACGAAGATGGTCAGAGAACTTACGAGGTAGATGGGGAACCGCCGGTGGATCGAGGCGTGTTCCTCCTGCTAGCGGAATTAGCGCGCCGACGCGAACTGTGCCCTGCTGAGGAAAACAACATTGTAGAGGCTACGCGCTGAGGGACAGCGGCAGAGGTGCAATTGCGGACTGCGGTGGTCTGCCCTCGCACCGCACGTCCTGAAGCGACGGATGAGGAGTGAGGAGGATTCAGCTATGGATTTCCGCCCACTAACCGACACGGAGCGCCGTACCCTGTTGGCTGCTCTTCGGGCGAACGTCCAAGAAGATCGCGCTATCCTCATGGATCGGCGCAACACCCGCTTCGTCGGCACTGCAGAGGAGGTTCCCGAAGAAGAGGTCGTGAACGCTATCAAGTCTGTTCCTTGCCATTATTGATGACTTTCTGCGAGCCGTCTTGCACTGCGTGCTAAGGTCGGCGGAAGTCTTGCTAGAGCGCAGGAAGATCTGCGCGGAACCCACGTGATCTTTCCAAAACACATTGGCGATACTTTCGGGTGAAATTATCATAAAATTCGGCGCGACTGACCCTGACCAGCAGCAAAAGGATGCCCGGGCACGGCTTGGGGTTGCCGTTGGCTCGATGCATGAGATGTAGCCACGAGTGATTCCACGGTTACGTCCGGGCTTGGCTACTAATGGTTAGCTAAGATGACTGGGTGGGAAACACCACGCAGGGAAACTCCTTCGAGTACTTTCCGCTCTGTGCGTGCTTTGCTCTGGGAGCTGATGAATCGCCAAAGCGTCGCCTTTGGCGATTTTCTCGCTCATCTCGAAGAAGCAAGCTCAGTGCATGGTAGGCAGGACACGCCGATGGGGTTGCTGGACAGTGAAGCGGGCAAGCTTCGCTTGTTGACGATTGAAATTCCGGCTATTGAACGCTACAACGAGACCCGCGACCGGGAATTCCGAATTCGCTTGGTGCGCCAGGGAAGTAATCTCATTCTTTGTTATCGTCTCATGCCCACCCATAACATTTACGAACTGGAAACGCGATTGTACTCTAGTTACCCCGTGGTACCGCCGGAGACCCGCGTGCTGACACCGTTACGACATTGTCCGCATTTGCTCGAGGGGCAAACCTTGTGCTTATGGCGGCAGGGTAGCAGTCGGCAAAACAACCGCTGGGACCCGAGTCGCCACACCTGCATCTTTGCGGTGCAGGCCGCTTGGCGTTGGTTGGCTTGCTATGAGATCTGGTACGAGACAGGAGAATGGCCTTTGCCTGAGGCGCGTTAGCGCTGGTCGCCCGCCAAGAGGAGAAAGTCGTACGTATGGCTCACATCGTCCAGGTAGGTGCTGGCAGCGGGGGTATGGTTGTGCTGGACTTGGTGGCCCGTGAGCCTCAAGTCAAGCGCATTACTCTCATCGAACCCGACGTTTATAAACCCCATAACGCTATTCGCCATTATTTTCCTCAGGAGGCCGCTGGATTGCGGAAAAGTGAGTTGGCGCGTCAGTGGTTGGCGGCTCATCGACCCGACTTAGAAGTGCAATGTCTCGAGGTAGATTTACTCGACATGTCAGCGCAGCCAAAGATTGAGGCTGCAGTGGCTAGCGCTGACATCGGCGTGTGCGCGGTGGATAATGAACCCGCCAAGTATCATTGGGATGCCTTAATGCGTAAGTACCGTAAGGCATGGACGCTCGGGGAAGTGCTCAGCGGTGGAATCGGGGGCTTTGTCCACGTGTTTCGGCCTGAAGGTCCGTGCTATGGTTGTGTGGCCAGCGCCCTCAAGCGGAGCGTCGAAGTGGATAGTGCGCCGCCACCAGATTATTCCCAGCCCGGTGGCCCTGTCTACGAGGTGACGGTACCAGCGAGTAAGGCTTCGATCAGCGTCATTGCCAGCTTGCATGCTTTAGTTACACTAGAACTGTTGCAAAATCCTGATTACGACCCGGGCTTTACCTGTGTGTTACTGGCCCTGCGGAAAGTTCCTCAAGTGTTCGACGAAGTGCTCCGACCTTACCGCTTCCGCATTGAGCGCATGCGGGAGTGTTTGTTCTGTGGTGAGGCAGCCCATCGTGGCGCTGCGGAGGATCTCGATGAGGCGTTGGCTCAGGCGCTTGATCGGTTGGCTCATGCGTGACTGGCTCTCTCATCCCCTGGCTACGCTGGGTCTCGGTGCCACACCCGCGGTGCGCAACTTGCGCATTAGCTGGAAGAAGAACGGCTTGGAAATTCATGAGCTCCCCATCTTAGACTGCGCCGATGCTATTACGCTTCGTGCCGAACTTCGCTACGGCGCCACCAAGGCAGCCCGGCGCTGCGACTTGACCCTGCATACTGCTCGACGAAGCTATCCGGCAGATTCTTTGATCGAAGATGGGCTGGCCAACGGTCAAGGGCTTCACCGTGCCGAATTTCATATTGAGCCTTTGCCAGCCAGCGACATCTTAGAATTGCGTTGGCAAGGACAGTTGCTCCAACAAATCAGCGTTCCCGTTCTGTCTTTACGACAATTTGTGGATCAGTTTCAGGTGGTGCAACCGACGCTTTTCCTGGTGCTGCGCGGTCGCAGCGGGGAAGAGGGCCCCCTTGATTACACCGTTCCAGGTACTAAGTTCTTCCGCAAGCAAGGACGGTGTGTGCTGGCCAGCGCTTATTTGCGCAGCCCAACTCCATTAGTCGCTTTGCTGGATTGTCATCCGACCGTGTTATTCCAAGAGGAAGCGTCGGGCCAAGCTTGGGAAGTCCCACTTCGCCTCACTGCGGAGCAGCTATGTGCCCGCGAGGCTCTGGTTACAGTGCAGTGCCCAGTGCGCCTTCGACGCCTGAGTCGCTGGAAGGTCGAATGGCGCTTGTTCAGCAGTACCACCAAGGCGCGTTGTCAATTGGAGGTGCTTGCCATGAGGTCGGTGCACCGCCAAATCGTGCTGCTAGAGACTTACTTCGTCGTTCAGGAAGATAAAACTAGTCAGGTCAAAGTCGAGAAGCGCCTGCCCAAGAACCTGCCCCTGGGGCGTGTTGCCCCCTGCTTCGTGCTCTGCACGAGGGAGCCCGGTCTGGCTTTCCTAGCGGACTTAGAAGTTTATGCTACTTGCCGTGATGGTTCTAAACCGCGATTGTTGGCGAGCCAGGAAGTTCTTCTCACTGATTCCCCTAGTCCGTATGTTCCCGGTACATTAGCAGCCAACGACTTGCGGCACGTCTTAGCGTTTGAACTGCGCTGTGGCGGCCGTCTGATCGGCCACTTACCTCTCTCTCCCGTTCCTACGGCGAGAATCAATGCTGAGGGGGCCTTCTCGGGGGCGCCTCAGGATTTGGCCTGGTCACCGGCTCTTGACGAAGAACTGCGCGAGCGCCTGAATCGGCTTATGGAACAACCCTGACTAGCCGTTTCTACAAATTCCGTTCGCTCGGCCCGTAATCCCTGCCCCATACCGCTGAAATGATTCCGTCTTTCAGCCCCGTTGCGTTTCAGCCCGGGCACTCGTTTCACTTTATTTACGCAAGAGAAGCCCCTATTTACGCAAGAGAAGCCCTTCACTGATGATATCCTCTAAGTCGTGTCCCCGCGTAATTAGTGCGGCTGAATGTCTAACGTTGCGCCTCACTATTACAAAGCCCTTAGTTGAAGGGCAAACATTGGTTTCTCCCCATTCGAGGCTGTCAAGATGGCGAATTCAGCAAATGTAATAACGTTCGGATAATATGTGAATCTTGCGAGCATTTTGCCATTGGTGAAAAATGAAGTATACTTGGAACGCCCTATTAGGTCTTGGGTAGACATCAGGCCAATAGACACGTCGAATCGCCGCAGCGCATTTCTAAGTCTCATACGGTTCACAGCGGGAGGAGAACGACTATGGACGCTCCAGCTAAAGTCTCCGAGCCAGGAGGCGGCGCTCGAGGTGAGAAACGATGTATGGAGCGCCGACACAAAAACATCCCAGTGGCAGTCGAACGTCGCGGTGCAAAACGGCATGATCGGCGACGGCAAGTGGATCCAACCACCTGCGAGCGTGATTACACTCCGGAAGAAATCGAGTTTATGCGGGCTATGGATTATTACAAACGTGTCAATCGGCGACCTTTCCCCACTTGGAGCGAAGTTCTGGAGGTGCTATTGTCTCTAGGCTATAGAAAGGTGGCACCGCCCAGTCCTATTCCAGGCCCGCACGATGTTCCTCATTCGGTTCCTCTGTCTGAAGCAACGGGCCAGAATACGGGAAGCGACAGCTGAACTACGGTAAGCCATCTCAATCGACGCGGGATCAATTACAGCCCAGTTTCCGTTCGGCGGCGGTTCACCCGTTATTGGGGCACAAATATGCTTGCTCGATAGGGCCGCACAAAGAACGGCCTAGTGCGGCGAAGTCTTTGGCGTGAGAACACCCCCAGCTAGCTTCGTTCAATTATAATAACTCCTAGCAGCCATAGCTTCCCCCCTGCACTGTGTTGCCGCTAGTGCTTTTCGCTCTAAACTCGCCGCTAGTCTGCAGGAGATTTGTCCATGGTGGCAAGCTGCCGTGGTCCCGATGTGATTGTCATGGGCGGAGGCCCATCTGGGGCGACCTGTGCTACTCTCGTGGCACAGCGCGGCCATCAGGTCACTTTATATGAGCGAGAGCGATTTCCTCGTTATCACATTGGCGAGTCCTTTATGCCGGAGACGTATTGGGTACTGCGTCGGCTAGGTGTGCTTGACCAACTCAAGAGTAGCCCGTTCGTCAAGAAGTTCAGTGTCCAGTTCGTGAGCGAAACTGGCCAGGAGTCGCAGCCGTTTTATTTCTTCGAAATCAACCCGCACGAAAGCTCGCAGACTTGGCAGGTTCTGCGTAGCGAATTCGATGAATTGTTGCTCAACAATGCCCGCAAACATGGGGTGCAAGTGCACGAAGGCACACGTGTTATGGACGTGGTATTCGAGGGCGACAGGATTCGTCATCTGCGTATTCAGCACAGCGATGGGCGGGAAGAAATGGTCTGGGCCCCGGTGATTGTGGATGCCACGGGGCAGAGTTCGCTCATAGCCAATCGGTTGAAAATTCGACGCCCCGACCCCCGTCTAAAAAAGGGCGCTGTTTGGACGTATTATCAGGGAGCTTATCGTGATCCCGGGCTCGATGAAGGCGCTACCTTGGTGCTGCATGTGGCAGGAAAACAGGGATGGTTTTGGTATATCCCCTTGCATCATGACATCGTGAGCGTAGGGGTGGTTTCCTCGATCGAATACTTATTTCACAATCGTGGCAGCCATGAACAGATTTTCTATGAAGAAGTTGAACGTTGCCCGGCGGTGCAACGGCGATTGGCATGTGGCCGACGTGTTTCAGGCTTCTTTGCGACCCGCGATTTCTCCTACAAAGCTACGCGTTGTGCTGGGCCAGGTTGGGTGCTTATAGGCGATGCGTTTGGATTTTTGGATCCCATCTACTCTTCTGGGGTATTTCTGGCACTCAAGTCGGGAGAGTTGGCCGCGGACGCGATCGTGGAAGGTTTTGAAAAGGGCGATCTTTCCGGGATGCAACTGGGTAAATGGGCGCCGCAATTCGTCCGCGGTATGGAAGCAATGCGAAAGCTGGTTTATGCCTTTTACGAAGGTTTCAATTTCGGGAGATTTGTTCGTGAATATCCGCAGTATCGCCGCCACATTATTGACTTATTAGTCGGTGATCTCTTCAAGGAGGGGGTTGAGGAAGTCTTCGAGGCTATGCGTCGTTACGTCGATTTGCCAGAAACGGAAACGGTCGCAATCTGTTGAGGCAAGCATGCGCGTCGCATATATCACGGCAGGTGCCGCGAGTATGATCTGCGGCAGCTGCCTGAAAGACAACGCCTTAGTCAGTGCCCTGCGGCAACAAGGACGAGACTGCATACTTATTCCCACCTACACTCCGTTACGCACCGATGAGCCAAGTGTCAGTTTTTCGCGGGTGTTTTTCAGCGGCCTGAGCGTTTACTTGGAACAGAAAATCGCCTGGTTTCGCCGAATGCCGCCGTGGCTAGAGCGTTGGCTTAGTTCGTCGAGCCTGTTACGCTGCATAAGTCGCTTGGCCATACGCACCCGAGCTGAAGAACTGGGAGAACTCACCATATCTATGCTGCGTGGTTCAGACGGTAACCAGGCGCAGGAAGTCGAATCCCTGGTTACATGGTTGCAGCGGGAATATTCTCCCGACGTAGTGGGCCTTTCGAATATTTTGTTATCTGGTATGATTCCTGCCTTGAAAACCCGTTTAGGTTGTCCGATAGTGGTTACGCTGCAGGGCGATGACATATTTCTGGATCATTTGCCACCATCGTACAAGCAAACGGCAGTTGAACTGATTAGGCGTAATGCGAGTTTTGTAGATGCCTATATTGTTCCATGCGCTTATTATGCTGACCACATGTCCACTTATCTTGGTTTGCCCCGCGATTCCATGCACGTAATTTATCCGGGCATCAACGTAAAGACGTTCGAGCAAGCTCGGGACACGGCAATCTTGGTTAGCAACGACAAGTTACGCGACCGGAAAGCTACAACATATACCATTGGCTACTTAGCGCGTGTCTGTCCCGAAAAAGGGCTGCATGTGCTGGTGGAGGCGGTTTCGGAGCTCATACGGCGAGGCCTCCCCGTGCGCTTAGAAGTGGCAGGATATATGGGGACTGCTGACCGCGAATACTATGAGCAACTGCGCCGCCGCATTTACAGAGAAGGTTGGCACGATCGTTTTAGCTACTGGGGAGAAGTCAGTTACGACGACAAGGTGCGGTTTCTGCTGGGTCTAGACGTGCTAAGTGTGCCGACGGTCTATCGTGAGCCGAAAGGGCTTTACGTGTTAGAAGCGTGGTTAGCTGGCGTGCCCGTGGTGCAGCCCCGACATGGCTCGTTTCCTGAATTGGTTGAACGGAGCGGAGCAGGTATTTGCGTAGAGCCCGAGAATCCTCAAGCTCTGGCGGCAGCTTTGCAGGAATTATTACAGGATGAATCGCGGCGTCGGGAGTTGGGGCAACGAGGCCGGCAGGCTGTCTTGGAATTTTTCCATAACCACCGCATGGCTGAAGAAACCTGGCAGCTGTGGACAAATCTGGTGCAGGCTAACCTTGGGATGGGCGGCCGTTTCCCATCGGAACCAAAGTAAGCCACTGTGCTTTTAGCTCATGCAGGCGTTGGTTCGTCCAGCTGAGAATGAGGCCGCTCAGAACCTTTGGCGGACATAATCTTCGAGTTGCCGCCACTCTTCATCATCTAAGCCGTAACGGTGGCGCAGGTACTTAAGGAACTGGTCTCGATTAGAACGACTGCGCCGCGCACTGACCCATTGTTCCAAAGGCAAGGACAATTCCGGGCCGGGCGTATCGCTGACCCTGATACGGCTGGCGTGCGGGCGTCGTAAATAGTCTAAGGAGAATTCTGTGGGCGTACGGCTACGGGGTTCGCTTACCAACACGAGAAGGTACACTTTATCCCCCGGTTGGTTGGTGGTGATCCAAAAGTCGCCTGGTATTTTCAGATGTTCAAAGGCTCGTACTAGGAAGTCGGACTCGGGATAATCCACTACAGGCGGATATTGAACTGCTCGGAAGACTGGGCCCGGGGGCGACCTTTCCAAGCCCGTCAGGGGTCGGGACAATAGCTCATAGCGGTATCGTGTCAGTTCGACAGTAACAGCTTTCTCAAGTTCCTGGAAATTCGGGTCGCCGCGCAGTTCGCGCAGGACGTCGTCCAGGGGTGTTTGTCTTTGCTGTCGCAATTCGCGGATACGGTTGGCCAAACGTCGAGCATGTTCCTGAGCCAGATGCCGGGCTTTCTCGCGAATCCAGGCCTGACGCACCTCCGGACGTGCTTCCTCAAAGCTGGGCACGTAACCCGGGAGTTCTTCAGCTTTCCAAATCAAAGCGCGATGTCCGCTCAATCCCGCACGGGCCAAGTGCCGCGGCTCATACACCGCATACTTTTCCTCAATGCGTTCTGGCTGCTTGGTATCGCCTGAGAAGTCAGTAAGCAGGCCTTTGCCCGTAATCAGCATGTCGGCGAAGTCGAGCTCCCGACGATAAATCTCTAAAGGATGTTGTGCCGTGCCCTCGGGCCTTGTGACTTCGAGATAAAGTGGATAGAGAATCTTGCCCAATTCCCCAGAGGCCCGTGGCATCAGGTCATAGCGGCTTCGCGGTCGGGACATGGGAAAGTAGCGGAGGCCCCGTGCTTGGCAAAACTTTTGGATATATTCCTCCAACGGTTGCTTATGCGGGCCAAAGGGTGGTGGAACAAACTGGTGCACTTCCGGCTTGTTTCCTTTTCGACGCCACTCGCTGTAAGCCTTCTGATAAAGTTGGCCATAGTCTTTCAGGTCTTTCTGGAGCTGTTGCAAATCGGCGTCTAAGAAGCGTGCGACTTGACCCCGTAGAAACTCGATCTCCAGTTCCGGAGCCACTTGGACAAAGGGAACATAGCTGGGAGGCGTCCACCAAGTAAGCGCCAATCCTTCGTAGCCTGGGACTAAATGAACAGGGGCAATGGTTCGCGGCGGACGAAGCTCTTGGCGTAATATTTCCTGAGACCAGAGGGGAACGCCCGGGTTGGCCAGTTGACCAACAAAACTTGCCGCGCTCAATGCCTCAATTTGGGCCGCACTCCAATTCGCTGGCGGCTCCGCACCGACAACAATGGGCGCTGTTAAGCTTAGGGTAAGACCCACGCATTGCCCGAGCGTAGCCGCGACATCCGCAGCCAAACTTTCCACGCGAGGGGCCTTGACCGACATCGGCCCCACAAGCGCCAAAGCAGGATTTGCCAGCGCGAGCGCGCTGCTAAGGGTGGTAATTCCGCGAAGAACCGCTTGGATGGCTTGCTCGACCTCAGCTACCCCAGGCTGATACCAGGGTCCAGTGCCTGGCGGTAAGATGCCATGATGGTGAATCAGTTGATCCAGAGGCGTGTTAGTCAAGCCGTATGCAGCCAAGGTTTGCTCGATGCGAAATCTTTTAGCTCGTTCGGACAGGTACAAATCGTAAGCACGCAAGCTTAGGCTCATCCCAGGGAGCGTGTGCGTGAGCGAAGCGGGTCCGCCAAGGAGTAGGGTCGGGTTCAGGCTCAGTAACGGGGGTAACCCAAAGACCACTTCGGTCAGTTGGCGATAATGCGGCCAAGCCTCGCCAGTCTTAGCGGGATCTTTGGAATCGTAGCGGACGTCGGCATACACGAAATTCACTCGATAGCGCGGGGGCACACGAAAACCAGGCTCGGGCCGCATTGGGTCGGGTTCCCGCTGCTTATGCTGATTGAAGTAGTCTCGAAGCTCTTGGTCGCTGGGTTCCGGAACCGCTCGGGTAAACCGCTCTTCCAAGACCTCCAAAGAGACGATTGTGACCTGGGGTAAGGAGGTGCTCAGCTCACGGTAGGCCTCCCACAGTTCCAATAGCGGGGGGGAGTATGCTCGGTGTCCTGGCGCGGCACCGGCGATTCGGCGAGCCAAGGCGGCACGGATTTCGTCCGCCCACCATCGGTACAGGTCTTCGGTAGAAGCCAAGTAACGCACTGACTTGTGCACGAGCTGTTGAAGCTCGCGCTCGCTAATTTGACCAAAGGTGAAGCGCTCGAATTCCTGCTGCATAACGCTGGAGGCTATGACGATCCCCAGTCGATCGGCTTCCTCCTTCCAGTAGGCGAATTCCAACAGCCCCTCGGCGTTGAAATCCAGGGTCATTCCTAGGAACCCACCTCTGAGCAGTTGACCGCATAAGGTCCGCTCCACCTGGTCAGTTTCCTGCTCATACTGCTTTCGGAGATTCTCGTCTTTGATTTCTGTGGGGCTGGTCACGTTGAATCGGCTGCGAAGCCAATTTTGATGCGCCTGTACCCAGGCCCGCTGGAGAGTCTCCAAGGCCGCACGCCGTTGATCGTGCAAAATGAGCAATTGTTCCAGGCGGGTATCCATGAACCATTGCCGCAGGCCATAGCCTAACCCTGACGTGCCGCCCCCAACCCCGATAAGCACGTCCCCAATAATGAACAACACCATGGCCAAGACAGCCAGCACGGCCAATATGGTTTTCTGTCTGCGGCGGAATACCTCAAATCCTTGCCAAGCCATGCTTATCCCTCGCAGAGACTTCGACAAATTAGGTTGTCCCAAGCCGCCTATCATCGTAAGCGTTGCTCACCCCAGCAGCAACCCGACTAGGACCGATTTAGGTGCCTAGTCCCCGACCAGAACGTATCATTACGATGCTGGAAAGCGCGGCAGAGCTGATAAAAAGCCATGAGACAAGCTTATCCAAACGCCACGCCAACTCGCAGTGGTCGAGGAATGGCACATAAGCATTGGCCCTAAAATCGCTCTCCGCGCTATAGTGAGTTAAACGCCGTCTATCCAGATGGACCGATTGGAGTATCACCCCTTGACAAGCTTAGCTATCTTACCAAAACTGATGCTGGCCTGGCTTCTGCTCAGCTGCATGGCTAGGGAGTAAGCTGACCGCAAGGAGGTCGTTCCTGTGGGTTCGAGAAAGAAGAAACACTTGGTAATCGTCGAATCGCCGGCTAAAGCGAAGACCCTCAGTAAGTACTTGGGCCCCGAGTATGAGGTCGCGGCCAGTAAAGGCCATGTCCGCGACCTGCCCCGATTGCGTTTCGGCATAGACATCGCGGCAGGCTGGAAACCCACCTACCAAAACCTCCCTGAACGTAAAGAGGTTCTGGCCGAACTGAAAAAGAAGGCCGACCAGGCGCAACTTGTGTTCCTGGCGCCTGACCCCGACCGCGAAGGTGAAGCCATTGCCTGGCACCTCAAAGAAGCCTTGAATCTGCCCGATGACCGAGTCCGACGGGTGGCTTTCAATGAAATCACGAAAAAGGCTGTCTTACAGGCCTTCGCTCAACCGCGACAAATCAATATGGACCTCGTCCGCGCCCAGGAAACCCGACGCTTCCTCGATCGCGTGGTCGGTTACCAATTGAGTCCGTTATTGCGAAGAAAAGTCCGGAGCGGGTTGACCGCGGGCCGTGTCCAATCGGTCGCCGTGCGGCTTATCGTTGAACGTGAACGTGAGATCCAAGCCTTCCGTCCCGAAGAGTACTGGAAAATCCTCGCCGCCTTGCGTCCCTTGGCGGACGGCGCCTACCCAGTGCAGCCCGCCCTTCGAGTGCGGAAAGCCAAGTCCGACGAGGAAAACGAAGTCGAGGACACGGAAGCCGAAGCCACTCCTACTGAGCGTGGCGAAGCCCCGGAAGGTACCTTTCTCGCCGAACTGATCGAATGGCAACAAACCAAGCCGCAGATACCGAACGAAGCCGAGGCTCTACGACTGGCGACCTTGCTACAGCAGGCTCGTTATCGCGTCGCCCGGGTGGAACAACGGGAACGAGCCGATGCCCCGCCACCGCCGTTTATCACTAGTACATTACAACAACAAGCCAACATCCGCTTTCGCTTCTCGAGCGAGAAAACCATGCGGTTGGCCCAACAGCTTTACGAAGGCGTCGAGCTTGGCCCGGAAGGTCCGGTCGCTCTCATCACTTATATGCGTACAGACAGTGTGCGCATCTCCGAAGAAGCCTTAGTCGCGGTCCGCAACTTTATCCGCGACCAGTTTGGCGAAAATTATTTGCCTGATAAACCCAACGTCTATCAATCCGCTAAATCCGCTCAGGAGGGTCACGAAGCGATCCGCCCCACAGACCTTTCCTACAGTCCCGACAAAGTCGCTCCATGGCTGACCCCCGACCAGCTCAAGCTGTACTCACTCATCTACTGGCGCTTTGTCGCCAGCCAGATGAAGCCTGCGATCTTTGACATTACTACGGTCACCATAGAAGCATTGGATCCAACCACCGGGACCCCACAAGGTCTTCTGAAGGCCCAAGGACGGGTTCTGCGGTTCGATGGTTATCGGCGCGTGTATCAGCCCGTTGGCAAACAGGAAGATGCTCTGCTGCCGGCTCTGACGCCGTCCCAACCACTCGATTGCGTAGAACTCCTCGCGTCGCAGCATTTCACACAACCGCCACCACGCTTTACGGAAGCCTCTTTGGTCAAGACGCTCGAAAAGGAAGGCATCGGTCGGCCCAGCACCTACGCCAGCATCATTAGCAAAATCCAACAGCGCGGCTACGTGGAACAAAAGAATCGCCGATTCTATGCCACACCTCTCGGTATGCTCGTAACCGACCTGCTCGTCGAGCACTTCCCGAAAATCATGGACGTCAAGTTTACTAGCCACATGGAAGAGGAGCTGGACGAAATCGAGAATGGCCGCGCCGACTGGCGTGCTGTGCTCGACGAGTTCTACGAACCTTTCTCCCAAGCCCTCAAGGTGGCCGAGGCCAAGATGCCTAAGATCAAAGGGCAAGAGGCCCAGGAAAATTGTCCGCTCTGTGGTGCGCCCTTAGTTACTCGCTACAGTAAAGCGGGCGAGTTTCTCGGCTGTTCCAGGTATCCTGAATGCCGGTATATGAAGGGTAACCACGAAGACTCCGAATTGGAATCCGCCCGCGAAATCACCTGCCCCGAATGTGGCAAACCCATGGTGCGTAAAACCGGCCGACGGGGGGACTTCCTATCGTGTTCCGGTTACCCCGATTGTCCGGTTACCATGGCTTTCGACGCCCAGGGCCAGCCTATCATTACCACGCAGAAGACCGCCTGTACTTGCGAACAATGCGGTGCACCCATGGTGCTGCGGCTTGGTAAACGCGGCAAGTTCCTCTCTTGTTCCGCCTGGCCAAAGTGCCGTAACGCTAAGGCAGCTGACGAACAAGGACGACCCATCGAGACGCCTGATACCGGCGTGGACTGCGAAAAGTGTGGCAGTCGCATGGTGATTCGGCGCGGGCCACGCGGCCCGTTTCTCGGTTGCTCGGCTTATCCGAAATGTCGTCATGCTCAGCCGTTGCCTGAACACCTCAAGGAGCTCGCGGAGACCCTCTTCCCCAAACGCTCCAAGCCATCCGTACCCGATATTCCTATCGAGGAGCGCTGTCCCGTTTGTAATGAACCCATGAAACTTCGCCCAGGCCGTAACGGCCAGTACTTCCTCGGCTGTTCCCGCTATCCCAAATGTCGCGGCACCCGCGAACTCCCTCCCCCACTCGCGCACCAACTGCAGAGCCTAGCTGCTTCACATTCGTCTTAACTCGTCAAAATGGACGCTCCTGGGCCGCGCTAGCTCCTTAGGACTCAAGCATAGAAAACAAAATCCACGCGAATGACCGCCGTTGGGGCTGAAAAAGGTGCCAGATCGCATTCTTTTGTGGGCGTACCATAAGGATAAACGTTAGCTTCGCTTTGGGTTTTATTATCCAGAGAAAGCGAGGGGGATGAAGGCTTTGGCACGAGCGGTGTCGGACAGTACCGCAGTGGTCTAACGGATCGATTGAATCATGAATTGCGGCTTATTGCGTTGTAAAACGCGAGCCAACAACACGAAGGCGACTGACAAAATCCACCCTGCGGGTAACTCTCCTCAAGGCACTCAACTTGGCGCATCCTAAGGCTCTTGGCCGCCTCCATCTTGGTAAAGAGCATGATAATATGGGTAAAATCGGAATGGTTTTTGCCAAGCTAAATATGAACCCAGGGAGCGTTCACAAGTAGCCTGAGGATAGTCCCACTGCAGATTACCCAGATGGACACAGAGAAAGGACTTTTCTCTAAGTGCTACTTCCTGGCAAAACTGAGGACATGCTTATTGGTTGAGATAGCACCATGGTAATTTGCAAAGGTAAGTCCCACTGAGCCAAGTGCGTAGAGGAATCAGGTGGCTTAGAGCGGTAAAGCGGCGACGCATTCGCGAAGCACCTGAATACCCTGAGCGATGTCTCGGAGCCGTTCTTGTTGGGTGCCGACCTCGCGTTCGATGAGGAGCGGACCTCGGTAACCGACGTCGTAGAGGGTGCGCACCCAAAGGCGGATGTTGACAGCGCCCTGTCCCAGGGGAACTTCTTCGCCCCAGGTGCCTTTGACTTTTGGTCGAAAAGCGTCTTTAGCGTGAACGGTGCGGATATCGGGGCCGAGAATTCGGACTGCTTCAATCGGGTCGCCCATGTCGTAAAGGAGCATATTAGCAGGGTCAAAGTTTACTTTGACGTTGGGGCACCGCAGTTCGTCGAGGGTCAGTCGCAACAGCGACGCGGTTTCCTGTCCCGTTTCTAAGGCGATAGTGACGCCATAGCGCGCGGCCAGATCGGCAGCTTGGCCCAAGGTGTTGAGGAAGTCTTTCCGTTCGGGGTCGCCCGGTTCGGGGATGAAACCAGCATGGAACATGAGATCGGTGAGTCCCAGGTCGCGGGTGCGTTGTAAGGCCCACTCAAGGCGTTGCAGACGTTCAGCGCGGAGATGTTTCGGACCAAAGCCGCCCGTCTCGCGGATGGTTTGTGGGGTCGTGTAATCTTCGCCGGGGAAGCCGAGCATAGCGCCGACCATGCGAAATCCCGCTGCCTTGGCTGCCTGGGGCATGGCATCGCCTTCGTCCCAGCTGGCATGATGCGGATCGCCACAAGCGATTTGTACCACATCTATGCCCAGTTGCTGGAGAAACGATTTCAGTTCGGGAATGTTGCGCACCTGTAATGACCAACTGCAGACGCCGATGGCAAAAGGCTCGACGGCATACATATGTTGCCCTCCGAATCGGCACATTCCAGGAAGCAAGGAAGATCATCGCGAGTGTTGGCCGCGGCAAGCAATAGCATAGGCAAATCCTGGAGCATTTGCCAACGATATCTTCAAGACCATGAATTTTGTGGACTGAGCGGTTACAAGAATCGACTTTGTTGTGAACGGATGGTGTTGTTTGGATGAAGGAAATCGTCTAACATAAGAATGGGGCGTACCGGGCGGTAGTAGGAGTGAGAAAGCAGGAGCCTGAACCGAGGCGGAGGGGCAAGCAGGCGGACTGTGGGCTAAAGTTGAGAATGCCAAGTAGCCTTAGCGCGGTTGCGCCACCCAACGAGGGGGTCGGTCCATGAGTGCGGAAACACCACAAACACTAATGCAGCAAGCGCGGCAGGCGTTAGCACAAGGAGATGCACGCCAAGCCAAATCCTTTTATTTGCAAGCGTTGGCTCTGGACCCAGAATCTTCAGACTGTCATTATGGCTTGGCGGCCACCAACTTTTTACTTGGTGATTTAGAAGGAGCAGCGTACCACTTCAAGGAGGTAATACGCCTGGACCCGATGCGTGCTTCGGCCTACGTCAACTTGGGGGCGGTTTACAATCGCATGGGCCGTTATGAGGATGCAGTACAGGCGATTTTACGGGGCATCCAGCTGGATCCGAAACGGGCGGAGTCTCACTACAACTTGGGAATTGTTTATCGCAAATTGGGGCAGTTCGAGAAGGCCGTCCAAGCTTACTTAGAAGCTACGCACCTAAAACCCGACTTTTATGACGCCCATTACAACCTCGCCAATCTATTAATGGAGTTGCATCGTTATGCCCAGGCGGCGCATCATTATAAGCTGGCCCTGGAGATCAAGCCCGACATGGAGAAGGCCCGGGCAGGCCTAGAGGCAGCTGAAAGAGCCTTACAAGAAGAAACACGCGTCTTAGTAGGCACGGATACTGCCCATCCGACCGCCGGCAGTGCGGAGCAGGACGAAGCTTGGCAACGACTCCTCGATCCGCAACGAGATGGCCCAACCTTAGTTCGTCTCCATCAAGCAGTCCTTGAGGTGGAAACGTTGTGTAAGGATTATTGCACGCACGTCGAAAAGGTATTGCAACCCAGTTTAAAGGAGTTGGCAGGACGTTTGCTAGCGCCATCTCCCGGGGGAATGGGATTGGACAAACTAGTGGACGATTTCGAGCAACAAGTCACCCGCCTTCGTCAGCTCCAGAAGCATTTCCAAGAACTGATGAAACGTATTCGCGAGACGAGCAACACCTTATTTCCCAAATCCTAGCTCAACTTAGTCATTAGCGAACTTGAAATTGGCTGGTCACTCGTGAGTTTGCCGTCTGGTCAGACATCCTCGACGGTTCCTGAAATAGCCTCTGCCCCTAGGTAGTGGATGAAACGCTTCAACCGTTCGGCATATTCAGGGCGGGAGCAGTGATAGTGTACGGCTTCGAGAATCAGTTTTAAGTCGTCGCAGCGTAGAATTCCATATTGTTCGAAAATCTGGGCGAATTGCTCCCAACCCCAAGAGTAGATGATAATAACCTTGTGTTCATCAAAGTGAACTTCCTGATTTTGCGCGGGGTCAATGACGACAATACCTGTACAACCATCATGGAGCAGTAATTCCTCAAATTCCACACAATAACTCATGAGCACGGGTCGGTCTAAGCCGCGGCGAACAAAATGGCACCGGCCATTACCATGACTACTCTGCACATGCACATCCACGGTTTCACCCAGCAGGGACAAGAGATCGAGAAAAACGTCGAAGAGCCTTTCCGCGGAGATACTGGCGGCTAAGCGAGGAGCAGGACGTTGCTGCAACTCTAATCGGTAACCTGCCTGCGGGATAATCTCCAAATCTAATCCTGGCCGAATCGCGCGAGTCAATCGAAAGGTGCCATATTGGTCGCGTAGTAGATGGGCCTGGAGTTGCGGATCGAGCAGACGAGAAGGTGCGCTGACCAGCCGCTTCATAAGAGTTTCCGAGTGAGGGCTCAGGCAACGCTCTGGGCAGGCATCTCTGAGTGTCCGTAACATTCTATCGCCTGCAGCAATTTGTTGCTGTACCCGCTTTGGTAAGAAAACAATCGAGAAAATTACGTCTGCGACCTAAGTGGACGACACTGCCGAGTATACCTGCCTCGCCTGTTAATCGCAGGGTTTCGGCCAGGCTTGATGTGTGCGTTGCACTGCAGGTTGGGCACTTCCAGGGATGCAGCTAAGCATCGGCTATGATAATAACATGAGTGGCGCTGTGCGCGCTTATAGACGGCTAGTCTTCCCTCTTGTCGTTTTATCGAGGAGACATGACCATGATGACAATGCGGTGTCACTGGCACAAACGTTTGGGGCATGGGAAAGCATGCATCTTTTGGGCGATCCTCTGTGCTGCCTGGAGTGGGTTGCTCGTAACCAGCGTGGACGAAGGTGCGCGAGCACAAACGCCAGCCGAACCGACAGAGGTGCAATTAGGCAAGGTGCTTCAAGAGTCTTGGGACGCCCTGTACCTGGAAGGGGTCAAGTCGGGGTATGTTCATCATCGCTTTCAGGAGGTGAGCATCCGCGGCAAGGCGTTCATCTGGGCGACCAGCAGCCTCGAATTGACGGTAAAGCGTTTCGGCCAGTTACTGACCATGTCGTTGAGCGTGGCCAATTACGAGACCCCGACGGGCCAGGTCGCAAGTATTACCATCGCCATGCAAGTGGGGCGAGATCAGAGGATTGTTCGCCGCGGCACGGTGCTAGGACAGGAGTTGGTCATGCAGGTGCAGTTTGGGCAACAACCGCCTCGCGAAGTGAGAATTCCCTGGACGCCAGAAGCCTTAGGTCTATACACGGAGGAGCGGTTTTTTACAGCGCAGGATTGGTCGCCGGGACAAGAACGCAGTTACATCAAGTTCGTGCCAGAGCTGGACCGGTTTGTGCGCAGTTATGTCAAAGCCGAGGAGTACGAAGTCGGCCCCCATACGCGCGGTGGCAAATGGCTTCGTCTGCGCCAACGGTTCGATAAGGTGGCGAACTTAGAGGTGCCTGATGTCGTTCTGTGGCTAGATGAACAAAAGCAATTAGCGCGGCAAGAAACTGTCTGGCCTGGGCTGGGGAAAATGACATTAGTACGTACCACGAAGGAGCACGCGCTGGCCCCCGCTGGTGCGCCGAGTGTGGACATCGGTTTCCAGCACATCGTGCGTTTACCCGAACGAATCCCCAATGCCGTACACTGTCAGAAAATTGTCTATCGTCTCCAAATGCGTTCGGGGGAGTTTCCCGAGGGACTGTTTCCTCAAGACGAGAGACAGCGCCTGTTACGTCGTGAGGCAAAGCTGATTGAGTTGGAAGTGCTTGGTAGCGTCGTGCCGCCCGTGAAAGGCACGGGCACTTATGAACCGCCGGCCGAATATCTCCGCAGTAATCAGGTAGTCAATTCGGAAGACAAATTAGTGCAGGAACTAGCCCGCCGCGCCGTTGGAGCTGAAACAGACCCGTGGCAAAAAGCCCTGCGGATCGAACGCTGGGTACACGCAAACATGAAGCGAGGCACGTTCACAGAAGCATTTGCCTCGGCTGACGAGGTAGCGCGAACACGGGTAGGAGATTGTACGGAACATGCGGTGCTGGCAGCCGCCATGTGTCGTGCCGTGGGAGTGCCTTCGCGATTAGTAATGGGTCTGGCCTATGTGGAGCAATTGCAGGCACTGGTGCCGCACATGTGGCTTGAGGCTTGGATCGCGGGTCGCTGGTATGGATTAGATCCCACCTTGGGCCGAGGTTCGCTACCAGCCACGCATATAAAAATCTCCCATCACAGTTGGAATGACGTGACACCTCTGCGTCCGTTGGCGGTCTTTCGCACATTGTTTCCCCATCTCGCCGCGGAAGCACTCCGTTGGGAATGACGCCTTCAGCGCGATGAAAAAATTCCCGCAGGAGCACGACCTTTCGGACGCAGCTGCGCATCGTTTCCAGTCCCAAAGGGGGGTGAATTTGGCCAACCTGGGCGGCGAGCAAGTTGGCTTTAGTCATCGTGGGGCGCAAATTGTTGCCGTCAGACTCGCATGCGTCTTACGCGACTAACGCGTCTTTCATAACTAAAAAATTTTGTGTCCACATCTTGGCTGGCAGGATGCGTATTATGCTGAACTTTCTGGGCGATTTTTGCTCAAGTCGAGCCTGGGGGTGCGTTGACACCTCGGCTGGGGAAAAGTAAACTTGCAGCGAATCGCAAACGAGCTCCGGGCGGTCGTCATCAGGCCAGGCTAAAAATTCACCACTAAGTCTGCCGCACTTACCCAGCGGAAGCTGCGGCGAGCGGGGTCAGGCATGCACACCTACCAACTTTTCGGCAAGACGTTTCGGCTCAGTGAGGTCCCTGAAAGTGGATTTTACCTGTCGGAATTATCCGCACCCAGGCATTGGCCCATCTTGACTTTTCTTCCCACTGGTTTCGAGCCCGAATATGCGTATCCGCTGGTGGTGTTTCTGCATGGTCGGGGGGCAAGCGAGCGGCAGCTAATCCCGTGGATGCCGGCACTCTCGCGACGCAATTACGTGGCGATTGCCTTGCGCGGTCCCCATGTGGTTCGCGGCCGTCGCGCTGGTGAATACGGGTATGGGTGGTACGAATCCGGGCACAAAACAGAGCATTTGGTTGAAGAATATTTGTTCGCGGCGATCGCAGAAACGAGCCAACGGCTGCGGATTCACCCCCAACGGATTTTCCTCGTAGGTTTCTGCGAAGGTGGCCAAGCGGCATATCGGATAGCCTTGCGGTTTCCCGAGCGGTTTGGGGGCTTAGTGGTATTGAACAGCTCCTTACCGAAAACGAAGCCCTTATTCCACCTGCCGGAGGCGCGTCGGCTGCCCGTTCTAGTGGCCCACGGCATTGCCAATGCCGTCATTCCACTTTCCCAGGCACGACAAGCAGCCCAATTGTTACACTTGGCTGGCCTACGCGTGGATTTCCGCCTCTATCCCACCACGCATCGTCTGCACCCCGTTATGCTCCACGATGCGAACCGCTGGCTCATGAGTTTGGTAACCGCTACATTCTAGATAGCGGGAACTGCCTGCGGAATCGTTTCGTCTTACATAGGACGGCCCAAAAGCTGCACCTGGAATGTAATTCTCCTACCATCTGCGGGGACAGCAGATGATGAAACTACTGACTCATCCCGCGAAGTTATGTTGCTGGGTTGTCCTTGGGTTAATCGGGGCTTCGACGGCAGCCGACACCAGCAAACCCGCGCCATTAGCGTTCCTACGACTGGCACCCGATTGGTCATTTGAGGAAGTACTTCCCGAGGTGAAGTTAAACCTTCCAATTGCGCTGGCGTTCGACCGACATGGCGGTTTGTGGTTAGTGGACCGATCTGACCATGGTACTCGGTTGATCCACTGCAGAGGTGTCCAAGGGAACGTCCTGCCGCAAGATGCTCAAGTAGTGCCTACGAAGCTCAAGCAGATTGCAGCCATTTGCGCATGGGGCGACTGGCTTTACCTAGCGGCACAGGGTCAACTAATTCGCTATCGCCTTAAAGAAACGGGCCTGGAAGGCCCCGAGGAAGTTGTGCTCCGCGGGTTGCCGGAGTCTGGTCCAATTCATCTGACCGCCACACCCCAAGGAATATGGCTCGGCACTGTAGGCGGGCGTTTGACCCGAGGGGGCGAACCGCCCACGGTTCTGCCAGCGTTAGCTAGTTCTTGGGTTCTTGTACCGTATGACGGAAGTAAAGCTCGGCTGATGCATTGGGAGAACGGCTCTTGGTGCGGACCTGCCGTTCCCGATGCTGATGGTTTTCTCCATTGGTTAGCCGCCTTGCATGATGGCGGCCTGCGCGGCCAAGTTTGGGATATGCATCTGCAATGTCGGGTTTCGGATCTGCCATTACTGGCCCAGGGGGCAGACGATGGCGAAGCTACGGAGCGCGTTGCCTGGGAAAAATTTTCCGACTTAGTACAGACTCGCTGGTCCGAGGGAGTTACGGCTGGGATCAGAACTCCCTATGTAGGGCCAATTTTCGAATACCTGCGTCGCGAAGGGGAACAAACCTTAGATCGCGTGTACCTTTGGGCAAAGGTTTGGCCTGGTCAACTGTTTGAGTTCCCCTCGGGATCGCGGATCGAAGCCAAGCCGAAAGTGCGCCTGAGCATCCAAGGTCTAGCACAGGCATGGTTCACGGCTTTGGCCAGCGCACCCCATGGGGGCATCTATATCGCGGGGCGTTGGCGCTCTGGCCGTGGGCCAGCGCGTGGCTTCGTGGCGCGGTTGCTTCCCCAACGGTCGGATAAGGTAGTACGCTATCACGATTGGCATCGAGTGGCTCTATTAGACACTGCGGACTTGCTTGAACGTTTAGCTACGAATAACCCCTGGGAAATTCGTGCTGTGCAAGAAGAAATTTGCCGACGAGGCCCGAACTTGGCGCCAGCTCTAGTGGAGTTTGCCCAACGCCAACATGTTCAGGCCTTGCACAGCACCGCGGCCTTGCGGGCAGTGGCTTTATTGGCTGCATTAGACGCACGCGCCGGGCGCAACTTAGCCTTAGAATGGTCGCAGCAAGGGGAAATACCTCAGTTCAGCGCCAGCGCCATGCTCCTGAGTCGGCTCCCCAATGCAGAAACCCGGCTCGTACTGACCCGCAGGCTAAGCGACGGGCAAGCGCAACTGCGTCGGATTGCTGCGCTGGCTTTAGGTGCTCTGGGAGGCAGTGAAGCTGCTTCCAGTTTGGTGCAGTTTCTGAGGGTCCTGGATGAGCGGGATGATGAGGGCCTGCACGTCCTGGTACGCAGCATCGAGTTATGCGAGGCGGATGGTCTCACCGCGTTAAGCGAGTTGCTCGATACCGGTTCTGCGACCGAATTGAACATCGCTACCAAGGCTTGGACTTTGCTGCGCCAACCTGAAGCATTGGATTACGTAAGAAAATTCTTGCACCACCCGCATCTTCGTCTGGAGCAACGCCAAGCACTCTTGCGTTGGTGGGCCAACTTGGCAAAGCATTACCAAGCGGATAGTTCACCGATTTTGCAATGGTTAGAAGCGCAGTCGAACGTGCCTGCCGAACTGTTGGCCGAGGCCCTCCACGCTCTAGCCCAAGCACCTCCCAAGTCCGACCGACTCGGCCCGCTGGCGGAGCGATATTTGACTCATTCGTCCCTGACTGTGCGTTTGGCCGCTCTCAGTTGTGTACGGGCATCCCAGCACACCGCATCCAGCCCCGTCTTGCTTCGCATGGTCTCAGAAAATGCCCGCTCGACTCAGGAACGGCTCTGGGCTGCCGAGACGCTACTGTCTTGGCGCAACCGCGATATCCTGACCGTGTTGGTGGGTCATTTAGGCGACCATACCGCCAGCCAGACTTTCCGCGAACAGCTTGCCGCGTTGCTAATGACTTACGGCGATAAATCAACTTATACGGCCGTCCTGGAACACCTTCGCTCCTGGCCGCAGGAGATGGTTCGGGAAACCCTGGTTTGGCTACGTTCGCGAAAAGAACCGCTCCTGTTCTTGGCCGAGGCATGCTTGCAAAATAAGCTGGATGCAAAGACTTGGCGTCAGCCGTTACAAGAAGTATTAGCCCTCTGGGCAATTACCGACCCACGTGCGGAACATTACTTCGATCTTTTGGGCGAATGAATAGCTTCTAACATCCGAGGACTCCCTATGACGCTGCGATATTTAGCTGCTTTTTGTATGCTCTGTGCCGCTGCCGTCCTCAGCGCTGAGGAAGATGCTTCGCGCTCGCCCCGAGAGGCATTACGCCCGTTCAATGACCTGATTGGCCCTTGGCGTGCCACGGGCGAACCCGCCACGGGCACTCTCGCGGATAAGCAGAAAGGTTTCTGGAGCGAAAAGATATCCTGGACCTGGAAGTTCAAGGGTGACGACGCCTGGTTGGTCATGGAAATCACCAACGGGAAACATTTTCGCGGCGGGGAGTTGCGTTATCTGCCTGAGAAACAAATGTTTCAGTTGACGTTGTTTCCCGTAACAGACGACAAACCGCGCGTTTATTATGGGAATTATGATGCCAAGACGCGGACGCTCGTGGTCGAGCGCAGCGATGCTCAGCGCAAAGTGGATGAACGTGTTACCATCAACTTGGTGGACGACATTCGCTTCGTCTTTCGCTATGATTACCGGCCTATGGGACGAAAGTTGTATGTGCGCGATTTCATAGTGGGCGCCACGAAAGAGGGCCAGGCCTTGGCCGTGGAGCGCAAGAAAGGTCCGGAATGTGTGGTAAGCGGCGGGTTAGGTACCATTCCCGTGAGCTACAAAGGACAAACCTATTACGTATGCTGCACAGGCTGTCGCGATGCTTTCAACGAGAACCCCGAGAAATATATCAAAGAATACCTTGAGCGCAAAGCCAAGGAGCAGAGGCCCTAATTGAAACAACTTGCTGAGGACTGAAATGAGGTCTGAGGGAGTCCGTGTCGCGTTGGTCGGAGCCACAGGGGCAGTCGGCGAAATGATGCGCCGTGTCTTGCTCGAACGCCGATTCCCCATTGCCCACATTAAATTTCTCGCTTCCGAACGAAGTGCAGGCAAAGAGCTGGAATTTGGCGGTCGAAAATATGCCGTAGAGCCATTGCGGCCCGAAGCATTTGAGAACGTGGATTTGGTGTTGTCGAGCACACCTGCTGCTGTCAGCCGCGAATGGAGTCCCATTGCCGCTCAGGCGGGTGCTTATGTCGTGGACAACTCCAGTGCCTGGCGGATGGATCCCGAAGTCCCTTTGGTCGTTCCCGAGGTCAACGCGCACACCTTGGCGCGTGCTACCAGACGCATTATTGCCAATCCCAATTGTTCGACGATCCAAATGGTGGTGGCCCTGAAACCGTTGCACGATTTCGCGCGAATCCGGCGCATCGTTATATGCACGTATCAGGCATCTTCAGGAAAGGGGGCTAAGGGGTTGTATGACTTGCAGAAGCAACTGGAAGCCTTGGTACGGGGTGAACCGCCTCCCGCACCCTTGGCCCACGCCGCTCAGCTTGCGGGCAACGTCGTGCCCCATGACTGGAAGCTGGGCGACGAGGGCTATTCGGAAGAGGAATGGAAAATGATTCGGGAGACGCGGAAAATCCTGGGCGACGAGACCATTCTGATCTCGCCCACGACTGTGCGGGTGCCGGTAGCAGTGGGCCACAGTGAAGCGATTAATGTCGAGTTCCAGAAGCCCATTACGCCCGAGCAAGCCCGCGAGTTGTTACGGCGAGCGCCCGGTGTGGTGGTTCTCGACGATTACTCCCGCGGCCAATTGCCTATGCCCATTTTCGCCGCGGGTCGAGACGAGGTCTTTGTAGGTCGGATTCGTCGCGACCCCACAGTGGCCCACGGTTTGAACTTGTGGGTAGTGGCCGACAATCTCAGGAAAGGTGCGGCAACCAACGCCGTGCAAATCGCCGAGGAACTCTTACGACGTGGGCTGCTCGTCTAAAGCCTGCCGTAACTGGCCCAGCAACTGGCCAATCGAAAGGCTCACCTCTTCCCAGGGACGATTAGCTGCCTCGGCCAAGCGTGATACTAAGGCACTGCCCACGATGATACCATCCGCGTATGGTTTTATCATCTGAACATGTTCTGGTCGGCTAATGCCAAAACCAACGCATAGCGGCAGCTTGGTAAGCGTGCGAAGCGTTTGTAACCGCTGGCGTAACTCCTCTGGCAAATGATCCCGCACTCCGGTAATGCCGACGACGCTAACACAGTAAACGAATCCCGTGCACCGGCTGACAATATCGCGAGCCCTTGGTAGTGGAGTGGTCGGGGCGACCAGTTGAATCAGGGCCAAGTCGTGTTGATGGCACAGCGCCGCTAAGGACGATGCCTCCTCCGCAGGAAGGTCCGGAACAATCACGCCGCTTATGCCTGAGGCAACACATTGTTCAACGAAGCGCCGCTCTGTCTGTCGATAAATTAGACTATAAGAAGCCATCGCCACTAGGGGCACTGTTACTACGGAAGCTTGAGGAGAAGCACCTCGCGATTCTTGAGGTCTTCCTTCGGACGTTTCGGACAGGCTCATCTGACTGGTAGTTTCCTGCAGATCAGCGATTGAACCTGGCTCAAGCAAGCGGCGTGCTGATAAAGCGGGCGATGCAGACCAACTCCGTACCAATTCAAAGACGTCCCGAACGTGAATGCCTCGACTCAGCGCGCGTGTGTAAGCTCCCTGGATAAGCGGACCGTCCGCAATAGGGTCGCTATACGGCAAACCAATCTCAATAACGTCCGCGCCGTTGTGCGCCAGGAGGTTAAGCAGGTCGCGGGTAGCTTCGAGGTGCGGATCACCTGCGGGAACGAAGGTGATGAGCGCTTTACCTCCCCGCTGACGCAGTGCGGCAAAGCGTCGCTCCAGGGGATTTGTTGGCGAGAGCCCTGTCACAGTATTCATATCAACAGACTGCTCCTGACCCTCAAAGTTGCAGACCACGCAAGCGCGCCACCTCGAAGCAATCTTTATCGCCCCGACCCGAGAGGCAGACGATGATCACATCTTGGGGGGAACGTTGTGCGGCAATTCGTAAGGCTTCAGCCAGAGCATGGGCGGTCTCTAGCGCGGGCAAAATCCCTTCCAATCGGCAACATAATTCCAAGGCTTGCAACGCTTCCTCATCACTGGCCGTGGTATAGCGCACCCGACCGCTCTCTTTCCAGAAGCTGTGTTCTGGCCCGACACCCGGATAATCCAGGCCCGCCGAGATGGAATGAACGTCTGCGGTTTGGCCTTCCTCATCTTGCAGCACATAGCTCAGGGTGCCATGAAGTATGCCGGGCGTTCCAAAGTTCAGGGTGGCGGCATGCTCGCCGAGCCGGCGCCCACGCCCGCCTGCCTCGACCCCCACTAATTCGACTTCCCGGTCCTCCAGGAAGGGGTAAAACATTCCCGCAGCGTTGCTGCCCCCTCCGACACAGGCCACTACCACGTCAGGCAGCCGCCCGATTTGCTCCAGCGCTTGTTGACGGGCCTCCCGCCCAATGACTGATTGAAACTCGCGCACTATCCAGGGAAACGGATGCGGGCCTACGACACTTCCCAGGATGTAGTGTGTCGTCTCAACGCTAGCCATCCAGTCGCGCAACGCTTCGTTGATGGCCTCGCGTAGGGTACGGCTCCCTGTACCCACGGCAACTACCTCGGCTCCCAATAGTCGCATTTTGAAAACGTTCAGCCGCTGTCGCCTTACGTCCTCTTCCCCCATGTACACAACGCAAGGCAAGCCCAGTAATGCAGCTGCGGTCGCCGTCGCCACACCATGCTGACCAGCTCCCGTCTCTGCAATGATCCGCTGCTTGCCCATGCGTTTCGTGAGGAGAGCTTGGCCGATGCAGTTATTTATTTTGTGAGCTCCTGTGTGATTAAGATCTTCTCGTTTGAGATAAATTCGCGCTCCACCTGCATGGCGTGTCAAGCGCTCAGCAAAATAAAGCGGCGTGGGGCGGCCCACATAGGTCCGCAAGTAGTAATCCAGCTCCCGTTGAAACGCGGCATCGTTGCGTGCTGCTTGGAATGCAGCAGTTAACTGTTCCAAGGCATAGACCAATGTTTCAGGAACATAGCGGCCTCCAAATCGTCCGAATCGGCCGCGTTCATCGGGCCACGCGCTCAGGGCACGATGGTAAAGCTGCTCAGTTACGATTTCTCGAGGCATAGGTCTTACCAACCTCCGCAGCCGGTTGCCATTCGCAACCGCTACAGCAATCCCAGTGTCTCTTCCAGGCCAAACATCAGATTGAAGTTCTGCACCGCAACGCCACTGGCGCCCCGAATCAGATTATCCTCGCAAACGAGAAGAACCACACGCTGCCGCACGAGCCTCAGCGTGATGTCGCAAAAATTGGTGCCGATCGTGTCTTTCGAGTTGGGGAGATGCGAGACGACCCGCACGAAAGGAGCCCGAGCGTAGTAATCCCGATACACCTCGAATAATTCATGTTCCGAAACAGCGCGACGCGGTCGAGCGTAAATGGTGCTGAATATGCCCCGGTCCATGGGAACCAAGTGCGGAGTAAACACAATACGCACCGCTGTGCGAGCAAGGTCACTCAGTACTTGTTCAATTTCGGGCGTGTGGCGATGTTGGCCCACGCTATAAGCGGCCACGTTTTCGTTACACTCAGGAAAATGCGTATGAGGCCGTGGTGTGCGACCCGCTCCCGATACCCCACTCTTCGAGTCCGCAATAATGTCTTCCCGATCAATGAGATCATGTGCTATCAGGGGTGCCAAACCGAGGATGATAGTTTGCGGATAACAACCGGGGTTGGCGACCAGGCGTGCTTCGCGAATCCGCGAGGCGTAGACTTCCGGCAGACCGTAAACCGCATGGCGCAGATTTTCGGGATCGTGATGGGGCTCGCGATACCACTCCTGATAGATCTGCGGATCGCGTAAGCGATAGTCGGCACTCAGGTCGATGACACGCATGCCCGCTTGCAGCAATTGGGGCACTACGGTCATACTGACTCCATGCGGCAAGCAGGTGAACACACATTGCACGCCTCGACGAGTGAGTTCCCGCGCTTCGAGCATTTCGCAACGAAGGTTGACACGCCCAGTAAGAATCGGGTGAAGCTCTGCCACCAAGGGCGTGCCTTCCTGGCGCGACCCAACGGCGATGAGCTCCGCGCACGGATGCCGCAATAAGAGGCTTATCAGCTCGCGCGCCGTATAACCCGACGCGCCCAAGAGAGCCACGCGGATTTTTTCTCTCATATTTCTGTTCCAGAGGCTGCCACTTGACTGTTACCTCAGACTAATTCAAATATTGTGCGTTATTATAGCCAGTTATTGAGGGAATTAGGAAACGATCCAATGTTGCTGCACCTCAAAGCACCGTCGTCCTTCTTTCTCGCGTCGTTCTTTCGGAGCAAGGCTAAGTTAGGTAGCCTGAGGCAAGGCTGCTACCTGATATTGACGTGGTATGGGTAGCAAGCTATCTAGCGGCGTCCCGTGGAAATAATGCACCTTGGTAGCTCAAGGAACGGGGGAGATCGGGGCCAAGATCGCCGTCGGCACGATCCATGCCATTATGTCGAGTTCACCTGGCACAATTCGGGGAACGTGCTAGGCAGGGAGCGGCTACGGCGATAAGGGAGGACTTCCAGTGAACCGGGGTCAGTGGTTGGCTTGGCTGGCGAGCACACTGGTGACTATCGGAATCGTAGGCAGCCTTACCGGCCAACAACAGGAACCAGTAGTCAGTCCAGTGGTGAGGCCTGCCACAGCGCTCCAAGAGGCGATCAATCTTTACCGCAAGGGAGAATATGAAGAGGCTGCCAAGTTTTTTGATCTTGCCGAGCAAGGCCGACACCAATTAACCCCGCAGGACCAGAAGCGTTTAGAAGAGTTTCGTGCACGGAACGCTGCGGACTTAGCAGGGCGACAACGGACACTTCAGCAACTCTCGGCGGCCCAAGAGGCCGTCAAGAACAATCAATGGGCTGAGGCAGAGCAGTTGCTCAAACAGTTACGTTCCAGTAAGTACCTCCAGCCTCAGGAGCAGCAAGTCGTCAACCAGCTTTATGAGCAAGTAACGCGACGGCAGGGAAGGCGTTGGTCTCTCTGGGCACGCAATGATTCTCCGCCTCCTCGCGTTGATGCGGAAAGCCTGTTGGCCCAGGGACGGGAAGCCCTGAAGAATCATGAGCTCGACCGGGCCGAAACCTTAGCACGCCAGGCAAAGGAGGCTGGCTATACCGCGATCTTCCCTTGGAGTGATTCGCCAGACAAACTCTTACGCGACATCCAAGCTGCCCGCGCGAAGCAACTATCTTCTTCTGGGAACACCGCTCCTCCGGATGCCGACAAGCTCCTGGCCCAGGCACGCGAGGCATTGCGCCAAGGCAATCTGGATCTCGCCGAACAGCTGGCCCAACAGTCTAAACAAGCGGGTTATTCTTCATGGTGGCCTTGGAGCGACACTCCCGACAAAGTGCTGCGTGAGGTGCAACAAGCGCGCCAGGCCCAACGGCAAGCCACGGCAGAACAACTCAAGCTGCAACAAGGACGCCGACTGTTGGCTGAGGCCAAACAAGCTTTGCAGCAAGGCGATTTGGAACAGGCCCGTAATCTGCTGAGCCAGGCGGAACAACTGCAAATTTCCTGGCCGCCCTACGAGCCGCTCACGCCGGAAAAAATTCGGCAGGCTCTTGCCGCTGCGGAGTCGCAAACGAACGCGGTGACTAGCAAGCCCGCGCTGCCCCAAATTGACGCCCCCCTCACCCCTCAGGGGAAAGATACCACCGAAACGATCACCCGGCAAAACGCCCGTGATAAGCTCCGTCAGGCGCGGCAACTATACCAGGCAGGCCGACTCGACGAAGCGGAGGCACTGGCCCGTCGCATTCGCGTCGTCCCAGAATGTCGCTGGGGACTTTTTGAGGACACACCCGATAAGCTATTGGCGGATATTTACAAAGCTCGCGAACAGGCTCATCAAAAACAGGCGGAGGCCTTGCTGGCTCAGGCGCGGCAGAAACTGGAGCAAGGCCAATTCGACGAAGCAGAAAGGTTGGCCTATCACGCACGGGCGTTACGGCCACGCTATTCGATTTGGTACATGGGAGAGCATCCCGATCGTTTGCTGGCTGAAATTAAGGCCCGTCGGCAACAAGCGCAACGTCCACGCATTCCCGACCCACGAAGCCTAGACCAGCCCACTTCGCCGCAACCTGCGAATCTTCCCACGGCGAAACAACAAGCGCAATCTCTCATTGCCCAGGCTCGCGCCGCTCTCAACGCTGGCCAGCTCGTTCAAGCCCTGCAACTGGCCCGTCAAGCGCAACAATTCCCCGTAACCTGGACCGCCGACGAAGACTCTCCTGACAAAATTGAAAAAGCTGTCCAAGCATTACTCGACCAACAGCGCGACCGCGACAATCCGCAACAAGCCCAGCAAATTCGTAAACAGGCTCTCCTGTTGCTTGCCGACGCTCGGGAGCATCAACGCCAGGGACGCATCCTCGAGGCATTACGCCAGGCCCGGCACGCCCAACAACTACGCGCTCCCTACCGTCCTGAGGACGAAACACCCGAGCAATTGTTATTTGAGTTGCAACGCCAAGCCCAGGCGCACATCGACACCTTCCGCCACGCGGCCCAAGCTTGGCGGCAGCTCGGACGACTCGACGAGGCCGAGCAATGCCTGCGTTACGTCCGGGAACTGCAACTCGAACTTCGTGCCGATACCTTAGCCACAGACCAGCAATTGGCAGAACTCCAACGCTTACGCCAAGGCCAGGCCCCAGTCGCCTCCGAGACTACCGATGCAGGTCGGCGTCTTATCGAGCAGGCTCGTCAACAACTTCGTGCTGGCGAGTTACTCCGCGCCCAGCAGTTGGCACGACAGGTTTATGAACAACATTATCATTTGCGTCTCGAAGCCAGTCAGCTTTTAGCGGAAATCGACGAAGCCCAGTATCGCCAATCCATTCGCGAAGCTAATCGGTTCTATGAATTGGGTGTGCGCGCCTATAGTCGTGGCGAATATGCCCAAGCCGCGGCCTATTTCCAGAGCATCAATCCTCAACTGCTTGACGAACGCAAACGCACTCACATGCAAGAAATCCTGGCCAGCAAGGAAATGCAAGCACATGCCTTGGTGCAAGCGGGTCAGCTGCCGCCCACTCCCAGGACGACTCCAACTCCAAGTGATTCTTCCGAGGCCAATAAGCCGAACCTTTCTCAGCAATCTCAGACTCACAGCTTACTGGATCAGGTACAGCAACAGCGCGAGGTCGAACTTCAACGTTTGCGCCGCATCAAACTGGAGGCCGAACGCCAAGCCAACCGTTTTGCGCAGAATAACGACTTGAACAAGGCCATTGAAACGTTACGCCAAGCCGCTCAGGAGTTGCGGCAATCCGAACTGCAGACTGAAGCCGTCCAGGCCATGATTCGTCAAATTGAGCAGCGGCTACGTACTTTCGAAGCTAGCCGCGAACAGCTGACCTACGAGCGCATCCGTCAGGATTCGCTTCGTGGCTCAAGTCTGCGCCAACGGGAAATTCTCGCCGACCTCAACCGGAAAGACCAAGTCGCTCAGCTAATGCAACAGTATGCACAGTATCTGAAGGAAGCGAAATACAAGGAGGCGGAAATCGTTGCCCTGAAAGCTAAGGAACTGGATCCAGATAACCCCGCCGCGGAAGCAGCATTATTCCGTGCTCGCACACTTCGGGCCCTGAGCGATGAGGAACGTATCAAACTGCAAAAGGAACGTGGCTTCGAACTGGCCATGCAAGCAGTCAATGAAGCCTCGGCCGCGCCGGAGTCGGACCTGCAATATCCAAAAGATTGGTCGGAACGTACCCGACGCCGCAATAAACCCATCGAACCGCTCCGACCGGAAACCCCGGAGGACCGCGACTTATATCAACGGCTGCAACAACCCGTCTCCCTGGACTTCCGGGACAAGCCGCTAGCTGAAGTATTGGATCACCTCCGTTCTATGTACGGAATCAACATTGTGGCCGATGAGCCTGCTCTGCAAGCGGCGGGCATCTCCCTCAACCAACCGATTACCATCCGCTTAGACAACCGTCCACTTCGTACCTGCCTGAACCTCATTCTACATAACGCTCGCTTAGCTTGGGTCATCCGCGATGGGGTCTATATTGTTACCACAGAAGAGGGCAAACGCGGGAAGTTGGTGCAAAAAGTGTACCCCGTGGCTGACTTGATCCTTCCAGTCCAGGACTTCGGCAACCTTGGCGGCAACCAGGCCAGCATTCTCAGCGTCTTGGCTCAGAATATGAATCAGCCACAGCAACCTCCCTTGACCGCGCCCTGGACAATTCCCGGCGGCACCCCGGTTGGGCAAGCCAGCTTGGCCAACAATTCTTCTCAGCCGCAAGTGCGGGTCGAGCCACCTAAGACCAGCCTGGAACAAACCCTGATTCGACTGATTCACGAAACCATTGAGCCGAAAAGCTGGGACGTCAATGGCGGACCGGGACACATTGACTACTACCCACTGGGCATGCAACTAGTGGTCAGCGCTGATCCAGAAATTCAGGAGCAGGTCGATCAACTGCTCCGGCGACTCCGCGAGTTACAGGAATTGCAGGTCACCGTCGAAGTCCGCTTTATTACCCTCAGCGAGGCCTTTTTCGAACGTATCGGTGTGGATTTCCAATTCCAAGTGGACGACGACGAAACGCGTTTTGACCGAGCGGTGGTGGCTCAATCCTTTGCTCCAGCCGGGATGATTAACGAGCCAGACCACTTGGACAAAGTGGTGGTTGGGCTAGCGCCGGGCGGCGCGTTCAGCCCTGACTTAGATATTCCCTTCCGGACCTCGAGCTTTGCTCGCGGCATACCGCCGTTCGGCAACTTCCCGAACGCAGTCGGCAACAACGGTGGTTTGGACTTCGGCTTCGCCTATCTGAGCGACATTGAAGTTTACCTCTTCATGGAAGCGGCCCAAGGGGACACTCGAACCAACGTGATGCAAGCCCCCAAGATCACGCTATTCAGTGGTCAGACTGCGCTTCTCGCCGTGCAAGATTTCCAATTCCTCGTGACGGGAGCCACGCCGATCGTCGGCCCCTTTGGCCAAGTGAGCATGGTACCCACGGTCACGCCCTTCTCCTCAGGATTGCAACTCTTTTTACAGGCTGTCGTGCACTCCGACCGGCGCTACGTGCGGCTTAGCTTAGCTCCCACTTTCACTGCCTTGTCCCAAAACATTCCCATCTTTCCTATCCCGATTGTCATCCCTGTAGTGAACCCAGATGGCTCATTATCGCAAGTGGAAATCACCTTATTCATTCAACTTCCCATTACGTCCGTACTCTCGGTTCAAACCACGGTGATGGTGCCCGATGGCGGTACCGTGCTGATGGGCGGGTTCAAGACGCTCTCAGAAGGACGCACTGAATTCGGTCCTCCGATTCTTAGCAAACTGCCCTATATCAACCGTCTCTTTACCAACGTAGGCTACGGCCGCGAGGCGCGTTCGCTCATGATTATGATTACGCCCCGCATCATCATCCCCGAAGAAGAGGAGCAATTCCTCGGTCAACAACTGCTACCGTAATCTTTGCCTTCCTTTACTTGCTCCACTTGACCTCGGTGAGGATGTTCAGCTGACCTTATCTCTCCGAAACTGGTACCTCGGCCATTAATGACGCTCCAGACTGCCGAGGATTCGATTCAATCGGGCCTACCCCACGGTCGCTCATCTGCGCAGTACACGCTAATGATCTGCGAGGTGCTAAGGCTTATGCCCTAACCGCCTGAATGGCGCGCTAGGCAACTGAGCTGAGTAAGGTGCAGCTCGCTCTAATACACTCCCACGCAGGTCAGCGAATCGCACAATCATGCCTTGGTATTTAGCAGTTATCTACACACGTTAGTTGACGGTCGAGTAATTGTCAAGGGGCTTTACCTCTACCATCTAAGTCAAGGGCTAGATATGCGCACGGCTTAGATGAATGTTGTTGCAGTTACCGCCGTTACGGTGTCAAGCGCGCTATTTGCTCCTAACGTTTCATGGACAGATGCCAAGCCAGTCCGAAGATAAGCATGACTCGGCCATGGATTCGCAACCAAGCGTAGCTCCCGGTTATGACGAATCATGCACTCCTGGTAATATGCTAAACTAGGAGGCGCGGGTATAGCTCCTAATGTGTGATGTTAGGCCGGCCGCATGATGGAAGCTACCCATTGAAACTCACCCCGGCAAACCTGATTACTTGATCCGATGGCACAAGAGCGTTCTCTCTAGTAGGAAATATATGCACCAACCCCTCTTCATAACTCTAAGTTGTGGCTAGCCTTCTCGGACGATTCCGCTGGAATTATCGGTGGGAATATTTGCTAACTTCTTATAAGCATGCAAGTGCGACACTTGTAACAGAGCTAATGCTCAAACCCTTGGTCATAAATAAGTCAGAAATTAAGCAAATTAGCGTGAATATCAGCGCTAGAGGTCAGCGTTGAGAGACACACCGCTCATTCCGATTTGGCTGATTTTAGCTCCCGAGATTACTTATTCCCCGAGCGACCTTCATTAGTCGATCATTTTTGGACTTAGTCGTTGATACTTGCAATCCTGACTGGCGGCTTACTTTTATCGCCCCTGTCATCTAGCGATACACCAATTTGCTGGAAAGTGCACCAGCGGCGACTCTCTGTACTGCCGATGTTGCTCGCGAACATACCAAACTAACCCGGAATGTTAGCTGAGTCGCGACTTTGGTGAGTGCCACATCCTTTCAGCGTGCGAACGATGAGGTCTCCTGCCAGCTGGAGCAAAGGAACTAAGTTTACTGACTCGGCGTAATATTAGAGAATCCGAGCGATCGCGATTAGAAAATTAGAAATGGTCAACAGGATGTTCGGCGGAAAGTGCGCGATCTTCCGACTTTGCTTAGCTAAGGGAAGCAATTTATTCAGGCAAGTGTCGGAGTTCATCTTGCACTTGCTCCCACCGGAGCAATTGTTGCGGGGCTTCGGGAAGTCGCTCCAGGGGCATGACCACCCATGGGGCACGTTCGGCTAACACCCGACGCACTTCTGCCTCAAGTCGGCGGAGCCAGCTGGGCATATCCAGTCCCGAGCCGGTGGGACTTTGCAGGAACGGTTCGAGGGCTTCTCGCAAGTGATGGGCAGCTTCCCTGGTGTCCTTAGCGGCTTCGAGCATTGCAGGTTCTACCAATGCGCATGCACAATCTTCTTGCAAACCTTGCAATAAGCCTCCCCGAATTCGATCGCTGACGCTCATAAGGCGCAGACCGTAACGATGTTCCAAGTTTTCCAAGCGCTGGCGAAGTTCGGCAAGTTTGTCGCGCGTGAGTTGTTCGACCCATTGCCGCCAAAGCTTCGCTGTGCGCAGGCTGCGTTCACGCACTAACACTTCATGAGCCAGGCTGAGAGGACGATATTGCCAACTGAGGCGCTCAAATTCCACTTTGAGCCGGAGAAACTCCATCAGCAGGTGAAGGTTTTCGCCATAGTCTGACTGCGCTGTAGTCGCGTTGTAGTCCTTGAATTCCTCGAAATTATCGGCTAAGGCTTGCAAAATGATTTCCAAGTAACGGACGGCCTGGGCACGACTGATGCGTTGGTCGAGTTCTTCGAGAAGCAGAATGGGTTCGTGGTGAGAGGATTCCTGACGTAACGCGTCGAGCCAGTGACCGACACCTTGATGTAAAATCCCGCGAAGATTGGCTAAGGTGAGAAACCTCGGATGGAACAATTCGCGACCGTAACGGCGAATGAAGCGCAATAGGTCATGCCACTCCGAGGGATCTTGAATGGTTTCCAGAATGGACAGGCGCACCGACTGACTGTGCTGTTGCCAGAGTTTGCCGAAGCGCTGGGCCAGGACTTGTAACAGGCGCACCACGTTTTCGGGCAAATGCAAGGGCGGAAACCACACGGCCGCCGAACGCACCACAGTGCGGACTGTACCTTGGAATGCAGCTTGGAACAGACGATCAAATTCGGTAACCCTGCGTGCCCCGGGCACGGGCCGCGATTCCAGTTCCATAGCGTTCGTGAGCAAGCGATGCGTGGCGCGAAGCAAACCGAGCCGGGGCAGGTTCTCCGCTAGCATTCGAAATGTGAGTAAGAGCGAACGCGACGCTAAAATAGCCCGTGGCGTACCCCCTGCTTCCAAAGGAACGTAGAGTAAGGGCGTATCGCTAATGTGGGCCAACCATTGTTCCATGTGCGTTGTCACGACCAGAGGCTCGATGCGTAGGCAGCTGCGCTCCAGAGAGGCAGCGAGCCACTCTTGGCGGACGTTCTCGGGAACCGGCTCGCTGGGATACTCACCCACCGCTGCCCGCAACGACCTGAGCGCCAGCACAGTTTCTTGTGCTGCGACTAAGATGTGGTGCAGCAGTCCTTCCTGAATCTGCCGACGGCGTTCATATTCAGCGACGGCATCTGGGTCGGCGGAAGGTTCGGCAATCGGCTGAGCATGGACTTCGTCAAGCAATTGCAGGATATCTTGTATGCGTTGCTCGGCTCGTTGCTGCCAAGCATGGATGGCCTCGCTGACGTCTGGAAGTCGATGGAGTGTGGCAAACCGGCCCGCTAATTGCCAAAGTGAGGCTTCCATGGTCAAAAAGCGCAAGTGAGGTTCGAGACGTTCCGCTTCTGCCTCCAAGGGAAAAGCGCCAGGTGCCGGGCCTACATCGGCCACGCTCCCTTCGACGTCATCTTCGGTGCTTCCGCGGTAAACCACTTCTTCGTATGCCGCGGCGTAAACGTCTTCTTGTCTAGGACCTTTTTGTGCCGGGGACAGTTGCAACCGAGGCACTTCTCCGAATTGGCCGGCATTCGCCTCTAGATAATCCAGGAATTTTTTTAGTTGCTGCCATCGGAGAATGGCCACCTTGGGGTCGCCTGAAACGACCGGGGAACCAAAGGAAAAGGTGGTCGTCGAGCTGGCGACGTCGGCAGCGGTCGAGGAAGCCGGGGCATTAGCCTCGGGGCTGAAGTTGGAAACCACCGCCACTGCCCACCTAACCGCTAAGCTGGCAAAGGAATAGATACCATCCTCCAGCGGAACAGGAACTTCGTCCGCCCCGCGCGGTTCCGAGGCTTGGTTGAGCCAAGCCATAAGTAATCCGAGACTAGCGGGATAATCTTGCTTCTCGAGTAAGGCCTGGACTGCTAAGGCGAAAGCTTTGGCAGTGCGGAAATGATGCAAGTGCCGTTTCCAGAATAGTAAATCCGCGGGCTGATTACCCCGCTCGTGCCATTGAGCCAGAACGTTGACGACGTGGTCGGCAGAACGCAAGTCCTCCAGGGCGTGTACGCGCAAAACATCGCTTACCTCATGGGTGGCAAATTGGTTCCACCATTCTGCTAGACGACGCATATCTCGCCGCGCGGCCTGTTCTAACTCTCGTAAACCTCGGGAGGCGGCCTCGCCGCGGAGCCGGCTGTACTGATGTAACAACCCTTGAACGATTCGTAGTAAATCGTCCACTCGTTGATCCCGTACGCTATCTTCTGCGGCCGACGATATGGGAAAGAGGGCTTGAAATCCAAGGATATTCCAGGGGTCGACCACGGCGCCACATTCGACGGCACGCAGGAGCAACTGATGGGCCTCTTGGAGAGTGCTCGCTGCTTCCTCCAGCTGTCCGAACTCAATTTGGCGGTGCACGGTGGCCAGTCGGCAAACTAACTCGGTAACCATACGTGCCGCAGCCGAAGGCAAGCCGCTGACTAAACGTCGGCTTTCGTCGGGATAGCCCATTTGCGCCCATAACAAAGCTAAGTGACGCCTCTGAAGCTGGAAGGCTCGGCGACGCGCTAAGGTTTGGTTCAAGTGGACGCGGACGCCCCCGAAAGGCTGCTTCAGCCGACGTGCTTCTTTCCGCAAGCGTTCGCCGTACTCCCCCGGTATTCTGTCCAGCCACCAGCGGTAAAAGGTGTCACGCGTCTCAGCCACTTTGGGTACTACCTGAGCTAATGGCGCGAGAGCCTCTGGCGAAGTCGGCGAACGCCCGCATACCCCTGTCCCCATGAGCATTGTCGCCGCTAGTAAGAGTCCTGCCTCAAACAGTTTCTCTTCTTGGGCACGATTGTCTGGTTGGGTAACCCAAGCCTGTAACAAGTCGAGGGTCAAGCGTTGCACCACGTATCGGCAGTAACGCCCTTGCTCATCCAGGCGATGAGCGTCCCATAATCCGAACAAATAATTAGGCTTGCGATGCGCAGGATGGGCAAAGTCCTCGCCCCGCGGATCCCAGGCCAGTTCCTCTAATCGCTCAAACTCCCAGCCGACTGCTTCCAGCAAGTCGGGATCGGTCTGCTGTAAAATTTCCAACGCTTTTTCCACTAAAGACTTGTATGGTCCAAAAGCTGTCCCGACGCCACGTAAGTAAACAGGTATCGGACAGACCCATTCATGAGCGTAGGGCTCGCCTCGCCGGCCGTTTTCTAAAACCGCTACAGGTCGGTAACCTACATAATCGTTAACCCGCTTGAGGGCCCCTGTCAAAATCCGCTCAGTTTCCTGCCATGGGCTGCCTTCTGCCAATACCGCCTCGCAAAATCGCACCAATACGAAAGGCTGCCACAACTCAGCGTCGCTCAAATGAGCTAACAAATCTCGATGGAAATCGCGATAGCGTGCCGGTAACTCCACTAAGGCTAGTTCTAACACCGCTTGCGCCTGCTCAATTTCGCGGAATCCTGGCTGGCCCTGCCGATGCAAGCGTTCCAAGGCCTCTCGTAACAGTTCAGGCAATGCTTGCCAAGGTTCCGCACAACCCGCTTCGGCTAACGCCTGATACAAGATATTTATGTGCCGACGAAACCTTACGTCGGGCTTACCCGCGGAATAATTTAAATATCCTAACACCTGGGGCCAAACTCCCTCCCACTCGGGCTTATGCAACAGCTGTATCACAGTTTCTTTAGGCATCGCCGCACCTGGCTGCAGTCCGACTTGGACTTAGCGTGACCATTGTATCCTATCACCTGCGATGGCTCTTAAACAACAAATGCTACCCTTCCTGGTCTAGGGCCAGAGCCAAGTGCAGCAAAGCACCCCTTTCTTTATCCCGCCTCTGACGGGCATGGCTATCGAACGCCTGCCGAACCAGTCGCTTTCGCGTTTGATCGTTTCCATCAGCCCCCTTGTAATTTAAGCCGTATCAGGGGAAGGCTCCTCGCAGCTTTTGCCCGGAGCCCGTCGTTAGAGCCTTGCGAACTATAGTCATGCTGGACTGAGCTTATCGCCAAAATTAAGACTGAGCGAACTTTTCGCCTACAAGCCGCGGCAATAAAACCTATCGAGCGTTGCCAGTAAATTACCCGTCATGGGTCGAATAACTTTTCCACCACGCTTGCTCTTTTGCCGGTCATCGAGCGAATTTGTGAGAGTGGTAGCCTCTTAGGGCACTCTCACTTTATGTTAGGGCCATAAGTAAAACTGTTTATCGGACTGCCTCACGCCTAAAGCGATGCCAATCTTGGTTCATATGAAACCCATATCCACGGTTGGCTCGGCTTGTGGGATCGTAGGCTCGTCTGCATGGAATATTGGAGCGTGATAAGGTTAGATGGATTATGTTAAGCTACGGATTTGAAGTAGAGCCTTTCCTCACTGTGACCTGATTGCTACCATGCTTTCTATGCAAGGCCCAAGAAGATTATTTCGCGGTCGAATCGTGGTGGCTAACGGCCTGCTGGAAGAGGGGCATGTGTTGACTGTCGGTGAACGCATAGTCTCGGTGGGGGAGGGTGTTGGTAACTCCCGCCATGTTGACGAAGTCGTCGAATGGGCAGAGGGCTATGTGGCCCCTGGTTTTGTGGACCTACACGTGCACGGAGGCGATGGTGCCGACTTCATGGACGGTACCGAATCGGCTATTATCACCGCATGTCGCGCCCACGCACGCCATGGCACCACGAGTTTGCTCGTGACGACATGCGTGGCCTGGAAGGAGCAAATACTGACGGTGCTCGAGCACTGCCGCCGCCTAAAAAATCGCCCCGAACTGACAGGCTGCCGCATTCTAGGAGTGCACCTTTACGGACCTTACTTTGCCTCGGAAGCACGCGGTTGCCATCCTGCTTCACCGCTCCGCCCGCCGCGACCAGAAGAGTTTACTGAGTATCTGGAATTTGCCGACGTCATTGTCACCGCTTCCTTTGCTCCCGAACTTCCAGGAGCCGAGGCCTTTGCCCAAGCATGCGTGCAACGGGGCATTCGGCTCAACATCGGCCACTCTCAAGCCACGGCCGAACAAGTGGCCCAGGCCATTCGTTGGGGCGCACGTCACGTGGATCACCTGTTTTGCGCTATGTCCGACAAAACGAAGTTACGGCGTTATCAATCTTGGCCGATGCGCGGCGGCGTGTTAGAGGCCACTCTACTCCACGACGAACTGACCACGGAAGTCATCGCCGACGGCGTGCACCTTTCAGCCGATTTGCTGTCATTGGCCTGGAAGTGCAAGGGTGTTGATCGCCTAGCCCTGGTCACGGACTGCAATCGGGCCCTCGACATGCCAGATGGACGTTACGTGTTCGGGCCTCTGCAAGATGGTGAGCCGTTCCAAGTAACTAATGGCGTGGCATTGACCCTCGACGGGCAAGGATTAGCCTCTAGCGTTCGCGGCATGGACTGGATGGTACGCACTTTCTGGCAACTCACAGGCCGACCTGTCTGGGAAGTCATTCGCATGGCCAGTCAAACGCCTGCCCGCATCATCGGCTGCCAAGATCAAATCGGTAGCCTGGAACCCGGAAAACTCGCAGACCTAATCCTATTGGATGACGAACTGCGCGTGCGACAGGTCTACGTCAATGGACAGCCCTTATCTGGAGGTAATAAACATCCTGCATGAAACACCGCTACGCTAGAAATGGCATGAGCCGAGGTTTAATCATAAGCTTTGCGATCCCTTTAGCCTTAGGAGGTCTCTGTTTTAGTGAACAAAAAACCACTATACAAGGGACGCCGCGACCGTGGCGTTTTCACGTCCAGGAGATTGATCGGTCATTGAAAGTGGGCTATGCAGTCTTATTGGCTGACGTCAATGCCGATCGCCGAATAGACATCGTAGTTGTGGATACGCAACGCGTCATCTGGTTCGAAAACCCCACTTGGCAAATGCACTACATTTTGAAAGGACAGACGAAGCCAGATAATGTTTGCATCGCGGCCCACGATATAGACCGCGATGGTCGGCTGGATTTCGCCCTCGGGGCAGGTTGGCGACCGTTCGACACACGCAGCGACGGCACCTTGCAATGGTTACGGCAAACCGAATCCCCCTATCAGCCGTTCGAACTTTATCCCATCGATGCGGAGCCAAGCATTCACCGCATTCGTTTTGGCGATGTTCTCGGGGAAGGTAAACCTCAGCTGGTGAGTGTGCCCCTCCTGGGCAAGCATGCCACTCGAGAGAAAAACTGGATGGATGCTCCAGTGCGGATTACTGCGTACCGCATACCTGCAGAGCCCAAACGCCAGCGGTGGCTACCCGAAACTATCAACGCCTCCCTCCACGTAGCGCACAACTTCCACCTTGCCGACTTAGACCGCGACGGGCGTCAAGACATCTTAGTAGCCAGCTATGAAGGTGTTAGCTGGCTCACTTGTCCCTCGCCAGGCCGATGGAAAAGTGTCTTGCTGGGTGTCGGTAATCAAGAGAATCCGCGAGGCAATCGAGGCGCCAGTGAAGTGAGGCTAGGGCAACTGGGAAATGGACGCCTTTACCTTGCCACGGTCGAACCTTGGCATGGTCATCAACTGGTTGTTTACATACCACCAGCGAAGGACGGGGCCGAGCTATGGCATCGCCGTGTTCTGGATGAAGAATTACGTTGGGGACACGCCGTGTGGTGTGCCGACTTAGATAACGACGGCAGCGATGAGGTGATCCTAGGCGTGCGCGACCGTTTCAGCGAACAACTAGGGCCTGGCGTGCGGATTTATCAATGCTTAGATGACCAAGGCCACCATTGGCAGAGAACTGTTATAGAAGATGGCGGCGTGGCCTGCGAAGATTTAGCTGTAGACGACTTAGATGGCGACCGCAGATTCGACATCGTGGCTGTGGGACGGTTTACCGGCAATGTGCGTATTTACTGGAACCGCACGGCTAAGTAAATCGTTCAGCTAGACGTCGAATGCAGCCTCGAGACACAAGGGTACGTGGGTCGACTAACGGTAGGCCTCAAATTCCTTGCCTAAGAGAGCGGAGGCGATTTTTAGTTGCAGGATTTCGTCAGTGCCCTCATAAATGCGGCAGACGCGAACATCGAGCAGATGACGCCCCGGACGAAACAGAGTTGACCAGCCGCGGCCGCCGAAAACTTGGACAGCTCGATCGGCTACTTCCCAGGCCGCCTGAGAAGCGAAGAATTTGGCTACGGCGACCAAGCGATCTGCCTCTTTATATAAAGTGGCTATTTGTCCACTATCTTCTGAGCCAGCCTCCGCGCGTTGTTGTGCTATGTCCCAACGGTGCTTAGCCTCGGCAGCGCGCAAGACTAGTGCCTCGACTGCAGCACGATAGGTTTCCATCCAGGCCAAGTGTTGCTGGACGAGTTGATGTTTGCCGATGAGTTTGCCGTGTTGCTCACGCTCCTGAGCATAACGCAGGCACTCGGCTAAGCAATCCTCGATGACCCCTAAACATCCCGCGGCCACGCTCAATCGCCCACTGACCAGGGTGGTCATTGCGATGCGAAAACCGTCACCCTCTTTTCCTAAGAGATTATGAGCCGGCACACGCACATCGCGGAATTCTAACATTGCCGTACTACAGGTCGGCATGCCCATCTTCGCAGGCAATTCTTCCCGACTGATTCCCGGCCCGTCCGTTTCCACTAGGAAAGCACTAATTCGCCCCGGACTACGGCCCGCCTCGGCCGGGTGATTTAGAACAGATTCCGGATAGGCAAAAGTGACCAATACGTTGGCAATACCTCCATTCGAGATGAGATATTTCACGCCGTTGAGAACGTAGTGCTCGCCCTCGCGGCGCCAGGTACTCGACATTTCCAGAGGGTTGCTCCCAGCATCAGGTTCGGTCAAGGCGAAGGCGAAGATTTTCTCCCCACGGCAAGAGGCCGGCAGGAAACGTTCTTTCTGCTCACGCGTACCGAAGTATACAACAGGAAGTTGGCCTATGGAAGTGTGACCAGAAAAGAAAGTGCGGACGCCCGTACCTTCGCGGTTAATGCGAGCAATTGCCTGAGCATAGGTAACAGCATCCGCCCCACGCCCACCATATTCTTCAGGCACAGGTATTCCGAGGAGGTTATATTTTTTCGCTAGTGGAATGAGTTGCTCATTGAATCGGCGTTCAAGATAACAAAGCTCCTCGATGGGCCGGATTTCCTCACAAAACGCCTCCACATCGCGGAGGAGCTTTTCTCGCTTAGCCGCATCCATACATGGTCTCCTTGTAGCGAGAGGATGGCTTCCTCGTGTTTGAGATGGGTTATTTGGGATCGGTAGCCTGAGAAATGGGGACAGCGGCCACGGTGTCGAGAAATTCGCTTATCACGTCGTAAATCGCCGCAAAACCGATGGAATTGTGGTCGTGACCTGGCACCAAGAGAAGTTTCTTACGTGAACTGGGACAGGCTTCAAAGAGGCGCTGAGCGTGATGCGGAGGGATGAGTTCGTCATTTTGTCCGTGGATGATCAGCAGCGGACCCGTGTAGTGTCGAATTTTTTCGATGTTGTTGAACCGAGTGCGAACAAGCCAGCGGGCGGGAACGAATGGGAAAATTTCCTGAGCGATGTCGGGGATTGACGTAAACGCGGCCAGGAGAATGAGCGCTGCATGAACTTCATGCCGGGCCAGTTCGACGGCCACGCCTCCGCCGAGCGATTCCCCGAACAGCACGATTCGCTCGACAGGAAAGTTTTGTTCGTGGAGCCAACGATAAGCAGCCCGCCCTGCCGCATAGCAGTTTTTTTCGTTAGGACGCCCCGAACTATGGCCATAGCCAGGATAATCGTAGATTAGCACGGATGCGCCCACGCGCTTCTGCCAAGCGTCAATAAACACGTCGCGGCAACTGAGATTGCCCGCATTGCCATGACTGTAAAGTACATACCATTTCGGCTCACGTCGAGGACACCACCAAGCGTGGATCCGCTCGCCTGTTTCGGTTTCCAACCATAAATCTTCTTTATGGAATTGTGTGCGCTCATACCACTCTTCGTCCGCACGGGTGGGGCGGAAAATTAGCCGGTTTTCGAGAAACATGAGTATCCCTAGAAGGGCGAGGTATAGTAAGGCAAAGTAAAGTAAGATACGACGCACCAGTCCCGGCCAGGAATCGCGGACGGAAGTAGGTTGGGAAACAGACTTAGCGGGCCCAGCCTCGGTCATGGACATTTTGCCACCAAAGAAGTTCGCTACCGGCCGTCCTTACCATTCTAAGTCAACTCGGGCCACGAAGAGTTGATCGCAGTCGCCCCGCTCATAAAAGTCTTCTAGCAGCACACGGACGTCGGGTTGCACTCGCACCTGCCAAACTTTTTGAGGCGCAAGCAACTGAATGCGGATATCTTGGCCGAAATCGACCAATTCGCTATTGAGCCAAATGCTAACATGCCGCAGGTTGGCACTAGTACGCACCTGGATTCGATTCCCTTCGAAAACCTGGGCGGCGAAGCGATGATGGCCCGGGGGATTACCGAAGCTAACCCAGTAGAAGCGATTTTCTTCTGGCCGAATGCCTACGAAGTCGCGATTCCCGAAATCCCCAAGGATTTGTGGATTGCCCAACTGGAAAGGAGTGGCAGGCCGTTTTTTGCGACTCATCCAATGGAAAATATCGTCAATTTCCCCCGCGAAGAATTCGCGCCCTCGGCCGTTATATTCGATGTACAGGCTTGGAAAACCCGCCTGGACCCAGTGGCGGAAAAGAGCCCGCCAGTATGCGGGACCTTCGTTGGCTGGAGGATTGCCGTCGCGACGCGGCCCATCCAGTTCTCCGACAACGACGTAAAAAGGCAAGTACTGAGCATTCGTCCAATACGTACCCTGATGCGGACCTGGACGCCCGCTCATAACGGCCACACCCGCGAACAGGTCGGGGTGCGACATGCCTAAATCAAACGCTAACGATCCGCCTTCCCCGAAGCCGAACAGGAAGACCCGCGACACGTCCACGGCATAGCGCCGACGAAGATCACGCAAGACGTCCAACACGGGTTGTTGCTCGGCGGCGGTGTAGCGATAGGTGCTTTGAATTCCGCCGGCCCAGGGCATGACTGCCAACAGAAACCCTCGCTCCGCAGCAGGCTGTAACCACGGTTCAGCAGCCGAACGCGCATCCTGACCGGCATCCGGCAGTACAAGTAACGTGGGGTAACGGCGGTGAGGATGATACTCGGCCGGCACTTGCACGAAGTATTTATGCTTTTCGGAACACAAAGTAGTTTGGCCGACCAGTTTAGCAGGCGGCGATTTTTCCGCCCGGGGCGGCGGCAGATAACGCAACATCTGCACCAATAGATCTACATCCTGCGAGCGGGCTTGGCGTAATTTTTCCATCAGAACCAGCCGCTCCCGCGGATGATCTTGAACCAGAATTTCTCGGATCATTTGCCGTTCGCGCCAAAGTTGCTGGGCCAGTTCGGGATTAGCTTCCGCCAACCGGTCGCCTAGGAGCCACCCCGTAATTGCTAATGCGACCAATTGGTCAGCGGAGAGTTGTAACTGTTTTCCTTGCTCACGAAGCCGCTCCTCTTGCAGGGCCAACAAGCGAAATGGCTCCAGGCGCGAAACGGTGTCCAAGTTGAGATGCTCAGTAATCTCGCGCAAGGCAGCCTCGAACACTTGGGGAGCGGACGCATGCAGTTGCTTCAAGAGCCGATGGGTGGTTTCCAAATCGCGTCGGCGATCTTGCAACTGAACCTGCAGCGTACGTGCCGTGCGCAGAGCTTTTTCCGAAGCGTAAGCCCAGGGAAATTGCCGTAGTAGCTCTTCGACTCGCTGGTATTGACCGCTGGCGTAGGCCCACTCGAGGCGATTCGCCAGTCGCTCCGCTTGAGCCCGCCGTAGCTGCTGTTCAAGCTCCACGAGCGTTTCTGTGCTCGCATCAGGCACATCGCGGAGTCTTATCAATTCGGATTCGGCCTCCTCGAGCCAACCGGTCTGCAAACAAAACCGGAATAGGCTTAGGCCCTGATCCCAAGGGGAAACTGGAGGCTTGCGGCTCTGTAAGTGATTCCGCAAAATGGATAACAGCGTGCTACGCTCAAACTCGTCAGGCCGATAAGCGGCCGTCCAACGGATTTCTGCGGCCGACGCCAGGATGACCTCCGGGCTGACCAGCGTGATATATTGCACCCGCTGGGTTAGGCCAGGCAAAAAATCCCCCTTAAGCAATCGGCTACCATTTATTTGAGGCCGATCACTGACTATCCACGGTCCAACATCAGTGAAGTTGGGCACACGGTTCAGCGTCGGCGATACGTTGAACACGTTCAGTTGACGAGGCATGGTAAACGTCTGCAGAGTCTGACTTTGTTGCTGGACCGGGTCGGAAAGCGCTAAGTGGACATTCTTGTGGCTAAAGGCGATGCGACGTCCCCCATCGGCAACCATATAAAAACCTTGCGTATCTGCCAGCCACACTACGTTCCCCGAAGCGGGATCGCGGTGGATTTGCCCCTCGCGCAAGACGCGCCCGCGTAACACGGTTCCGTCCTTGAGAAAGACGTACTCACACATTCCCAAAGGAGGTAACAACGCAGCAAGCGCAAGCGCTGTCAGGCCGGCCAACACTCGTCGCGACATGTGCCACCCCCTGTCATGCAGGTTTGGCCAAGATTGTGTCCCTTTATCCATTTATATGCATCGTGGGTCGAAAGAAACGCAGCCAATGTGCCAAAATTGCGCCTTATTTTGCGAGTATAACCGATGCCAACGGAATCCCAAGTATCTTCAAAAACGAACCTAAGTGCTGTCACAGACGGAACCTAGTATGTACACTATAGCTGTAAGCAGGCAGCTACCGCTGGTTGGGAATAATTTTTGCTTCAATGTGGTTGTTTGGCTGTTTATAATCCAGGGAGGGATGGATATGCTGGTGGTGACGCGTAAAGTCGGCGAGCAAATTATCGTAGGTGATAAGGTCATTGTAACTGTTCTCGAAGTCCGTGGCAGGCAGGCCAAGATTGGGATACAGGCACCGGATAGCGTGGCCATTGTCCGTGCGGAGTTATTGACGCGCGAGCCCCGATTACCGACTGCGGCCGACGGTGAGACCTGCGCAAAACCTGCCGAATGCGCCTCTCCAAGGCTAGAACTGGCGGGAGTGTAAGACCCCTCCCGTGAGTTTGCCGCGCTGCTAGGCTCGCTAATCCCTGGGGTGGGCTCAGGAGGTATGCACCATGCCGAGCAACATTAGGACCGGCAAGTATGTTGTTCTTTTAGCTTTTTGGCTTAGTTGCCTTACCGCTTGGGCGTTACAGAGTCAGCTGATCCCTGATAAACAACTGGAGGCTGCCTTACGTCGAGTTTTACCTGAAGTAAAAGGAGACATAACGGAATCCCACTTGGCTAATGTGCACATCTTAGAGGCTAAAAATAGCAAGATCGCCAAGCTGACGGGGTTAGAGAAATGTCGCAATCTCAGCTTACTCAACCTGGAAAACAACCAGATCGAGAACTTAGCGCCTTTAGCGGGGCTATCGAAGCTACAATCTCTAAACGTGGCGCATAATCGGTTACGCGACCTGGGCCCGTTGGCCAAGTTGGTTCAATTGCAGTATCTTGACGCTTCTGGGAATCAAATTTCTGACCTTACTCCGCTATCACACGTGAGTGCTCTATCGGCGTTGTATTTGGCGAATAACCAAATCCGCGATTTGAAACCCTTGGCTCATTTATCGAAGCTGGTCTCGCTGGATATCAGCAAGAACCAAATCAGCGACATAAGTCCTTTGGCTAAGTTGACCAGACTCAACACACTCAACGCGAGCGATAACCAAATTAGCGATCTAAGCCCAGTGGCAGGACTCCCGGAGTTACGACTACTCATCGTAGAACGAAATCGCATTACTGACCTAAGTGCCTTGTTAGAGGCTAGTCGCCGCGATGCTGCGGGCCCACGACATTTCGTACCCTTCCTTCGCGTCTATTTGGCAGGAAATCCCCTAGGCCCTCAAGCTAAGCAGCAAATTGCGGAATTGCGGAAACTAGGGGTTCGTGTCGAGTCCGAATGAAGCTAAGAGCGTGTTTTGTGAGCGGCCTGTTGGGCGAGTTGTTTCATGAGGGATTGGAGAGCGAACCACAATACTGGGTCCGCCTTAGGATTGTCCAGGGGATGAACTTGGTTATTGAGACCGCTTAATAGGTCCCGTTGCCTACGCCATTCGCGGAGCCTTTCTTGTAACGAGGATGATAACGGCATTTCATATCCGCGGTCAGGGGAGACGCCCCACTCCTCGGGCTGCTGATGACCCCAAAAACGTTGCATGTTCTTGCCACTGGGTCTGACGAAAATGCCCACCGAAATCTTAATTTCCGTGTGGCCGCCGACAGGAAGCATCAACGGCATGCTTTGCTGCACCGTGGCTTTGCCGTAGGTCCGCTGCCCCACTAAGACCGCTCGACGATTATCCTGCAACGCTGCCGCGATCAGCTCTCCGCCCCCACGGGTTTCCGGTCCAATAAGCACCCACAGGGGAAAACCGAGGAAGCTGCCTTCTTTTGCACTGGTGTAGCTCTGTTCCAAACTCCCGGGTCTATTGCCGACTCCCAAGGCAGCGGCTTCGCGGTATCTCACCGTGCAAATGGGGCCCTCGCCCAGAAGTAAGTCAGCTATACGCACCGCGGCATTGAGGACGCCGCCAGTGCAATCGCGTAAATCCAAAATTAATCCGCGCATTCCTTGGTTTGTCAAGTCGCGCAGGGCTGCTTCCAAGCGGTCGGAAGTGCGTGCTTGTATTTCCAGAACACGAACATAACCAATCTTGGCCTCAGAATCGAGCCAGTACGACCACTGTCGGGAGTCCTTCCGAGTAAAGCCTAATACGGTCTCAATTTCGTAAGGCTCGGAAACAAGTTCCATTTCCCTTCGGCGACCCGTTTGCGCGGATTCGATGGTTAAACTTACTTTTTGTCCCAGTTGACCCATAAGATTCTGAAGCTGGCTCTCGACCTCGACCGTCGGCAGATCCTCAACGCTTCGGCTGTTGATCGCCCACAAGCGATCTCCTGGAAGAATCCCTGCCCAATGCGCAGGGCTGCCCAAATCGACCTCAGCAATCACCAAAGGGCCCTTGCCCATACGTTCGACTAAGGTGATGCCTACGCCTAAGGTATTGCCTTCCAATTGATACATCCTCTTTCGATCCTGGGTGCTGATGAAACCCGTATGCGGGTCGAGCACCTGGAACATGCCGCGTAAGCTTATTTCAATGTCCCTTCCGCGTACCGCCCAACGGCTTCCCATCTGTTTGCGATATTGCACTAAGGCCAAACGGGGCTCAAGATCGGCAAACCACTTGTCCGGATTGTTCCGCCAGCTTTCGGGAACTTTCTTGCCCGCGGCATCGGCTAATGCGGTCAGAGCGGCTGCCAACAATTGCGGCGCCGAAACCTCGCGATAGTACCGCAAACTAATCATTTCAGCAGTTTGCGCCACTACCTCGGCATACAAACGTATGTCGTCGCCAAGCTGCGAGGTCGGTTCGTCATCAGCATCGGGATCGCCGGGTAACGGCTTGGCCCACGTCGGGCCTTGGGACGCGAGCTCTAACCCGATCAGTGCCATACCTACTACCGACATGGCCAACAAGAGCAATCGCGACCGATTACACGAAGGTGGGACCTTGGCCGCCGCATCAATCACAGTGGGACGCATAGATATACCTCCATGTTGCATTCTACTTTACCTGTCCAAAACATGCTAGAGAAACATCTCCGGGACAGGAACTTACCCAAGTCCGCCAGTGGACTCGTAGGACCGCGCTGGATTCCCCGCAAGTGGCGAGTCGTCGTTTGCAGATATCTACGGCCCCACCTCCAAGCCTGCGAGACCTCGTAGCATGCGCCACGTTTGGCTGCCTGATTAGTGGATGTAACAATAAGGCAGAGCCTTCTTGAAATGTTCCACACCTTGATGCGTTACACGCGTTTCGAGCAAACCGAGTGTGGTCAGCTTTTTTAGCTGGGCCAGTTCTCGCAAGCCAGTGTCAGTAACCCGTGTAAAAGAAATATCGAGGTGCGTCAGTCTCGGCAATTTGATTAGGTGCTTTATTCCTGCATCTGTGATCTGCGTCCGCGACAAATCGAGGAGAGATAGATGCTTCAACTCGGCCAAGTGCTCAAGTCCTTCGTCAGTGATTCGGGTGTTTTTGAGCCTAAGGTGTGTAAGGTCCTTGAGTTGGCGCAACTCTACTAATCCCGCGTCGCTGATATCCCAATCGGTCAGGTCCAGATCAGAGGGCGGTTTGATAGCCGCCAGGTAGTGTTTCAAACCTAGATTGGTACGGCAGGCGGCGGGAATCAAAAGTCCTTGCAGTTGCATGCCCGTGAGATGCTTTAGACCCGCGTCGGTAACGTTCGTGTCCCACAACTCCAGACACCTCAGCTGCTTCAGTTTTGCCAACTCCTGAAGTCCTGCGTCGCCGATGGCGGTGTTGTTCAATTCCAGCTGAACCAATTGCCTCAGCTCCGCCAAGTGCTTCATACCTGCGTCCGATACCAGAGTGCTCGATAACTTCAGCACTTCGAGTTGCTGCAACTTGGAAAGCGCTTTCAGTCCCTCATTGGAGACACCAGTTTCCCTCAGGTCTAAAGAACTAAGATTTTTCAGGCCCACTAATGCTTTTAGACCTGCATCTGAGATACGCGTTTTTGAGAGAACGAGAGAGGTAAGTTGTTGTTGGTTGGCGAGCTCTTGGAGTCCTGCATCAGTGATATGCCAATCGTACAGATTCAGGCTTTCCGGCGGCTCCACGGCTTGTAAGTAATGTTTCAGACCTAAATCGGTGAAGGCCTCTTCGGGAATATCAAGCCGCTCGAGCTTCATTCCTGCTAAGGCCTTGAGGCCTGCGTCGGTCACCGCAGTTCTTTGCAGATTGAGTTCCCTAAGATGCTTCAGCGGAGCTAACTCTTTAAGGCCCACGTCAGTGATGGGAGTCGCAAAGAGATTGAGCCGCCTCAGTTGCTGCTGACCCGCCAAGGCTCTCAAGCCAGCATCGCTGATGTGCCACCCGCTTAGGTTGAGTTCTAACGGCGGTTTGATCGCCGCTAAATAGTGCTTCAGCCCTAGGTCGGTGCGGGCTTTCTCGGGGATATTCAGCGAGCGCAAGCTCATCCCGGTAAGGGCCTGTAAACCCGCGTCCGTAACCATGGTGTCCGACAAATCGAGTTCACTCAGGCGTTTCCAGCGGGCCAACTCTCTCAGCCCATCATCCGTGATGTAACAAGACGCCAAATTGAGGACGGCGAGGTGCGTCAACGCGGATAGTTCCCTCACGCCAGCGTCGGTGACATACGTATCGCTCAGGTTCAATTCAGTGAGATGCTTGAGTTGCGCCAGAGATTTCATGGCGTTATCGTCCACAGACGTGGCGCCGAGGTCGAGTCTGCTGAGGTGCCGCAAGGCCGTCAATGCTGATACTCCACGCTCGCTTACCAGCGTCCCGTGAAGATTGAGCGCGCGCAATCGGTCGAGCTGGGCCAGGAACTTCAGGCCCTCGTCGGTTATCCTGGTGTATGCTAAGTTGAGTTCTTCCAGTTGCTTCTGGCCAACTAACTCTAACACGCCCAAGTCGGTGAGTTGCCACGAGCTGAGGTCTAGCTTGCGACGTGGCTCAATGGCTGATAGGTAATAGCGCAACCCCAAATTAGTTTGGCACTTTTCCGGAAGAAACAGAAAGCGCAGCTTCAAGCCAGACAACGCTTGGAGTCCTCGTGGGGTCACTTCCCAGTGCCTCAAGTAGAGATATTGTGGCGGTTCAATGGCAGCTAGGTAATGTTTCAGTCCTGTGTCGGTCCGGCAACGGTGCGGAATGTGCAGCCAATGAAGTTTGCGCCCTGCCAAATGCATCAGACCAGCGTCGCTGATCAGGGTCTTGTCCAAGGCCAGGCCGCGCAACTGCGGCAAAAGGGCGATCTCCCGTAATCCCTCATCTCCCACGGCGGTATCGTTCAACGTGAGCCAGCGCAGTTGATTCAGCGCTCTCAGGTGTCTAAGACCGGCGTTCGTGATGACAGTGGCCGATAAGTCTAAACTCGTCAGTCGAGGCAATTGCGCCAATTGCTTCAGTCCTTGGTCAGAGATTGCTGTGCCCTTGAGATTGAGACTTGTCAAATGCGGCAAGGTGGTTATGGCGGCTAATCCTCCATCGGTTATCGCAGTGAAAGACAAATCCAGCAGTTGAAGCTGCCTCAGCTTAGCCAAATCCCTTAGTCCGGCATCGGTGATACGAGTGGAAGCCAAATTCAAACTCGTGAGCTGGGACAGCGCTGTTAGTTCGCTCAACCCCAAATCGGTTACCGCGGTCGAAAATAGGTACAGCGAGGTCATCCGCTTCAGAGCCTTTAGTTCCCGGAGGCCAAGGTCGGTGATGTTCGTCATTCCCAGGTTCAGCTCGCGAAGGTCCGTGAGTTGCGCAACATGCTTGAGGCCCACATCTACTAGGGGCGTCCTCGATAAGTCGAGCTTGTTTAGCTGTTTCAGCGAGACTAGATGCATCAATCCCGTGCCCTTGACTCGTGTCGAACTGAGGTTGAGAGCCCGTAGCTGGGTCAGCCCTGACAGCGCTTGCAATGATTCATCGTCAATATTCCACCCTGATAGGTCCAATTCAGACATTGGCTGAAGGGCTGCCAGGTAATGCTTGAGAGCCACGTCGTTCTTGCACTGGATCGGAACGATTAGTCGGCGAAGTTTTCGCCCGGCTAATGCCTTCAACCCCTCGACGGTGACCTGAGTACCAAACAGGTCTAACTCAGCCAGTCGTGGTAGCTTAGGCAACTCTTTGAGTGCTTCGTCTTTTATCTTGGTGCCTGTCAAATCCAATGCTGTTAGGCGAGGCAATGCCGTGAGCAGTTTGATGCCTTCGTTGCTTACTTCGGTATTACTCAAAGCCAAGGCCACAAGCTCTTGGAAGCGAATGATTTCCTGGAGGGCTGCATCTGTAATGCCTCGACCGTATAGGCTCAAACCAAAAGGCTTATTTGGGGCAGGCAAATTCTGCAAGCGACTCGGCTTGCATTGCTCCACATGAAAGGCTGGAATTGCAGTGGCTTCAGCCCAATCAGGCACGTCGTCGCTGAAAAACAGTAGGCTCGAGGAGTCCACTTTGTAGAGATAGCCGGCATATGTACCTGCTCGTTCCCATGCCTCAACGACATCCGCACCCAAGATTTCTTTCACCGGAGGCAGCGCTGCGTTCAGAGGTGCTGATGCTTGGCCTGATGTCAGCAACAGTGCCCATGCTAAAGCCAACACCTTGCCGCAACCTTTTCCGAAAGCGGACATCAGTACACTCGCTGGACGAATCCGATCCATACAGAATGCCTCCTGTCCCCTAGGCGATTCCTATCTCGTCTTACTAGGCGAAAGTGTTGTTCACGCGAAACACACATCCCCATAGCGATAGACGCAATTCATTTCCCAATATTTCGCATAAAACGAGGGAAATTTTTCGTTGTGCAGAAGATGGCGCAGACACGCTACGTTGTCGTCTAACGCTTGTTATTTGGGCAACTCGCGACAGGAGCAAGACGAGTAAAGCTACATATTATGCGATTTTTGAAAACCGCTAACAGGGCGCATGATACTGACGATTACTGACGCTTTCGCATGCAGAATGCTCCCACCAAAGCAATTAAGGCCTAACGTGCTCAGGTCAAGTACACCAAGAATAAGAAACGTTGCCAGTCGGGAGGCACAAGAAGCTCGCGGCTGCGATGAGCGAGAATATCACCGCAGACCGGCGAGTTCTTGCAAGAGCCGCCAGTTTTCGAGGCGCTCTTGGTTGGCGGCCAACAAAGTTGGCGACGGGTTACCGTCTTTGTCGAAGTGCTTAGCGAACCGACCTTCGGTGCGGGCGAAATCAATGAAGGTGATCGGCTGCCCAGTCTTCGGGTGGCGGTACCAGTCCTCTTTCGGAGCTGGGTTTCCTTGCAACGATAATCGCTCGCGGATGCGTTCGCCTTTGCGCGGATCGTAAATCAAGAGCGGAAATGCGCGGCTATCCACGGCTAAACGGGCCTGGTGGGCTGCCATATTATCAGCGACGCCATGCTCTGGCTGACAAGTGGTGTAGCAAATCACAATCGCTGGCCCCTCATATTCCAGGGCGCCAAGCACCGATTTATAGAAGTGGTTATAGTGGGCACAAGTTGTCTGTGCCACATAAGTATTCGGATGCATCATGCAAATCTGGGCGATCTCTTTGCGTCTTTCTTGTTTGCCACCCAGCACTTTCCCGTGTACCGACATCTTCGTGTTCTGGCCCAAGTAGGAAGACGTAGAGGCTTGGCCACCCGTGTTGGAATAAACCTGCGTATCGAGAACGAAGACCTTGATATTCATCCCGCTGGCGAGCATGCGGCTAAGCGACTGGAAGCCAATATCGAACATCGCACCGTCGCCGCCGATGCACCACAGCGGTTTATCCCGCCAGCCCATCTGATCCCAGCGCATGCGGATACCGATAGCGTAAGCGGGAGCATTCTCAAACAGCGAATTAGTCCAGGGCACCAAGTAGGGGTTATAGGGATAAGTCGAGGTGTAAACGGTGTTACAGCCCGTGGCGGCGACAATACCCCACTGATCACCATACTTACTCGCCGTAGCCGCACAAAGCATCCGCAGCGCCGTTCCTTCGCCACAGCCCGCACACGAACCCGCACCGCCGACGTAGATATGCGTTTCCTCCTTGAGCATCATGTCCACTAACAAGTTATCGCTGATGTAGCGATTATCGCTCGGCCCCATGTTTTTGAAATAGCGGTGGCTCTTACGAGCTTTGAGCATAACCTCGTCGGTTTTCTGCACCATCTTCAACGCTCCGTCATCGCAGATAGTTACACACTCGGCACAACCTTTGCATTTCGATGGGTCAATGATGATTTGGAACAGGCCGCCCGGCAAACCTTTCTTCTTGCCGCCTTCGTAGTATTTTTTCGTTTTGGCCCACTGTTGGCGGAACATTTCTCGGTCTTCTTCGGGGATGGCCTGGAGCCGCCGCTCGAACTCGTCCTCTCCGATCACTTTGCCCAGAATCGCTGTATCGGGGCACTCGGTCACGCATTCCATGCAGCCGGTACAGTTTTGCGGGATGTATTCGGGAATCTCGGGGGCAATGTTGGAAAAATCCCGTAGGTTGGCTGTCCCGGCAGGAATCAGGGAGCGCGCCACTGACAAATCGGCCGGCAATTCTTCTTCGCCCCACCCCTCTTCATAACCACGTACGATCCGTTCGTTGAAGTCTACGACATCGAGCACGGGCAAATGAACCAGTTTGTAGGGCCTATCTACCAGCGTGCCATAAGTGCTGTTACCGAACGGATCACCAGGCTTCGGACCGTTCATGGAGGGAAGTTTCCCAATATCGCGAAAGACGCCATCTATCGTAGCGCTCATAGTTATCTCCATGCGTTAAATCATTTGACAGCGGGGGTTACCCCAAAATCCTCGGTCATGCTGAGGCGACATTCACAAAGCTCGACGAAGCCCTTCTATTCTTAGAAGATGGACTGACATCGTAAGAGGCTTTATAAGTCGCTGGAATGAATAATCTCTTGAGGAATCTCCTTCATTTCGTTATAGCCGCGTTTGATACAGGTCATGTTATCCTGGATGACGCGCTCGCCGCGTCGGCCAAAGTATTTACGTAATGCTTTTTCAACACCGGCATAGACCTGTTCGTCAGACATGTTGGCCTGTTTGGCGTAGGGCGTCAGCTTCAGGAACGCGCCCAGCAGAACGATTCCCTGCATGCGCATTTGCAAGTCGGGTTCCGAGGCGACCTCGCGGGCGATTTTCACCATGTCGCAATAGTAAACTCGGAGTTTCCGCTCGCGGATGATGCGACGGTTATATTCGGGAATGCGCCGCCAAACTTCCCGCGGGTCAGTATAAGGCGACTGCATGAAGATCGCGCCGTTGGGTACAACTCCCTTGAGTACGTTTGGGTCGAGAATCGCCGTCGGATCGTTGATGACCAACAAGTCCACGTGTTCCAATTCGCAGTGGATATTGATGTGCGAATCTGCTATGGTCAGGTAATAAGTCGTGGGTAAGCCTTTCTTCTCGGAACCGTATTTCGGATAAGCCTGCACGTCTTTACCGAACACGTTGCCCGCGATGGTGGCAATGACTTTATTGGTCGTAACCGAACCAAAGCCTCCCACGGAATGACCGCGCATCGAAAATGCGCCTGGAGGCCTCAAATCGGGGTCCTCTTTTCGTTTCAGGGCCAACGGGTGGTCGATACCCACGCAGAAGAAATGGCGCCCGCCATCAGGGTCCATCATGTTTTCGACGGCCGCGATAAAGTCGCCAGGACGCACGTCGCGGCTACCTAGCCCCGCAGCGCAATGGTAAATCCGTGGGATGCGGCGAATGCGGTCCTGACCGTTGACGCCCAGCATGGCATCGCAGAAGGCCGCTTTGATTTCTCGCGTCAGGTGATTGCCTGTCGTGGACAAGGGATCATCCATGCGCTCAAACACGGTAAAGGCTAGGCAGTCTTTCAGCGCTTGCACGATGTGCCGGGCCGGGAAGGGCCGGAAGACGAACACGGTCAGGGCACCGGCAGCGATTCCCTTCTTATCGCGTAGATAATCCACCGTGGCCTTAGCCGTCTCCATGTAGCAGCCCATGCCCACGAGGATGTAGTCGGCATCATCGCAACGATAGGGCTCGACGAACCAGTACTTCCTTCCAGTTTTACGATAGAACAGATCAAAGGCTTCTTCGAGCGCAGGTTCGACCTTTTCATAGTACCAACGTTGGGCAATCTTGCCCTTCATGTACGAATCCTGGTTTTGCACCACGCCGGACATCAACGGGTTGGCGGGGTCCATCAGGTTGATCAGCTTTTCCTTGGGATCGCCAACATACTCTTTCATAAACTCAGGCTCGGGTAAACGCACCGTTTCTACGGTATGGGTGGTCAGGAAGCCATCCTGGACATTGAAGAAAGGCACGCAGGTAGCTTCGGCGACCCTTCGTGCGATGAGACAAAAGTCGCCCGCTTCCTGAGCATTGCGCGCGAAGATAATACCCCAGCCGCAATCGGCCACGGACATTACGTCGTCATGGCCTGCATGCACGTTCAGGCCCTGGCTGGTCAGTGCGCGGGCACCGATGTTCATGACCACCGGCAAACGTTTCCCCGCTATAGTGTAGAGCACCTCCTTCATCAACACCAAACCCTGGCCTGAAGTGAAATTAGTAACTCGACCCCCGGCCACGGCAAAACCTTCGCAGATACTAGCGGCCGAGTGCTCGCTTTCGGGCTCGAAAAACATCAGGGGATCGCCCCATAGGTTTCTCTTGCCGTCCATCACTGCCGCGTTGAATCCACCGCCCATCGTGGTCGAGCTGGTAATGGGATAGGCACCTGCGGCCTGACTAATGTGAGTTTCGACATGCACGACGGCCTCAGCACCGTCGCATGTGGTTGGAATGCCCGGATATTCGAAACTTGGCTGCGGTGGTTCCCGCGTAGGTTGAACAATTCTGATATCTTCTTGCTGGAGTACAGCGCTCATGGTATCTCCTTAGCTCATGAGGCAGCGCCTTGCCTTCAGGTAGGCTATGCTAAGTCGCCTCGATCTCCCCTTGCCCAAGAGTAACCCACCGAAGTTGTCCTCATCGGGGCAAAGGCAACTCTTGGCCACTATGTCATTGTGGCCAAGTCAGCATAGTTGCCCTGTCCATGAGTGAGCAGCATCATTTCTTTCAACTCAGATTCTGTCAAGGCAAGCGGCGTCTCAGAATGCGTGCGCCGCTTACCTCCCCCGTTGGTCAGTTGGCCCCTTGGCCATTATAGGCCTTGCGTTGGAATAGCCCAGCGAGACATATTCGGAATTTCTAATAGTCTGCGGACAAAGCATTAGCCCATTATATATTGATTTATCGGCCACTGACGGTCGCTCCTAAGAGACAACCCGCCAAGTTGTGCCACAGGGAGGCTGTCCATCGCTGTTTCGGCCGGTAAGATGGTGTTTTTGGAATCACCAGAACTTTTCCTCCGGAGAGAACTTTAGGGACATCGAAGATGCTCGGCCAACTGGCAACGCTACGCGGGGCTCGGATTCTTGGCACTGTTTTGCTTGGGTTGTTGGTTAACACCGTTAGTATCACCGGACAGGAAGTCATCACACCGAAGCAACCAATTGCGTTGTTCAATGGCAAGGACTTGTCGAACTTTTACACCTGGCTCGGTTCGCCTGGAAGAGCACAACCGCCTTTGGGGAAGAATTCCGACCCAAAAGGCGTCTTTACCGTCCAGCATGGCATGATCCGTATTAGCGGTGAAATATTCGGAGCCCTTACTACAGAAAAGGAGTATGAAAACTATCATCTGATTGTCGAATTCAAATGGGGCGAAAAGACGTTTCCACCGCGGGAGAAAGCGGCCCGAGATAGTGGCATCTTACTTCACTGTGTTGGCGAGGACGGTGCCGCTGCGGGCTTTTGGATGGAATCGATTGAGTGCCAGATCATCGAAGGAGGCACAGGCGACATTATTCTCGTCGCGGGCAAGAATCGTCCTAGTGTAACTGCCACCGTGCGGAGGGAGGGCAACCAGCTGTATTACGACCCCAAGGGGGAAAGCGTTACCGTCGATCGCGGGCGAATCAATTGGTCGCACCGCGATCCAAACTGGCGCGATGTGCTTGGGTTTCGCGGTAAAAACGATGTTGAAAAACCCCACGGCGAATGGAATCGTGTCGAGTGTATTTGCGACGGCGACAATATCACGATTCTGGTCAACGGCGTGTTGGTCAATGCCTGCACTAAGGCCAGCCACCGGCGCGGCAAGATTCAGATCCAATCCGAGGGTGCGGAGTTGTTTATTCGTCGGGTAGAGTTACTGCCACTAAAGCAATGAGGCACCCGACTGGTTGCCTGGAAACAGATGCAAGCTAACTCGGTTGAACCGTTTCAATCGTGGTCTAGCGGGGTGTTGACTTTATAGCGACTTCTCATACAGCTGCTTGACAGCTGCAAGCATGAGGCCAGTTTTTCGCGAGAGTGAGGAGCAACGGGAGGCCAGCGCGTGGTTTCGCCAATCACGTCGAGTGGCGCCGAACAGCGCGCTTACCCTAGTTGGTCTGGGCGACAGCGCTTAGCACTGAGCGTGCTCGTAACCGCGATTCTAATCTGCGCGTTGGTGGAACGGTGGCGTCGGCAACCGAAGGCATTACCCTGGCCACATTCCCCGGCTCGGTTATCCACGGAGACCGTAAGCTTACCCCCGTCCCCGTGGGGCAGCCTCGACCTCAATCGTGCCAGTGCTGAAGCGTTGACCGCGTTGCCTGGCATCGGGCCGAAGTTGGCACAACGGATCGTGGCTTATCGCGACGAGCACGGCCCTTTCCGACGGGTGGATGAATTGTTACGGGTACCAGGCATTGGGCCGAAAACCCTAGCTAGAATCCGAGACCTTGTGCACGTGCAATACTCCGATGAGCTGCGCGACGCGCAAATTGATGCGTGTCCAACTCGGCCTGTTACGAGGGATCGTTCCGCCAGCGTTAGCTCGACCAAACTGAACGCCGTCCCTTTCCGTGCCCCTAAACAGCTGCCGGACGAACCCATCGATCTTAACACAGCTACCAAGGATGAACTACTCCGCTTACCGGGAATCGGGCCAGTGCTAGCGGAGCGAATCCTTGTCGAGCGCGACAGCCACGGTCCTTTTGAGTCTGTAGAGGATCTCCTCCGCGTTCGCGGTATTGGCAAACGTTCCCTAGAGAAACTGCGCCCGTTTGTGCGGGTTGGCCCGAGCGCCCAGCGTATGTCCGCAAAAGCAGATCATTGAATCATCCTGCCAAAATTCAGTTTGCCATTGAAATTGTTCTGAAAGGCCATAAACCATAAATAAATTATTGCTCCCACGGGGTGCTAAATGCACCGGGACTCGCTTAGCGCAGAGTTTTTCTCCTGCTCCTTTCTGCAGACCTGCCTGAACCGAATTACCGCTAAACTGCAATCGATAGCGGCTCTCTGTGCGAGTTCGTACCAAGGAGGTGGGAACCATGAAATTACGTATCGCGAGTCTGGCTCTTGCGCTCGGCGCGGTTTGCTGGGCGTACGCCCAGGAGGGCATCAGGCAACCGCCACCTGGCTTCACCGCGCTTTTCAACGGTAAGGACTTGACCGGCTGGCGCGACGCCGACAAGCAAACGCAGTTCTGGAAGGTGGAAGACGGCGTGCTGCACTACGTGGGCAAAGGAGGCGCGAATTTAGTTACCGAAAAAAATTATCGCGATTTCGAGCTTTATGTGGACTGGAAGATTGAAAAAGGTGGGGATTCGGGCATTTACCTGCGCGGTGCTCCCCAAGTTCAGATTTGGGACAATAAAGAGGGTTCTGGGGGCCTTTGGAATAACCCCCAAGGATCGCCTGGCAAAGTTCCCCTAGTGGTAGCCGATAACCAACCTGGTCAATGGAACACCTTTCACATCATCATGAAGGGGGATCGCGTCACGGTATATTTGAATGGCAAGAAGGTCGTAGACAATGCGGTCTTTCAGCCCGGCGGAAAACCACCACCGAGCGAAGGCCCCATCCATCTCCAAATTCACGGCTCGCCCTTATGGTTCCGCAACATCTTTATTAAGGAGCTCTAAAGCAATTTGATCCGCTCGCTCAGGAGGTTCCGGCGCTGAAAGACGTGCCCATCTCTCAGCGGTTAGGCAGCATAACTAAGACATCCTGTGGTGGTGGTGGGCAGGGAAACTCGGGAGCTGGCATAATATCTGTTTCGAGTTAGGCCGACGACGATAGCAAGCGGAAAGCGTCGCTTCTAGTTCGTCGCTCGTGCCACTTGAAGTAAATGCAGACGCACCTCGTTCAAAGCGCTTTTTGCAGCCCGACTCTGAATCTCCAAGCGGGTCCCCAACCAACGCACTTCGCAACTGCGCGCTGCGTCCGACCACGCCAAACCGATGTAAACTAGTCCGACCGGATGACCGCGCTCATCGGAATCGGGTCCTGCTACGCCAGTCGTGGCTACGGCCAAATCAGCTTGGAACAGTTGTCGCGCCCGCGCGGCCATGGCCTCGGCTACTGGAGCGGAGACGGCCCCATACTGTTCGAGCAAGGCCATGGGCACACCTAAGACGTTAGCCTTGATTGCCGTTTGATACGCCACCAGGCCCCCGCGATAAAACCGGCTCACGCCGGGCACCTGAGTCAGCCGGCTAGCAATAAGCCCGCCAGTTACGCTTTCCGCAGTGGCCAGTGTCAGGCCAGTTTGTTCTAATAACCGCGCCACCGCATGTTGGAGTTCTTCCTCCCCTGTGCCGAAGACCAAGTCGCCCAGCTGCTGGCGAATGAAGGCCTCATCGGCGTCCAGCAGAGCCAGGGCTTCTGCCTCACAAGGTGCCCGCGCCACTAGCCGCAAGCTGATCGTGGCGTCGGAGGCAGTGATGCCCACTTCCGGATTGCGGCCACGTCGTGTCAGCTCTCCCAATTTTTCTTCCAGGGCGGACTCGCCCAAGCCAAAACAATGCAACGTCCGTTCGCGGATAACCAGGCCCAGTTGCAGCTGTTGCTGCAAGCGGGGCGCTACCTCGGTTTGCCACATTGCCTGCAGTTCGCTGGGCACACCAGGCAGGGCGATGAGCAAAGTTCGCGGTTTGGCTAAGCTGAGATTCCAAGGTTTCTGCTCCGTGGGACAAGCGCATGGATGGCGTGGCACGGTCAGCCAGATACCTGGAGCTGTGCCCAAAGGGTTCGGGAGCACCTCCGCACCCCGAGGCAGCATGGCCTGGACGCGGTTTCGTTCGGGCATAGGTCGGCCCCGCCGCGCGAACATTTCCTCAAGGTGCCGCAGCGACGGCTCGTGCAATACCAGCTCCACTCCTGCTAAGCGGGCCAGCGCCTCCCGGGTCAAATCATCGAAGGTCGGCCCCAGACCACCTGTGATGACCACTAAATCCGCTCGTTGACGGGCCAGATCCAGCGCTGCCAGGATGGTTTCCATATCGTCCGGCAAGGTCGTGTGCCAGTAAGGAGTCACTCCCAGCTCGAGTAAACGACGACTGAGCCAAGCACTGTTGGTGTCCAACTTTTGCCCGTTCGTCAGCTCCGTACCTATGGCCACAATTTCTGCCCGCATAGCCTTTCCTCTTCGGCCCTCTCATCAGGACGGTTTCACCGGACTTTTTGCGCCAATTCTCAGGTTATGCCAAGAAATCGCAGATGGGCTCATCCCAACATAAACTCTTATTGAACTCATCCTAACCATCCAATTTCTAGGTTACTGGCTCGACATCACACCAGAGGGGACACGAAAGACCTTTCAGCCAAATAATCGGGCCAAGCATTTGGGTATCCGATCATGGCGGTTGCGAAGATCGCGGACAGTTTGCTAGGAAGTGGTCTTCATCGGCCCCCCGTCTCCGCCTGAGCGACTTTGCAAGGGCAGGAACAAGCTACATCAGCACCGCTAACAGAACTTAGTTGTCACCTGAGGACGCGCAGCCATGAGCACTAACCAGTCCGTGAGAGGCGGGCTAGTTACTGAATAAAGAGGAATTCCTTAGTGTTGATAATCGCCCAGATAATGTCTTCGTAGGCCTGCTTCTTATTCTGCGGACCGCGACGTTCAATAGTTTGTAACGCGAGTTGAAGTTGTTCCGGCGTGGGTCGGCGTCCCAGGGCCAAGAGGAACAATTCCTCAATTTTTTCCGCGTCGGGCCGCGGATCATTGGCCAGGCGGTCGGCCCGTCCCCCAGGACGACTGAGCTTGTCGTGGATTTCCTGCGAATTCAGCAAGTGCAGCACTTGAGCTAGGTTTGCTTCATTCACCCGCTCGCATTCGCATGCGCTGAGACGTTGCGGACGACCAAACACGTCCAGGAAATAACTCTGGAATGCCTCATCGGGCAGCATAATTGCGCGGCTGGCACCGTGCCGGTCACTCGGCATGCCCGGGAAAGTGGAAGGACTGCCCGTGACCACCGACACCGCATCGAACAATACCTCCGCACTCATACGCTTCGGATAATACCGCGCGTACGACTGCTTATCGTGTTTATTAAAATCATTGGGCACGGCGCTGAGTTGATAGGTGCGGCTCTTGCAGATTGTGCGAACCAAATGTTTCAGGCTGAAACCATGCTCGATGAAATCTCTTGCCAAGGCGTCGAGCAATTCTGGGTTGGTCGGAGGATTGGTTTCGCGCATGTCGTCCAGCGGGTCAACGATACCTCGGCCGAAGAAATGCGCCCAATAACGGTTCACCACCGCCCTCGCGAAGAAGGGATTTTTCGGGTCAGTCATCCAATCCACCAACTTAGCGCGTGGGTCCTCACTGGGGCCACAAATAACTGGATTTCCGTCCAGCGGTTTCATCACCGCCGGCTGGTTGGTACGTTTGTTCGTGACCGTGCCTGTGGGGCGATTGAAGATGGCCAAACGGGCTTGGTTTTGATTTTGAACCGGGGTGCCTAAACTTACCACATTTTTGCGGCCCACACGAGCGTAAAAAGCCGCCATGCCCCAATAATCGTCCTGGCTATACTTCTCGTAGGGATGGTGATGACACTGGGCGCAATTGATACGGGTGCCAAGGAACACCTGAGCTACATCATCTACGAATTGTTCCGGCGTTTGAATCTCTGTGTACCAGAACACCGGCGGACTCTGGCGATCGTCCCCAACGGCACAGAGAATTTCCCGAACAAACTGGCTATAAGGTTTATCCTGCGCCAAAGAGTCTTTGATCCAGCTATGGAAGGCGAAAGTACCCTGAGCCCGCTGAGGAATATTGCGCCGCTTGACCTTGAGAATATCTGCCCATTTGAGAGCAAAGTAGTAGGCGTATTCCTCGCTATCCACTAAGCGGTCAATCAATTTATCGCGCTTCTTGGGATCTTTATCGGCGAGGAAAGCCCGCACCGCTTCCACGGAGGGCAAAGTCCCTGTAATGTCCAGATAAGCACGGCGGATGAAAACTTCATCACTGGCCGGCTCTGAAGGCATGAGTCCTAACTGTCGCCACTTGGCCAAGGTATAGTGGTCCACGATGGTCTTTGGCTCGAACGTGTAGTTCGGTACTGGTAGGCCGAGCGGAACGGTGGCACGGAACACCGTAACATGACCCTGGTAACGAATCATGATCGCAGCTTCGCCCGCTTGGCCCATCGTGGTTACTAAACCGGTGAAGTCCACGCTGGCCATCTCCACATCATTCGTCTCATACTGAGCGCGTCGCGTAACGTCTTCCACTGTGCCGTCGCTATAGTGCGCGTAAACAGCTAATTGTTGCCGGTTGTAGCGTGTCGTGACGCGACGCTCCGGGTACACGGAGATGCGCACGACCACTGGGTCTTTTGGATCACCGTACGGAGTGCCCGCGACAATCCACCGCAGTATCATGTTGTACTCATCGGAGCCCACCTCGAGCCGTTTTCCTCCGCCGTGCGGCAGTTGACCGGTACCCTTCAGTAAGAGCAAACTTTTCTCAGGCGCCGCTAAGAATAACCGCCGACCGCGACTTTCTTTGACTAACGTCATGTAATCCAGTTCAGGATCTGAACCTAAAAGCGACAAACGGAATCCGTTTTGTCCGCTGATCTTGCCGTGACAACCTCCAGAGTTGCAGCCGTACTTCGTAAAAATCGGCACAATCTGGTTGCCAAAGTTGATAGGCAGATTTTCATGCACCTTTTCGGCCAGCACCTGCACACGTGCTTGATGCGGACCGAAGCTGGCCGTAATCTCCACTGCGCCATCATTCAAAGGCGTTACCATCCCCGAAGGCGATACCCGAACGACGTTGGCTTGACTCACTGTGTAAGTAACGTCGCCCGTCAAGTCTTGCAGTCGGCCATCGGTCAGCGTCGCCGTGACGATGAGTTGGGCGGCATCATGCCAACCGCGCAAACGCACCTGGCTAGGATAGATCTCCAATTTGGCGACCTGTTCAGGTTTCGGTCGGTAGCTGGCCAAGGCTGGGCCTGCGCTCAGTTCGGCGGCCCGCGCTCCGTTAGCCTCGCTGAACATAGTTATTGCAGCCAACATCATCACAAAGCGGTAGACGATCCGCATGGTGGTTTCCCCTTTCCCTGAATTGCCCATAGCTGGGTCAGCTCAACCAGAGCAGGCAGGTTTCCTTAAGAATCTAAATGTCAGTTGTGAAGCCCAGGGATTTTCGCGGTTATAGGCCGCTAAGTTTCATTAGGCTCAGGAATGCCCGGACCGCGTCCCTGAAGATGGACCGCTCTGAACAAGGGACTTATTCTGGCACGGGCAGCTTCTCGTTAGCAGCGTTGGCTAGGTTCTTCAGCAGGCTACTTCGCGGACCAGGGACAGAATCTATGCCTAGCCTAGCAATTCAGTGAGCACCTGCCGGTCATCCAGTAGGTGGACAGGTCGGCCTGCACCATTGAGGAAGGTCATGCCCGGGTCAATGCCCATAGCGGTATATAGGGTCGCCAGCACCTGCGACACCGTGCAGGGCCGATCTTTCGGACGTTCACCGCGTTCCGTGCTTGAACCGATAACCTGCCCCATCTTCATGCCACCACCAGCGACCAGTGCGGACATCACCGGCGCCCAGTGATCGCGACCAGCGCTATTGTTGATCTTGGGCGTGCGGCCAAACTCACCCCACATCACTACCAGCACATCCTTATCCAAGCCGCGGTCGTATAAGTCTTGAATCAAGTTGGCCACACCTTTATCCACCTGAGGCAGCTGGCGTTTCAGTGTAGTAAAGTTATTGCTATGGGTGTCCCAACCACCAATGCTTAAGGTAACGCACCCCACGCCGACTTCAATCAATCGCAGGGCCGTCAAAAATTGTTCCACCCCCTTATAGCGCTCTCGGGTCGCCGGATCGACAGTACTCAGGTCGAGAGCGCGACGGACATTCCCGGAAAGCACCATGTCGATTGCTTTTTGAGTAAACGCATCCATACCTTCTGCAGTACCACTAGCATCAATCTCGCGACGCAGGCTATCGAAACTGTGGAGCAAGGCCCGGCGATCTTCAAACCTCTCTAAAGAGACAGCTCCCGGAAGTCGGAGATTCTGAAGTCCAGGTCCGCTAGGAGTAAACGGCCGATGTGCAATGCCTAAAAAGCCCGGTTCGGTGCCCCGCGACATCCCCCGCAAACTCACGAAGGCCGGCACCGGGTTGTCCACCGTGCTCCGCAACTTCGAGATCACTGCCCCGAAAGACGGATGGTTCGTTACGCGGGAAATTCGCTCCGGGTAGCCCGTCATGACCAACGAGTCAGAATGCTCATCGACACTAACAATAGAACGGATAATGGCCATTTTGTCCATCAACTTCGCCTGCAACGGGAAATACTCGCAAATCTCAATGCCTGGAACGTTGGTCTTGATCGGTTTGAACTCGCCACGGAACTCCGCGGGCGCGTTGGGTTTCAGATCATACGTATCCATGTGAGATGGGCCGCCGGGCAGATAAATCATAATGGCGGCTTTGTTGGGCAAGCTGGTCTTGCCTGCTGACTTCGCAGCGGCCCGGAGCCTGAGCAGGTCCGCCAAAGTCAGGCCTGCTCCGAAGGCGCCGATTTTGAGGAAATTTCGACGGGTAATGCCATCACAGAACCGCTGAGCAGCACCCCAAATCGTCAACATGGGTTGACCCCCATTCTAGGCAGGATATTTTAGGCGGGAATATTGGGACTAGCCTCCGCAGCTACTCCCATTCACACATTAGCAAAATCGGTCAAGCGAGTCAAGAGCCATTGGAAAAAATTTTTGCTGGCAAAGAAGGACTAAACCCGCGGTCATCGTCAGAGCCGCGGTCTCAATGCGCAGAACGGTCGGCCCCAACGACACCATATGCCAGCCCTGGTCGTGGGCCTGCCGAAGTTCGTACGTAGTAAACCCGCCCTCTGGCCCGATGGCCACAACGACTCGAGACCATCCCGGGCAAAAAACCTCGCGCAACGTTTTACCTTCGGGATCGGCCAGCAGCTTTCCTTCTACTTGGCGACTATAGATTAGCAGTTGCTCGAAAGTGACAGGCGGGGCAATCTCCATCAGACGGTTTCGGCCACATTGTTTACACGCTTCGACCACATAGCGGCGAAGCTTTTCCAAACGCGTTGGTCGAGGTTCAATGACGCTCCGACTCGTCAGCAACGGCTGATAACAAGCCACGCCTAGTTCGGTAAGTTTTTCTACCAAAAAATGAGCGCGATCGGCTTTCGGCAACGGGGCAGCCACGTGAATGTGAAGCGGCAGCTCTCTGGAAACTTCGGCCACCGACTCAATGGCCAGCTCAACCTCGCGCTTGCGGATATTACGAATCACGGCTTGATATTCGCGACCGTCGCCATTGAACAAAATCACACGGTCGCCTATCCCAAGTCGGCAAACATGGATCATGTGGTGCATCTCTTCCCCGCTCAGATGCACCAAGGCTCCGTCTATTGGCCCGGGATAAAAAAAGCGTTCAGCCATCGCTCTCGGAGAGACCAGACCAACAGTTTATATGCAGTGGGCCAAGGCCCGAGCCAGTCGGCGCACGCCTTCGCGGAGTTCGTCGATTTTGGCTAACCCGAAGGACAAGCGCATCTCATGACGCGGCACATGTTGCATACCTGGCGGGTAGCAAAATTCCCCGGGTACATAGAGCACGCCTTCCTGAATAGCTCGCTGCAAGAGGGGGCCGCTTGGCCCAGTATCGAACGTTTTCGGCCCGACCACCCAAACGTAAAGTCCGCCCCGCGGACGCCACCAGGTTATACCCCAAGAGGGAGGCAGAAACTCGGCCAAAGCTTCCAGTAAGACGTCGCGTTTGCGGCGATAATGAGCCACTAGCTGCTGGACATGTCGGGCATAAGCCCCGCTTTCGAGCATTTCGAGCATTGCATGTTGCACCAGGTTGGCCGAGCCGAAGTCATGATTGCCTTTGATGCGAAGCACTGCCGGCATCAGATCGCGCGGCAGGAATCCGTAGCCTATTTTGATTCCGGGCGCCCACGGTTTGGAAAATGTCATGATCAGGGCTACGAATTCATTGTTCGGATCGAAGCGCTTGATACTGGGCCAATCCTCGCCTTCATAGCGCAATTCGCGGTAAGCGGCATCTTCCACCACGAGGATGCGATGCTCGGTCGAATAGCGTTGCACCAACTCCAGGAGGTGCTGACGACGGGGCACACTCAGGATCGCACCCGTGGGGTTTTCGTAATAACTCACCACATATATCACTTTGAGCCGGGACAGTTCGCTGGGTGTCAATCGCGCCAGTAATTTCTCGAGTTCCTGCGTGTTCAGACCTTGCTCATCTCCTGAAACGCCGAGCACCCTCGCTCCCAGACTTTGCAACACACCGTGATACACGAAGTACGAAGGCGCCGCCGTGATTACCACATCGCCCGGATCGAGCAGGGCTTCGCTGAGGATGTACAGTAATTGTTGCGAACCTGTGGTGATGACCACGTCATCAGCAGTGAGATTCAGCTCCATGGGCGTGCAATGTTCCAATCGACACAGATGCCTCAATAACGCTTGGCGCAGTTCCAACAGCCCCTGTGTGGTGCCGTATTGCAAAGCCTTCTGCGCGCGGTCAGGTGCGGTCAAAAGCGCATCGAGACTGGCCCGCATTTCCTCCACGGGCAACGTTTCCATATCTACCAGGCCAGCGGCTAAACTGATGAGATTGGGGTTCTCCACCGCCTGACGCATGAAATACGAAATGGGCGGATCGCCCGTACGCTGGCTCAACTGCGAAAAGCGAATCGGCGGTGCCATGCTTCCTCCACGTGTTCGGCTCTTTCCTCAAGATGGTTCGGGATAATAATTCTCTCCCGGGCCGGTACGCTCCAACCCGAGGTCTGCGATCTGACGTAGGCTATGCACAACACCCTAGAGGCAGCACATGGTTTAACGCCCTTCGGCTAACTGACGTAGGTGAACCTCCACACATTCAGCCAATCGCTCTAAATGGTAGCCACCCTCGAGGCAACTGACAATGCGTCCCTGAGCGTGCACCTGGGCGACTTCCTGCACCTGTCGCGTCAGCTCGACGAAGTCTTCCACTTCCAATCCCAGCGAACCGATGGGATCTTCGCGGTGAGCGTCGAAGCCCGCACTGATCAGCACCAGTTGCGGCCGCGATTTATCGGCAGCTTGTTGCAAATGATGACAGAACAACCGATGATATTCGCTCCGAGGAGTGCCATATCTGACCGGAACGTTTAGCGTATAGCCAAGGCCTCGTCCCGTGCCCGTCTCGTCTGCCGCGCCGGTTCCTGGATAAAAAGGGTAACGATGAATGCTGTAGAAAAACACGCCATCGTCATCATAAAAAATATCCTGGGTACCGTTCCCATGATGCACATCCCAATCTATGATGAGCATCCGTTCCAGACCGAAGCGTCGCCGAGCAACCTCCGCGGCAAACGCGATGTTGTTGAACAAGCAAAAGCCCATACTCTCATGGCGCGTAGCATGGTGTCCAGGCGGTCGCACCAAACATAAGGCGGTGGTATCGCGCCCCGCTAAGACGGCTTCCACGGCCGCAGCACACGCTCCTGCCGCCGCTAACGCCACCTGATACGAAGCGCGCGATACGACCGTATCCGGATCAAGGTAACCCCCGCCTGCCTCACAAAGCTCCCGCACGCGCCGAATCATCCCCGGGTCGTGAATCCATTCCAATTCCTCCGGCGCAGCAGCCACATAATCGCCGTGCCGACAACGTTCCCACCAACCGCTTCGCTGCAAGCGTTCCTCAATCCGGGCTAGACGCTCAGGCCGCTCGGGATGATGTCGGCCTGTGAAGTGTTCTCGAAAAAGTAAATCGGTGTACAAAATCGTCATAAGCTTCCCCACACTCTGTTGGTATCCCCGAGGAAACTGCTATGGCCATTCTGGAACGATTTCGCCTCGACGGCAAGCGGGCCGTCATCACCGGAGGCAGTCGCGGTCTGGGTCGCGCGATTGCGCAGGCCCTGGCCGAAGCCGGCGCCGACCTTGTCCTGGTGGCTCGCGATGCCGACACTCTGGCCCAGGCGCAGACGCAACTCCTGACCACGGGTCGACGCGTTGACGTCGTTGTCGGCGACCTTAGCACCCCCGAGGGGACAGAAACGATTTGTCAAACCATCCTCGAGCGCTTCGCCCCGATTGACATCCTGGTAAACAATGTCGGTGGCCGGCGCATCAATGTTCCGACGGAAGACTTGGCTCTGGCCGATTGGCAACGCATCTTGGATCTCAATCTGACCAGCGCTTTCCTGTGCAGTCGCGAACTGGGCCGACACATGGTCCGACGCCGACAGGGCAGCATTATCAACATCGCTTCAATCGCAGGACTGATTGTCTTTCGCGGCATCGCAGGTCGCACCTACGAGGTAGCCAAAGCAGCGCTCATCCATCTGACCCGCACTCTCGCTGCCGACTGGGCACCTTTCGGCGTGCGCGTGAATGCGATCGCGCCTGGGGCGTTTCTCACGGATGCCAATCGTCGGTGGTTCCAGGAGATGCCCCAACTGCGAACGAAGGTGGAAAGTCAGATTCCTTTGGGCCGACTCGGCAACCCCGAAGAAATCGGACCTGCCGCTGTCTTCCTCGCCAGCGACGCTTCCAGTTACATGACTGGCGCCGTGCTCGTCCTCGACGGCGGCCACACTCTCTGGTAACCCCGCCCCAATTGCGGGCAGCAGCTCGTTGGTGACAAGGCTCGGTAATAGCGTACGCAGCGTATTAGGATTCTGCTAGAGCATTCCGTGGCCCACTTGGTCAGTGGGCCTGCCGAATGTACCATTAGATCAGGGAGAGCTAACGTCATGAGGCTCGGCATCTACCGCTCCACAAAAATGGGTAGCTGAAGCCGAGCCAAAACGGACTCAGTTACTTTTGCTTCTAAGGCCATTGACAACTTAACGAACGCATCTAGCTTGTCGAATCTTATAGACTCCGCATTCTCTCCTGCCGACACAGCGATTTGACCATTGGGACTCATAGTGAGATGATTCAACTTGGACTCATTTCCATTCTCCCAGCGGAGGTGGTCTTATGGCGGCCCAGGTATTGACGGTGGCTTGTCCGCAATGTAAGACGCGCTTTCAGGCGCCGGCCAGTCTCATGGGGAAAAAGGTCAAGTGTAAAAAGTGTGGCGGGGTGGTAACCGTCGTTCAGGCACGCGAAGAAGAAGAGTGGACGAAGAATCCGAACCCTTATGGCGTTACCCAAGAAAAATACGATGTCGTTCGCTGTCCATTCTGTGCCAAGGAACTGGAAAGCGAAGACCAGAAAATCTGCCTGAACTGCGGCTTCAACCTGCAAACACGTCAGCGCATCGAAACGAAAGTGTTGGAACCCGTTACCAGCATAGATTGGACGCTTTGGCTGTTGCCGGGCATAGCCTCGGCCCTGGGCATGATGCTATGCTTGCTCCTGATTTTGTGCTTGTTGCTAGCCAAGCCTGATTTGAGTGATTATGGACTGGGCTGGCTGCAATTCAAGCAAGGGCATAATGAGGCCATTCCAATCTACGCAAGTGTCGGACTGGGCTTTTTGGCTTTCTTCGCGGGGCGCTTCGCATTCCTTCGGTTGGTCTTAAATCCAAGGCCGCCTGAAGCTCCCAAGCGTAAGAAACGCGAGGGCGGCGACTAAAAGGGACCACATTCACCAGTGTTACGAAAATACTCGAAAGCTAACCAAATGCCGTCGCGGTAAGTTTTCAACATCGATGTTAGGTTCGTTGTGCCTGTAGATCATTTGGGCCACTTGCTGGTTGAAATAGGTCTCGATTACTATGCGGATGAAGCATAAGCACCGAAATTTCTTCATTCCAGAACTCCCAAAAACGCGGCGTTACTTTTGAACATAAACCGATAGAACAAAATGTCATGGTGAGGCGTACCCACTCGTTCGCAAAATAAAAACCCTCGGAGGGGTAAGACCTCCGAGGGTATGATGATCAATCTGACAGTGAGGAGGGTGCCGGCCCGGATGTGGGCCTGTAGGAGGTGCCGTACAAGACGGCAGACCACTCCTTAGAAAGGAGGTGATCCAACCGCAGGTTCCCCTACGGTTACCTTGTTACGACTTAGTCCCCATCGGGAGTTTCGTCTTCGGCGCCTGCCTCCCTTGCGGGTTAGCACAGCGACTTCGGACGCCCCTCCCTTTGGTGGCTTGACGGGCGGTGTGTACAAGACTCAGGAACACATTCACCGCGGCATTGCTGATCCGCGATTACTAGCGATTCCGGCTTCATGGAGGCGAGTTGCAGCCTCCAATCTGAACTGGGCGGCGTTTTTTGGGATTTGCTCCCCCTCGCGGGTTTGCTTCCCTTTGTACGCCGCATTGTAGCACGTGTGCAGCCCTGGGCATAAGGGCCATGATGACTTGACGTCGTCCCCACCTTCCTCCGGTTTGACACCGGCAGTCCCGCCAGAGTGCTCGGCCTGACCCGGTCGCAACTGGCGGCAGGGGTTTCGCTCGTTATGGGACTTAACCCGACATCTCACGACACGAGCTGACGACAGCCATGCAGCACCTGTGCCAGGCTCCAGACTGGGTACTGGTCGCCCCACCTTTCGGCAGGGCTACTACCTGGCATGTCAAGCCCAGGATAAGGTTCTTCGCGTTGCCTCGAATTAAGCCACATGCTCCACCGCTTGTGTGAGTCCCCGTCAATTCCTTTGAGTTTCAGCCTTGCGGCCATACTCCCCAGGCGGGGTACTTAGCACTTTCGCTTCGGCGGCAAGTCCAGGCCGAACCTACCGCCTAGTACCCATCGTTTAGGGCTGGGACTACCCGGGTATCTAATCCGGTTTGCTCCCCCAGCTTTCGTGCCTCAGCGTCAGGACACACCCAGGGACGCGCCTTCGCCTCTGGCGTTCCTGCCGATCTCTACCCATTTCACCGGTCCACCGGCAGTTCCCGTCCCCTCGTTGTGCCTCTAGCCGACCAGTATCTGGGGCAGTTCCTCGGTTGAGCCGAGGGATTTCACCCCAGACTTGGCCGACCGCCTACGCACCCTTTAAGCCCAGTGATTCCGAGCAACGTTCGCACGGTTCGTCTTACCGCGGCTGCTGGCACGAACTTAGCCCGTGCTTCCTCTGGCGTCGGGTCAAGCCTTGCGGCTTTCCCTTCACCTGACAGGGGTTTACAACCCGAAGGCCTTCTTCCCCCACGCGGCGTCGCTCCGTCAGGCTTGCGCCCATTGCGGAAGATTCTCGGCTGCTGCCACCCGTAGGTGTCTGGCCCGTGTCTCAGTGCCAGTGGCGCTGGTCGTGCTCTCACACCAGCTAGGCATCTTCGCCTTGGTAGGCCGTTACCCTACCAACTAGCTAATACCACTTGGCCCGCTCCCTAGGCGGCTGGCCACCTCACGGCGACCAACCCTTTGACGGATGCATCATGCGACACACCCGTATCGCCCGGTATTAGCCCCAGTTTCCCAGGGTTATCCCGGTCCTAGGGGTACGTTAGCCAAGCATTACTGCCCCGTTCGCCGCTCGACTCCACTGGTTGCCCAGTGGGCCTCGCTCGACTTGCATGCCTTATCCACGCCGCCAACGTTCGCTCTGAGCCAGGATCAAACCCTTCATAAGGGATGGCTTACTTCGGCGTTGCCGAAGCGCAAATCCCAACTGGTCGCCATCGCTCCAGTGGGTTTGCTATCGCCATTCAGGGTTTGACAGCGGCCGCGAGACTCGACGAACAGCGCCTGCCTGTCTTAGCTCTGGCCAAGACCTGCAAGGCTGTGTGTCGCGCCTCGTCGGCGAACACATCCGAACCGGGGTTCCCTTCCACCACTGCCAGATTGTCAAAGAGCTCGTTTACCGGCCAGCGGTCCGGCCCGATGGCTACTCTGATCGGCGACGAACTCCTTCGATTTCTTGATGTCAGAGCGCCATCGGCATTGACTAATATATACGCCACTTTTCAGCCGTCAAGGGGCAAGTTGAAAAATTTTCTGTTGTGTCAAAGAAATTACTTTCGGCCCGAGGGCTCTCGTGAGGCACCACCCTCCCGATGCCCAGGCCCCTAACGACACCACTCATAATTATCGGCTTCCTGCCAAAAATTGTATACGCATGTCGCACCCAATCAATAGCAACCAGTTAGCATTTTATACTACGCATTCGGACTGATACGAGTTCGCGCCCTTTGGTCGATGCGTCCGCTAACAGTCTACGCACCAACGGCCGGAAAGTTTGCGTTTCGTGTCCCTGCTCCAAGGAGCACTTCCGATCGGTTTACCCAAGAAAATAAGAGTCTTCCTTAGTGGAACGACACTTATAATGCGTCCGTGAAACAGTTGTAGTCTGCGTTCACAGGCGCCAACTTGATTGGCAGGCACGGTCTCCCATAGTTTCAGACCGAGAAAAAGGGGGCCAACCTTACACACGTGCGACCCCTTCATAAACTATTGAACGTTTGAAGCCAACGGATTACGCTAACGTCTGAATTATCGTGAGGCAGAGTACAACTCGCCCACTGCGCAGTTCCAGCAACCGCTCCATCTTATGTCCCGATGAGCAATGGCAGCCACAGCTGCTATTCCACCTTCGAAGACGACTGCTCCATGGAGGTCGGCTTACTGTACTACACAATTTCGCGCGACGATTGGCTCGCGTAGGATACAATAAAGTTCGATGGACAATCCTCCGCCCCCACGAAGCAAGGCTCTACCGCCCCTTGTAGGGCAAATATATCGCAGCGTCAAGGCGCCGTGGTGGAATAGGCAGACACAGCGGACTTAAAATCCGCTCCGCCGCAAGGCGGGTGGGGGTTCGAATCCCCCCGGCGCCATTCAGCTGGCGGAAAAGGTTGATCCGAGCTTGTTCGATTCGGAATAAAAACAAACAGGTGAGCCTGACCTCCAACTAACCAAATCTCGACCGTGCCGAGTCTTAAAGTGTCTGACAATGGTCTTATTAAGCGTAGCGAGCCAGGAGTAAGTATTATTCGTAGACAAGGCCTCCAAGCGAATCTTCGACATACTAGCCTGCTTTTCGTGGGAGTCGTCCGGTCCATACCATCCCAGCGAATGGTGAGCCATAGGCAATAAGACTTCCGAGTGGAGCCTCTCAGGAACGCAGCTGAGCATTTGCCCAGAAGCGCGCAGTCGCCGATAGGAGGAAACATGCAGGTGGCCATTGGCCCCAGGCAATGAACACGATAAGCCCGGCATAGCCGTAATGCTAAACAATTGGCGCGTCGGAGACGAAATGGTTACCTCTATGATTCAGGCAACATCGTTGCTTGCGCCACTGCTATCAGGTTTCGAATTCATATGGGCGTCCTAGCGATGGTCTCGCCGCCGTTGCAGCATAAAGGCATAAAGATCCATTAGGTCCCTGATCCAACCATGCGCTACCAGTTGCACTAAGCCAAAAGCCTGGGCTAAACTCTCGGGCGACCTAACAGCTGTGGAAACACCGTCGAGCGACCCTGAAAGTAGCGCCGCAGTCTTCGGTTAGCAAGCCTCGCCCACCACTTGCTAAGCGACGTCGAGCGATTCGTCCTTACGTCTAAGCCTAACGAAGCTTCTCCCGAACGGCATGGACTTCTCGCGGAGAGTTTTTCCCGAAGTGATGGTGCGCTACGAGCATGGTTTTGGCTCTGCATCGCATGCATGAAATAGCCAAACTTTTTATGGCCGTGACTCGTCTTATTGGCAGGAATTGGCAGCCTTGCAATGGGGAAATGTAACAAATTGGTACGACAAGACAAATGGAGGGTCACCAATGCGGAAGAAGCTGATTTGGGCGGGGGCGGTGCTGGGAGCGGGACTCAGCCTGCTTAGCGGAATGTTCTGGCTGCATCAGCGCAGCCAGGCCCAAGGTCAAGGACAACTGGTGGCGGGAGCGACACCCGCAGCACAACTCAAAGAGCCAGCTGTTCCCTTGCCGTTGACCCGCGTGACTTTCTTCAGTGCCGGCGTGGGCCATTTCGTGCGGGAGGGCCAAGTCGAGGGCACGGTGCGGGCGGATTTCAGCTTTCGGCCCGAGCATATCAACGACGTGCTCAAGAGCCTGGTGGCCAACGACCTGGGCGGCGGCACGGTGACGACCGTTACCTACGATAGCCAAGACCCTGTGGAAAAGACCTTGCAGAGCTTTGCCATCAATCTCAACGGTAATCCCAGTTTGGCCCAGATCCTGACACAGGCCCGTGGCGAGCGCGTGGAAGTGACGTTGCAACAAACGGCGGTAACGCAACCGGGTACCATCACGGGAGCGATTCTCGGCACAGAGAAGCAGAAGCAGGCAGCAGGTAACACGGCGATTGATGTGGATGTGCTCAATCTCTGGTGTGCCGAGGGAGTGCGTTCGGTCAAGTTGGCAGACATTCAGCGGATTCGGTTTCTCAATCCGGTGATCGAATCGGAGTTTCGACGGGCGTTGGAGACCTTGGCCTACGCCCATGACACGCAGAAGAAGACCGTGTCGGTGATTTTCAGCGGTGAAGGCAAGCGGACGGTGCGGGTGAGTTATCTGCAGGAGAATCCGATTTGGAAGATGAGCTATCGGTTGGTGTTGAACAAGGA